>CAYNLN010000049.1:0-3134 GCA_964398065.1 uncultured Christensenella sp. | reverse complement strand
CCTCATATGTTGCAATAAAATCATTTCCATCAAAGCAATCATTGCTTATATCATAAATAAACGAGTTTTTCTTTTCACGCAAAAAGGCACAAGATTGATTTCATTGTGCCTTTTTTATTAACTATATACCGAAAAGAAGTTTTATCGCGTTTAGTTTTTCCTCGTCTGCGTCGGGGTTTTCGGCTTTATACTCTTCTATCGCGGAGTTTATTTCGGCTTTTTGTTCTTCGGTTACGTCTTGGATAATCGCTTCCGCGTCGCCGTTTTTTTCCGTAACGGTTTTTACCGCGGGGAGGATTATCTCCGACGAAACTATTGCGCCTATAATCTCTTTTGTGGCAGGTGCCGTTTCGGAAGACGACGCCGCGTAAGTTACAATTGCGTTTATAGCCTCTGCTTCTGTCTTTTTTTCCTCGTCGGTCATTTCGGAAACGGCATCTAAAATTTCAGTCGCGATTTCCGAATACAATTCGGCTTCCTCTTCTTTTGCGCCGATGCCGACGAAGACTTCGGGCGTAACCATGGTAAGCAGAACTTCTTTTGACGACTCGTCTATACCGCCGAGTATCTCTAAAAGATTATCGGACAAAGCGTTTAAATCCTCTATATCGGAAACCTTACTTATCTTATCAAAATAGCCCATAGCCTTGTCAAGAGACTTTGCGAGCGACAAAAACTCTTCGAAAAACTTAGAAACGTCGCCGCCTTTAAAGTTTGCCATTTTTGATAAAACGCCGTCAAGCGCGCCGCTTAACCCGGGGTAACTTTCTTCGATTGCGCTTTTTAAGTTTATCCCTAAAAAGGACTCGCCTTTAAGCCACTTTTCGCCTGATTTTGTAATAAACTCGGTTGCGACCACGTTCAAAAATCGCGATTCGTCCGCAAGGTCCGCTAAGTAGGAAAGTTTTTCCGCTTCGGAAATATTCATATTAGAAAAGTCCGGCATACCGTTGTCGCTTATTTCGTTAATTGCCTTTATTAAAGGGGCGATCTCGTCGGTGAAACGTATCGTCACGCCGTCCTCGGTTTTAACCGACGCCGACGCTTTGAAGATAGGTTTCGTAACGGCGGCTGTAAAATCGCTCATAAAAAAGCCGTCGCTACTTAATCCGTCAACTACTTCCGTAACTTCGTCGGGCGTTTCGATAAGGTTTCGCTCGTATAACGCGTTATACACCTCGGGCAAGGTGTTTATGTACCCTGCAAACGGCATAAGTACAAGCATAAAGCCTAAAACGCCGCTCAAAATCGAAACGGCGGAGCCGATTCCGCGTGATAACAAAAGCGGTTTTATCGGGAATATCTTTAATACTCGACACAAAATCGATGCGACTATCGCGAAAATAATATCTAAGGTAACGAAAACGCTCCAATATACCAAGGGACCGCATAGACTTTCGGCAAGCGCAACGACCGCGTCAATAGAAGAATTCATTGCCGCTAAATCGCCAAGCGACGGGTCCTTTGACAAAGCGTCGACTATAAGTCCGTTAAGTTTAGGCCCCGCTATGTCGAAAACGATGCCGTATGTCATAAATGCGACAATAATGGCAGAAACCGTCGCCGCAAGTCGTATCAAAGATTTAAAAACACCGTTTTTAAAGCCTATAAAAAACCTTGCGATTACGACTATCATAAAAATAACGGCAAGAAAAATATTTATGTACTTTATAACATTCATTTTTTATCCTCTCTAAACGTAAGCTTTATTATACCGTTTGTATTGGGTGCTCGAATTACAAAAACGCGGAGTTTCGCGCTCCCCTATATGTAATACTTCGAAGTTGTAAACCCTTGCAAGCAAGTTTTTGGCTTCTTGTATTATAACACGTTTCCTTATTATATATATAATCGAAAGGGGCGTTTCGTTTGAAATTTTTAAAATTTTTATGTGACATTTTAAAATTTGTACGCATTTAGTTGACAACACATACGTTATGTGATATCATTTTGATATCAAAATAATAAGGAGTAATTTATGGAAGAAAAATTATTGACTAATAAAAAACACGGCGGACTCGTCTTGTTTTTAGTCCTTGTAGGCTTTGTTTTAAGCATTGCGATGTTTGTTTTAGCGGGAATCAACGACGACGTTTTAACGCCGTACTTAGTAACCGCGGCATCGCTTTTGGGCATTTTTTGCTGTTTCTTGCTCCCCGGTCTAAAAATATTGAAGCCGCAGGAAGCTTTGGTTTTAACCCTTTTCGGTAAATACATAGGCACGATAAAGGGCGAAGGTTTTTACTTTGTAAATCCTTTCACGTCTGCAGTTAACCCTGCCGCAACGACTAAACTAAAACAAAGCGGCGACGTAGGCGCCGATAATTTAGACGCCGCAGCCGCAGCCGCTGTCGGCGGAACCGCCAACAAAAAAATCTCGCTTAAAATAATGACCTTAAACAACAACCGTCAAAAAATCAACGATTGCCTCGGTAACCCCGTCGAAATCGGTATTGCCGTTATGTGGCGAGTCGTCGATACGGCAAAAGCGGCGTTTAACGTAGATAACTACAAAGAATATCTTTCACTTCAATGCGACAGCGCACTTCGTAACATAGTACGTATTTATCCTTACGACGTAGCGCCCAACGTAGACACTACCGGCGACGGCATTGCCGACGAAGGAAGTTTAAGGGGCTCTGCCGAAGTCGTTTCGAGCCGTATTAAAGAAGAAATTCAGTCAAAAGTTATGATAGCGGGGCTTGAAATTATCGAAGCACGCATCACCTATCTTGCTTACGCACCCGAGATTGCGGCGGTAATGTTACAACGCCAGCAAGCTTCGGCTATAATCGACGCAAGAAAAATGATAGTCGACGGCGCGGTAGGTATGGTCGAAATGGCGCTTGAACGCCTCGAACAAAACCAAAGCGTTAAACTCGACGACGAAAGAAAAGCCGCTATGATTTCCAACCTTTTGGTAGTCCTTTGCGGCAATAAGGACGCACAGCCCATAGTAAATTCCGGTTCTATTTACTAATGGCTGACGAAAAAAAGCAAATCCCTTTAAGACTTTCGCAAAAACTTTACGAGGAACTCGCCCGATGGGCTGAGGACGAGTTCCGTTCCGTAAACGGACAAATAGAATACCTTTTAACAGATTGCGTAAAAAAACGCAGAAACAAAAACGTCGA
>CAYNLN010000048.1:0-3237 GCA_964398065.1 uncultured Christensenella sp. | reverse complement strand
AAGTGTTGATGATAACTTGTTCTTTACTGGTGATGTTGAAAGCAACGCAGGTTTCTGAGTTAAGACCCAATTCTTTATAGTTTTCTACTTTTGCTTTGGAAGCGTTGTAAACGATAAAGTCGGGTTCGAAATTAGCGGCTTCTTCTTCGGTAGGATTGATGAACATATTCTTAATGAAGTGAGCCTGCCAAGCAACTTCCACGATAAATCTAACAGCCATTCTGGTGTCCTTATTTGCACCGCAGAAAGCGTCGACTACGATTAAGTCTTTGTTCGAAAGTTCGTTGATAGCGATTTCTTTAACTTTTGCCCAAGTTTCTTCGCTCATAGGATGGTTATCGTTTTTATAAGAATCGGAAGTCCACCAAACAGTGTTTTCGGAATTCTTATCCATAACGATGTATTTATCTTTGGGGGAACGGCCGGTGTATACGCCGGTCATAACGTTAACCGCGCCGAGTTCGCTTACTTGACCTTTGTCATAGCCTTCTAAGCCGGGTTTGGTTTCTTCTTCAAACAAATATTCGTAAGAAGGATTGTGAACGATTTCGGTAGTACCGGTAATGCCATACTTGGTTAAATCGAGTTTTTTCATTTTTTACCTCTTTATTCAAAAAATAATTTTTTTTATTAATGTTGCAAAATTTAATTTTGACGTTTTTGATTTGTTTTAGCCGAATTATACTTCGACTAAACTTTGATTATTTGTTTTCGTTCGCTCTTTGCGCATCTAAGCGTTTATTACGGAAATAAATAGTTAAACCTGTAATTATCATACAAAGGTTGATGATGTAGAAAGCAAATGCTACCCATTGAAGCCAAGTAAGCCCGCCTTTTGCCGCCAATGTAAATATCTTACCTAAAATTCCGCCAACGTATCCCAAGCCTATTAAACTCATAAATAAAAGACTTGTGCCTTTGGTTGTTCTCGCCTTGTAAGCCTTAATAATGTTAAAAGGCCAACTTGCGCCGAAACAAATTACCATTACGATTTCGCAAATAGTTGCTAATGTTTCCATTAATTAGTTCTCCTTTCTTGCATAGTTAGGTAAAATCTGCGGAGAAAGCTTCGTAGGTTTAATACCTTCTTTAGCAAGTTCTTTATCGAATTCTTTTACGTGGTTAAGATTAAGTTTACCGACCTTTACCGTTTTAGCCTTATTTGAAGCCGCTTCGCCCGCGTCTCTGCCGAAAACGATAATGTCTAACAAACTGTTACCCATAAGTCTGTTTCTGCCGTGAATGCCCCCTACGGCTTCCCCTGCTACGAAAAGGTTTTTAACCGTGGTGGTTTCACAATTGGCGTCGATATCTATACCGCCGTTTTGATAATGAAGCGTCGGATAAACCAAAATAGGTTCTTTTCTTATATCGATACCGTATTTGCCGAACATACGAAGCATTGCCGGAATACGTTTTTCGATAGTGCCTTCGCCGTTAATCATATCGATCATCGGGGTGTCGAGCCATACGCCTTGACCGTCGGTAGTCTTGATTTCTTTATTTCTACCCTTGCATTCTCGTATAATGCTTGCCGCCGTAACGTCACGGGTTTCTAAGGAATACACGAAAGCGTTTCCGTCGGCGTTTACGAGTTGAGCGCCCAAACTACGCACCTTTTCGGTTACTAACGCACCGTAAATTTGAGTAGGTTCGGCAACGCCCGTCGGGTGATACTGAAGGGTATCGGCATAAAGTAAGTGCGCGCCCGCACGATAAGCAAGAACCAAACCGTCGGCGGTTGCACCGTAGTGGTTGCTGGTCGGGAAACCTTGATAGTGTAGTCTTCCCGCTCCGCCCGTCGCGATAATAACCGTTTTGGCTTTGGCGATAAGGATTTCCTTAGTTTCCATATTCATTAAAACGGCGCCCGCCGCGTTACCTTCGGAATCCTTAATGATTTCTATAGCCGCCGTAAAGTCTACTACGGGGATATTGCGATTTAAAACCTCGTCGCGAAGCGTCCTCATAATCTCGGCGCCGCTATAATCCTTGCAAGCGTGCATACGCTTACGACTGGTTCCTCCGCCGTGAGTGGTAATCATATTACCGTCTTCGTCTTTGTCGAACATTACGCCTAAGTCGCTAAGCCATTTAATAGCGTCGGGAGCCTCGTAAACGAGTTTTTTAAGTAGTTCGGGCTTTGCCGCGAAGTGTCCGCCGCCGAAAGCGTCCAAATAATGAATTGCGGGGCTGTCGTTAGGCTTATCGGCCGCCTGAATACCGCCTTCCGCCATCATCGTATTGGCGTCGCCTATACGAAGCTTTGTTACTATCATAACGTTAGCGCCGTTATTGTGGGCGGTTATAGCCGCACTCGAGCCCGCTCCGCCGCCGCCGATAACTAAAACGTCTACGTCATAGTCGGGATCGGATAAATCGATCTTTTTGCCCGATACGCGGGATTTACCTTGCAAAAGGTCGGCAAGTTCGTGTAAAACTTTATCGCCTTTATTCGGACCGACTTTTAAAGCCTCGTAAGCGCTATCGATATAATCTGGGTGGTTTTCCTTTAATACGGCGTCCTTTTCGTCCGCCGACATACGGGGAAAGAGGTTTTGCAAGCGTTGTTGTCTTGTCGCCTCGACTTTTTTCATCGAAGCAAGTTGTTCGTCTGTATATTTGTACACTTTTAACCTCCTTACTTTTCGATATCGCGATGATTGTAAAGTTCTTTCATTTCATCTATGGATTTGCCCATGATGTCCTCCATAATCTTTACGAAATCGCCGTTATCTATTTCGGAAACGCGCTTGTTTAAATGCTCGCATTCGGGCGCTAAATATTTACCGTAAAGTCTTCTGGAAAGTTCTGCAACCTGCGGATGGGAAATCCCCGCCGGACAACGGGAAGAACAAATACCGCACATTACGCAGTCGAAACTTTCTTCCGCACACTTTTTATATTCGCCGCGCTGAGCATAAGCGATGTATTGCATTACGTTTAAACCTTGCGGGCAGGCTTTCGTGCAAGCGTTGCAACCGATGCAACTGTAAATTTCGGGATAAAGTTGCATCATAATTTGTTCCGTAGGTTTAATTTTATTGATATCGTAAACCTGTTTTACGAGCGGGAAGAAAGGAAGTGTCGCTACGTACATACCTTCTTCTACTTGCTGCTGACAAGCAAGACAGGTTTTTAATTCTTGTTTTCCTTTAATACGGTAAAAAGTCGCGCATGCCCCGCAAAAACCGTTACGGCAACCGCAACCGCGGACTAATTCGTAACCGGCGTATT
>CAYNLN010000047.1:0-3566 GCA_964398065.1 uncultured Christensenella sp. | reverse complement strand
GGTTTGAAAGCAAGGCTGTTTAATATAGCGAAGGGGCGGCGCATTCGCGCCGCCCCTACGTTTTATCTTTTGTACTTAAAACTTTTGTCTTTTGTGTTCTAAGTTTTTTCTCTTTTGTAGTTTATCTTTTGTTTTGAAAAACAAAAGTTTAAGTTTGTTAGTTGGTTTGTTTCTTGTTAGTTAGTTGCTATCGGGGGTAACTGTATGTACTTCAGAACATTCTTTTTCGCTGTTGCCATACAACGTCCATACTTCGGTTGCTGTTACGTTTGTAAAGCTTACGTCTACGCCGGCTGTGTTATCTTCGTTTTTAAACGTTATCTTGGTAATATCCTTAGGTACTTGTATGCTACCCCAATATTCGTTTTCGAAATTACTTATTGTCCCGGTAGATATCTCGGTGTTATCTTTATACAGCGTGTAATTAATATTCCCGTTCCACTTATTGTATACGTTTACTTTCAGTAAAGAAGCCGTAAACTCCCAATGGAATATTACCGTTACGCTTTTACCCGCATAATTTAAATAATTACTTTTTGCCGTATCGCTTATGGCATAGTTTACTTTTAAAGATATATCTCCTTTTCCTATCTCCGTAACGTAGCCTTCGGGCTCGTTATTGCTTGTTTTAACGATTTGGTCGTGTTCCGCTACGGTTTTATTGTCTTTAGTTAACGTAAACGTTAACATATCTTTAGGGGAGCCGTCGGTTATCTCTATATAAAACTTGCCGTGTGTATACTCGTCTTGTTTGTCGTCTCCGTTTAACTTAGCGTCTTTTAACGTTATGCCAAGGCTTAAAGACTTGTTCGGGTTTACCGCAGTTGTTTCGTCACCGTCGCTGCCTATACTTAACTCGTATATCTCGCCGAAGGTTATACTTACGATCTTATCTTCTGCGTTTTGTTTGTATAACGCATAAGTTGAAATTATTACCGCTGCGGAAAGCATGATAGCCATAATACTCAATAAGCTTTTCCTCGTCATTGTCTTCACCGCCTTGAGTAAAAGATATTACCATTCTTCCGCCTATTTTCCCTAATTCTTCTGCGGTATACCTTCCTTCTTTTTGTTGAAGAGATATCTGTAATTTATATGTGGTTGTTTTCGTTATCTCCGTTACCGTTATTTGTCCTTTACCCGTAACACTACCTAAAGGCGTAGTTTCGCCGTCTTTATATAACGTAAAAGCAACGATATCTAAAGTTTTATCTTCGCTTTCGTTTTCTATCTTAACGGTAAGCGTGGCGTTTACGACGGCGGTTTCGTTTGAAACGGCTACTTTAGCGGTTATTACGTATTGGGTTATACCGTCTTCGTTTAAAACTATTTCGTTAAGTGTTTGACTTTCACCAAAAGACAAAACTATTGCGTCATCCGCCGTTATTATATACCTTTTCTCCCCGTTAAAGTATGACGTTGCAATTACCAAAGCCACTGCTAACATACATAGCGCCATACCTATACGTATGCCTTGCTGCCTCATCTTTCCTTTCCTCTTTTGTGTGTTTTTTTGTTTGTGGTCTTCACTGAGAATTTAATCATTTTTGCTCTTAAATTCTTGTTTAGACAAGAATATTTTAGCATACTAACAACTTATTTTCAAGTTTTTTTGTAATAATATTTAAAAACAAGCCGTGAAAAAGCATAATTTTTTTAAACCCTTATTCTATTATATTGTTAAAGCAGCTATGTTTTGCACTGTTGCTTTCGGATGCTGCTTACAAGCCGTTTTTATAACAATATTAATAATTTTTTTTCAGAAACTTTCGTCGTTGTTTTTTACTTTTGCGACTAATTTATCGACCCGAATCTTGAATGCGTGAAAACAACGAAATAGAGTATAAAGTTGCCCTATGGGTCGATTATTGTGTATTTTTGACTCGATTTATACTTTGACGTATATATTGATTTTCGATAAAATCGCAGTAAAAATCCGAATTAATTTGTTGTTTTATATTAGCGAAACAGGACAGAGCCAAGCGTTTCTACTATACGGAATCAATTCATCGGTCATGCAAAAAATTATACCGGGTTCAATTTCTTTTTTGAATACTTTTAATACATCGAGGTTTTTATCGGCGTGAGCGGGATTTTTGGCTTTTTTTATTTCGATCGGATAAAGTTTATTGCCTTTTTCGATAAGTAAATCTATTTCTTTTTTGTCTATATCGCGATAATAATATAAATCCGAGGACTTACCCGAATTATAATAGCTTTTGATTATTTCGGTTACGACGTATGTTTCCAAAAACGCGCCGTCCATTGCTCCGTTTTCAAGCGTCTCCGCCGTCGGCCAACGGCACAAATAGGCGCAAAGCCCCGTATCCATAAAATATAATTTCGGGGTTTTTACAAGCCGATTGGAAAGCGTTGATGCGTAAGGACGTAATATTACTATTACGCCGGAACGCTCGAGTATGCTAATCCAATTTTTTATCGTAGGAGCAGATACTCCGATTGCTTTTGCGATCTCGTCGTATTTTAATTCTTGTGCGGTTCTCGCTGCGATTAAAACAAGAAAATCGTAAAACTCGCTTAGTTTTCCTACTTGAGATAAATCTTTTATATCTCTTTCAAGGTAGGTATTGACATAATCCGCGTAATAGCGGTCGCGCTCGATATCCGAAGTTATGAGTTTAGGCATACCGCCACGGAAAATATCCCTATAAATTTGATGGATATCTTTCTTGGTGACGTCTTGTGAAATTTCTTTTAATTTTTCGATTTCGGGCGAAAAACAACGTGCTTTTCGACCTTCGATTTCCGCGTTTGACAAACTTGCCATGTCAAATACAGCCACACGCCCGGCGAGCGACTCCGAAACGTTTTGCATCATTTGGAATTTTTGTGAACCGGTAAGCCAAAACATTCCTGAATTATTCTCACCGTTTAAAGCTTTTTCGTCTACTATACGTTTCATTTCGAGTAAAATAGACGGTACGCGTTGAAATTCGTCTATAAGAAGCTTTGTCCCGTAGGTTTCAAAAAACAGTCCGACATCGGTTTCGGCAAGACGTCGCGCGTTGATATCGTCAAAAGTAACGTATTTTCTATCGGCTTCCTTTATATGGTTCAACATAGTAGATTTACCGACTTGTCTTTGTCCACATACCATAACTACGGGATAATTTCGGGACGCACTCAACACTTCTCCTTCAAGTTGACGTTTGATATACATAAAGTTTGCCTCCAATTAACAAAATGTTCGAGTAAAATAAAATCATACTTTATTTTACTCGAACTATGTGCTTTTGTCAAGAGTAATAACCGCCATTTTTATAATTAGCGATAAAAGCACGCAAAATATTTGGTAGTGTTACGAAAAACTATTTACTGTTTTATCTCCGCTTGGCGCCACGAGTGTTTTTGTTGTGTAAATAAGAGTTTAAGCAGCGCGATTAAGTGTGGGGATACTAACTTTTGCGCTACAGACCGCCGTAAATTTACATACCTTTCGGATTTTACAAAAATAGACTCTTAAATCTAAAAAATCGTTAAAAAACTTAAATTGAGGTATGGATTATATAAAAACCTACAATTTTCGACAATAATGAACAAAAACA
>CAYNLN010000046.1:0-4274 GCA_964398065.1 uncultured Christensenella sp. | reverse complement strand
GGTTATTTAACCAGAGACCCGAGAATGAAGGAAAGAAAGAAATACGGCTTAAAGAAAGCTCGTCGTGCTCCTCAATTCTCAAAGAGATAATTTTTGCAAAAGATTTTTGCAGCGTATATCTGTTATCAAAAGCCGTTTTTCGAAACGGCTTTTAGTATATAAAGTAGTATGAAATTAATTTTCGGTAAAAATAATAAACTAAGAATAGCCGTTTTGGCTATTGCGCTTTTGGCTGTATTTATAGTAGTCGGTTTTTCAAGCGGCTATTTCGGTTTTTTAAAAAACGGCTATTCGAATTTTTTCGATACGGAAAAATATAGAAAAACACAAGTGGTTTTAACCGAAGAATACCGCATTAAAGCCGATGCGAAAAAGTTTACCGCAACTTCCGTCTCGACTTTCGACGCGTCTAAAAAAGTTTCCGCAAACGTAGGCGTTGTCGTCAATAATACGGGCGAAGGTTATGAAGTTACTTTTACGTTTAACCATAAATACGCTCTTTCGGGCGGCGCGCTGTTTTCGGCGTCTACGCTTAAAAAAATAGGCGAGTCTTATAGGAATGAAGAAACGTCGGCTCTTTTGGATGCGCTTTATTTAAGCGGTTTAAACGATAGCGTTATAGGCTCGTCGGGCGCTAACGGCAAAGATATGACCGTTAAATTGTTTTCGGAAGGTAAGGAAGTTTCCGAATGCCGTTTGGTAGGATGCGATTTTTTAAGAAAAAAATGCGTCGTAACGTATTTTTCGGATTACGCTTTGCCGTTTGACGAAATATTAATAACGGATATAACCGTTACGCAGTTTGCATATAGATGATTTTAGCTCTATAAAACTGTTCGAGAAAATGCCGCTAATCGGCTTATAGCCCCACTTTTTATATAATTGCGAGGCTTAATCGATAATTTCTTTTTCTTTTGCCGATGCATAATAACGTAACTTTTTTGAAAAATTCGGCAAATTGACAATCGACGCAATTTAAATTGAAACAAAAAGTAATATAAAACCGAGTTCGATAATATCGGACTCGTTTTTTTTGTATAAAAATTAATACGGTTTTTATGCATAAATTCATTTTTCTGGCAGTGTAGGCGCATATTTTGTCGTTTTGTGTTGACATTTACATATTAATGTGATACAATCAAGAAAACATGGTGTTCACATAATAAAATTAAGGAGCATTTATGAAAAATATAATAATCTTAGCCATATGCGTGGTTTTAGCTGCCGTGGCATTTTGGCTCCCTTTAAGAGCGCAGAGTGACGAAATTTGCGGCATAGGTGCAGGCGAGGATGCAAAAATATCGACGTTAGAGGAACTCGGCGACGTGCTTTGTTCGCTTACCGATGGTGAAATCGATGGTTACGCGGCAGTCGGTCCTTTGTCTTACGAGGTATCGAGTGCGGCTGAAGACAACAAGTACGAAAGTGTAACCTTATCGGTTAACACAAGAGGACGTATTAAAGGAAAGTCAAGTTTGTATACGGACGATTACGGGTCTTCCTATAGCGGTTCGGCGTCGTACTCTTGCACTATTTCAAGAGCGATGACCTGCTATTTTACGCAGTCGGAAGCTTATTACGAGATAGAGTGCGACATCACGTTAAATCAGTCGGCGTATACGTCATCGAGCAGTTCACAAGATGTGGTTGCCGGCGTGTCGATGGAATGCGCGATATATTTATCGGAGAAGCTTAATCTTTGTAAGTTTTCCCGTTGTAGCATATTATCTACCGTCAACGGCGAACGTCAAAGCGAAGTTTTCCCTGTAAAAGCGCTAAACAAGTGGATTGACTTAGAAAGCGCCGACGAATGGCTTGATGCCACCGAGATGAATTACGAACAATTGCAAATGATCGGCGAGTATATAAGCGACGTCGGAACAGAAAAATTTACCAAGACGGACAAAGTTTATAAATTATTGCCGTCGAAGTCGAGAGAATTTTGTAGCGATTTATGCGACGTACTCGTTTCCACCGGATCGCTCAATGGCTATATCTCGGCCGAAAACTTCGACAATGCCGAAGTGAGTATTAATTTGCGCGATAAAAAAAGCCCTTTGATCAATGTTTTATACAGCTATAATTACGAAAGCGGTAGCGATTTGAGTTATTCTCACGTCGATATAGGCGCTGCGGAGCAAACGTCGATACGCTTGTCGCATATAAACAATACTTCGATAAATTTTCCGTATTTCGTAACGATTTACAATATGCAGGATTTTGAGTAGGGGTGATTACGATGGATGAAAAATTAATTAACGAAACACCGAAGGGTAGCGAAACTATTCAAAACGCATCGGCAAATAACGATCTCAAACTTGCGTTAAAGCAAATTATTAAAGAAACTATCGATGAAATCCGTAGCGACGAAGAGAAAAATCTAAAGGCTTTAAATGAAGAAAAATCGACTTTACCCCAATGTGAAAAAGCCGAAAACCGTGAAAAAAACGAAAAGACATTCACCGTAGAAGAGGTGAAAACGGCAATCAAAGAATTGCTCGGCGAAAAGGACTTAAACGTTAAAAACAAAGAAGACGTCGATAACTACAAAGAAGCTCGAGCAATAGACAACTCGAGAGAGACTACAACGCTAAATATAAATAACGATGACTTGCAACTCTTGATTGCCGAAGCCGTCAAAAGAAATATTGAAGATCTTCAAAAAGAAAACGAATCGTACTCAACGGTAAAACCCGAAGAAAACGCCGTTTTGTCAAGCGATGAAACGGTAGTTATGCCGCCTCAAGACGCCGTCGAAACACAAACTGAACAAAAAGTCGATGCGGCTATTGAACTACCTTGTCAAGTTGCGACGGTTATAAGTGACGAAGAAACATCGGCTGACGAAAATTTGCATCGGGAGGCGGATGAAATTACCGACGTTAAGAGGGCTGAAACGAAAAAACGTATTACGAAAATTTGCATTGCGGCAATGATATGTATGCATGCAGTGTTGACATTCGGTTTTATAGCCGGTGCGTTTTCGCCGGTTTCTGACAGTGTATCGATAATCGGCGCCGTTGAAAAAATTTTGTCGGTATTTTCGCTTGATTTAAAATTATGGTATTACTATTTGAGTTCTTTAGCGCAGGGTATTACGTTTATCGTGCTGACGATACTTCAGATTAAGTCTTTCGTAAAAATCATTAAGTACGGAATCGGTAAAAATTTAAAAATTGCCTTAAGTAGGACTCGTATGGAATTAGCCGAAGCTTGTAACAAGTGCGTCTTTTACGTGCTTTTCGTATCTATTTTGACGGACACGACTTACGGCGTTAATGTTTTATCGATTTTTATAATCGCTTTTTCAGTGCTTGTTTTGTGCGTTACGGCGTATAACTTTATGTATAGCGAAAACAGCGTAGCGGTCAATGTGTCTAATTCCTTTTATTACCTGATAAAATGCGCATTGTTGTTTGCGGCGGGAATTCTATTTACCAGACCTGCCGTTAAAAACATTTTCCGCGGTATTGTCGTTGCGTTTATGTCGGTAGATTTGTCCGAAGGGTTTATAGCGCTTAACACTTTGTATCAAGCGTTGGCGGTGGATGTTTTGTATTTATTGCTTTTTATCAAATTCCTCGACGTGGTCGACGCCGTTTTGATTATTAGCGTAGACAGTAAGCGCAAATGGAAACAATTTATGATATTTGTTTCCGTTTATATGTCGATCGAACTATTTATGGTTATCGCTCTTGCCGACGGTTTAAGCGCAATCGAGACTATTGAGAATTTTTATGATTCTGCAAAGAATTTTAGTTTACCAATGTTAATTTCCTCGATTGCCGGGTACTTGATTTACATATGCCCGCCGTTTAAAAGTTTTTCGGCAAAACCCGCTATTAACGAGAGTGAAAAAAAAGACGATAACATACCGCCGAATTAAATATCGCAAGCGGTTTGTCGTAGAAAACGGATTAATTTAAAAGCCCGATTTTTTCGGGCTTTTATCATATCGCAAAAAATGTCCGTCCGAGAAAAAGTCGGGTGTTTTTTTGCTTTTATGATATAATTTTTACAAACAATAAATCCCAAAAACCTTGTTAACGGGCTTATAGCCGTGTTTTTGTGTTTTTTGTAAGTAAAAATATTGTACCGAACTAAATCTAATAATATGAGCAAAGATCGTTGTTCAACAATATAACAACGTCCACTAAAAAACGCATTAAAGATATTATAAAACGCAAAATTTAGATATTACGATGCAAATATAGCGTATGGGCGGCGCGAATGCGCCGCCCCTTCGCTATATTAAACAGCCTTGCTTTCAAACC
>CAYNLN010000045.1:0-5424 GCA_964398065.1 uncultured Christensenella sp. | reverse complement strand
CTGAGAGGTCGTTTCTATAATTCTCAAATCCTCTTCGGCTCCTTTGTGTAAAGGAAAAAAGGCTCTCCTTCGATAAGGAGAGCTGTCGCTTTAGCGACTGAGAGGTCGTTTCTATAATTCTCAAATCCTCTTCGGCTCCTTTGTGTAAAGGAAAAAAGGCTCTCCTTCGATAAGGAGAGCTGTCGCTTTAGCGACTGAGAGGTCGTTTCTATAATTCTCAAATCCTCTTCGGCTCCTTTGTGTAAAGGAGGGTGGCTTGACGTAGTCAAGACGGGAGGATTGTCTTCTATAATTTTTCAATCCGCATTCGCCTCCCACTTGGGGGAGGTGCCTCGTAGAGGCGGAGAGGGGTAAAAAAGGCTCCTTTGTGTAAAGGGTGATTCCCTTTATAAGGGAAATGTCGCTTTAGCGACAAAAGGATTGCCGTGTGCGGCTTAGCAAGGTGTCGACGAACGTCGACGGAAGGGATAAGATGTTTGAGTTTACTTTTAACTGTTTATTACGCAAATCGCCTAAAAAGTCCGCCTATAGGTCGATTATCATACTTTTTTACACAAAAAAACACCCCCAATAACCCAATAAGATGCTTGAGTTTACTTTTAACTGTTTATCAACGCAAATCGCCTAAAAAGTCCGCCTATAGGTCGATTATCATACTTTTTTACACAAAAAAATCACCGACGAAATTTCCTTTCGTCGGTGATTTTTATATAATTTGCAAATCCTCATTCGGCTCCTTTGTGTAAAGGGCGAAGGCTCTCCTTCGATAAGGAGAGCTGTCGCTTTAGCGACTGAGAGGTCGTTTCTATAATTCTCAAATCCTCTTCGGCTCCTTTAGTAAGGGAGCTGGCACGTAGTGCCTGAGGGATTGTTTCCTATAATTCTCAAATCCTCATTTGCCCTCTTTGTGTAAAGGAGGGTGGCTTGACGTAGTCAAGACGGGAGGATTGTCTTCTATAATTTTTCAATCCGCATTCGCCTCCCACTTGGGGGAGGTGCCTCGTAGAGGCGGAGAGGGGTAAAAAAGGCTCCTTTGTGTAAAGGGGATCCTCTCGGCTTCCCCTTGAGGGGAGGCTCCGACGTAGTCGGTGATGAGGTGTAGCCGAACGACACGTTCGGCGTTATTCTATAATTCGCAATTCCGCATTAGCCTCTCACCTAGGAGAGGTGCCTCGTAGAGGCGGAGAGGGGTAAATTTACTTTAGTCGAGTTGTTCAATTTATTTTCGACCTCTCACCCGCTGCGCGGGAGCTCTCCTTATCTGAAGGAGAGCCTTTTCTATCTCAAGCTGCCCCTTGTTGCTCAAGGGGAAGTGGCTCGTAGAGCCGAAAGGGATAAGCGGTTTGAGTTTACTCTTAGTTGATTTGTCACCTTGAATAACTACGAGGGCTAAATAACTTCAAATCCCTTCAGTCGCTATGCGATAACTTCCATTGTTTCTTCAAGGGACGCCTATTCGTTACTCAAACTACTCGTAAAAAGGAAGTCAAAAATATAGTTGTATTAACGAAAACGTCTTTACTTTTACTATGCTGCACTGTAGTATTTAAGTTCTTCAGTATTCTCCATGTCGGTAAAATATCCGCTGACAATCGAAGTATATTGCGGGGTTGTATGTATATTATATACTTCGAAAGTTGAAGATAATTCCTTATAAGATATAGTATAATAACCGTAGTAAACGTACACCGTAGAATATATACTTGCAGACTTACCTTGCGTAATCGGGTTAATTGCTATCGAAGCTGTTTTCCCTATAACCTCTATAGCATCTAAAGGATTAAAATCAGTTCCTAATTTATCAATTTCAGCCTCTGTATAAGCACCGAAAACAACGTTTGCGGAATCATACACGTTAAAAGCATCCTCTCCCGCCGATCTAAACTTACCTTTATAAATCAACACCTTTGCCGTACCGTATTTATCAATAGTAGGCGTACCGTTACTTATAGATACTTCGGTTACGCCCGTAACGAAAGCTCCGCCGTTGCCTCCGCTATACGTGCCACCATAAATTTTCACTGATGCGCCGCCTATTACTTTTAACCCGTAATATGCGGAAGGTCCCGTTTTTCCCGTAACGCCCGTCATCTGTCCGTCAAACGTTCCGTCATAGACGGTAATATTTCCACCGCCCGTTGCGTAAACGCCGTTGCCGAAAGCGGCTTCGTACGTGCCGTTGTAAACTTTAATATCGCCGCCGTTTACCTCTATCGCATGTCCGCCTGTTATGCTTTTTTTACTCTGCCAACTTCCGGCATTTATTACTATAGCCTCATAATATTCGGCTCCTATCACCTTCCCAGTCGTTTTAACGGTTATGTCTTCTAATGCTGTATTTTCGTCGCCCAAAGTAACGTTACCGCTTTTAGCGGTTTCCGAATTTGCCGAAGTACCCGCATACACGCCGCCGCCGGACTCGGAGGTTATTTTACCTTTTTTAATAATAACGTCGCCGCCCAAAACGCGCACGGCGTAACTTGTTACCACTAAGGAGTTATAGTTATAGGTGTTTCCGTTAGGGTCGTTCGGAGAGTTTTGTAATCCCGTATGAGTAAGCGTAAGATTACCGCTCGAAGTAAACGAGCCGCCGTTTACGTAAATGCCGTCGGTGTTGACGTATTCCGTCGCGACGTAATCCTTTTTATCGGAATCGTACACGGGCAAAGTCATATTATAAACGTTTCGATACGCGTTTGCGGTAGCATCGTTTGACGCAATGGTATTTTGCGACGTAACGACATAACTACTTGTTTCCTTAAACTCGACGTCGCCGTCTCTCGTCGCAACGGCGGAGGCTTTGTGCGTTTGTATTTTACCATTGCCGTCAAAGGTTATCTTACCGCCGTTAGACACGACGCCTACCTCATAGCAGTAAACTTCAACATTGTTTAAGGAAATCGCGTTGTCTAAAGAATCGTCGCCGCTTGTCCCTTTTGCCGATAGGAATATTCCTATCGACGCTTGTACGGTTTCGCCCGTTTTATCGGTTGAGTTAAAGTTAACCCCGTCGGTAGCGTTTACGGTACCGCCGACGTAAATGTTGGCGTTTTCGACCTTTACGGATAACTTTTCCTTATCCGAAGCGGCGTAAATACCCGAACACGCATTGTCGCTTGTTAATTCTATATCGCCGTTTATAAAATCGATAAGCCCCGCCACGGAATATATACCGAAGGATTCTTTCCCCGATATATCGATCGAGTAATAATACGACTCGACCGAGCCGCCCGTGCCGACCGATATACCGATTGCGCTTTCGCCGTCTATTTGTATCGAAGATTTTTCCGTTTCGGATTTCGACGGGTTAAGGTTAACCCTACCTTTTTCGGAATATATCCCCGTTGCGTTATCGCCCTCGATTTTAAAGGACGTATGGCTGATATTAAGACCGTTTTCCGTATCTATAGTAGAATAAACGCCGTCAGAAAAATCGCCCGATATTATAAAATTGCTGTCGTCTAACGACAAATTGCCGCCGCCGATTTTAACCCCTATGGTTTTATTGTCAACGCCCGCACCGTTGCCGCTTATTGCGAAATCCGTATCGGCAACGGCTAAATCGCCGTTTGTAATTTGTAGCCCCGTAACGCTTTCGCCGTCGATGGTAAAATTACATTTAGATACGGTCAGGTCGCCCTTATCCATATTTACGCCCGTCGTTTTATCGCCCGTAACCGTACAGTTTGCGTTTGCGACCTCTAAAGCGCCGCTTTGCATTCTGATAGCCGAAAGCTTGTCGCTACTAAGTTTAGTCGCTTCGGACGGGAAAACGAGTTTTTTATAAAAATCGCCGCCGAGTGCGGTTAATTTGCCGCCTTGCATCGCTATAATGTTATTGTTTGTGGAATACAGTTTGCCCGTTCCGATCTTAACCGTTGCCGTGCCGCTGTTTAAAACGCAATAACTTTCGCCCGCTTTAGCGCGGCTTCCGTCATAAGCGCCTACTTGCGCGTTATAGTCGTCCGTAGCCGCACGATTATCGCTCCACTTAAAGTTTGTAAAGTAATCGCTGTTAAAAGCGTTGGTGTCGGATTCTTTTACGTCGACGTTATTCGCTTTATAATTTTCCGCGTCGGGTACACGTGCGGAAAACTGAGCTTCCTTTACGGTAATCGTTCCGCCTAAGGAGTTAACGCACGCAGTCTTATCGACGCCGAAATATTGATGGAACTTGCCTTGTTGAACCTCGAGCGTTCCGCTTTGCATTTGAATTGCCGCATAGTAGTCTTTAAAATCGCTCTTTTCGGTCGCTTGCTTTATAGTGTTTTCGTAACCGTAAATTGTTATTTTGACGTAGTTTGCGTTGTTTTCATACGTATTGTCGATGCCCGCATAGTCGTAACTGTCTTTCTCGACAAAGTATGTGTACGACCAGTCGGCTTGCGACACGTCGGTTGTGCCGGCGGCGCTGTCCTCGCTTGTACGATAGTAGCAATACGTGTCGGGTGAAATTTCGATTTCGCCGCGTTTAACCCCTTCGTCAAAGTAAAGGTTGCCGTGGTTATATTCGATTTCGCCCGTCTTTGTCGGGTAGGATTTGATTATCGGCGCCGTTTTGGTAGTTTCGGTTGTATCGTTTTTTCCTTTGTAAAGTACGTTTTGGGCGTCGTTTTCGACCAACGTACGCTTTGTTTTGCTACCTTCGCTGTTATTAAGAACGCCGTTGTTGTAGGAATAATATTCCGAATATCTCGGTCCGCTTTCGAACTTCCCGGTTACTATCGTAAGGGTGCCGCCGTTTATGTTGAAAACCGAGCCTACAGGGTTATACAGCCCGCCCGTTTGCTCCGTCGAAGTATCGACGACGGTAAGCCTTACGCCCTCTTGAATGTTTAATACCGGGTCGTAGCCGTTACGCTGTATTTCGATGCCGTTAAGGTCCAAAATAAGGTCGCTGTTGAGGTTTTTTGCCGCCTGCGTAACAATAAGCGGGTTTTCGATTTCCTTATCCAACTGTACGTAGGTGTAACCTTGGTTTATCGCCGCAAAAAGTTCGTCTTGACTTTTTACTTGGAATACCGTGTTTACCGTATAGTCGATGTATTCTTGCGGATTTTCAGGGTCGTCGCCCGAATATGGCGCGTTTTCTTCGACAACGTACCTCGACATTGTGAGCCCTAAAGTAAGTGCGGTAAAAAACACAAGCGTCAATATCGCGATAAGCGGCGTAAACATTACGCTACTAAAGCCTTTTGTTTCCGCATTAGACTTAGCGTCGCCCTTGCCGCCGAATAAGCGCCCGCTTTTTTGCAGCGTATTAAGTTTGTCTTCTCTTTTGTCTTTAGAATTTGCTTTCGCTTTTTCTATAGAATTTGCTTTCGCTTTTTCTATAGAATTTGCTTTCGCTTTGTCTTTAGAATTTGCTTTTGCTTTCTCTATAGAATTTGCTTTTGCTTTCTCTATAGAATTTGCTTTTGCTTT
>CAYNLN010000044.1:0-5479 GCA_964398065.1 uncultured Christensenella sp. | reverse complement strand
GCCGAAGACAAGTTAAATTGTAGGCACGAGCCCGTGTAATAATAGTAAACGTTGCATTCCACGCTTGCGGGCCACGGATAGTCACCGTTTTTATATGTAATTATTCTCGTGTTCGGGTCGAAACTGAATTTTTTGCTGTCGAAAGACAGATGAATCTTATCCCACGAAACGTCCTTTAGCGAAACCTTACCCGTAGTGATATCTATGTATCGTCCTTTAAGCGGTGACAAACTGTTTATGGACAGCGTTGTCGTATTAAAGCTACCCGGATCGAGGTCCCCAGCTTCGCCTGCGATAAATACGTCTTCTAAGTTAGAGCCCTCTACCGAAATCAACACGTCTTTGTTGCCGAAGGAAACCAAGGGCCATTTAACGTCGACAAGCGTAACGCCGACTTTTACCTTGAATAAATCGGAGCGCGCCTCCAAAGTAATCTCTAAGTTGATACCGATTTCTATGTAGTAGCCGCCGATAAGTGACGCCGTTGCGTTACCTCTGTCTTTTACAAGGGTTAACTGCGCAAACCCGTATAGATCGACGTAAGGACCGACGAAAACAAAGACGCCGACTTTGCCGAGTTTTGACAAGCCGCAGAAGGAAACGGTCAAGCCGCCTTCGAAACCGGCTTTTACCCCGACGTACCCGCAAGCGGTAAGTTCTATGGAGTATCTGTTTCCGCCCCAGAGTTCGTTTTTATACGACTTTATGTAGTCTTTTCTCGTGTCGCCCGTAACGCCGACTTGAGTTGCTTCTAAAATGGAAATATCCGTCGAAAGTCCCGCCGCAAAGTTCATTTTAACGACAAAGTCGAAATCAATGTTGACTTGCATAACGGGAATAAGCGGTATTATTTTTTGGTCGATATGTAAAATGTTGGTTCTAAACAGTTCGATATCGCCGCTTTCGGAGTCGAGCATTTCTTGCAACTGCTGTACTAAATTGTTAGGATCGCCGTCGTCATCTTGGCTTAATTTATCCTTGATTTCTTGCGAAATATCGCGGTATTCTTCGTCTTCGTCGTTTACCGAACAAAACAGTATCGTCATATCGATATCCGTTTGCGAGTAAATATTGAGCGCATAGTCGAAATACAGCCACTTATCGTCGCCGAAAAGTTCCCATTCGTAATCCATGCAGCCTTGCAAAGAAATCCCGACGTATTCGGTTAAAGTGAAATCTACTTTAATTTTTATCTTATCTTTTATGGTCGCCTCGTAATTAAACGTAACTTTTAAAACAACGAAATCCTCTGCGGAATGGTTGGCGCTGAAGTTGGGATTATAGCCTTTACCGAGGCCGATAGCGACTTTTGCGTCTTTAGCAATGTCAAATTTAATGATGTTTTTTAAAGTTCCGTCAACTACGTAAGCGTTTCTTGTAAATTCGGGAGCGTTACTCGTCGACTGAGAAGTACTGTCCCCGAGCGATACGGTCTCGCTTTCCGCTAACGCCGTTTGTATGGAATCGCTTTCCGCCAACATAGTTGCAACCATGGTGGTTACTTTATCGAAAGCGCCGCTTTCGTAAACGGCATTCATTAATGCTTCCTCGTCGATTTGGTCTATAATGTCGTCTGTCGGTATTTTCATGTCGAACTTTACGTCGACTAAATCGTACACTTCTTCCAATTCCGGATTGACGGCGGTCATATAGTAATAGGTGTATTCGACGAGTTCTTCCGTAACTTCTTCAGTTTCCTCGTCGACCGTTTGCTCCGGTTCTTCTTGCGTATACGTAGTAATGTCGGAAACTTTTACGAATAAGGAAGTCGCACCGTCGTATTCTGCTGTTTCGCCGAGACAGATTATATCGCCGCTTTCGAACTTGGCAAATTTGTCGTCGCTTTTACTTTTAACTTTGAAAGCCAATTGATAACAATCTTCGTTGTCGTCGTTGTATGCGTGAAGTTCGGCATACGTAACGTAATGAATACCTTTTTTTAATTCTACGTCTTCTTTTGCTTCTCTGTCTATTCTGAAAGTAAATTCTTCGATATCGTCGCCTAAATCTTTAAAACGAATATCGCTCGGGACGGATATTTTATATAATCTTCCTTCGTTCCACCCGCCAGTTGCCGTCAAAGTATATTCGTTCCCGTCTTTTTGCACGGAAAAACTTTCGGGCAATTCCCCGCTGACGGCTTCGATTTCTAAGGATTTAAGGAAATCGTCTTCTGTGTAATTCGTGTCGCTTACGAATTTAACTGCGATATCCTTATCGCAATCTTGTTCGTAATATTCCGTTTGCGTAGTCTCGTTTAATTCGTTATCCGATAAAACAAAGCCCGCGTAAACGGTAGTGTCTTCGAAAAGTGTCGTACCCGCAAAGAATTCTTCACTCAAATCTTTTTGGGAAAACCAGCCTATAAACGAAGAACCGGCTAAAAAAGTTTGCGGCAAATCCTTTACCGATTCGCCTTTTTTCACTGTTAACGGCGAGACGGAGCTTCCGCCGTTGGTGTCGAAAGACAGTGTTACGTAAACTTCGTCTTCCGGGGTGTCGTTACGATTAAGCACTATAATAAAAGTGGTCGTGGCCGCTAATATTATGACTGATAGCACCGATACTAAAATCAAACGAAACTTCTTGCTTTTTAACATAATGCACCTTTTTTTTATTTTATTATATTTGTACAGCGGTCTACCTGTGCGTAATTAAGCCGATATACGGTTGCTTCGTATAATTACGTCAAGCGTTATTAATCGCTGCGAAAATATTTTAGTTGACTACGAGATATTACCCTCGCGTACTTTCTAATCGGTCAATTACATTATATCGTAAAAAGCCTCTGTCTTGCAACTGTTTTTTATCTAAATATTAACATTCGTCGAATTTTTTGTAATCGCATTTTGCCCGCGAAAAAGTACGTTTTGTCAATGTAAATATTTCACCGACAAAATTAGTAGACGAATGCGGAAAAAAAGTTTTATTTTTAATTGTTCTCGCCGCTTTATTCTCGCCCGCCGCGCCTAAAAAATAGAGTTTTCCGCGCAACGCAAAAAGCACGCCTACGTTTTACAGACGTGCTTTTTGAACAGCTATATTTCGGGTAATCGTAATTACAAAAAATCATTTCGTAAAAACCGCTCGAAAAAAGCTTCGGTTTTCAAGTGAGCAATTTTTTCGCTTTTTGCTGAGCAACTTTTTCGGTTTTTAGTGAGCAATATTTTATTGCTAATTTTTCAGCGCCGTAATCGGAACGACGTATACGCCGTCCTCCCTTTGGTACGCCGCATTCGATAACCCGCAAATGACGCATTTGATTTTAGGCGGTTTGCCGCCGTTATCTTCGATAGCTTTACAAACCTTAATTAAGTTTTCCGCTCCTTCGTCGATTTTCTTTGCCCCGAGTTTAATCTCGAAAGCACACCAATCGCCGTTTTCGAGTTCTATCACCGCGTCGATTTCGTTATTTTTATAGTCTTGATAATGGAACAGTTTGCCGCCGAACGATTGAGCGTAT
This sequence comes from uncultured Christensenella sp., assembly GCA_964398065.1. Classification (GTDB taxonomy): domain Bacteria; phylum Bacillota; class Clostridia; order Christensenellales; family Borkfalkiaceae; genus UBA4636. The sequence goes on along the minus strand of CAYNLN010000044.1, from coordinate 2,016 downwards.
ATAGATAGGTCTCGCTCTGCTAACGCTTCGAATAAAAAACCGAAAGCATTCAAATCTTGAAGTAACTTGTTTGGTGTAATATTTAGCAACGCACAAGCCATTGCCGGATCGGAAAAATGCCTTTTTTCAGATTGTTTTACCCGCAAAGAAGAACGAAGATTAGGCGAAAACGGAGTTTGATTGTTAAAAATGAACAACCTATTCAAAGCCTCGAGATATTTCGCGACGGTGTTTCTGCTCATCGACTCGTTATCTTGTGCTATGATATCTTTTAGCAACGACAAATCCGACACGGTAGTAGATTCGTTTCTGGCAAGAGACCTAAGCAGTAACGCAGTTTTGTGTCTGTCGTATTCCACGCCGTCGTCCAGCCCGTTTAAATCTTCGTTTATAATGTTTTCCATGTACGCCCTCGGCATCAAATGGGCGCTTTTATCGTCCACGGAAATATTTTCGGGCCAGCCCCCTCGGACAATGCAAGTCGCTAATTTTTCCAGCGGAACTTCATCTAATAGCTGCATTTGCAATTTGCCGTTACAGATGTCTTCTAAACTTACCTTTCCCGAAGAATCGCCGGATTCGTATAAAGACATTGTATTCATCCTAAGGCGAACGATTCTACCGGAACCGCTATGCATAATACCCTTTGTTTTCGGGGTCGACGAACCCGTCAATATAATTTGACCTTTTTTATGACGCTTGTCAACCTCTGCACGCGTAGCGTCCCAAATAGGCGGGACCTCTTGCCACTCATCGATCATGCGCGGCGTTTCTCCCTGCAAAACCAAGGACGGATTTAATGCGGCAAGTTGTCGATTGGAAAAGTTGTTTGCGGGGTCCCCTACCAAAAATTCACTGTTGGAATGGAAGGCGGACGTCCAAGTTTTTCCGCACCATTTCGGTCCTTCTATACATATTGCGCCGCTTACCTTTAAGTATCTTTCGATTGTAATATCTATAACCCTTCTTTTGTAGTCGCTTTTTTTTGTTATTATACCCATAGTCCGCCACCTATTTTGGTATGATTATAACATACCTGACGGCGTTTGTCAACACAAGTGAGCAATATTTTCGGTTTTTGGTGAGCAACTTTTTCGCGTTTTAGTGAGCAACTTTTTCGGTTTTTGGTGAGCAATATTTTAACAAGTCCCCTGTCATCGAATCAAATTCGTCTGAAACATCGATGTTTTTTATTAGATATATTTTTTTGTTTTAGGCAATTACAGCGAAACACTACTAACGTTAAAATGTGCCGATATGCTATTTTTTTATCGAAAAAATCGCACTTTCTGTCCAAAAAGTCCGCCTATAGGTCGGTTATTAAACATTTTTACATATAAAGACAGGCTGCGCGGTAAAAAGCAGCCTGTCTTTACGAATCGAGCAAAATATTAATTATCGGCTCTATGCCATGTTCCCTTGTTACGGAGTTGCACCGAAACAAGACTCTTCAAGGGGTGGTGCAACCGCACGAAATCGTACGGTTCCGTTCCGCTATACTTCTATTGCAATGCTCAAAGTACTGGTTTAGCAGACTTCTTGGAAGTCCATTCTTTGTTAAAGCGGCTGTAAACGGCGGGCCGCATGATTATTGTAGCATATTCAAAAAAGGAAAGCAAGTCAACCGTGATAAAATTTGAGACTATTTTTGCAAATTTTGCAAATGAACAAACAAACCATCTGTTACAAGCCGACTGCCCGCCCGCTTAGGTTTCCTCTTTATTTTTTCATAAAAAGGTTTTCGGCACGGAAAAATCCGCGCCGAAAACCTTTGTGTTTGTCGAAGTATTTTAATGCAAACGACACCCCTACAATAATCATCTTTCAACAACGATTGTCAATAATACCAAGCATAAATGCACATCAATTTTTTGATACTTTAAGTATATCACAAATATTTATCAATCTCAAATACTTTATGAATTAATTGTCTTCCAACAATTCTTTTTCAAAAATTCTGCAATTATTGATATATCTTCGCCCTCATAATATTTCACAAGCAATTTTTTAAATTCA
>CAYNLN010000043.1:0-6677 GCA_964398065.1 uncultured Christensenella sp. | reverse complement strand
GGAGAGGTCGATTCAATTTTTGCAATTCCGCTTTTGCCTCCCCTCACGGGGAAGGCAAGTAATATATCAATTTTTGCAAATCCTCTTTAGGCTCCTTTGTGTAAAGGGAGCTCCGTCGTAGACGGTGAGGGATTGTTTCTATAATTTACAATTCCTTATTTGCCTCGCCTGCGACAGGAGAGGTGGCTCGCTTGTCGCGACGGAGAGGTCGTTTCTATAATTTACAAATTCCTTTTTAGCCTCCCACTTGGGGGAGGTGCCTCGTAGAGGCGGAGAGGGTTTTACATAGTGCGAGTACAAATCAAATTTAAACCCTCTCACCCACTTCGTGGGAGCTCTCCCAAGGGAGAGCCTTTCTATCTCAAGCTGCCAAATGCCCAAAAAACATAAAGGGCGTTTTGCGGAAAAACCCCGCAAAACGCCAGATAATCGGCTTATAGCCTTAGATTTTGATTCTAAAATTGTAAATCTTTCGTTTGTCATTTGTATGAATTGACTTGTTAAAAATTACCATGGGTGGTAAATAAATCAATTCAAGCAAGGTAATTCTTATTATCCTCTATGATTTTTTCTTGATTATCTATAAATAGTCTGTCAAAATCATCAAAATAACTGTTGTCATCTTTGCCGTCTTCACCATCGCTGCCCTCTTTGCCTGAATATCCTAAGCAAGCACCGGGGTTATAATCTGTTGTACCTACGTCGCCTTTTTCACCACCTCGACCAACTTGTCCAACTGTTTTGATTAGAATGGAATCTTGGAATAGAATTATTGAAATTGAATTACCACCATCTCCACCATTACCGGCATCGCCTGAAGTACCATAATATTGTGTACCCCAAGTTCCCTTGGCACCAAATGAATGTCCTCCGTTTCCACCATCTCCGCCATTACCGGCTATATATCCGTTTCCGCCGTTTCCACCGTTTCCGCCGTTTCCACCATTATCGGGCTTAACGTCGGTTGTTTCATATGCATCACCGCCGTTTCCACCGTTCCCGCCGTTTCCCCCGTTTCCATACTGTAAAACAATTTTACCGTAATTAATAATGGTCAAAGATGCTAATTCAACTGGGATACCGCCATTGCCTCCATTGCCGCCGTTTCCGCCTGCGGGTAATTTTGGTTGCTTCTCGCTGTTTGATGTACCTTTAACATTGCCTCCATTGCCACCATTGCCACCATTGCCACCAACAAGCATTATAGTTCCGGCGGAATCAAGTGTTAATTTTTCGCTGATTATTGCACAACCGCCGTTGGAACCATTAGCACCGTTTCCTGGTTTTTTTGAATAGTCCTCGTCGGCTATTGTCACATTTTTCCCGTTTCCCCCGTTTGCGCCATTTCCGCCCTTGATCGTCAGCATGTCATCGACACTCTTTGACGTAACAGTTAAATCGTTTACGCTAAGCGCAGCCGCTCCGCTGTCGCCAGGTGCTTGAATCATGTTCGTACCGCAATATTCTAAGTTAACTTTTACGTTAGGCGCTTCGGATAAATCTATAAATCCGTTATTGCCTGCAGTTACGACACCGAGATTGTCAACTATAACGCTAACGCCTGTGCTATTTGTCCAAGTGTCGGACAACTTTAACGTAAACCCGTTAATAAGCGTTTTTTGATTTTGATAGTCGCCTTTAATCTTGATTACGTCAACGTTTTTTGCAAACATTACGGGATAAACGGTGAATACGCCGTCTTCAAACGACGGATACGTTGCGTTTTCAAGTGTGCCCGTTTTTTGGTATTTAGACAAATCTATCGTTAAAACGTTTTTAACGTTTTCGCCATCGGTTTCGCTTTCCATAGATACGGGTAGCGTTGCCGATTTATTGTACTTTCCGAACAATTCGAGATATGTAGCGTCTGTGCGCTGATCGATATAATCTTCGTACCCTACGGCAAGTTTTGTATCTATGAAATTTATCAATGAAACCATTGATACCGCACCGTTCTCGGTAAAGCCCATCGCTGAATTTGTGCCGCTTGTTACAGTTTCTGACCACGTATTCACAGCATCGTTAAGGTTTTCAATCGACGTAGTAGCAGCACCCCCGCCACCAATAGCGTGCACCTTAAAACTTGTTACGGTTTCTTCGTTTTTCCATTGCTGTTCGTTCTCTGTACTAACCGCAACGGACCAATTTTTTTGTATAACTTGATCCAAAGGACCGTCCCCGCCGGTTGCCGCGCTAAAACTGGCTTTTACATTTTCGGCTATATCTTTTTTATTAGTAGACACGGTGTACTTAGCCGTATATTTTCCGCCGACTTGAACGCCTAATATCGCATGCGTGCCATAAACATCGTAAAGATATTCATAAAGTTGCTCATCGGTCATACCTTTAGTGTTAACACTTTCCTTATTAACGTCTTGTAGAAAATCAAAGGAGAAGCAATGACTTAGCATTTCAACACTGCTTATATTTTTTAACTCACACGTACCGACTTTTACCGTGGCTTCAAAGATAAGAGCATTATTATATGAGTATGAATTGTAACTAAACGATGCGTCAAGACCAAACTGCATCTTTAAACTACCGAGTAGTACACACCCCATTTCAAGCTCAGTCGAAACGTTTAAACTTGTTTTCGACGTGAATTCGTCGATAGTTGAATAAGTATATGTTTCCGCAACAGTGTCTTGATGCGGAACTTGCGCATACGTACAAATAGTTAATAACTTTTTAACGTTAAAAATAGATTTGTTGGAAGATTTGGTTCTGTCTAAATACTCATCCTCGATAACATTAAATCCGTAACCGATTCCGCAATCCGTTAACTCTTTTGCGGTTTCGACATCACTACTTTCAGGCACATAAAAATAATCGCTTTCTATAATAGTCCAGTCGGAATCGTTAAAGTTATCGTCGCCTAAGGCTTTGACTCTAACTTCTTGTATTTCTCCGTAATTTGAAATAAAATTGCCGGCCATATCTTTAACCGCCGATAACAGCGCCGCGGTAGAATACGTTTCGGTAGAATAATCGTGTTTTACGATTACCTTGTACCCGTTAGCGTTGTCAACTATATTCCATTTTACCGTATCGTATTCGACTTCACCGATAATGCTCGGCGCGTTTAAGGTTGCTTTTTCAATGATTAAAACAGCCGTTTTATCGTCTATAGCCTTGTAGTTATGTTCATCGCCAGCAAATTTTGCCGTTACTATATGCTCGCCCGCGGCAGCCTTGCCGTTGCCTTCGTAGCGTACCGTTACGCCCTCGGGAAGATTTCCGCTTATCTCTATCGAATGCTTGTTGCCGTCATACGTTAAAGTATAGTCTTCGAATTTAACGGAAGACATATCGTAAGTCGCTTGCTTGATAGTCAAAGTTGCACTCTTGTTCGAAACCTTGTAATAATTGTCGGATAAAGTGATTTTTCGTATTACGGTATACTCGCCTACGTCTTTAGCATAATCAACTTTAGTACCGGCAAAATAATAATCATACACGACTTTATCAACATCAACTTCTTCAGGTAAATCGTAGGAAATTAAAGTATGTTCTTTGCCGTCATACACAACGCTTTTATCCATAAAAATTTCATCGGATAAATCCAATGTCGCTTTTTCTATGGTCAAAGTTGCTTTTTTGTCGGGAATCGCATTGTAATATACGGTATCGCCCGTAAACTTTGCCGTTATCGTATATGTACCCGCATTTATTTGACCGTTGCCTTCATAGCTTACCGTTACGCCGTCGGGAAGATTGCCGCTTATCTCGATCGAATGAGTTTTGCCGTCGTAAGTTACCGTATCGTTTTCAAACTTAACGGAAGACATATCATAGTTTTGTTTTTTAATATCTCCCCACTGCGCAGTGACGGTTAAGTCGGTTGCAACTTCCGTAAAACTTACGTCGAAGCCTAAAAATTCATACCCGTACTTTTCGTACGTGGGCGCTTTTGCGGAAGCAAGATATTTTACCGTTTGTACTTCCGCGCCGCTTGTTAAAGTGCCGCCGTTACCGCTAAAGGTTACGGTGTACGTATCGCGGGTATAATATACCTTTAAAAGGAGCGTGCCGCCCTTTTCGATCGTGCCTTGAACTTCTTCCTCGGTTGCGGTAAAATGTTCGTATTCCTTAATTTCGGCTGTCGCGTTATCCCCTACAGTACCGCTTTTCGTTACCGTTTCCTTTAGCGTGTAATTAGCGTCCGCCACGTTTTCAAGATAGTATTCAACCGTGTAGTTCGCCGTTTCTACGACGGGGTCTACCGGCGTAATAGGATCGACAGGATCAACCGGGTCAACGGGGTCTACCGGGTCAACCGGGTCTACAGGATCTACCGGTTTATCCGTCTTTTTGGTAAACTTAGCATATACCGACATATTGCTCGATACAGGGGCTTCCAATAAAGAGTTAGCCGTAAAAGGTTTTTCCCATACGCCGTCGTCCCAATACCAGCCGTCGAAGTCATAACCTTCCTTAACGGGGTCTTTAGGTACGGCAATGGTTTCGTGCCCTGTCGTGCTTATGGTTGAATAAATCATACCGTCCACACGGAAGTAAAGTTCGAATTTAACGGATGACGTTACGCATGCCGACAGTAGCATTGCCGCAATTACAACCGTCAAAAGAACAAAAATTGCGCGTTTTGTTTTCATAATAATTCTCCTTTTAGGTTTATTTTTGCCGAAAGACGCTTTATTTTTGTCGTTCCCGTAATTAACCGTTTAATTCGATTAAAGAAAAACAAAAAACGCCGCTGCAAAGCAGACGGCGTCGATAAAAGTGCTTTCCGCTTTGTTGCGACTTAACTACAATAAATACTCTTGACAAAGATTTATTTTATGTAATGCGAAAAGGTACACTTCTACCCCGAGAAGTATACTTTGCCAAGAATAGTATTTAGTTAAATCGCATTTTCATTTTAGCACACTTTCATTCCCCTTGTCAAGGGTCATATCGTATTTTTACATTTATTGTAAAAATTTTGTAAAACACCGAATAATTATCTTTCCTCAGCCCTAAAACTTCATTAGCGAATAAAAAACATTTCGTTTCGCATTTTTTCGATTTGACAAAATTTGCGAAACGCATTATAATGTTTTTAAGGTGATGATATGAAACTTATCGAAAGAAGATTTTATTTGCAACAATTAATAGATGTTATGAACGCCCCCGATATAAAAGTTATAACGGGTATTCGTCGTTCGGGTAAATCGAAACTCTTGGACGCTTTCGTTAACTACGTGCAAACTCAGTCCGAAAACAATAACGTTGTACGCATAAAATTAAATTTAAAAGAATTTGAAACTCTTAAAAACGCCGACGCATTATATAAGTATATTAACGCACGCTATATCGACGGAAAAGAAAATTTCCTTTTCATAGACGAAGTACAGCTTTGTAAGGGCTTTGAAACGATAATCAACAGCTTATATGAAGAAGAACGCTTCAATATTTTCTTGACGGGTTCTAACGCCTTTTTATTGTCGAGCGATTTGGCTACGCTCTTTGGCGGTCGCGTATTTGAAATCAGCTTATTTCCGTTTTCTTTTGCGGAATATCTTTTATATTATCCGCAAAGCGATATAGACGTTGCATTTGATAAATACCTTTCCGCCGGCGGTATGTCAGGTTCTTATCTTTACAAGAACCCCACCGACGCGAAAAAGTATTTGGCAGGGATTGTACGCACGACGATAACAAAAGATATCGTAACGAAATTTAAAATCGAAAACGAAGATTTGCTGAATATGATTGTAGATTTCCTTATGGATAATATCGGCAATAAAACTTCTATAAGAAATGTCGCGAACGCACTTACTTCCAATACTTATAAAACAAATGATAAAACCTGTGGCACGTATATAGATTATCTGTGCCGTAGCTTTCTGTTTTATCCGTTTAAGAGATATGATATAAAAGGAAAACGTTATTTAGAATCCGATAAAAAATATTACCTTGCCGACCTTTCCTTCCGTTATGCGATTATAGGCACGAAAAACGCAGACTACGGGCATTTATATGAAAACATCGTAGCCATCGAATTGTTGCGGCGCGGTTACGAAGTATACGTAGGACAACTCGGCGAAAAGGAAGTGGATTTTGTTGCCGTTAAGAACGGAACCAAGACGTATATTCAAGTTTCCGACGATATAAGCAGGGAAGAAACTTTGAATCGAGAAGTTGCGCCTTTACTTGCGATAAAAGACGCATATCCGAAGATGATTATCGCACGCACGAAACATCCCGAAAGCCAGATTGAAGGTGTTAAAATTATAGACATAGCAAGATGGCTTGTTTCGCAAAATTGACATTTTGTAAAATTTGCGAAACGACATTTGTTGGCAAAAGTACCTAAACGAGGGGTTTTTGTTTTGTTTTTTCGAGCAAAAACTTCTCGCATTACGTACAAGGTAGCGTAAAAACAATTGATTTTGCGGCAAAACGACAACTTGCAAGGATTTTGCCGAACTGTAAAAGATTTACTTTCTATGGTGTATATTTTCGTAAAGCGAAAATTTTACATTTTTGCTAAAATTAAGCAAACGCATATCAAAACACTTGTTTTTTTTGTAAAAATTTGATATCATAACTTACGCAATCGAATATTGGGGATTCGCCAAGCGGTAAGGCTACGGACTCTGACTCCGTCATCCGGGAGTTCGAATCTCTCATCCCCAGCCAAAAAAAAGACAGATGCTTTTTAGCACCCGTCTTTT
>CAYNLN010000042.1:0-7992 GCA_964398065.1 uncultured Christensenella sp. | reverse complement strand
AGATTCGATATTTTGGAAGAAGTTTCCAAAAAGCTTCCTAACTTCCCCATCGTTTTGCACGGCTCCTCGTCGGTACCCCAAGACTACGTTAAGATGATTAACGAAAACGGCGGTAAGATGCCCAACGCAATAGGCGTTCCCGAAGAACAACTTCGCGAAGCGGCTAAACTTTCCGTTTGCAAGATCAATATCGACTCCGACCTTCGTTTGGCTATGACGGGTACTATCCGTAAATTCTTCAACGATCAACCTTCTAAATTTGACCCGAGAGAATATTTAAAACCCGCACGCGCTAACATTAAAGAACTCGTTCGTCATAAATTAAGAGACGTTTTAGGTTGCGCAGGTCAAGCGGATATTTGCAAATAATCAACCTATAGACCGATATTTACGTAATTTTACGGCTATCCCCTACTTTTAGGGATAGCCGTTTTCTTTTGTTTTTTGCGCAAGAAACTGCCAAAAAGGTGCAATTAACACTTCAAAAAACTACCGAAAAGGTGCAATTAACACTTCAAAAAACTACCCAAAAGGTGCAATTAATGCTTCAAAAAACTTGCTAAAAGGTGCAAACTATGCTATAATACTATTACGAAAAAGGAGGTAATAGCGTAATGAAGCGAATCGTCGCTTATGAATTAGTAGAATGGATGAACAGCAAAAAAAGAAAGCCATTAATCGTTTGGGGTGCAAGACAGGTCGGCAAAACCTATCTTGTCAAAAACCTTTTTGCTAAAACCTACTACCCGAATTCTTTTATCTATATCGACTGTAAATTAGAGGACGAAATTGCCGAATTTTGCGAAAACACCGCTAACCCGCAAAAGATAACGGAATTTATTTCCTTAAAAAAGGGCAAACAAATAAACGATAAGACCTTGCTTATATTCGACGAGGTTCAAGAATGCCCCAATATTTTATCTTCGCTGAAATATTTTTGTCAAGACTTTCCCGAAATCCCGGTAATTGCAACGGGCTCGATGGTCAGAATCAAACTTCAGCGCGAAGTCCGCAAACGCGGAAGCGGTGCGGAAGGCAAATTTTTGTTTCCCGTAGGCAAAATCGACCAGGTTACCGTCTACCCTATGACTTTTGACGAATATTTGCTTAACTCCAACGAAGTTTTATACGAAGCCGTCAAAAGGGCTTTCGAAAACAAAACGCCGCTCGATGCCCCTGTGCACGAAATGGCGCTTAGCGAAGTCGACAAATACCTTTTAGTGGGCGGAATGCCCGAAGCCGTCGACGAATACCTTTCGACGGGCAAACTTTTTGAAACACGCAAGATTTTAAAATCCCTTTACGACAACTACCTTGCCGATATGGAACTTTACCAAGCAAGCCGAGAAGCCGTTTTGCGGTCTCGCGCGCTGTTTACGAATATTTATAAACAGCTAAATAAAGAATCTAAAAACTTTTCGCCGGGGCTTATCGAGCAAAACAGCAAAACGAGGGATTTTCAGACGGCGATATTTTGGCTTACCGCCGCGCACGTCGTTAACAGGTCCTACCAATTAAAAGAGCACGCAACCTTGCCGCTTATTCCCGAAAACGACTCTAACTTCAGGCTGTATCTCGGCGATATCGGAATGTTTTCATATCAAAGCGGAATTAATGCGGCGTCGTTTATTTCTAACCGAAAAGAAAATATGCTGTCGGGCATCTTTTATGAAAACTTCGTTGCGGGAGAGTTGGTTGCAAAAGGTCATAAATTGTTTTATTGGCGCGGCAAAACTATGGCGGAATTGGAATTTTTAATAGAATCCGACAACAAGTTTTACCCTATCGACGTAAAAAAAGGCAGAGGCACGCTTAATTCGCTCGAAAAATTTTCCAACCACAATAAGTTCGAGTACGCAATAAAAATTTCCCGCAATAATTACGGCTACGACGAGGATAAAAAACTGTTGACGCTCCCCTTCTATTTTACCCCCTTTTTAGCCGCCGAACTTGCCCAAGATAAGTTGTAAGCAACGAAAAAACCTTGCGAAATTATTTGTAAAAATTACCGTAATAAAGCACGAAACATCGCTACGGATAAACTATTTAAAAAGCCGAAGAATCGTTACGGATAATTTTTGTTAATACAAAAATTAATCGAAACAAATCATATTATAACCCCGCCTATAAGCCCGTTAACGGGCTTATAGGCGGGGTTTTTGAAAAAAGCGACTGTTTTTTCAATAAAACAACTTGTAATTTCAACGGTCATAACAACTATCGCTTTTTAACCGATAAGACAAAAATTTAACGGGCGGATGACTCCGCCCGTTTTGTTTAGGTTAATAATTCAACTTTGTTGTTTTTAGACAATAATTATTTTACAACTCGGTTGAATATTAAGTTACTGTGCAGAAACTTCTGCTTTAATACCGATGCCGTCAACTTCCGCATTTGCTTTTTCGGCAAGGAAGTTTTGTACTTCGGCAATGTATACGGAAAGATCTTTATCTAAGCCATAATATGCTTTGTATGCTTTAGATCTATAAAGGAAATCTACGCTATTACTTGCATTAAAGTTCCAACTAAGACCGCCTTCTTTAAACGCCGTTTTGCCTACCATATAAGCGTTAACCTTAGCCGCAACTTCTGCGTCGACCGTAGTTATTGTACCGTTTTCGATACCCGCCGCCAAAGTAAGAACGGTGTCGATATAATTCCAGTCTTCCGTAAAACCGTTGGCCTCACCGCATTTTTCTAAAAGGTTTGTTAAATAGGTAGGAAGTTTGTATCCGTTTTCTTCTAAACGTGCCTTTAAGTAAAGTACGTGATAAGAAGGGAACCAGTTGTTATCGGAGTCTAATTGTTTTGTACGAGGATCGGTAGGATCGTCATTTTCGGGTTCACTACCACCGTACTTAACACCGCCTAAAATCTTATTAAGATAGAATGCGATTTCGGCATACATATCTTCGCCGGTGTAATCTTTGAATGCGGTGGAAGAACCGTATTCCTTAGCGTTTACCTTAAAACCTTCTGCAAAATAACCGTTGGTCTTATTCATAAGGTCGAGGTACAAATTGAATTCGGTCATATCGATGAAATATTGCAAGCCGTCGATATCGCTTTGAGCAAGCGACTTATAATATTGATTATAAATTGCCGCAAAGTCGGCAACGTCGTTCATAAGATAGCCTGCGTCTTCTTCGCTATCGGTAGCCCAACCGACATAGTTATATTTGCTAAGCGAGGGAAGCTTTTTAAACTCAGTAGCAAAAGTTTGACCGTCTTCGGTAAGAGTTACGGGTTTAACGCCCCAACCGTTAGAGTTTGCGGTGTAACCTTGCGGCTCGAGCCATTTAATCATTTCGTCAAAGTATTTATAAACCTTAACAGGTCCTACCATAGTAACTTTTGCAAGTTCTTCTTCGGAAAGGGTTACAGTACGGTTATATTCGTCTACAAAATCAGTTGCGTCGTAGTCGATGTAGGAACCGCCGTTCGCTTCGTTTCTCCAAACGTATCTCTTATAAACGATTTGTCCGTCGGCTGTCTTATACTGTTTTGTCGCAAGACCCGCACAGTTTTCAGCCCAGTTTGCCATTTCTGTTTTTTCAACGCCTTCAATCGAAGTCGTAAGCATCGTTGCCCCTTCCGCATCCTTATCGCAAATATTTCCGTTTGCATCGATATATGCGGGTGCGTATTTCCAGAAGCAGTCATCCTTTGCGGTAAAGGGAGATAATGCGCCGAATACACGACCGTCTTCTTTAGCTTCATCTTCGTAAATGTAAGCCCAATAAAGATTGTCCTTATACGAATACTGTCCTAATAATTGACCATACTTCCACTCAACCGTAGTGGGCTCGATAAATCTTTCTTCGATTTTGCTACCCGATTCGAGATAATATTGTAAAGCGATTGCCGCAACGCGTTCGGTATAGTTAGCTTCGAATTTTTTGCCTTGAGGATCGTTCCAGTTCCATTTAAGTGTGGCGTTGATTTCATAATCGGAAACCCAATATTTTTCGAAAGCGGCTTTGTCTTCCTCTGTCATATCGGCTACGGTTTTGCCGTCTTTAGCGTAAGTTACGGCAAGTTTTACCGTTTGATAAATGGAATCGTAAGCGTCATAGAAGTTATCGTATCCGATTTCGGTAAAGATTGCATCGAAATATTCGGGAAGCGTAACGCCTGCGTTTTCTAAATACTGTCTTAAAACGACGATTCTTACAGACTGGAATGCCGTGTTATCAAAGTTCATTACCGTAGTATGATACGTTGCGTTGTCGTTATCGGCTTCGGTGCCCCAAGTAAACGTCGTACCCGCTTGGATTCTGCAAATGAGGTTGTTTAATTGATACAAGGCGTCCTTTGCCGTCATCGTTTTGGTGTTAGCGCCTGTTGTGTAGTAAATGTTTTCGTAAACGGTTACGTCTTTGACGCCTTCTAAATCAACCGCCTCCAAAGCGTTTTTGTGACCGTCTAAAAGTTCTACTGTATCGTTAAAATTAGTATATGTTTGAGCGATTAAGGCTTTTTCGTCTTCGCTGATTTTGTTGTATTCGGTCATCATTTCATCGAAAGCGTCGAAAGAAGCACCGTTGAAAGTAGTTTTTTCGAAGATATCGATTACTTTTTTGGCAGATTGAGATAATTCGACGTATTTTGCGCCCCAACCGTTAGCGTTTACTACGTAATCTTGAGGTTTAAGCCAAGCCGCCATTTCGTCAAAGTATTTGTATACTTTAACAACGCCTACTACGGTAATGTTTGCTATTTCTTCTTCGGAAAGGTCAACCGTGCGGTTGTATTCGTCGACAAAGTCCGTTGCGTCGTAGTCAATGTAAGAACCGGAAGCAGACCAAACGTATCTCTTATAAACGATTTGTCCGTCGGCTGTCTTATATTGTTTTGTTGCAAGGCCCGCACAGTTTTCGCCCCAATCTGCCCTATCGGTCTTGGTAACGCCGGGGGTAGATGTGGTAAGCATCGTTGCACCTTCGGTATCAGCCGTACAGATATTGCCGTCTGCATCAATATAAATCGGAGTTGCGTCCCAATAATCTTTTATTAAAGAGCCATAAGTACGATTAAGTGCTTCCGCTTCGTCTTCGTATACGTGAGCAATATATTTAACGCCCTTATATTCGTATTCAGCCATACGATCGCCATACTTCCACTCAACCGTAGTGGGTGCGATAAATCTTTCTTCGACCTTGTTGCCCGATTCGAGATAATATTGTAAAGCGATTGCGGCAACACGTTCGGTATAATAGGTTTCGAACTTATTGCCGGAGTTCCAGTTCCAGTTAAGGAATGCGTCTTGAGAAAGATCGTAACCGCCGCCCCAATATTTTACGAAAGAAGCTTTGTCTTCATCCGTCATATCTGCAACGGTCTTGCCGTCTTTAGCATAAGTTGCGGTTAATCTAACGGTTTCGTAAATTGCTTGATAAGAGGTATAGAAAGCGTCGTATCCGATTTCAGAGAAGATTGCATCGAAATATTCGGGAAGAGTAACGCCTGCGTTTTCCAAATACTCTCTTAAAACAACGATTCTTACCGACTGGAATGCCGTGTTATCGAAGTCCATAACCTTTGCATAATTTGTTGTGTTGTCGTTATCGGCTTCGGTACCCCAAGTAAACGTGGAACCTGCTTGAACTCTGCAAATAAGCTCGTCTAATTGATACAAAGCTTCCTTTGCGGTCATTTCTTTAGTGTTACTGCCGGTAGTGTAGTAAATGTTTTCGTAAACGGTTAGGTTTTCAACGCCTTCGAGATTAACTGCCTCTACCGCCTTTTGCTTAAGCATAAGGGTCGTGTAAGCAGAAAGGTCGTTTGCGTTTATCGTTGCGTCGCTTTGTAATCTTGCAAGTTCTTCTTCCGTCATTTTGGCATAATACGCATCGTAAATTTCCGTAAAGTCGGCAACGTCGTTCATAAGATAGCCTGCGTCTTCTTCCTTGTCGGTAATCCAACCGACGTAATTATACCCCGTAAGCGACGGCAATTTTTTAAACGCGTCACCGAAAAGTTTTACGTTGGTAACGTAATCGCAATCGGTACAAACTTCGTCAACTATGTTGTGACCCTTTGCTTCAACGTAATCGGCGTCGTACTCATCGTCGCAGCCTTTGCAGGCATAATGGGTATAACCTTGCGCTTCACACGTAGGTGCGATTACCGTTGTTTCATACTCGTGTTCGTGATAGGGCGTTTGCGTTATTTGACACGCCGCAAACCCGAACACGCAAGTGCACGCGATTACTAATAAAATAACCGCTGAAATGAGTTTGTTTTTCATCTTTATTACCCCTTGTAATATTTTTTTGCAGCAATTTTAACCTCTGCCGTAGGTAACAATGTAACCTGTTTTGGAAAAATTATATTTAAAAGTCCGAAAAGCTTAATAAACCCTTAGCTTTAGTAACGGCTAACCCTTTTTGAAACCTGCCTTTCAACTCAAATTAACGCTTTGTTTGAAAATTTATTTCTACAAAAGGCTGCTTTTTTATGCTGCATTCTCATTTTAACACCATATAAGCGTTTTGTCAATACATTTTTGAAATTTTTTTTCATTTTGCATATAAATATATGTCAAGCACTTTCTTTTAATGTGCGAAGCCGACTAAAATGTCTTAAAAACACTGCTTACCGGCGCAAAAACGCCCGTCAAGCTTTGTTGGCAGAGGGTTTGTCGTATATAAATTTGTCAATCCACATTAGGCTCTCCTTCGATAAGGAGAGCTCCGTCGTAGACGGTGAGAGGTCGATTCAATTTAAGCAGTTCCTTATTTGCCGTCCCTTGTTGCTCAAGGAAAGGTGCCTCGCAAGAGGCGGAAGGGATAAGATGCTTGAGTTTACTCTTTGTTGATTTGTCACTTTAAATAACTACGAGAGGTAAATAACCTCAATTCCTCATTCGGCTCGCCTTCGATAAGGAGAGCTCCCGCGTAGCGGGTGAGAGGTCGATTCAATTTTTGCCAATCCTTATTTGCCGTCCCTTGTTGCTCAAGGGACGGTGCCTCGCAAGAGGCGAAAGGGATAAGATGCTTGAGTGTGCTCTTGGTTATTTTATCACCTTGAATTACCGCGAGGCAAAATAACTTCAAATCCCTCTCAGGCACTACGTGCCAGCTTTGCTAAGCCGCACACGGCAATCCTTTTGTCACCTTTGGTGACATTTCCCTTATAAAGGGAATTTCCCAAGGGGGAGCCTTTCGTATAATTTTTAATTCCTCATTCGGCTCGCCCTTGGGAGAGCTGTCGCTGAAAGCGACTGAGAGGGTCATAAATTTTATATAATTGTAACGACGGCTTTGCCGTCTACACCTCATCCGTCAACTGCGTTGACACCTTCCCCTCGAGGGGAAGGCAAGTGATATATCAATTTAAGCAATTCCTCATTCGGCTCGCCCTTGGGAGAGCTGTCGCTGAAAGCGACTGAGAGGGTCAAATGTATTTACAACCTCTCATTCCTGCGAGCCGACTGAGAGGTCGTAAATTTTTATATAATCAATCCCCCACTGCCTCGTCGGTTATCACCGACTTCGTCAGAGTTGCTAAGCCGCACACGGCAATCCTTTTGTCACCTTTGGTGACATTTCCCTTATTAAGGGAATCGCCCTTTACACAAAGGGGCCTTTATTGCCCTTTATAAAGGGAATTACCCTTGTCTCTTCAAGGGACGCCGAGTCGCTTCTCAAATCATTGTATTTTCTCGATCTTCAATTGATACGATAATAAAAATCCTCAATATTCTTTTTTTATTTTTTTCTTCAGCCCCTTGTTGTTACCGAAAACCCGCCTTAGTTTTTACCGAAAAGCCCGCCTATAAGCCCGTTATCGGCACAAAAAACGCCGAAGCGTACAATTTGTACAGAGCTTCGACGTACTTTCTTTTTTTATTTTTTACTCCAGCCCCTTGTTTTTACAAAAAACCCGCCTTAGTTTTTACCGAAAAGCCCGCCTATAAGCCCGTTATCGGTACAAAAAAACGCCGAAGCGTACAATTTGTACAGAGCTTCGACGTACTTTCTTTTTTTT
>CAYNLN010000041.1:0-8227 GCA_964398065.1 uncultured Christensenella sp. | reverse complement strand
CGAGTTCGGCAACCTTCTTATCGTAATCGGCTTTCAAGTTATCAAGCGCTTCTGCGTTGTCAGAATCTGCTTTTTCCAATGCGGTAACCTTCGCTTCGTAAGTCGCTTTTAACTCGGCAAGGGCTTCTGCATTAGCTTCATCCGTTGCTTCGAGTTCTGTAACTTTCTTATCGTAATCTGCTTTCAATTTAGCAAGCGCTTCTGCATTAGCTTCATCCGTCGCTTCGAGTTCGGCAACCTTCTTATCGTAATCGGTTTTTAATTTAGCAAGTGCTTCTGCATTCGCTTTGTCTGTCGCTTCGAGTTCCGCTACCTTTGCTTTATACTCGGTTTTTAAGTTAGTAAGTGCTTCTGCATTAGCTTCATCCGTTGCTTCGAGTTCCGCAACTTTCTTATCGTAATCGGCTTTCAAGTTATCAAGCGCTTCTGCGTTGTCAGAATCTGCTTTTTCCAATGCGGTAACCTTCGCTTCGTAAGTCGCTTTTAACTCGGCAAGGGCTTCTGCATTAGCTTCATCCGTTGCTTCGAGTTCTGTAACTTTCTTATCGTAATCTGCTTTCAATTTAGCAAGCGCTTCTGCATTAGCTTCATCCGTCGCTTCGAGTTCGGCAACCTTCTTATCGTAATCGGCTTTCAAGTTATCAAGCGCTTCTGCATTAGCTTCATCCGTCGCTTCGAGTTCGGCAACCTTCTTATCGTAATCGGTTTTTAATTTAGCAAGTGCTTCTGCATTCGCCTCGTCTGTCGCTTCGAGTTCGGCTACCTTTGCTATATACTCGGTTTTCAAGTTAGCAAGGGCTTCCGCATTAGCTTCGTCCGACGCCTCGAGTTCTGCAACCTTTGCTTCATACTCGCTTTTTAAATTCGCAAGTGCGGTTGCGTTTGCGGAATCAGTTGCCTCTAACTGAGCAACTTTGGAATTGTACTCGGCTTGTAAGTCGGTAATCGCTTTTTGATTTTTAGCGTCGGCTTCTTCGAGTAACGCTACTTCTTCCGCATATTTAGCGTCTAAAGCGGAAATTGCTTGCGTATTCGCCGTAATAGACGCCAAAAGTTCGGCGTCCTTTTCCTTGTAATCCTTTGTAAGCTTTTCTATTTGCTTATCCAGTTGGCTTTTGTTTTCGTCTATTTGTTTTTGCAATTCCGTAACAAAAGCGTCGGTTTCGTCGGTTGAATAAGTTCTGTTATTGGAAATTATTCCGACCGTGGCGGTTGACGCCAACGAAACCACGAGTGCACAAACTATCATTATAATTGTTTTCTTCATAAAATTTTCCTCCTCGGAGAGTTATATTATTCATTATACACTTATTTAAAACATTTGTCATAATTTTCGCTGACAGTAACTGTCAGTTGAGTAAAAAAAGTTGAAAAAATTTTTTTGAAACACCAAAATTTGCGACAAATAACACGATTTTGCAAATTTACTGACAGTTTCTGTCAGTAGATTGTCTCTTACTAATCAAAAAATGTCGGACTGACAGAAACTGTCGGTAAATGAATATTTACGCAAATATCCCGACTGCAAATATATTCTTTTATTATTAAAACCGATAATTTCGTAATTTAATTTACAATATGTAAATTAAATTATTTTTACAGCATTTTGCTGTATTAAGTAAATTATACAGCGTTTTGTTGTAAAATGTCAATGAAAAAACTAATTGACGGAATAATTTATGATAGAATTTTCGAAACGTCTGAAAGAAATAAGAATTGAAAACGGATTTACCCAACAAAAAATTGCCGAGGAATTAGGCATAAAACAGCAATCTTACGCAAGGTATGAACTCGGTCGCGGTGAACCTTCGCTTTTAACCCTTGTTAAAATCGCAAAAATTTTCGGTGTTACGACCGACTATTTATTAGGAATCGCGGACTATTAAATTTTTTAAAATATAAAAACAGCAAAACCCGCCTATAGGTCGATTAACGGCCGCTTAGGCGGGTTTTTAACTTAAATGGTTGACGCCAAAATATTAAAGATTATCTATTTTAAACTAAATTCGATATTTTGTAAATTCGTTACCAAATAGTTTTTTGCACTTCAAAATTTTCGGATTGCAATCCTAAAAGTTTACAACAATTATAATTTTCAGGAATACAATCCTAAAATTTTAATTATTTTTAAATAATTCGAATTGCATTCCGAAAAATAATCGAATTTGCTGTAAGTAATCGTCAACGTTATAATAAAAAATATAGCAAAAAACCCGCCTATAGGTCGATTATCGGCCCATTAGGCGGGTTTTTATCGTATTTAATTTCACTTATAAGCCAAAAACGGTTTTCATGGCTTTTTGCCAAAACGCTTCGTTATGGATAGCGCCGTCGACAAATAGTTCTTGAACGTTTTTCTCTAAAAAGCCGTTTTGCACTAAAAAGGTTTTTATTTCGCTTGCCGATAAAAGATTTCTATTACCTAGCGCGTCGAACAGATAGTTTTCAAGCCAATCTTCGCTTTCTTTGCCGCAATAAACAAATATATTTTGCTTAGTCGAAAACTTAACTTTGCTAAAAAATCTTTTCCAATCTTCCTTATAAAACAAGCAGGTTGCCGGCGATAAGGAATAAACGTTACCGAAAACGTCGGGGTATTTTAGACCCAAGTAAAAAGAAGCCAACCCGCCCGAACTTGCACCGAAAATCGTTACGTCCTTTTTATTCGTTGAAACTTTATAGTTGCTTTGAATAAACGGAATAAGCGTTTCAACGATAAACGCTCCGGTTTTGTCGAGCGTACCCACTTTAAAACCTTCGCTTCCCGTAGGGTCGCAAAGCGTGCCGAAATCGCTACACATTGTTAGCTCTCTGTCCCGCGTGAACTCGCCTTCCCCGTTATAAATTCCGACTATAACGACGTCTTTATCGGCATTTTCGAAAATTTTGTCGAGCCCCACGGAAGATTTTGCTTCGCACTTGTATTCTCCCCAACTTTCTTCGAACAAATTTTGCCCGTCGAAAGCGTAAATCACGGGATATAATTTATTGCATTCTTTTTTATACGACGCAGGCGTGTAAACAAAAATTTTTTTACTTCCGCCCTCGTTTTTATAACTAAGGTTTTTTTTCGTCTTGTAAATAAAACGTATCTATCATGTTTTACCTCTTCATGTGCAAAAAATCTGCTACTTTTTTGTAAAAAGTCCGCCTATAGGTCGATTATCGTATATAAAGCCCGTCGCTGTTCAAATCAACGGTTACATTACTGTTCGGCAAAATCTGCCCGCTTATTATTTCTTTTGCAATCATTGTTTCGACGTTTTGTTCGATAAAGCGCTTTAAAGGTCTCGCGCCGTAAACCATATCGTAACCGCGGTTTACGATGTATTCTTTCGCACTTTCGGTTATTAATAAACTTACCTCTTTTTCGCTTAACCTCGTTTTAAGCTTTTCAAGCATCAAGTCGACTATTTTACCGATTTCCTTTTCGGTAAGCGGCTTAAACGTAACAATCGAACTTAATCTGTTTAAAAACTCCGGTCTAAAAGATGCTTTTAAAAGTGAATTGATTTTTTCTTCGGTTTCAGCGGTTACTTTACCGTCCGAAACGCCGTCGATAAGATATTCCGAGCCCAAGTTGGAAGTCAATATAATTATGGTGTTTTTAAAGTCTACCGTCCTACCTTGACTGTCCGTAAGTCTGCCGTCGTCCAAAACTTGCAACAATATATTAAAAACATCCTTGTGCGCTTTTTCTATCTCGTCAAACAAAACAACCGAGTAAGGCTTTCTTCTTACAGCCTCGGTAAGTTCGCCGCCCTCGTCGTAACCTACGTACCCCGGAGGCGCGCCTATAAGTCGCGACACCGAGAACTTTTCCATGTACTCGGACATATCTATTCTTATAATATTTTTTTCGTCGTCGAAAAGCGTTTTTGCAAGCGTTTTTGCAAGTTCTGTCTTGCCGACGCCCGTCGGTCCCAAGAACAAAAACGAGCCTATAGGTCTGTTAGGGTCGGAAATCCCCGCACGGGAACGTATAATTGCTTCCGACACGAGTCTAACCGCTTCGTCTTGTCCAACAATGCGTTTATGCATAATTTCGGGAAGCCGTAAAAGTTTTTCGCGCTCGCCTTCCAAAAGTTTTGCCACGGGTACCCCCGACCATTTGGAGACGATTTTCGCAATGTCTTCCTCCGTAACCCTATCCGAAAGCATTTTAATTTTTTCGGGGCTTTGCTCCTCCGACTTTTTAAGTTCTTCGGTTAATGCGGGAAGTTTGCCGTATTTTAACTGTGCGGCAGTGTTAAGGTCGTATGCGCGCTCTGCTTTCTCTATCTCGGAAGACACTTCGGCGATTTGTTCGCGCAGTTTAAGGGTTTTATCTATTGCGTCCTTCTCGGTTTTAAGTTTAGCGCTCATGACGTCGAATTTCGACGTAAGCAAGTTTAATTCGTTTTCTATTGCGCTTAGCCTCGATTTTGAAAGGGCGTCCGTTTCTTTTTTGAGTGCGGCTTTTTCGATTTGCAATTGCATGATTTTTCTTCTGACCGCATCCATTTCGGACGGCATCGAATCGATTTCCGTCTTAACCGTAGCAGCGGCTTCGTCAATAAGGTCAATTGCTTTATCCGGTAAAAATCTGTCCGTAATATATCTTTCGGACAGCGTCGCAGCCGCTATTAATGCGTTATCGTTGATTTTTACGCCGTGGAAAACTTCGTATCTTTCCTTTAAGCCGCGTAAAATCGAAATCGTATCTTCAACGGAAGGTTCGCTGACGGTAACGGGTTGAAAACGCCGCTCGAGCGCCGGGTCTTTTTCGATGTATTTTCTGTACTCGTCCAAAGTCGTCGCGCCTATACAATGAAGTTCTCCGCGTGCAAGCATGGGTTTTAATAAGTTACCCGCATCCATCGCGCCGTCCGACTTGCCTGCACCCACGATGGTATGAAGTTCGTCGATAAAAAGTATGATTTTTCCTTCGCTCTTTTTCACTTCGTTCAGAACGGCTTTCAGCCTTTCTTCAAACTCGCCGCGATATTTTGCGCCCGCAACCAATGCGCCCATATCGAGCGCAAATAATTTTCTGTTTTTAAGAGTATCCGGCACGTCGCCTTTTAATATACGCTGTGCAAGCCCTTCGGCAATCGCGGTTTTTCCGACGCCGGCTTCGCCTATGAGGCAAGGGTTGTTTTTGCGCTTTCTTGAAAGAATCATTATTACGTTGCGTATTTCTTCGTCGCGCCCGATGACGGGATCCAACTTATTTTGTCTTGCCGTCTCCACCAAATCCTGCCCGTATTTGTTCAGCACGTCATAAGTGGATTCGGGATTGTCGCTTGTTATTCTTGCAGCGCCTCTGATTTCCTTTAGTGCCTTTAAAACGTCGATTTCGGTAATGTTGCAGTCAGATAAAATCTTTTTTATGTCTTTACTGCCTTTTTTGATAATCGCAAGCAATAAATGTTCGACCGAAACATATTCGTCCTTCATATCGTTTGCGGTATTTTCCGCCTCGATAAAGACTGCGTTTAGCGTATTAGAAAGATATATAGACCCGCCGCTTTGCTTAGAAAGTCCGCCTATAAGCCCGTTAACGCTACTTTTTAACTGTTCAAGATTGCCGTTTGCACTTTCTATTAACTTGGAAATAAAACATTCCTCGTCATCCGTCATTGCCTTTAATACGTGGGCTTCAGTGAGTTCGGGATTACCGAAACTTACCGCTAATTTTTGTGCGTCGCGTACTATTTTGCTCGTCATTTGCGTAAGTCTGTCAGTATTCATGATTAAGCCTCCTATATTAAAAATTTACGTTTAGAAATCTATTTTGTCACAGATATCGAGATAATTTTTTTCAAGATTTATATTAGCCGTTCCGTCAAAATAATCGCCGATATACCCGTTAATAAGTTTATCTATATTGTCGACGTAACTACTGAGTTTTATAGCGATATCACGTGTGGTCGATGATTTTTTAAAGCAAAGTTTTCTGTACAGTTTTCCGTCGACGACGGAGTATTCGACGTTTCCTAAATACTTTTGCTCGAGAGCGATAAACGCATTAAAAAATTCGTTGATAATCGTAATCAATACGGTATTTGTGGTTCTTAAGGCGATTTTTAAATACCCTACGTTCTCGTTTTCGGTAAAAAGTTCGACCGAATACGTTACACGCGGACTGTATTTATAATTGATTGCGCTTAAAAAATCTATAGTCGATTGCTGGTGACGTTCGACGCGCATGCGCCTATGCGGCTCGAAGGCTTCGGTAACAAGCGTTAAAATTTCTTCGATACGCTGCTTTTGCGTGCTGTAACCGACATAGTCTGCAAGTATTTCGTTAACGAGTGTCGAACGTGATTTTCCGTTTTTTAACGCCACGTTGTCTATAAGATTTATTACTTCGTCGGATAAAACCATACTGTATACGCTTTTGCTCATTATAAGTCCCTCTTTTGATTTCTAATTATATTGTAGCACGCTGTAATAATTTGTCAAGTATTTTATATAACTTTTTTTACAAATTTATATAAGATTGTATTAGCAATAATATAAACTATAGGAAGCAAATCTTTTGCCGTTTGGCAAAATCTTCGTAAAACTGTCGTTTTACTACAAAAACTTCCGTTTTTGTACTTCCGAGTATGTATTACTTCGAAGTTTCCGCTCCTTGCAAGCAAAGCGTAAACTTCTTGTATTATAAACTATAGGAAGTAATCTTTTGCCGTTTGGCAAAATCTTCGTAAAACTGTCGTTTTACTACAAAAACTTCCGTTTTTGTACTTCCGAGTATGTATTACTTCGAAGTTTCCGCTCCTTGCAAGCAAAGCGTAAACTTCTTGTATTATAAATAAATGCCGATTTCGCCTTTTAACAAACAGACGCTTAAAACTTGTTTGTCGTCCGTAAATGCATTTAACATTCAAAAAACAGAAAAAAAAGACCGCACAAAAATAGTGCGGCCGCATTGCCGTAATGTAATTAAACAAAATTCAATTATTCCGTCGCCTAAAAGGCAAAGCCAAAGCGACTTTTAAAGCAAATAATTAGTCTTCTACTTCTTTTACGAAGATGAATGCGTTGTACATTTCTTTAGCAGTCTTTAAACCGCCTTTTTTGACGGTTACGTCGACAGGTGCGGACGTAAGGAATTCCCAACCGTCTACGCATTCTTGATTGATGACGTCAAAATATTCGACAATCTTAGGCTGAACTGCGTCACCTTTATTGACAACCAACGTGCCTTGATAAGGAACAACTTTATATGTCTTCATAATAATCCTCCCGCAAGGCGCACGCCTTGCATCTACTAGAATTTTCTTTATTTATTGTAACATATATTTTTAATTTTGAAAAGCACAATTTAATATTTTTTTAACTTTTTTTGCATTTTCTACGCTAAATATTTACTTTCGATTGACAAAGCCGATTAAATATTGTAAAATCTATAGGCTTAAGGAAGCGGATAGATTATATCCTAATGTATTTATTGTATCAACCATATACTCGGGTTTACCGTTTGGGAATACTCGTTCGCCCTTTTCCTTAAGATTTTCAGATAGGCTTTTGCCGCAAGTTTATAATACAAGAAGTTTACGCTTTGCTTGCAAGGGGCGGAAACTTCGAAGTATTACATACTTGGAAGCACAAAAACGCAAGTTTTTGTAGTAAAACGACAGTTTTACAAAGATTTTGCCGAACGGCAAAAGATTTGCTTCCTATAGTTTATAATACAAGAAGTTTACGCTTTGCTTGCAAGGAGCGGAAACTTCGAAGTAATACATACTCGGAAGTACAAAAACGGAAGTTTTTGTAGTAAAACGACAGTTTTACGAAGATTTTGCCAAACGGCAAAAGATTACTTCCTATAGTTTATAATACAAGAAGTTTACGCTTTGCTTGCAAGGGGCGGAAACTTCGAAGTAATACATACTCGGAAGTGCAAAAACGGAAGTTTTTGTAGTAAAACGACAGTTTTACAAAGATTTTGCCGAACGGCAAAAGATTACTTCCTATAGTTTATATTTATTTGTCTCTATAGTTAAACGGATATAATAAGCCCCTCCTAAGAGGTTGTTATATCTTGTAAAAAGGTGCAAAAAAGGCTGTAATTTGCGTAAAATCAAGTGTTTTTCAAGCCGTTTACGAGCCTAATCGCACGAATTTACATCTTTTTTACACCCGAACGGATATTTCTCGTTTTCGGCGGTCGTGAAATATCCACTCAAAATTTAATATGTCCTTGTAGCTCAGCAGGATAGAGCACCAACCTCCTAAG
>CAYNLN010000040.1:0-8422 GCA_964398065.1 uncultured Christensenella sp. | reverse complement strand
AACTATTCTTACCCAACTCAATCCATTCATTCCGTTGATATACCTTTCGTTCCGTTGAAGCACCTTTCATTTCGTTGACAGGGCTATTGTTTCGTCAATATACCATTCGTTTCGTAGTGCTATGCACAAAAGATAAAAAGCACCGCAAAAATACCTAATGGTACTCCTACAAGGCTAACTTCTTACATTACAGATAGGAAATTTATTCCTTTATGTAAAGAAAAAAGGTCTGACACTTTTGGTATCAAACCTTTGATTGTCTTATGGTAGAGACGAAGGGATTCGCTCCGCTCGGCTTTAAGTTTTTTGCTTGCTTAAGCAGAACGCTTTGTCTCTCGACAAAGGCGATTACAACTCGTTTTTACCTTTCTTGCCTCGCTAACGGCTAAGCAAACGCAACACTGTTGCGTTTGGTCGACTTGGTTTTGTGGTGATTTAAGTTATCTGTTCCAAGCCGACTGCCCGCCCGCTTATGACTTTTTACATTCTTATACAGAAAAGAGTCGCATGCAACAGGCGCCCCTTTCGTTTGTTACAAAAACGATATGAGAAACGAACTTTTTGTAAAAAAGTACGCACAATAATTCGCTTTTTCAAGAAAAAAGTATTGATTTTTCTGCGCAATGTGGTATAATAATAATGTTTACTGAAGGATTCTTATATCCTTTGAAAGTTGCCCGATAAGTGTTGGTAGCACTTACCGGGTTTTTTTTAATCCTGTCCTAAAATTTCGGTATCGTCATCCATTATAATTATTCTGAAAGCAATACCTTCAATACACGTGCTGTTTAAGGCATCCTCCATATTGGCAAATTCCTCAAGCAAAATGTACTTCTTTTTTGCTTTCGGGTTGCTGTCTTTACGATAAAGGCCAAAGATAGCTTCTTTTCCGTTGGGCAGTATTGTGTCTTGTTTCTCATATATCGACCCCGTATTAAATCTGTATTCTGTGCCGTTATAAGAAAAATCCAAGCCAAACCAATGGGAATCAGAGGGTCCCCAAACGCCGGTATATTGCGATGTGAACTCTTCAAGGGAATTAAATTCGTTTTTTCTCATCGTAAACGAAACTCCTTCTTTATCTTTTTTATCAAAGCAAGCTCTTCCGCTGTCGGAGGAATGCCGGGATCGTCTTTATTGTGACTAAGATAAACATGACGATGTGGTCGCACGCCTTTATGATCATGCGACAAATCAATACTTACCGCTTGCTTATGTGCATTATCATAATATGCTAGATGCTTTAACTCGCCATGCTTGATGATCGCATAGATTCTCCCGGGGGTGTGAGAAAATTCGGGAGCCTTCACTGCGTTGGAATCTTGAATAATGACCTCGACATTTGGGTTGTTGCTTAAAAAACCCAAAGACATATAATGTTGTCCGTTTTGTACAAAACTAAAATTGTTAGCGTTTATATCAACAAACGCTCCGCGAGAACCCATTATACAGCCTCCTTTATTGTGAACATCGAAGGAATCCCCTCAATTCGCAACTGTTGATTCTTAACCGCAAAGGATTCGGTATATTTGAAGTTTAAAAAAGTTCCTGTCATTTCCGGTATCATATTGCCAAACACAATAATAACAGGAGGGTTGATACGAGCTTTCATCTCATTAAAACCGCGCAAAAAATCTTCTTGGTAATCAGTACATCCTAAGGTTGATATAATTACGGGGGGTTCGCTTTCTACGGCACTGAAGCACATATCGTAAGTATCGGGCAAAGCCCATCCAATTGTAGGAATTACGGACAAGCCGTAATTTTGCCACGTGCGGCCCAACCATCTGCCCATATAAATATTATGTCGAATTTCATTGATATTCATTGTGGGATAGATGCTAAAATCGGGAGTAGCCACAGCGGCATAGGTTTGCATAATTGGAATTCGTTTCAGCGGGTTATTCCAAAAACGCATTAAATCTTTATCGTAGCTGAACATCATTAACAGCTTGTTGTCGT
Source organism: uncultured Christensenella sp. (assembly GCA_964398065.1). Taxonomy (GTDB): domain Bacteria; phylum Bacillota; class Clostridia; order Christensenellales; family Borkfalkiaceae; genus UBA4636. The sequence continues at coordinate 6,460 of CAYNLN010000040.1, read as the reverse complement.
TGTCAGACAACGATTTCATACACTTGAAATTACGAACTTCTAAATTTTCGTAATCTAAATCGTGGGTTAAACGCCTAATCACGGGAAATCCATATTTATCGTATTCGCAATCCCCGTAAATAGGACGAATAACCTTATACTTCTCAAAATCTGTGAGACCTTTAATCATAGGTTGTTTACCTGCCTTGCATTAAATTTTTATAAAATAGTAATAGTAAAGGTAGGGGATATGAATACAACCGCTTACTGAAGAACTCTTATATCCCCTGAAATATTCGTTTTTTCGATAGGCATAAGTCACTATTGGTAGTAGCTACTTATGCCGCATACAAAATCATAAGCATCACCTCTTTAAAAAAAACTATAACATATTAAATCGGAATTATTTGAAATCCCTTTTCCTTTTCGCACTCAATAGCATATAGTTGTCTATCAGCACAAGCGGTAGATACTACACATATTTTGTGTATTTTAGGCACACTCATTCCGTTTATTAAGTAGGACGGAGCAAGCAACTCACCGCCGAACACATCCGCTTGCCAGTCGGGGTCGAGGTAGTTTGGGAGCTTACCATTGGGGCCTACTTTGCAGAAAACGATGGATTGCTCATCGTGCATAAAGAAATGACCGACCTCATGCGCCATCGTTAGCCTATCTCTGCCTCTGCCTTTACAAGCGCCAATATATACATCCTCTCGGATACGAATTTTTTGCTCACTTGGGATGGTTTCACCGTGGAGCTCTCCCATTTCTGCTTTGGTGCAAATCTCAAACACAAATTCAGGGAACACTTCAGGCATAACGTGCTCAACAAAATGAACGATGTCGAAATACAGTTTATCCTCGACACCCAAAGAGCGCCGTATATTTCTAACGTGTGCCCAAATGGCTTGTCTGGATGTGGGTTTTACGGGAATTTTGCTCATTCACTATCCTCGTTGTTCATCAATTTTTTGAGAGTTTCCAACTGTTCATCGGTGAAATCACTAAAAGAACGTGCAAAAGATACCGCGAGTTTTTTTGCAGTCGGTGATGCCTCTTCAAAATCGAGAATAACGGCTTTTTCCGATACAGAAATTGCCTCGTCGAGCGCATCTTCTTGAGCAGGGGTAAGCGTGTAAACCGAACGAATTTTCAAATTCCATTCATAAGGCATTTTTTTCTTTCCGAGTTCAACCGCAGAAAGAAACGAAGGAGTAACGTCGAGTTTATTTGCCATAGTCAAAAGCACCTCCCCGTTATCAACTCGTAATTTTTTAAGAAATTTACCGATATCTGTCATATCAAAACACCTCTCTTTTTTGTTCTACAACCATTATATCACGAAAAATATATCTTGTCAACCATTTGGTTAAAAAATTGTACAAAAAAGTAAAAATCATAATGATAAAAATAGAACTGCAAGTCGACTACCCGCCCGTTCTCGTCCCTATATACGATTGTACCGAAAAAGGACGGTGGAAACCGTCCTTTTTTGGTAGAGACGAAGGGACTCGCTCCGCTCGGCTTTAAGTTTTTTTCTCGCTTAAGCAGAGCGCTTTGTCTTTCGACAAAGGCGATTACGACTCGTTTTTACCTTTCTTGACTCGCTATCACGCCTGTGCGGCAAACGCAACACTGTTGCGTTTGGTCGGCTTGGTTTTGTGGTGATTTAAGTTATCTGTTCCAAGTCGACTGCCCGCCCGTTCTCGTCCCTGTATACGCTTGTACCGAAAAAGGACGGTGGAAACCGTCCTTTTTTGGTAGAGACGAAGGGACTCGAACCCTTGACCTCACGGATGTGGACCGTGCGCTCTAACCGACTGAGCTATGCCTCCGTTAAGTATGATAATCGTTAAACGACAATGTTTTTTAGCGGGTTTACACGGTAATTTTTACCGGCGGTAAAACCCTTGACGAAAACGTCTTTTTACAAAACTATGCTTAACGATAGAATTGTAATTATCTTACTCTATTTTTATTTGTTTGTCAACCGTTTGCGTTAAAACAAGAAAAAAAATATTTTCTTTCGTTTTAATTTAGATATAAAATTTGCGGGTAGTTTTTTTAAAAAGTCGGGCAATAAGTCCGTTATTTAACATAAACGGTAAATTGTGTCGCTTTTATCGTGCGGAATTGAAATAGCGAACAAGGCTTTTATTCGTAAAAATCGACGACTCGATTGCGGTGCTTTCCTTAAAGAGAGGCTTCTATCGTTACGCTTGCGTAAGTTGCGATTGCCTCTTCGCGCCCGACTGCGCTAACGCCTTCGAGCGTTGTGCAAGAAATGCCTATGTCGGTTGCTTTTACATTTAAAAGTTTTGCTAAATTATCTTTAATTTTATCGACGAAAGGCGATAGTTTCGGTTTTTCAGCCATTATAACGATACTTGCGTTAACGGGCTTATAGCCTTGCTTTTTAATGATTTTAAGCGTTTCTTTAAGCAAAATAACGCTTGAAATGTCTTTATATTTTTCGTCGGTATCGGGAAAGTAACTTCCGATATCTTTTAACGAACACGCCGAAAGCATTGCATCCATAAGGGCGTGGATTACGACGTCGGCGTCGCTATGGCCCAACAGCCCTTTGTCGTGGGGGATTTGTACGCCGCCCAAAACAAGATTTCTGCCGAGGACGAGTTTATGAAGGTCGAAGCCTATTCCCGAACGCTTAGGCAATAAGTTTTCGAAATCTTCTTTATACGTTAATTTTATATTTTCCTTGTCGCCGTCTATGTAAAAGCAAGGGGCGACGTACTTAGTATAAACGCCGCAGTCGTCCGTAAAGCAGTCGGCTTCTTCGATGAGGTCGTAGGCTTTTTTAACTTCTTCCGCTTTAAAAACCTGCGGGGTTTGAACGCTGTAAAGCCCCGCTCTGTCGGTTCTTAATATCTTGCCGTTTTCGGTTACGGCGACCGTGTCGGTAAGCGGCGTTAAAGGAATGCAATTTCCGCTGTTAATCGCCTTATAGAGGCACTTTTTGATTAAATCCGCCGTAACGAAAGGTCTTGCGCCGTCATGTATAAGGACGTATCCTTCCTTAATTAAATCGAGAGATTTTTTTACCGACGAGGTGCGAGTTTTTCCGCCGGTGATTACTTTTATTTTGGGGGATAACGGCAAAAGTAGTTTTTTAAACTCCTCGAAATCCGCTTGTGGTGCGGTTACGATGATTTCGTCTATTTCGCTTACTTTTAAAAATGCGGAAACGGTTTTTTCGATAACCGTGCTTTTTCCGAAGACAAAAAGATTTTTATTTATACCGAGGCTTGCGCGCTCGCCCGAGCCTGCAGCCGTAATAATCGCAGTGTTCATGTTTACTTTCTCGAATTAAATTGTTGTATCGAAGGTTTTGCGTCGCCGAGTTATTCTTCTATTATTTCGTATAAGGAAGACGCTTCGTCTTTTTTAACGGTTTCTTTTAGGGCAAGGACTTTGAATTTTACCGAGCCGTTGCCGAAGCGGATTTCTACCTCGTCACCGACTTTTAGCGAGTAAGACGGTTTTACTTCTTTGCCGAAAACCGATACTTTTCCGCCCTTACATGCGTCTTGCGCGACGGTCCTACGCTTTAAAATGCGCGAAACTTTTAAAAATTTGTCGATTCTCATAACTTTATGCCCCTGATATTATATATATTTATAAAAAATATTAAAAATATTTTAAAATGCGCGCGAATTCGCTTGACAGAGCCTCGTCTAAAGGGTATAATATAACAATGCTATAATGCCGTATTATGTATAGGCGAAGCGTTCCCGAATTTTCGATATTAAAAAAAATACGAAAATATGGGGAATTTTGCCGCATAGCGGGCGCAAAACACAATCTTTTGTGGAATTTACCCCGTCATTATACAACATATTGTGTAAAAAAGCAACAGATAAGTAGCAATTTTCTAAAAAAGGAGCGAAGCTAATGACACGAAATTTACCGTCAGCGATGTTCGGGAACGTCGAAAGGAGGACCTTCTCCCGCATTAAAGAGTCTCAAGAAATGCCGAACCTTGTCGAGGTTCAAAAAGACTCTTATCAGTCATTCATAGACGAGGGCATTGCGGAGGTTTTTGAAGATTTTTCGCCGATAACCGACTTTTCTGACCGTTTCGAACTATATTTTCTCGACCACAAGTTAATCGACAAGCCTAAGTACAATGAAAAAGAGTGTCGTGACCGTGACGCAACCTACGCTATTCCTTTGAGGGTGAACGTAAGACTTGTTAACAAAATCACGGGCGATATCATTAATCAAGACGTCTTCATGGGCGACATTCCCAAGATGACCGACAACGGCTCGTTCATTATTAACGGTGCCGAAAGGGTTATAGTATCTCAGCTCGTTCGTTCTCCCGGTGTTTATAACGGATTCGAATTCGATAAATCCGGTAAAAAACTTTTCAACACCACGGTTATTCCTAACCGCGGCGCTTGGCTCGAGTTTGAACAAGACAACCAAAAAGTTTTATGGATAAAAGTTGACAGAACGCGTAAGCTTCAAGTCAGCGTCCTTTTACGTGCTTTAGGATTCGAATCGAATAAAGACATTTTAGATCTTTTCGACAATGACGAATATATTAAAGCGACGCTCGAAAAAGACACGACTAAGACCGTAAACGAAGGTTTGTACGAACTTTATCGTCGTCTCCGCCCGGGCGAAGTTCCCAATAACGAGGCTGTCAAAATAAACCTCAAAAACGTATTTTTCGATCCCCGTCGTTATGACCTTGCAAAAGTCGGAAGATATAAATTCAATAAACGCTTAAACCTTGCCGCGCGTATCGTCGGGCTTACTTTAGCCGAAGACGTTTTCTCGAGAGAAGACGGAGAAATCATCGCAAATAAGGGCGACGTCGTTACTCGCGAACAAGCCGTAAAGATTCGCGACGCGGGTGTAAACGAAGTCGACGTTATGGTCGGCGGCGCAAAGCATAGGGTTATCGCCAACAACACCGTAAGCTTCAAGACTTTGACCGGTCTTAATCCGAGATTTTTCGGGCTTATCGACACGGTACATTATCCTTCGCTTAAGTTTGCCGAACAAGTTAAGGATTTGGCAAACGAAATCGGGGTCGAGGAAGCGGGCGAAAAACTCATTAACGAAATTAACGCTCTTTACTATACCGAAGAAACCGCTCCCGAAGGTGCGGAAGACAAGCCCGAAACCAAGAAGAATGCCGAAAAACGTAAAGAACAAAGAAGAAAATTCGTCGTCGCTTGCGTTGAATTCTTCAAGATTATGGAAGAAGGCATAAACGAAAAACTCGACGCGGAAAGAAGAAAAGTTGTCAAACCCGTGTTAAACGTGCTCAATCATAAACATATCACGGTTGACGATATCGTTGCGTCGTTGTCGGTTAACCTCGACCTTTGCTACGGCATCGGCGAAGTCGACAACATCGACCACTTAGGCAACCGTCGCGTACGTTCGGTCGGCGAACTTTTACAAAACCAATTCAGAATCGGTATCGCAAGACTCGAACGTCTTATAAAAGAAAGAATGGCAACTCAAGATCCGAAAGAGGTTACCCCGAACGGTCTTATCAACATCAGACCGGTCAACTCGGCAATCAAAGAATTCTTCGGGTCCTCCCAACTTTCTCAATTTATGGACCAAACGAACCCCATTGCGGAACTTACCCACAAGCGTAAACTTTCCGCATTAGGTCCCGGCGGCTTGAACAGAGAAAGGGCAACTTTCGAAGTCCGTGACGTTCACTATACGCACTACGGCAGAATGTGTCCTATCGAAACGCCGGAAGGTCAAAACATCGGTCTTATTTCCTCACTTACCACTTACGCAAAGGTAAACGAATACGGCTTCATCGAAGCGCCTTATAGACGCGTCGATAAGGAAACGGGTATAGTTACCGACGACGTAAGATATCTTACCGCCGACGAAGAAGACGAGTTCATCGTTGCTCAGGCTAACGAGCCGCTCGACGAAAACGGCAGATTCGTCAACGAACGTGTTTCTTGCCGTCACAGAGAAGAAATTACCGAGGTCGATAAAAACCTTATCGATTACATGGACGTATCGCCCATGCAGCTTGTTTCCGTTGCAACCGCGCTTATTCCTTTCCTCGAAAGCGACGATACGCACAGAACCTTGATGGGTTCCAACATGCAACGTCAAGCCGTTCCTTTATTAAAACCCGAAAACGCCATTGTCGGCACGGGTATCGAGGCGAAAATCGCGTACGATTCGGGCGTTATGGTTATCGCTAAGGAATCGGGCGTCGTTAAGTCTTCTTGCGGCGACGAAATCGTCGTAACGGATAACGACGGTAACGACCACGTATATACGCTTAAAAAATTCCAGCGTTCCAACCAAGGAACCTGTATCAACCAACGTCCCATCGTTTCACCTGGCGACGTTGTTAAGGCGGGCGACGTTCTTGCCGACGGACCTTCCACGGTCGACGGCGAACTTGCGCTCGGCAGAAACATTCTCATCGGCTTTATGACGTGGGAAGGTTATAACTACG
>CAYNLN010000039.1:0-10515 GCA_964398065.1 uncultured Christensenella sp. | reverse complement strand
TGAGGTGTAGCCGAAAAAGATTTTTCGGCGTTAAGTATTATATAAATTAGCACGGAGCTTACAGCGCCTACACCTCATCACCGACTACGTCGGAGCTTTGCTAAGCCGCACACGGCAAACCTCTCGTCGCTAAAGCGACACTCTCCTTAACAAGGAGAATTTCCCTCAAGGGGAAGCCGAGGAATAACTCAAACTCCCTTTACACAAAGGAGCCTAAAGAGGATTTGCGGAATTATTATTCCGTGAAAATTGACGGTGGCTTATAAAAGTTAGGCTATAAGCCCGTTATCTGACAAATTTTATAAAAAAATTTCCCGTAGTTTCCTACGGGAAATTTGTGCGTTTTTATATAATCACTTGACCGCATTACTAAATGTAAACAACGCCGAACGTGCCGTTCGGCTACACCTCATCACCGCCTACGGCGGAGCTTCTCCTCAAGGAGAAGCCGAGGAATAACTCAACCTCCCTTACTAAAGGAGCCGAATGCGGAATTGTGGATTATATAGAGGCTCTCCTTCAGATAAGGAGAGCTCCCACGAAGTGGGTGAGAGGTCGAAAATTAATCAGCAACTTGCACCAAGGAACGACCTCTCCGTCACGCAAGCGTGCCACCTCTCCTTACGAAGGCGAGGCAGATAAGGATTTGCAAAATATATAAATAATAAACGTCAATTAAGTTGCAAAATGGTTAACTAAGTTGTAAAATGGTTAACTAAGTTGTAAAATGGTTAACTAAGTTGTAAAATGGTTAACTAAGTTGCAAAGTGGTTAACTAAGTTGCAAAGTGGTTAACTAAGTTGCAAAATGGTTAACTAACTTATAATTATTGTTAACCAAGTTACTAAAATGATTTAATAGGAAATATCGTTATGAATTGGTCTTTAAAGTGGCAAATTTTCGTCGATAAACTTGTCGGAAATTCAAATTATGTCAATATGCTTTTGCACGGACTTTTGGTTACCGTCAAAATTGCGGTTTTCGGTCTTTTGATAGGTATCGTTATAGGTACGCTTATCGCGGCGTGCAAAGTTGCGCCTAAGTATAAACTTTCGGTAAGAATCTTAGACAAGATTTGCACCGTCTACACTGCGTTTTTCAGGGGAACGCCGATTATGGTTCAACTACTTTTGGCGTACTACGTTTTGTTGCCGATTATGGGCATTAAAGGCGTAAACCCCGAAAACGTAGGCGTTATCATTTTCGGGCTTAATTCGGGCGCTTACGTGTCCGAAATTATGCGCGGCGGTATTAATTCCGTCGATATAGGGCAGATGGAAGCGGGGCGCGCCGTCGGGTTAAGTTACGGCGTTACGATGATTAAAATCGTTATCCCGCAAGCCATAAAAAATATATTGCCGACGCTCGGAAACGAATTCATTACCCTTATTAAGGAAACTTCGGTTTTGTCTTTCATTACCGTTGTCGACCTTTACAGCGCGTTAAGAAATATCGCAACGGCTAACCAAAATTACGAATTCGTAATACCGTATATAGTGCTCGGCGTTATCTACATCGTGTTGGTTCTTTTAATTACGCTTTTGGTTAGATTTATCGAAAAGTTGTTCGCTAAAAGCGACAGGTCGGCGGGCGCGCCTTCCAAGAAAAAAGCTAAGGCATAGGTGAGTTATGAGCGAAACTATTCTAAGTATTAAAAATTTACAGAAATCTTTCGGCGATAACGAGGTCTTAAACGGTTTGGATCTCGACGTTCATAAAGGCGAGGTCGTAGTTATTATAGGTCCTTCCGGCTGCGGTAAATCGACGTTTTTAAGGTGCATTAACTGTATGGAAGACCCTACCGGCGGTTCGATTTTCTTCGACGGCGAGGACTTGGCGGATATGAGCGTCGACATCAACAAGCATCGCCAAAATATCGGTATGGTTTTTCAGCATTTTAACCTTTTTAACAATAAAACCGTTATCGATAACATTACGCTCGCGCCAAACCACATAAAACTTTCCGAAAGGCGCAAAATCACGACTAAAAACTTTATTAATAAAATTCGCAACATCTTTTTAAGCGAAAATAACCGTCGCGAAATTTTACCTGTCCCCTCGAAAAAGCAAATTAAAGAGGAAAATAAATTTAAAGCCTACGAGCTTTTGAAGAAAATCGGGCTCGAGGACAAGGCTAACGTTTACCCCTCTACGCTTTCCGGCGGGCAAAAACAGCGTATCGCAATCATAAGGGCGCTTGCCATGCAACCCAAAGTCATTTTGTTCGACGAGCCTACTTCGGCGCTCGACCCCGAAATGGTAGGCGAGGTCTTAGACCTTATGCGCGAAATCGCCGCAACCGGTATGACCATGATTGTAGTTACGCACGAAATGGGTTTTGCCAAAGAGGTCGCAACACGTATTCTGTTTATGGACGAGGGTAAAATTAAAGAGGAAGCCCCCCCGAAAGACTTCTTTTCCAACCCCCAAAACCCCCGCCTTAAAGACTTTTTATCTAAAGTTTTATAAAGAGATTGTCAAAACCAAAAGTCCGCGTAAAAGCCGATAACCGACCTATACGCGGACTTTTTTGTATGTTCATGTGTTTTTTAACGCTAATTTTTACTTGCTTTTTGCGGTAAGTTTTTCAAAAGCGGACAAATCCGTTCTGTCGATAGTCATCGGCGTTACGGAGACGTAACCGTTCATTGCGGCGTTGACGTCGATAGATAAATCGTCGCTAAAGTGGGGTACGAAATCCGTCGTTTGACGGTACTCGCCGTTTTCTTCCTTAATAAAAAGTTCCTTATAATAAAAGCCTGTTTTGCGCGTTATTTTAATGCCCTTGGGCGACAGGGGAATGTTGACGTTGTATATGTCGGCTTTTTCCAAAAGCCCGTTACTTATTATGTAGTCGTAAACGGTTTTTAAATTTTCTTTTGCGGAAGAATAGTCGTTATGCACGGTCGAAAAGGCTATGGCTTTCACTCCGCGTGCGCTCGATTCGAACGCTGCGGCGGCGGTGCCGGAATACAAAATATCGTTACCCAAATTATAGCCCTTGTTTATGCCCGACAAGACTAAATCGAACTTTTTGTTTAAGCCTAAAAGCCCGTATCTCGCGCAATCCGTCGGTGTGGAGTCGACAACGTAAGTTTCGACGCCTTCCAAAAAATCGATTTTTTCGATTTTTATACTGTTTCTGAAGTTTACCGACTGGCTTTTGCCGCTTTGTTCTTCTTTAGGGGCGACGACGGTGACTTCACCCAAAGTTTTTGCAAATTCGGCTAAGATTTTGATGCCTTCGCAATTGATTCCGTCGTCGTTGACGATTAAAATTCTCATAGCCAACCCTCGCTCGTTGCTTTAAATTCTTTAAGTTGGGCGTCGGCGTCTTGTAAAAGCGCTTTAAACTCCTCGTTATCGTAAACGTATGCGCCTGCCGCATATTCGTGTCCGCCGCCGTGATATTTTTCACCGAGTTTATTGACGGGGGTGAACCTGGAACGTAGTCTTACGCGCGTTCTGCCTTCCGTGGTTTCGATAAACGCAATCCAGATAAGGCTTCCTTTAATCGAGTCCATAAGACCTACGGTGTTGCTTGCGTCTTCGTGGGAAAGATTGAACTTTTTCTGCATGTCCAAACTTACGTAAAGGTACGCTACGCCGTTTTCGGTAATTTGAATTTCGTCGGTTATGTGCGCGTTGAATTTCAGCATATCGAACGTGCCGAGGTATAGGTGTGCGAACAAAGTTTCCGTATCGATGCCGAAGTCAAGTAGGTAGGCGGCGTTACGTAAAGTTTCGCCGTTTACTTCCTTAAAACGAAATCTTCCGCTATCGGTAACAAGCCCGGTGTATAGATACGTCGCCGCTTGTTTGTCCATTTTAAGTTCGTTCGGGAAAGTTCGACAAAAATCGACAATCATTTCGCATGCGGCGGGTCGGTAGTCTTCCACCCAGGAAATATCTCCGTACGGGCTTGCGTCGATGTGGTGGTCGATTTTTACAATCTCTTTGCAAAGCGACATTTTTTTGTTAGACCATCTTTCGACGGTTCCCGTGTCGACGACGATGCCTAAAGCCTGTTTGTAATATTCGTCGGGCTTAGGTTCGTCCTCGCCGCCCAAAAAGGCAAGATATTCGGAATAATCTTGGTTTAAAACAAGTATTTCTTTTTCGGGGAAACTGAGTTTTAATATGCGCTGTAAACCTTTTGTAGAGCCTATCGCGTCGCCGTCCGGACGATAGTGGCGGGCAATTATTATTTTGTCGTAGGCTTTAATTTTATCTAAAATCGCTTGCTTTATTTGTAAATTGTTCGTCATAATGTTTCTCCGTTTATAATAAGTGTATTAAGGTCGTTTAAAAACGCCGTTGTTTCTTCTTTGTTTTTTAGCGTTGCGCCGCTTGCCAAAAGATGCCCGCCGCCGCCGTATTTGACGGCGATTTTGTTGACGTTATATTTTGTCGAACGGACTTCGCATAAAACCGAGTCTTCCGTTTCGGTAAAGTTCACCCAGATGTCGACGCCTTTTATTTCAGCCATTACGTTGACCATGCCGCGCGATATCGTAAACGACGACACGCCGTAGGTTTTAAATTCTTCGTAATCCGTATAGATGTAGCCGACGTTTTGCTCCGTAAACTTTGCTTTAAGCGTGAACGTTGCGCGAAGTCGTACCATTTTTAAATCGTCGCGGTAAAGGTTTGCGTATATGTCGGACGTCTTAAAGTCTTGTTCGAGTAAAAATGAGGCGACTAAAAAAGTCTTTGACGTGGTCGAGTCGTATCTGAATCTTCCGCTGTCGGTAACCATACCAGTGTACAGCGCCTTTGCCGATTTAGGCGAAAGTTTTAAGCCCGTCTCCTTTGCAAAGTAGGCGATAAGCCCCGCGCAACTTTCAAAACTTTGGTCGACCGCTTCCAGATCGCAAAATTTTTCCACAAACATATGGTGGTCGAACCTTATCGTATAGGCGGCGGTTTTATAGCGGTCGTCCGACACAAGCGTCGGCGCGCCGCAATCTAAAACGATTGCCAAAGATTTTGCGTATACTTCGTCCGAAACCTCGTCCATAGGTGCGTCCGCTATAAAGGAATACCTTCCCGCATCGTCGCCGACGGTGTAGACGGTTTTTTCGGGAAAGTTGTCTTTTATAAGATGTTTTAGCCCTATCTGGCTACCCATAGCGTCGCCGTCCGGGTTAAAGTGACGATGCAAAATTATCGTGTCGTAACTTTTTATCCTTTCAAGTATTTTGGTAAACATAAGCACTCCGTAAAATATAAAAATCGCGATAACGGGCTTATAGCCCGACTTTTTTAACAAATTAGATAAAAATCCATACAAAACGCACGATAAGCCAAACTACCGAGATGATAATAGGCGGCAATAAAATGAAGGCTTTTAACGAATGTTTCCCGAGAAGCATTATCGGCATTATAGCCTTCGGGGGCGTTTTTCTTTTTAATCTTGTCGTTTTGTTTTTATAGTAATATCTTCCGAAAATCGCACCGAGGAAGAAAAACCCTAAGTGCGGAAACAAAGGTTCGAAGTTATTAGGCGAAAATATAAACCCGCTTTTGTTGTAAACGAGCATTGCTAAAAAGCCGTTATTTATGACGATTCCGTTTGCTTGAATGTCGTTTACGAATATTCCGCCCGCTTTTACGCAGTTGATAACGTAAAATATAAGCCCTACCGCAGTAAGTGTCGACGAGGCTATTATCCTTGCCTTCATAGGGCATTTTAGGTAATCGATAATATACCACAGCGTCATACTAAGCGTGAGTATCGGTACGATGTTGAAGATAATTACGCCGGTTACGAGTTCGGGGATTATAAAATGAAGCGCGGCGTATCCGCCCATAAAAAGGGCGGTAATCGTCCAAAACTTTGCCATTCGCTTTATGTTGCTTCTTGAAAACTGACAGCTTATACCCGATAAAAAGCAAAGCGTCCAAAGCCCTATCGGCTCGACAAACTTTCTAAACGTAGATTCGAGGTAAAAGACCGAAAAACTTTCGAGTAATTTTCCGAAAGCCGTTTTGTAAGTTATAAGTTGCCAATAGTAGGAAAACAGACAAACGTGGTCTAACGTTACGAAAAGAAGAATTATGCCGCGGATAAGGTCTAATTCCCAAATCCTCGGACGTTTTAAAGGGGGATTATATGTAAAAAAATCCTTAACGGTCCTTTTAATTTTGCAAAAAACGTTTTTATTTTTTTCGGCAAAGACTTCCTCTTTGCCCGTTTGATTCGTAGCGGTGATTTCGCTGTCTATATTTGTTAAATTTTGAGTTTCGTCATTGTGCATTTAGGTGCTTCCTGAAAGTTTATTTTTTTGCTTTCGTAAGGACGTAATTAAAACCTTAGGCAAAATGCGAAAGGTTTTAAGCGATTATTCGTCTATATAAGACGTTTTATTTCTTAGTTTTTTCAAAATATTGACGGGGTCTTTACCTAAAAATGCGGCACATCTACCTTCCGGCATATCTACTTCCATCGTCAAAGACATCATTGAAAGCATTAAAAACATTGCGGGGTTAAATACGCTGGTATCTATCATAGCGTACATATCGAACAGTAAAATCGATACGATTATGCAGACAGCGGCAGGGTTTTTGTACATCGGTAAAAGTAAAAAGTAACGCCATAAAAAGAAGATTACAAGGAAAACTACGCCGACGATACCCATGTTCGCCAAAAATTGGAAAAAGGTCGAGTGGAATAAGTAAGGTTCGTAAAATCCCGAAAGATTCGTCGAAAGTTTATAGCCCCAGCCGACGCCGAACAACGGATTGTTTTTAAATACCGCTACCGCTTCGGGGTAAAGCGTTTCGGTGCGCCCGCTCGACGACATGCCCTTACTTAAAATGTTTACGATAACGGGATTGATTTCGTCGCTAAAAGTGATAAGCGTCAAAATAAATACGACGAACACGCCCGTAACGCTCCAAAAATACACGGCTTTACATTCCGACTGCCACATAGAATAAATAAGTAGCGAGGGGATTATGATTATCGTGAAAAGCATTGCGCCCCTACAGCCCGACAGTACGACAAGGGAAAATTCCATAAAGCCGACGATAACGAGTAAGGGAATAGATACAACGCTTAGGCGGTTACGTTTAAACGTTAGATAGAAGGTGCACGGAAGCCCCATGGATATTACGGGCGCTAAGGTGTTCGGGCCTGCCCAGCCTATCCATAAATTTTTTTGTTGCAAGACAGTAATCATGTCCTTAAAGTTTCCGCATCTTAAAACGTATATGATAAATTCCGCCGAAGCAACCAAAGAAAGCGCGAACACGCACTTTAAAATGTAATCCATATAATTTTTGCCCGTCTTTGCCGCTCCTACGAAAACGATAAGATACAACAAGGTTATGGCAATAACTATACCCGCGGCAATAAGCGACGCAAAATTGTTTTCTGTACCGCTACCTATACCGGCAAGCAAAAAAGGAATCGCAAGCGCAATGTGTGCTGCGGTAAATCCTTTTACGTTTTTCGGGTGTAGGACGGAAAAGTTGCGCTTATACTTTATAAAATTGAATACGAGTGCAAAAACCTCGAACAATGCGAATACAACTATAAGCACGACGTCGACGGAAGTAACCGTTTGCGTACTCATGGTAGGCGAAAAAAGCACTAAAAACGCTAAAAGGTGTTTAAGCGAAGGTGATAACAAAGTGCCGATTACGGTTAGCGTAAGCATTACGAGTATCGCCGCAACCCATAACCCCGTTGTCCAGCCTATCAAAGTGATAACGGCTATCAAAATTATGTATAAATCCGAACCGAAAAAAGTTTTTGCGTTTTCCTTAAAATTTGTCGTGAGTGATTTCATGATTACCTTTGCATAACTTTACGTCTATATTAACATTTTATAATTCGTTTGTCAAACGTTATTATAATAATGTTATCTATTATATATATACTTTTCGAGCCGAATACGTTTGAATTTTTAGCGAATTTTTATAAAATACTCGAAAAATAATTTGCAAAAATTGGTTTTGGTGGTAAAATGTGCTTATATAAGGAGTGTGGAAATGACAATTAAAATCACCGTTATGAAAAAGGTATGGCATAAAGAACTGTCAAGACTATACGAAAACCCTATATCCGATGCCTGCAATTTATCCGTTGGCGACGTCTTTTATAGCGATAACGGGCTTATACCGCAAGATTTTTGCGAATCCGCTTGGCAAAACATACGCCCGTACGTAGAGGCTTTAATTAGCGGCGAAGAACCTATTAAAGGCTGGATGAAAAACAAAAACAGCGCGATGGTAAGTTGTAACGACGGTTTCAGACCCGTCAGTTTCTATATCGAAATTGTTTGATGTTTTTTTGTTTTTGGTCGATAACGGGCTTATAGCCCGATTTTTTGCCGAAAAAAGCGGTAAAGCCTATCGAGGAAGTCGTGAAAAGACATTATTTTAAAAAACAAAAACAATACCGTTGACATAAACGGCTAAAAATGATAAAATACTATTTACTAAATACAGAGGTAGATTTATGGTAAAAATTATCGTTGACGCTATGGGCGGGGATAACAGCCCTTACGTAAACGTTGAAGGTGCGGTTAAGGCTATAAACGAAATCGACGATATCGAAATAACTCTTGTCGGACCTCAAAAAAGACTCGAGGAACTTTTAATTAATTATAAATACGACGAAAAAAGACTTGTAATAGTAGACGCTAAGGACGAAATTACTTGTAACGACAAGCCGACCGAAGCCATGAAGACAAAAACAGAAAGTTCGTTATACATATCTTACAAACTTTTGCGGGGCGACGGCGGTTACGGCGGAATGGTGTCTATAGGTTCGACGGGTGCGATACTTGTCGGTGCAATTACCCGCATCGGTCGCATTAAAGGTGTTTCGAGGCCCGCTTTGGTTCCCGTTATGCCGACCGCCGTCGGTAACGGTAAAGTCGCCCTTTGCGACAGCGGTGCCAACGCCGAATGTTTTGCTCACCAAATCAATCAATTTGCAACGATGGGTAGTTTCTATCTCGAAAAAGCGTACGGCATAAAAAATCCGCGCGTAGGTCTTTTAAATATCGGTGCGGAGGAAAACAAAGGCGACAATTTGAGGAAAGAAACTTACGCGCTCCTTAAGGAAAACAAGCATATCAACTTTATCGGTAACGCCGAAGCAAGGGAGTTTTTGTCCGGTAACTTCGACCTTATCGTTTGCGACGGGTTTTCCGGCAATATTTTGCTTAAGGCAACCGAGGGCGCTTGCATGGATACGATGAGGCTTGTCAAGGGCGCGCTTATGAAAAATCTTAAAACAAAAATCGCGGCGGCGCTTCTTAAAAAAGATTTGTATAGCGTAAAAGACAAAATGGATTACAACAATTACGGCGGGGCTGCGCTTTTGGGCGTAAAAAAGACCATAGTTAAGGGACACGGAAGCAGTAAAACTAAAGCCGTCTTTAAACTTATCGAGCAAGCTTACAACATGGAAAAGTCAGGGCTTTTAGAAGCTATTAAAACGGGACTTCAAAACGAAACAAAGGATGACGTTTGCAACTAAAAGTGCCGCTATAAGCCCGTTATCGACTGTTTTTATGCGGAGGATATAATGAATATCGCTAAAAGGGGAGAAAAAGTCCGTAAAAAAAACGAACGCAAAAAACTTAATAAGGAAAAGTTAAAAAGAAGGATTACCGAAATAGATTTTATTCGAGGCATCGCAATAATAATAATGGTTTTCGATCATGCGATGTACGATTTTAAATCTATACTTCCGAGTATTTTCTACGATTATCCAAACAAAACTCAGTTCACGATAGACTTAGCGCAATTCGCACGAAAGTTTTGGTATTGGGACGTTAGGATTTATACGAGATTTTTCATACTGTTCTTGTTTTTGGCATTGACGGGTATCAGCTGTTCTTTTTCTAAAAACAATCTAAAACGAGGTGTAAAGCTACTTGTAGTAGCGCTCGTGATAACGCTTGTCACTTATTTGTTCGGAAAATTCACCGACGACAGGCAAAACACTATAGTTTTCGGTATTTTGCACTGTATATCGCTAACGCTTATAATTATCTCGCTTTGCGATTTGCTTTTAAAAAGAGTTAAGTTTGCAAAATGGATATATCTTGCGTTAGGCGTAGTGTTGACGACGCTCGGTGCCTATTTTACCTTTATCAACCCGGGTATAAAAGACGTCTATTACGGGAGTAAGCCGTTTTCGGAAATTTTATTTAAGTCGATGTTAGGCATTTACGAATGCGGAAGCGATTGCTATTCGCTTACCTTCTACGGCGGACAGATATTTATCGGCGTTTTTATAGGAAAACAATTTTATGCAAACAGAAAGTCTTTAATTGTAAAAGGCGACTATAAAAACAATTTTATTACTTTTGCGGGCAGACACAGTTTGATTGTTTACGTCGCGCATCAAGTAGTTTTACCCGTGCTGTTTTCGATAATTTTGATTTGCTTCGGTTTTAAACTTAATATATAAAAACCCGCCTATAGGTCGGTTATCGCAATAAAATTAAAAAACATTCCGCTTTTTTATGCGGAATGTTTTTTAATCGTCTT
>CAYNLN010000038.1:3428-11566 GCA_964398065.1 uncultured Christensenella sp. | reverse complement strand
CAAAAAGACTGCCTATAATAAAAAAATGTGTTCGTACAAGCTCGCTCCGCTTCCGTCAAAAAATCCCTTGCGCCTTTAGGTGCGAGGGGTTTTTTTATGTCCGAGATAGTAGTAAGGGATTCGAATAGAGCGTTAAAAAAACGCTTCGGTGAAGCGTTTTTAGCGGCTGACCGAAGCATTTTACAAAGCATAAGCGTAGTGTTTTGAAATTGTTGCTTTGTAAAATGCAAGAAGGAATCCCTTACTTTCCGCCACTGAAAAAGGAAAGGCTTGTCCTTTCCTTTTTCAGTGTTTCGATAATCAAAAAATGGATTCGAACGGGCGGGATGTCGGCTTGCAAACGAAAGTTGAATTTTCTCGCAAAGCAAGCCGACCAAACGACCGTTGAATCGGTCGTTTGCCGCACAGGCGTGATAGCGAGGCAATGAAACAAAAAAAACGAGTTGTAATCGTTTTTGTCGAAAGACGAAGCGTAAAAGTTTTAACGGAACAAATAGTTAAAGCCGAGCGGAGCGAATCCCTTACTTTCCGCCAAAAAATCCCTTGCGCCTTTAGGTGTGAGGGGGTATACAAAAACAAACCGAGTGTTCTCGAGGGGGTAATCTATCGGTTGCGCAGACGGCAAAATGGTCTCACTGTAGATGTATATAAGGGATTATAGTAAAGTAAAAAAGTTCGAAAGTCTTTTTATAGCAACGCGACTTTTTAACGGCATACGAAAAATTTAAAGTTATAAGAATAATTCCGTATCTTCGAATATAACAAAAAAAGTACGGTCGGTATCTTGTTTTAAAAGGTGATTATGCTTGACTAAAGCAATGTTAACGATTATAATTTAAGCGACAAATTTAACAACGAAAGGGTATTCTTGTATGAGTATAAAAGAGTTGCAGCAGATTAGCGAATTCGGTTGCAAATGCGGTAAAGCGCACAAAAACCCCATTGACGAGATTATAGTCGGCAAGGGAGCGGTAAACGAGTTACCGCGTGTTATAAAAAAGTATAACGGGTCTAAAGCCTTTGTTGTAAGCGATATAAATACGCAAAAGGCGGCGGGCGATAAGGTTTGCGAAGTTTTAAAAAGAGGCGATATCGATTACCTAAGTTACGTTATTCCCGAAAACGAGCCGCAGCCGAACGAACGCAGCGTCGGGTCGGTAATTATGCATTACGACGCAGGTTGCGATATAATCGTCGGGGTAGGTTCGGGCGTTATAAACGATATTTCTAAAATATTGGCGGCGATTTCCGGCAAACCGTATGTAATAGTCGCAACGGCGCCTTCGATGGACGGATATGCGTCGTCGACGTCTTCGATGACGCGCGACGGGTTAAAGATATCGCTGAAAAGCACGAATGCAAACGTTATAATAGGCGATACGGACGTTCTTTGCAATGCGCCCGAAAAATTATTGCTTTCGGGGCTTGGTGATATGCTTGCCAAATACGTCAGTATTTGTGAATGGAGAATTTCCGACGTTATAAACGGCGAATATTATTGCGAAGAGATAGCAAGGCTTGTCAAAGCGGCGTTAAAACGCTGTACCGACAATGCTTACGGTTTGTTAAATCGCGACGAAAAAGCCGTCGAAGCGGTCTTCGAGGGGCTCGTTATATGCGGCGTTGCGATGACGTTTGCCGGCGTATCGAGACCGGCTTCCGGGGTGGAACATTATATATCGCACGTTTTGGATATGCGCGGCGCCGAATTCGGCTATGACGTAGAGCTCCACGGGATTCAATGCGCCGTGGGAACGCTGTACGCCGTAAAACTTTACGAAAAAGTAAAAAATATCTTGCCCGACGCCGAAAAGGCTAAAAAATACGCTTTGTCGTTTAATAAAGAGGACTGGAACCGTACGTTGCGCTCGTTTTTGGGTAAAAGCGCCGAAAGTATGATTGCGCTCGAGCAAAAAGAAGGCAAGTACGATATTAGCAAACACTCGAAGCGTTTGGAAAAAATAACCGCTAATTGGGATGAAATATTAAAAATCATTAACGAAGCACTCCCTAAATCCGAAGACTTAAAAGTTCTTATGACTAATTTAGGAATGCCTAAAACCTTCGACGATATCGGTGTTTCGGAAGATTTATTCCCGATTACCTTTAAATGCACTAAAGATATTCGCGATAAATACGTTCTCTCTCGCCTTGTGTGGGATTTGGGCGTAATAGACGAAATAGTTTAAACAAAAAGCGACTTAGAAGCAGTATTTTCTAAGTCGTTTTTCTTATCTGCGGATACTTAATTTTTTTGCTTTATGCTTTTTTAGGAAAAGTGCATCGGGTTTTTAGGGTACAAGGGGATTTTTGCACGAGCGAAAAGAAAAAACGCAAGGCGATTTTGTGCGTTTTGTGAATAAAATTTTCACAAAACCGACTTTTTTCGACAAAAAACGAGCAAAACGGTTGACTTGACCGAACGATTAATATATACTTTTCTTAACACTGTCATGAGGAGGTTATAAAATCATGAAAGGAAGAAAGTTTATATCGTTATTAACGGTATTAGTTTTAGCGCTTGTAAGCGTATTCGCATTTG
The DNA here is from genome assembly GCA_964398065.1 of uncultured Christensenella sp. Classification (GTDB taxonomy): domain Bacteria; phylum Bacillota; class Clostridia; order Christensenellales; family Borkfalkiaceae; genus UBA4636. The sequence continues at coordinate 9,024 of CAYNLN010000038.1, read as the reverse complement.
CCGGGTGTAGTCAGCATCCCGTCGACGATTCCTTCCAAGGCGCTATTTCGGAGGAGTCTTACGAAACAAAAGATTCCGCGGTAAGGGCTTTTTTGGATAACGAGATTAGCGGTCAAGCGACGTACGCTAACTTTATTTCTTACGACAAAGAAGACGAATTGTCGCAAAAAGAAATCGAAGCGCTAAACCTTGACGATCTTTGCGACGTAAGCGAAATCGTTTCGGTCGAAAGAGGTACCGTCACGTTTTCGGACAACGACTCTTATGCGTCGAGCGACGACGTTATGACAATGAGTGCAAACGTTGACGCGCTTGGTAAATCCAAAGACAATAACGGCGGAAACAAAACGACAAGTCTTGTAGTAATAGCTTTCCGCACTTCTTACAAGTATTTTGTCGAAGCGTTTAAGAAGGGTCAATTAATAACGAAAAGTTATATTTCCGAAATACTCGACTACAAAAAGTACCTCAATATGACGGAAACCGCGGTTTCCGAATCGAGCGCCGGTTTATTAGGATTTATGGCAAAGACGAAAATTACCACGATAACTAAGATTACCGAAAACGCCATATATTCTAAAATTACGACGAAAGCGCCTACTGGAAACTCCGTTATCGAATCATATATAATATGCTCGGGATACTCGTATTACGCTTATCAAAGGACGGGCGACGACGAAGATTCGATGTCTTCTTGGCAAACTATGCGTTTTACATATTCTTCGATAGAGGACTTCGTCGAATCCATATTTAAATTCGATCACACCTATTTTGAACGTATCGACAGCGGATTTACCATGGCGGACGATAAGTTTAAAAGTTACGTGGAAGACGTTTTGAGCGCCAGCGGCTCGATTAACGGCGAAGTAACTTCGGGTAAAGTCGATTATCACGTCGAAGACGGCAGATTGAGTTCTTCCGAAGCCGAACTTAAAATAACCGTTACCACCGAAGGCGTATCCGTAAACGCAACAAGTAAAACAACCACCGAATGGACGGATTACGGCACGACGGTTGTCGATATCCCTTCCGAATTAAGAGCGAAAGTCGGTATGTAAGCAGTTTGCGATGAGTATTTTAATGCTCTTTAACGGACTGAAAATTATATTCTAAGCATAATATAGTCGAGTTCGATATTTGTTTTATCGGGCTCGATTTTTTATGTAAAAAAATAAAAAGTCGGGCTATAAGCCCGTTATTAAGGGTTTTTATGTGGTGTGTAGCAAAATTGTTTCAGTAAAAACGTCAAACACAAAGTCGTTTTTACTGTAAACCGAAACAGCTGCGATACGATATGTAGATCATAAGTTTTAATAGTGGCATAAATTAGCAATACAAAAAATATTTGACTTTTAGGCTGAAAACAAATATAATGTAGTTATTAAATTACAACGGGAGAAAATCATGAATGAATTAAAATGCCCGATTTGTGGCGAACCAACAAGCTGCTACGTAGGAAACAATAAAAGAATCTATAGAAACGACAAACTTTGCAAAACGCACGCAAAAATGGCGAAAGAAGGAGAAATATCTCAATGCCCTGATTGCGGGAAATGGATTTTTAAAGGCAAAATTTGCGACTGTAAACAACAAATCGTTGCTCCAAATAGAGACAATGACGAATTAACTTGTATTATTTGCGGAGAGCCTTCAAATGGCAAACATTTCTGCTTTCAATGCTGGAACAAATACAAAAATAAATCTATTGATTTGAGAATTACAAATTGTAATACAACTCAAGTATTAGACGAATATGGTAACAAAGCAAAAAAGGCAAACAACGGGGTGTGGTGCCGTAGTCTTTCAGAAAAAATCATATTAGATTATTTATTTGATAAAAATATTCGAGTTATTTACGAGAAGAGTATACCTTACATAAACGAAAAAGGCGAAGAAAAGGAACTTCATCCTGATTTTTATTTAAAAGATTATGATTTATACATAGAATTTAACGGGTTAACAAATAAATCGTATCTTAAGATGAAAAATTACGTAAATAAAATATACGAAGAAAAAGGATTACGAGTTGAAGTATTAGAATCAGACGATATTAATGATATAGAAAAAACGATGGAAAGGCTCCTAAGTAAATATTCTAAACAATAAAATAAACATTTTCCTAATGAAAACGAATATAAACAAAAACCCGTATATGAGTCGATAATCGACCTATATACAGGTTTTTTTATTTCAACAAAATTGTTTTTGAACATTGGTAGTTTGATAAATAACGGACGATTTAAATACGTAGGTAATTCGCAATAGAAAGATGTGAACATTAAAATTAATGGTAAAAGGCGAGGTCTATTTTTAGGCTTCAAAGTAAAAATGCATTGAAATATCGGCTTCGATATGGTATACTTAATTAAACCTAAGGACAAAAGGGTAAGGTTTACTTTGACGTTAATTATATGAAGTTTTGCGTGGGCTTTTCTATTTACGTTAGCCCTGCAAACATATAAAGGTAGGAAAAATGCTTGCTAATTTTCATACACATACTAAATTTTGCGACGGAAAAAACACTGCCGAAGAAGTGGTTTTGGCGGCGATAAAAAAGGGCTTTTCGGCGATAGGTTTTTCGGGGCACGGATATACGCCTTACGACTTACGCTATTGCATGAAAGACGAAAAAGGTTATATAGAAGAAATTACGAGGCTTAAAGAAAAATACTCGAAAGACATACAAATTTATCTGGGGGCGGAAGAAGACGCTTTCGCGCCCGTCGAAAGAAGCAAATACGAGTACATAATAGGCTCGTCGCACTATGCCGAGCGTAACGGCGAATGTTACCCGATAGATTCCAATCGCGACTACTTTGAAAAGTGTTTAAAACTATATGACTACAAGCCGTTTGATTTGGCAAAAGATTATTACCGCAAGTTTTGCGACTACATTTTAAGCCGCAAGCCCGATATAATAGGGCACTTCGATTTAATTACCAAGTTTGACGAAAAGTACGACGATTTCTTTTTAAATGATAACGACTATTTAAAACTTGCCGAGGACAGTACGGTAAAGGCATCTAAAAGCGGTGCGATTTTCGAGGTAAACACGGGCTGTATCGCGCGCGGTTATAGAAACACTGCTTTCCCGAGCGAGCATATACTTCGCGTTCTTCAAAAAATCGATGCAAAAGTTATGCTTTCGTCCGACAGCCACAGCATAGACACGCTTGATTATAACTTCGACAAGACGAAAACTATTCTAAAAAACATAGGCTTTAGGTATTTATACACGATTAATGACGGCAACTTCGAAAAATACGAAATATAGCCGTTTTATATAAAACTTTTTAGATAACGGCTTTTGGACAAAAAAGGAAAAAGTCCGCCTATAAGCCCGTTATCGTGCATTTTTCAGCTAATAAAACGCAAAAAAGGAGCAATTATGACAAGAAAACTACCTTGCTATCCGCTTTGGATAATGGACCCGTTATTTTCCGTTTGGACTGCGCACGACAAGTTGAACGAAGGCAACACGATGTTCTGGGCGGGACAAAATCACCGCGCCTACGGTTTTGTTCGCTTTGGAGGAAAAACCTACGCTTTTATGGGCAAGACGGGTGGGGCGTTACCGCTTACGCAAACAGACGTAACGGTGTCGGCGTTTTCGACGGACTATACTTTTACGTGTGAAGAATTCGACTTAAAAGTAAGTTTTATATCGCCGCTTTTACCGAACGATTTAAAAGTCCAATCGCTTCCCGTGTGTTATACGGAGTACGAAGTTATGCCGAAGGGCGAGTTGCCCGAGGATTTTTCCGTTGCGCTTTCGTTAAACGAGGACTTTTGTTATAATAACGAAAAAACCGAAATAGTCGGTTGCGTTATGCCGTTAGACGGATACGAGGCTGCTTGCTTTACGCGCAGAAGAAACCTTGTCAGTTCGGAAACATGCGATCACATTGCGCCCGATTACGGCTGTACGTACGTTACCGGCGACGAAAGTTTTTTCATCACCGAATCGGCGCTTTACGATTATTTAAACAGCGGCAAGCCTTGCTATTATCGCGAAAAGGACGAAAGGAACTATATCTTAGCGGTAAACTATTCGAAAAAAGGCTATTTTATGACGGCTTTCGACGATTACGTTTCGATTTTCTATTTCGGGGAGTGGCTTAAAGCCTACTTCTTTAAAGACGGCGGAACGATTGTCGACGCAATGGATTACGCACGCAAAAATCACGACGACATTTGCGCAAAATGCAACGCTTTCGATAAAAAGCTTAAAGAAGACTCCTTAAAAGTAGGGGAGGGCTATTATGATATCGCTTGCGCGGCGCTTCGCCAAAGCCTCGGATCGCAAAAACTCGTTCAAAACAAAAAGGGCAAACTTTTGTTTTTATCGAAAGAATGCGATTCGAACGGTTGCATCGGCACTGTTGACGTAAGTTATCCGTCGATACCGTTGTATTTATTATACAACCCGACTTTAGTAAACGCCATGATGAACGGCATATTCGAATTTGCGAGATTTCCCGTGTGGTCTTTCGATTTTGCACCGCACGATCTCGGTACTTATCCCTGGTGCAGCGGGCAGGTTTACGGCGTAAACAAGCAAGACAACAAGTACGGCTGTAAAATGAACGAACTTTGGGGCGGTAAGCGCACGCAGCAAATGCTTTACGTTCGCCCCGCGAAGTGCGAAACTTACAACTTTGCAAACCAAATGCCCGTCGAAGAAAGCGGCAATATGCTCATTATGACGGCGGCGGCTATACGCGCGGGCGGCGGCATAGAAACGGCAAAAGAAAACTTCGACCTTTTAAGTTTGTGGGTAAAATATCTCGAAAAATTCGGATTACAGCCCGAAAACCAACTTTGCACGGACGATTTTGCGGGTCACCTTGCAAACAATATCAATCTTTCCGTAAAAGCGCTTGTCGGCATCGAAAGTTACGCAATTATCGCAAAAGAACTCGGCAAAACCGATTTATACGACGAATACTACAAAAAAGCCGAAAAATTCGCAAAGGATTTAAAAGCCTTGGCGGGTGACGGAGTTTGGCAACTTGCTTACGAAAAGCAAGATACGTATTCGCTAAAATATAATATTTTGTTCGACAAACTGTTCGGATTTAACTTTATAGGTCAAGACGTTTGCGAAAGAGAAACTTCATACTATATCGAAAAGACAAATAAGTTCGGCGTTCCTTTGGACACCCGTGCCGCATATACTAAATCCGACTGGACTATGTGGTGTGCCGCGCTTACCGACGACAAGAAAAAGACCGAAGCTTTATATAAGCCGGTAATTACTTTTTTACGCGAAACCGAATCGCGCGTTCCGTTTAGCGATTGGTATCAAACGGACAGCGGTAAACCCGTTTGCTTTAAAAACCGCGCGGTGCAAGGCGGCGTGTTCGCACCGCTTCTTAAAGTGTACGATATTTTAAAATAGAAAGCGCTTTTCAACCTTATTAAAACCGTTAAAGAGGTGAAAAGTCTGCCTATAGGTCGGTTATTGCACTTGCGTGCATGAATTGCACTTGCATGCGTGAATTGACCTTCGGTCATAAATTGCCTACGGCGTGAATTGCACTTGCGTGCGTGAATTGCACTTGCGTGCGTGAATTGCACTGCGTGCGTGAATTGC
>CAYNLN010000038.1:0-3328 GCA_964398065.1 uncultured Christensenella sp. | reverse complement strand
CTTGCGTGCGTGAATTGCACTTGCGTGCGTGAATTGCACTGCGTGCGTGAATTGCCTACGGCATGAATTGCACTTGCGTGCATGAATTGCACTTGCGTGCATGAATTGCACTTGCGTGCATGAATTGCACTTGCGTGCGTGAATTGACCTTCGGTCATGAATTGCACTTGCGTGCGTGAATTGACCTTCGGTCGTGAATTGCCTATGGCGTGAATTGCACTTGCGTGCGTGAATTGACCTTTGGTAATGAATTGCCTACGGCATGAATTGCACTTGCAACGAGGGGGATTCGTCTTGCGATGAGTGTTGAGTTTGTTTTTGGGTTGATTTGAGACATAGTATTTATGTAAAAATGCTTTTAGGAGAAAGGTATGGTAGAAAATTACAAAGTAATAACTTTATGCGGCAGCACAAAGTTCAAAGAAGATTTTATAAGGGAACAAAAAAGATTGACGCTTTTAGGCAATATAGTGATTTCCGTCGGACTTTTCGGACATTCCGGCGATACAGAGATCTTATCCGAAGGCGTTAAAGCAATGCTTGACGATATGCACAAACGTAAAATCGATATGGCTGACGAAATTTTTGTCATTAACAAAAACGGATATATAGGAAGCAGTACTTTATCCGAAATCGAATATGCAAAAAATACCGGCAAAAAGGTTAACTATATGGAAACCCCACAGTAAAACTCGATTAAAAATATTTAACATCGACCTTTCATATCGGAATAATAAACATCAAAAAAGTGTGTAAGCGAAAATGACTTACACACTTTTTTATAAGTTTTTAATACGATGAATTTTTTTAGAAAAATTTTCAAAATTTTCATAAAATTGCAAACGAAATTGACGCTTAAAGTATATATATTATGTAAGCGGAAACGCTTTTTGAAGATATATATGCAAAAGCGAAAAAGACAAGACACTAAAGCTAATATGGAACACTAAGGTTAAAAAAAAGAAAAAATGAGTAACGGAGGTAAAAAAATGAAAAGGCTAACAAAACTACTGTCCTTATTATTGATAGTAGTAACGTTATCGTCGTGCTTTTTAGTCGGGTGCGGTAAAGCAAAAAACAAAACGTACGACGTAACCATCAAGGTAAAATGCAGTACCGGCGAAGAATGGGTATTTACGCCCGACGTCGACACGCTGTATTGGGAAATCGACTACGACGGGATAGAACGAACTTTCCACGTCGACAAGTACAAAATGGAAAAACATCCGCGATACGGGGATATTTGGTTCGATCCGTCACCGTACGCGCCGAATTGTTTTGAAAGCGACCTATTATATAGAGCGCCTGGAGAAAAAAATAAAACCATAAAAACACCTGTGCTTGATATCGGAGAATATTGTTACAGTGCAAATACTTCTTCGACTACTAATATGTGGAAATTCAGAGCTATTTATCTATATATAACAGTGAAGTAAACAACGTAATGAAAAAAGGAGTATATGATAATGAAGAAAATATTTAAAAATTTAGCAATAATAAGTTGTGTAGTTGTTTTATTTGTTTGTTCCGTATGTTTGTTTCAAAACACGTTAACGGACGTTTATGCGGACGAAATTACATATCCTACGGTTCAGCAATACACCGATAGTGATAACTTAATTGATATTAATGGTAACGAACAATCGAAAAGGATTACTGTCTTTTCGAATGAGGTGAAAAGTGCGGCAAACGGGACGAATTTTGACGAATTATCTCAGGTTATCCCAATACAATATTTACTTAGCGACGAGGAAGAAGCCGTTTTTCAATACAACGGAAAAGAATACGGTTTTTACGTTGCTAAGGAAGAAGAATATTTCGACGTTTTATTGATAGATTTTATTTATGAATTCGAAGACGATAATCATAGTAACGTTGAATATAAACTGTGCGTAAATCCGCTACTGCAACAATCTTTTTTGCGTGTATTACAAGATGACGGAACTTATACTTGGCAAAAAACAGACGATACTTTTCGCTATACGTATTATGTTTCGAAACCACGTTTTATAAGCGTGTTGCAAAATGAAAACACATATAACGCAACGGACGAACAATATTCGTTAGACGACGATCAAGGTTTAATTATAATGCAATCGAGGGCTAATTACGGGCAATTGTCTTATGCCGACGGGTTAGAGTTTTACGGAGATTTGGCTATTTTTACTGCTAAAAAGGCTCTTGAAGCTTGTTTAAATGCATGTGAGGAGGGTTTTGGCGCGTTTTTATCTTTGGTGTGGAATGTAGGTACTACTTATTTTGAGGGTAGTGACCTTTTTAAAGAAAATGCACAAATTGACATAACCGCTAATAATGAAAACGAAATTTTTACTCAACAGTCAAAAACCGAACAAAAAGCATTGGGAGCATATTCACGTGTGGCCGAATTTGTTCCTCAGGACAAAGTTTTGTTAACAAGCGCAACGAATTCTTATGCGGAATTTATTACCGTATTAAACGATTCGAATCACAAAAGCAGGTTAACGCAATGTTGCATGTTCGATATCGTTCGTCGCAAGACTAGTTTAGGATACGTAGAGGAAGTAAATCAAGATAATGGGTTTACGATAGAACGCACATTGTTTGAAACGGAATCTTCTTATGAAACTATATCCGATAATAATTTTGAAGTGCAAACGATAAACACTTATACTCTACAGAGAGGAAAACAGACGATAAAATTTACACCTTCGTATACCGGTGAATACAGTATAAACCACACTACCGAGGGTGCTTGTAAGTATTATCTTTATGAAAGCGGTACAAGTAAAACGGAATTAACAAGTCTTAGCGGTATTTCGTTAAAAAAAGGCGTTACGTATTACATAGACGTAGTAAATCAATCGAGCGATGTCAATATAGGTACGTTTAATATAACTTTGCAGCCTATGGCTAAAACGGCACCGTTAAATATTTCGGCGGACAAGCAGGGTACGCGTGCCGTAAAATACGTTAGCGACAGTACGGAAATTTTAAACCTATCGACTTCAAATAGTAACGTTTTGATTTCAAACGTTATAGATATTACAGACGATGCTTATAGCGCGCGAGATATAAACAAACAAAATTACGACGTAAAACTTCTTTCCGGGCATACATACATTTTTGAATTTGTAAACACGGGGTCGACCGTACTAACTTTTAGCGCAGGGTTTAGCGAAGTTGAGGAAATTCCGACTTCGGTATCGCCCGACAATGATTATTCGTATTATAGTTTTATCGCGGGCGCGACCGGTGATTATATAATAAGCCTTAAATACGAAGATTCCGACATAGGTGTTTCTATTTTAGATACCGGTTTATCTTCAGTCACTTATGGGACGGGCTT
>CAYNLN010000037.1:5580-12277 GCA_964398065.1 uncultured Christensenella sp. | reverse complement strand
AGGTTTTTCTCGTTTTATTAAATATAGTTGAGCGCAATCGTTTTGTTCTTACTTGTAAAAATAAACATAAAAACACGGCTATAAGCCCGTTAACGAATAATTTGTATGCGTTTCATCCTTTCTTATGTAAAGAAAAAAATAATTTTTCGGCCTCGCCGATTAGTTTCGGAGTAACGTGCGGGTAAGTTAAATTTTGCGGCAAATCGTAAAAAATTCTTACTTCCTTCATTTCGCTTTCCGGAAGTTTACCGAGGGATTTAACGACAGCCAAAAACACCATACCGTTTGAGCACGCTTGAGTATTAAAGCCCCAATAATCGCACACGGGGTAAAGATCGGCGTCGGTAATGCCGCTTTCCTCGAAAAGTTCTCGTTTGGCGCAATCTATAGGGGATTCGCCGCTTTCGACGTGTCCGCCTTACGTTTCCCAAGTTAGGCGGTTTTTATGCTTTGAAAGCACCCAGCCGCCGTTATAGTAAGTGCAAATAACGGTAAACTTATATCTTTCGAGATACCAAAGCGGATAAATTCTACATTCCAAATACTTTCTTATAACTTCGCGATCTAAAAGTGGCGCGTTTATATCGACACCGTACTCTCTACATTTTTTTATAGCCTCGGGAAAATTTTGAAGAGCGGCTTTTTTATACCAAAACTTCGCTTGCTCTATATCGGCGTTTTTCAAATCATCCGTTTCGTAAAATTTAGCAAGAAGGAATTGTCCGTATTTGTCGCCCTTATCCGCCGCCCGACGCGTCGGCAAAAATGCTTTTTCGCAGTCTTTTTCGATACCGATTCCTTCGTAACGACACAAGCCGACAATCCACTCGGCAAGCACGCATCCTTCGTTTGCAAGCAAAAGAAGTTTTTTAAAGAACTCCTCGTACTGTCGACGTTTATAATATTTGTCTAAAATTTCAGCGCAAGGCGTTCTTACGGACGCCTCGTAATATTCGTCTTTAACCGCTTTTTGTAAATCTATCATATTTAATGGTGTGTGTTTTAAGTTTTTTAAAAAAGTCCGCCTATAAGCCTGTTATTCGCATTTTTATTTAGAAGAAAGCTCGACTGCCGTTTTAGCGGCAAGCGCGGCGTTGTTTAAAACAAGTTTTATGTTTGCCTCTAAACTATCGCCGCCCGTGGCGTTTTTAACTTCCTGCAACAAAAACGGGGTTGTTTCTTTTCCCTTTATGCCGAGCGCCTTTGCTTTTTCAATCGCTTTATCGATTACGTCGTTGATATATTTATTGTCCATAGAATACTCTTCGGGAATAGGATTTACAACCAAAATACCGCCTTTTAAAGAAAGGTCTTCCCTAACCTTTATTATTTCGGCAAGGTCTTTGGGCGAATTTACCGAGTAATCGACGCTAAGTCCGCTTTTTCTTGTGTAAAACGCGGGAAGTTCTTCGGTTTCGTACCCTATAACGGGTACACCTTTCGTTTCGAGATACTCAAGCGTAAGCGAAAGATCCAAAATGGATTTTGCGCCGGCACAAACTACGGTTACGGGGGTAAAAGAAAGTTCTTCTAAATCGGCGGAAATATCCATTGTTGTTTCGGCACCTCTATGTACGCCTCCGATACCGCCGGTCGCGAAAATTTTAATGCCCGCCATAGAGGCAATCATCATAGTCGTCGTAACCGTTGTAGCCCCGTCTAATTTTTTTGCGATGATAGGTGCAATGTCACGACGAGAGGCTTTTGTGATTTCTCTTCCTTTTTTACCGAAGTAATTGATTTCCTCCGAAGAAAGCCCGACCTTCAGTCTTCCGCCGATTATCGCTATCGTTGCGGGAACGGCTCCGTTTTTTCTGACCGTTTCCTCAACTAAAAGTGCCGTTTCGACGTTTTGAGGATACGGCATCCCGTGAGAAATAATAGTCGATTCGAGCGCCACAACGGGAAGATTTTCGTCTATTGCGTTTTGTACTTCTTTAGATATGTCTAAATATTTGTTCATAGTTTTCCCCTTTTTTAATGTCTACGTTAATTATACATTTATCGTTTTGATTCGTCAAGGATATCGCTAAGCTTTTTCGACGCTTCGACGCAAAAAATCGCTTTGACAAATAAAAGTAAGCCTATAAGCCCGTTATCGCAAAAAAACAAAGTTAACAATAACAAACATTGTTTTTGCCAAAACTTTCAGTTTTAAAAAGTTTTATAAAAAACGTCAAAAGTTTTTTTGAAAAAACACCGAAAATTTTTTCACCGCTATTGACTTATAAAAACGTATATGATATACTATACGTGCATTTAGTTTAAATATATTGCCCGAGGGTGCGCAACGCCTTATTCGGACAAAAGGAGAAATGATGAAAAAGTTAATAAGTTTCTGTCTTGCCGCTATTTGCATTGCTTTATGTTTTGCAACGGCTTGCACGGGCGGTTCGAAAGGCATAACACCGCTAACGCCCCAAGTTAAAACCGACGTTACGTCCGACACGCTTTACGTTAAAAAAGTAAACGGCTTATCCGACGACTTTGTAATGGGTATGGACTCGTCGGCGGTTATCTCGCTCGAACAAAGCGGCGTTAAGTACTACGATTACGACGGTACCGAACAAGACGTTTTCAAAATATTGGCGGATAACGGCATAAACACCATACGTGTGCGCGTATGGAACAATCCTTACGACAGCGACGGCAACGGATTCGGCGGAGGCAACTGCGACATAAACACCGCCGTGGCGATCGGAAAACGCGCAAACGAATACGGAATGAACCTTATGGTCGACTTCCATTATTCGGATTTTTGGGCAGATCCGTCCAAGCAAAAAGCACCCCGCGCCTGGGCAGATATGGAAATCGAACAAAAAGCCGAAGCCTTATACGAATACACGAAAGAAAGCCTCGAACTTTTAAAGAAAGAAGACATACACGTAAACATCGTACAAATCGGTAACGAAACGAACGGCACCTTCTGCGGCGAAAAGATTTGGTTTAAAATGCAACAGCTATTTACCCAAGGCTGCCTTGCCACGCGTGAAGTTTACCCGTCGGCGCTTATCGCCCTCCACTTTGCGAACCCCGAAAAGATAACCAACTATCAAGATTACGCAAAGAAACTCGATTACTATAACATCGATTACGATATTTTCGCATCGTCATACTATCCGTACTGGCACGGCACGCTTGAAAATCTTTCTTCGCTTCTTAGCGAAATCGCAACGACTTACAACAAAAAAGTAATGGTTGCCGAAACTTCCTATTGCTACACGACAGAAAACAGCGACTTCCACCCCAACACCATTTCCGACGGCGGAGGAATCACTAAAAGTTATCCCTTTACCGTACAAGGTCAAGCAAATTCCGTAAGGGACATCATCGAAACGATGGCAAACACGACAAACGGAATGGGTGTTGTTTATTGGGAAGGCACTTGGATTACGGTAGGAACTACAAGTTACGAAGAAAACCTTGCAAAATGGGAAAAATACGGCTCGGGCTGGGCAACGTCTTACGCGAAAGCCTTCGACCCCGACGATGCCGGTAAGTGGTACGGCGGCTGTGCCGTCGACAACCAAGCGTTTTTCGACCCGCAAGGCAAGGCTTTGGAATCTTTGAAAGTTTTCGCTTTGGTAAGAAGCGGCAATACGGTTACAAACAAAGCCGACGCTTTGGAAGACATTAACATTATATGCGACCTCAACGAAACACTCGTGCTTCCCGAGACCGTCAACGCGGTAATGCTCGACGACAGCAAGCAAGCCGTTAGCGTACAATGGGATATCACGGAAGCAATGCTCGAGACAATGTACACGAGCGGTGCGGCTAAGTACGATATTACGGGTACCGCAAGCGGAATGACCGTACACTGCTACGTTTCCATGATTGAAAAGAACTACCTTACAAACTACAGTTTCGAAGACGACGCAAACAAGACCGAAACGCCTAATGGTTGGACGGTAACCGCAAACGTAAAAAGCGACGAACTTTACGTCGAGGAAAAGAAAACCGACTCCTTAACGGGTACTAAGCACTATCACTTCTACAGCAAAGCGGCAAATTCGGTCGACTTTGACCTCGAACAAACCGTAGCAAATCTTCCCAAGGGAAAATACAAATACTCGATTTCCGTAATGGGCGGCGACGCGGGCGATATCGACGTTTACGCTTACGTAAAAATCAACGGAACAATCGTATCGAAAAAATCGATGACGATAACGTCCTACAACGAATGGGATACGGCGTGGATATACGATATCGACTATAACGGCGAAGACGAAATCACCGTCGGTATACACGTCTGCTGTAAAGGCGCAGGCGCTTGGGGTAAGATCGACGACGCTTTGTTAAACTCCGTCGCGGCTTAAAAAAAACAAACACACCACTAAAAAAGCGGCTGCTTTTTATAAAGGCAGCCGCAAACATATTCGAAGGAATTGAAAATGATTAAAAAATTGTTAAAAATAGTTGCGTCTTTCTTTCTTGTTTTGACGACGCTTGTAAGCTTTGTCGCATGCAGCAAAAAGTTAGAACCCGCAAAAGACCCGATAGACGATAATTACAGAGTCTTTTATCAAATTTTCGTAGGTTCGTTTTCCGACTCCGACGGCGACGGAATCGGCGACATACGCGGCATTATAAATCGTATGGACTACCTAAACGACGGCAATATAAATTCAGGCGAAAGTTTAGGCGTTCAAGGCATTTGGCTTTCACCGATATTTACCTCGCCTTCCTATCACAAATACGACGCCGCCGACTATTACGAGATAGACCCCGACTTCGGCACCGAAGAGGATTTGAAAGAACTTATCTCGCTTTGTCACGAAAGAAACGTCAAAATCATATTAGACCTTGCAATCAACCACAACTCGACCCAAAACGAATGGTTTAAAAAATTTACTCAGGCAAGAAACAGTTTTGCGACAGACGATCCTTATTACGACTTTTATACGGCAAAACAGCGTAGCGAATGGGTAAGCGGTTGTACCTATCAAAAAATTCCCGGCTCGCCCTACGGCGAATATTACGAATGCAACTTCGATACCTCGATGCCCGAACTCAACTTCGACAACGAAAACGTTAAACAAGCGGTGGTCGACATTGCCAAGTATTATTTGGATTTAGGGGTTGACGGATTTAGATTTGACGCAATAAAGTATATTTATTACGGCGACACCCAAAAGAGCGCCGAGTTTTGGCGCTGGTATACCGCTCAGCTGAAAAGCTTGAAATCCGATATTTATATGGTCGGCGAATGCTGGTCGGGCGACGGCGAAGTTTTGGAATATTACGACGCTTTAAACTGTTTCGACTTCACCACCGCAGGCGTAGAAGGATATATAGCCTCTTCGACCAAGGTAAACATGTCGACGGAAAAAGTGTCTCAAAAAATAAGCGTATTTACCGGTTATATAGATTCTTACCTTAAACTTATCAAAGCAAAAAATCCCGACGCAATGTACTGTCCGTTTATTTCTAACCACGATACCGACCGTGCGGCAGGCTACGTAACACCTTCTACTTTCGGTGCTCAAATGGCTGCTAACCTTTACATTTTGTGCCAAGGCTCGCCCTTTATTTATTACGGCGAAGAAATCGGTATGAAAGGTTCGCGCGGGGCGGAAACTACGGACGCAAACAGGCGCCTTGCAATGCTTTGGGGCGACGGCGACACCGTTAAAAACCCCATAGGTTCCACTTACGATTCGAAATACCAGATAAACGGCACCGTTAAAGAGCAATTAGACGATGACGACAGTTTGCTACGGTATTACCAAAAGTTGATAAGATTCCGTACAGACTATCCCGAAATCGCGCGCGGCGATTACACGCAACTTAAAACCGATAACGATTACGTCGGCGGGTTCGTGATAGAATATAAAGGCGAAAAAACATTGCTTATTCATAACACGTCGCTTTCGGAAGCAACCGTCGATTTATCCGATTACGATATTTCCTCTTTATCGGGCTATATCGGCAAAAACCAAGCAAAACTCAAAAAAGGCAAATTAACAATCGGCGGTCAAACAACCGTTGTGATAAAATAAGTCGCTATATATATATCTAATAATCTTTAATTAACACGTTATTTTAATTAAAAACTCGCCTATAGGTCGATTATCGACACCTTTAGGCGTTTTTTTAATTGCAATGAAACTGTTTTTTTTCAAGTAAAAAAGCATAAGAACGCCTAAGTATGGTTTAGACTTACTTTTTTAAGATTCTGCCTTTATTAAAAATTAAAAAACGTGCGTTAATCGGCTTATAGCCCGATTTATTTGTTTTATATCGTTTTTACGGATTATTAATCGAAGCCTCAAAAAGGTAAGACGGAGGCAACTCGTCTTACCTTTTTGAGGCTTAGTTGTCGTTATTCGCATACGTTTTAACCTCGAAACGCCTTAATTTTTTCACAAACCCGTCAAAAACAAAATTTATTTTTTAAAATTCGTCTTTTCAAGCGAGATATTGAGCAATCCAAAATAAAAATGCTAATTTTTGACAACTTTTTTTTAAAAAGGTATTGACAAACGAAAAATCCGTTGTATAATAAAAAGGTAAAAAATACATGTTGAACCAAGTTTATTCGGTTTACTTAAGTAAACTTTGAATTTTAAAAAAAGCCGATTTTTTTGTTTCAAGCCTCGGCGGCAAAAAAAAAACAAATCCGCGGCTTTAAAACCCAACTTAATATTTTTGAAAAGAAAAGGGATATCCCTTTTGGCTCGCAGCGCCAAAAGGG
>CAYNLN010000037.1:0-5480 GCA_964398065.1 uncultured Christensenella sp. | reverse complement strand
AAAAGGGATATCCCTTTTGGCTCGCAGCGCCAAAAGGGCAAATAAGTTTTTCGAAAATAGCGCGAAACCACGCGTTATAATAATCAATATTTTTCTTTAGGAGGAAAAACATGAAAAAACTTACTGCACTTTTACTCGCACTCGTTTTGGTTTTTGCTACGTTTGCGTTAGTTGCTTGTAACGGCGACAAAGAGCCCGAAAAAGAACTAACAGCTACGCAAAAAATCATTGCCGAAGCAGAAACGATGACGCTCGAGGAACTCGGAAGAAAGGCTATTGCCGAATCTAACGGTAAAACATTCTACGGCGTAGGAAACTCCAGCCGCGGAAAAACCGCTTTACCTTCGTTCATAGCATATCTGCAATCGCTCGATTCTTCTTACAAATTAGACTTCGAATGGCAACAGCCGAAGAACAACAAAATCTTCGACCAGTTGACCGCCGATTCCAAGAAAGACGTCGGAACGTTTGCCATGACGCTTATCCAAGACGGTAACCAAATCGAATCCAAGATGGTTCAAACCGGCGTTTTAGACACCTTTATTCCTAAGGGATGGGCTGAAGCAAACAACACTACCGCAGAAGAATACAACGGCTATCTTGCACTTCAAACTTTGAATAAAGTTTTCATGTATAACTGTGTTGACGACACTAAAACTTACACCAACATTTGGGACTTTGTAAGAGAAGGCGAACACGGTTTATATATGGATATCGACAGCGAAATCGTCGGTAAAAACTTCCTTTACATGTTAACGAAACCCGAATATGCCGCTCAACTTAAGAGCGCTTACGACCAACTTACGGGCGCACAAAAAACTTACGTTGATGCCGCGGTCGCTTCCGTCGCTCAAGACGCAACCGATTTAGGTTTAGACGCTAACGGCAAATACGCGCTTGCTTGGATCAAACTTTGGGTAGGCAGCTACAACGCTCAAACCGACGACGGTCCTATCTGCAACACTTTAGTTGACAAATCCGCAGCTAACCAATTCGGTCTTTTGGTATACTCGAAACTTCGTTCGGTAACCGAAAGTGAATCCGTTTCCAAAAACAACATTAAAGTTGCCGCATACCAAGACAACTATACGGGTCTCGGCGGATACGGTTATTGCCATTACTTATTCGTAACCGATAACAGTCCTATGCCTTGGACGGCATGCGCTTTCATCGCTTATATGACTCAGGAAGTAGACGGCTTCTCCGCGTGGGGCAAAGACATCGGCGGTTACTCCTCTAACCCCGTTTTAGCCGCTGCTAACGAAGCAAAATACAACCACTCCACCGGCGGTATGAAAAAAGACGCCGAAGGTAACGTTACCGACGTTGTCGAATTCGAAGCATTAAACGACAAAGGGTACGATTGGTGGGAATCCAGACTCGTTATCGAAGACCCCGAATACTGCGCAAGCGTTGCTTTCTCGGTCGGTTCTTGGATCGAACTTTTAGATAAGTATAAAGGTTAATTTATTACTAAACTAAAAAACTTTATAGTTTAAACTCAACTGCACGGAGTCAGGCTTGCCCGACTCCGTGTTGGAGGTTTTTATGGAAAATATAATGAAAAGACCCGGAAAATTTAAAATCGTGATGAACAAAGTCAAAACTTTTTTCATGCAACCCTATAATATAATCTTGGTCGTTTTAGGGCTTTTGTGTACGTTTACCACGGTTGCGCCGATTATAACGCTACTCGAAGACACGATTAAAATCCACCCCGGTTCGATAGACCAATATCTGACCGGTAAAGTCGAAGGGTATTCGCTTATTAACTGGAAAGATTTGTTTACGAGCAAACTTGCCAAAACAAATTTGTGGGTGCCGCTTAAAAACACGCTGATACTTGCTTTCTTTTCTTGCGTAACGGCTGTTTTGTTCGGCGGAATATTCGCCTTTTTGATAACAAGAACAAACCTCAAATACAAACAGTATTTAAGTTCTATATTCATTTTCCCCTACATAATGCCGCAATGGACTTTGGCGCTTGTTTGGCGCAACCTGTTTAACAGCGCAGCCGTAACGGGCGGTTCGGACGGACTTTTGGCTTCGGTTTTCGGCATACGTATGCCGCTTTGGTGGTGCCAAGGGCTTTTCCCGAGCATTATAGTATTGGGACTGCATTATTCCGCGTTTGCGTACATTTTAATAGGCGGTATCTTCCGTAATATGGACGCAAACTTAGAGGAAGCCGCGACAATCCTCGATACGCCCAAACATAAAATTATGACGAGAATAACCATTCCTATGGTTAAACCCGCAATTTTATCTACGGTTTTGTTGGTTTTCGGCAGTTCGATGGGCAGTTATCCCGTTCCGCACTACTTAAAGCTGAGCACGCTTTCCACAAGATATCTTGAAATCACCGACAAGTACCAAGGCGAAGCAAGTATTTTGGCTATCATTATGATGGTTATGGGCGTTGTCGTGCTTCTTATAAACCAAGCAAGTTTAAAGAGTCGTAAAAACTACACGACCGTATCGGGTAAGTCCGGTCAGATTTCCAAAATCAACTTGGGAAAAGTCGGCAAATACCTTATTGCGGCGATACTCATCGTTTTCACCTTCTTTACGAGTATCTTCCCTATAATCTCGTTTGCTTTCGAAACATTCTTACCGAACCCCGGCGACTACAGTTTCTTTAAAACGTGGAATTTGGAACATCTTACCACAAAGTGGTGGACATACAACGACCCGACCGGCGAAGCGGGGCTTTACGGTCAACTGGGGATGCTTCATAACAAAATGATTTGGAAGGCTTACGGCGGCACTATGCTTGTATCTCTTGCGTGCGCCTTAACGGCGGGCACGTTAGGTACTTTGATAGGTTACGCCGTATCCAAAAAACGCCGCGACAAGTTTGCAAACTACGTAAACAACATGGCGTTTATCCCCTACCTTATGCCGTCGATAGCGGTCGGTATAGCGTTCTTCATTTTGTTCTCGGGAAAACTCAATCTGTACAATACTTACTGGATTTTGATTATTGCGGGCACGGTAAAATACATACCTTTCGCAAGCAGAAGCTCGTTAAGTTCGATGATGCAGATAAGCGGAGAAATCGAAGAATCCGCCATAATACAAAACATACCTTGGTATAAAAGGATGTTCAACATTATAATCCCTATTCAAAAATCGTCTATTTTAAGCGGATACTTACTACCGTTTATCACTTGTATAAGAGAACTTTCGTTATTCATGCTTTTATGTACGCAAGGCTTTATACTGTCTACGACGATAGACTATTTCGACGAAATGGGTTTATATGCTTTCTCGAACGGTATCAACTTGATACTTATAGTAACCGTTTTGATTTCCAACGCAATCATAAACAAAGTTACCGGCGCAAGTTTAGACAAAGGTATAGGAGGATAAAAAATGCCGAAAATTGTTTTACAAGACGTTACGAAAAGATGGGGCAACTTCTATGCGGTTGAACATCTCGATTTAGAAATACAAGATAATGCTTTCGTTACGCTGCTGGGTCCTTCCGGCTGCGGTAAAACCACTACGCTAAGAATGATAGCGGGGCTCGAAACGCCTACGAGCGGCAAAATCGTCATCGGCGATAAAGTCGTTTTCGACAGCGAAATGGGTATCAATATTCCGCCTAACAAACGTAAGGTCGGTTTCTTGTTCCAAAACTACGCTTTGTGGCCCAATATGACCGTTTATCAGAACATTTCGTTCGGTCTTGCCAACATCAAAGAAAGCATGCCGACAATTTCTTTTGAAGCGAGAACTGCCGCACGTATGAAGGAAATCCTTTCCGACGCAAAAAAAATAGTCGAACTTACAAACGATTGCGTCGACAAAAAGGGTTCCGTAAATAAAGACAAACTGTACTTAAAATTAATCGATACTTACACGATTTCGATGATGACGGCGAAAAAAATAGCCGCATATAAACTTTCGGAAGCTAAAAACCCGCAAGCCGTTGCCGACGCCGCTATAATCGATATGAATAAAATTATCGACGGCGAAGTCGCCGCGGCGGCAAAAAAAGGTTGCACGCTCAACGAAAACTACGAATACGTCAAAAACGGGCAAGTCCTTTCCTCGGTAAGAAAACTTTCCAAAGAAGAAGTCGACCTTTCCGTAAGACGTGTTTCGAGAATCGTTAAAATCGGCATGTTTATGGACAGATACCCCGCCGAACTTTCGGGCGGACAGCAACAGCGTGTCGCCATCGCTCGTACTTTGGCGCCCGAACCGTCTGTTTTGTTTATGGACGAACCGCTTTCCAACCTCGACGCCAAATTAAGGCTCGAGATGAGGTCGGAACTTCAAAGATTGCACCTCGATACGGGAAGCACTTTCGTTTACGTTACGCACGACCAAATGGAGGCAATGACGCTCGCAACCTCTATTTGTCTTATCGAAAACGGCGTTTTGCAACAGTACGACGCACCGCTTACCGTTTACGGAAGACCTAACAACACTTTTGTTGCCGACTTCGTCGGTAACCCGTCGATAAACTTTGCGGATGCAGTCGGCTCACAAAACGGCAACGATATTAATCTGAAACTTTGGGACGGCTACGAGATGACCTTTACCCCGAACACGCCGATTAATATCGCCGAATGGCAAAATTGCGACCACGAACTCGATAAACAAAAAGAACAACGTCGATTGGCTCTTTTAAACGACAAACGCAACGTCGAAAAAGGCAACAAAGACGTCAAGTTTAAATACCATATCGCAAAAGTCAACGAAACCGAACTCGACGAAGAAAAGGAAATTACCGACAATGACTTTGTCGTCGGTATCAGACCCGAATTCGTTAAAATTACGCCGAACGGCAAAATAGAGGGCGAAATTTACAGCGCAATGCCTACGGGTATGGAAACTACCGTAAGAATCAAAATCGGCGAATATTTGATAACGGGCGTAATCTTCGGCGGCATAACTTATAGCCTCGGCGAAAAGGTTAAGGTCGACATAGACGGAAACGGTATTATACTTTTCAGTCAAAACTCCGGCAGATTTATTACTACCGGTACGCTTAAATAAACGATTTTATAACTAAATTACTTTTGTAATCGTCTTTCCGCTTCCCTTAAAAACGTTAAGGGAAGCGGTTTTTTGTATACGAAAAAGCGTGCAAGTAAACAGTAGCCTTACACACTTTATTGTTGTTGTCGTTTGTTTTTAATCCACTATACCAAACATGTATTGTGCACCGCATTCTGCTTGCATTTACAAAAACTGCAAAAACAAGGCTATAAGCCCGTTAACAAGGTTTTTGGGGATTTATTTTTTGTAAAAATTATATCATAAAAGCAAAAAGACGCTCAATCGTTTTTGACCGAGTGTCTTTTTATCTTAAAAGGCTGCCTCTTAACAAGACAGCTACTTTTTTTGCTGTTATGACATATACGCAGACAACCATAACCATTATGTGTTTTTACACTATGCCTTGTTCCCATACTTACAAAAACCGCAAAAACACGGGTATAAGCCCGTTAACGAGGTTTTTGCTA
>CAYNLN010000036.1:0-12625 GCA_964398065.1 uncultured Christensenella sp. | reverse complement strand
GCCCAAGGGGGAGCCTTTTTTTCGACCTCTCAGGCGCTACGCGCCAGCTCTCCTTATCGAAGGAGAGCCTTTTTTCAATCCCTCAGTCGGCGTAGCCGACAGCTCCCTTGCAATCAAAGGAGCCACCCTCTCACCGACTACGTCGGAGCTTTGCTAAGCCGCGGACGGCAATCCTTTTGTCACCTTTGGTGACATTTCCCTTATAAAGGGAATCGCCCAAGGGGGAGCCTTTTTTTCGACCTCTCAGGCGCTACGCGCCAGCTCTCCTTATCGAAGGAGAGCCTTTTTTCAATCCCTCAGTCGGCGTAGCCGACAGCTCCCTTGCAATCAAAGGAGCCACCCTCTCACCGACTACGTCGGAGCTTTACTAAGCCGCACACGGCAATCCTTTTGTCGCTAAAGCGACATTTCCCTTATAAAGGGAATTGCCCAAGGGGGAGCCTTGTGTGGACGGAGAAAATTTAGATAGTTACGACTTTGATGGTGTCGGTTAGTCCCGGGACGCCGGCGACGCCGCAAGTTAGAACCAAGCGGTCGCTCTTTTTCAATTTTAAAACTTCCGACCCGACGCGCTGGGCTTCAAAAAAGACTTCGTCGGTAGTGTTATACATTTCGCACATGGCGGGTATCACGCCCCAAGAAAGCGCTAATTTACGCCAGGTTTTTTTGTCCGAAGTGACCGCTATGACGGGTACGGGCGGGCGGAAGCGGGAAATCATTCTTGCGGTAACGCCCGATATCGTGCTTGCGACGATGCCTTTCGCGCCTATGTCCATTGCCATAGAGCACGTCGAGTGGGATATCGCATCGGCTAAGTTTTTGATTTTAAACTCCGAATTGAAAAATCTTTCTGAATAATTTATGCTTTTTTCGGCTTCCTCGGCTATTTTTGCCATAGCCTTGACGGATTCGACGGGGTACTTGCCCGCCGCCGTTTCACCCGATAACATAATGGCGCTCGAGCCGTCATACACGGCGTTTGCGACGTCGGATATTTCGGCACGGGTGGGGCGGACGTTTTGAATCATGGACTCCAACATTTCGGTTGCGGTTATAACCCGTTTACCGTTTAGGCGGCACTTGGAGATAAGCTTTTTTTGGACGGTCGGTAAAGTTTCGTAAGGGATTTCTACGCCCAAGTCACCACGGGCAACCATTATGCCCTCGCAATATTGGCAAATTTCGTCTATATTTACGACGCCGCTTTCGTTTTCGATTTTAGCGATGACGTCGATGTTTTTTGCGCCAATCTCGGCAAGGTAGTTTTTAACGTCTATTAAGTCTTGCTTGCACGAAACAAAGGAACACGCAATAAAATCTACGTCGTTTTTTACGCCGAAAGCGATGTCGGATTTATCTTGCTCGCTTAAATACTCTATTTGAAGGTGCTTACCGGGGAAAGCCATGCTTTTTTTGTCGGAAAGAACTTTACCGCTTTCTACGGTGCAGATAACGTCTTTTCCGCAAATTTCGGCAACGGAAAGGACGACAAGCCCGTTGTTTATAAGCACCGTGTCGCCTATCGACAGTTCGTTATATAAATTTTTGTAGGAAACCGATACTCCGTTTTCGTCCCCTAAAACGTCCTCGTTATATAGCGTAAAACGTTGCCCGATTGAAAGTTCGACACTGCCGTTTTTATAGGAGCCCGTACGAAATTCCGGTCCTTTGGTGTCTAAAAGTATGGCAATCGGCATATTTAAGGTTTCCCTAACCTTTTTTATAAGATTAATTTTGTTAAGTTGCTCTTCATGCGTGCCGTGGGAAAAGTTAAGCCTTGCCACGTTCATTCCCGCAAGGCACATTTTTGTAAGGGTTTCCTCGCTTGTCGACGAGGGACCTATCGTGCATATAATTTTCGTCTTTTTCATATGTCAAACCTCAAAAACAGCGGAACCCGAATTGTTCGGCTCCGCCAAAATAAAAGCCTTAAAAGGCACTCGCCTCGTAAGACCGTAAAAAATAGAACGCTTTTATAAAAAAGGCTCTATGACAGACTCCACCTAATGTTTATTTGTACATTTGTATGATACCCTTTTAGCCTTTTTTTGTCAACAAGTTTGGCGTGGCAAAATGAAAAAAATTTTCCTTCGTCCGAATATCCGTCCTTCCCCCCGATAAATTATTGATAAAATATACTCGCCTTTAGTAGAAATAACTTGAAAGTTGCATTTTTTTTTGTTATAATTGTCCTAATACGTTTACCGACGACAAAACAGCAATGTTTACCCGCGCGTTTTAAACGTTAAAGGTTAAGGAGAGTACACACTTGTGAAAATAGTTATTATCGGTCTCGGTACTATAGGAAGAACCATCCTTAAAAGTCTTTCAGGCAAAGGATATACTATTACTATAATCGACGAGGACAAAGATAAAATCGAAAACCTTATAGAAAAATACGACGTCCAGGGCGTTATCGGCAACGGCGCCTCCTTGGATATTCAGCGTGAAGCCGGCGTAAGAGGCGCCGACCTTGTAATTGCGCTTACGCGTAGCGACGAACTCAACGTTTTTGCTTGCCTCGTCGCTAAAAAAATAGGCGTTAAAAATACCATTGCAAGGGTCAGGAACCCCGAATACCGCCGCCAAATCGTCGAAATGCAGGACGAACTCGGGATTTCGATGATTGTAAACCCCGAGGAAGACACCGCGAACGAAATTTTTAACCTCATAAGTTTGCCCGGTATAGCAAAAGTCGAAAGATTCGCCAAAGGCAGAGTTTTGCTCGTCGAAATCGTTGCCGAAAAAGGTTGCGCGCTTATCGGCGAAACTTTAATTACCATCGGCAAAAAACTAAATACCAAAGTGCTTATTTGCGCGGTGTCTCGTGGCGACGAAGTCATTATCCCCACAGGCAACTTTATGTTTCAGGAGGGCGACAGAATACACGTTACCTCGGAAGCAAGCGTTTTGAGAGATTTTTTATCGGAAATCCACGTAATCAAATCGCCGCTTAGAAATATAATGATTCTCGGCGGCAGCAAAATCGCTTACTATCTTGCCGATTCGCTTTCCAAAAAAAGATGTAAAATCAAACTTATCGAAAGCAATAAGAAAAACGCCGAGGAACTTGCGGAAAAACTTCCGCGCGCTACCGTCATTAACGCTAACGGCACCCAGCACGACCTTCTTATAGAGGAAGGCATCGAGGCAATGGACGCCTTTATCGCGCTTACCGACATCGACGAGGAAAACATGATCGTTTCCATGTTCGCCAATAAAATGCACGTCAAAAAGACTATTACGCAAATTAAAAGCGACGAACTTTACGGTATGCTCTCCGAGCTCGGCATTCAAAACAACGTTTCCCCCAAAGACATCGTCGCAAACCGCGTTATAAGTTATATTCGCGCAATCGAAAATAAGCGCGGCAGTAACGTTTTAACGCTTTATCGCCTTGTCAACAATCAGGTCGAAGCACTCGAGTTCCTCGCTAAACGTCAGGAAAAATTCTACGACAAGCCCCTTAAAGACCTTAAAATCAAAAAAGATTGCCTTATCGCCTGCATTATTCGCGACACCCGCGTCATTATCCCCGACGGAAGTTCGTCTATCCAACTCGGCGATAACGTAATTGTCGTTACCACCCACAAAAACTTCGGCGATTTAAGAGATATTTTCGAGTAAGGCGGCGATTATATGAATTACAGAAAAATCGGAAAAATACTCGGCAAAATAATGATACTCGAAAGTATCCTTATGATTGCCCCCCTTGTCGTAAGTTTTATCTATAAAGAGGCGTTTATCTTTAAATTAGCCTACATAGTACCTATCGTTACCCTATTAGTGCTCGGCTATCTTCTGCAAGTGCCGAGGACAATCAGAAACACACTTTATCAAAAAGAAGGCTTTGCGCTTACCGCTCTCGTATGGATTATTATGACGCTTTTCGGCGCCGTGCCGTTTACGATTTGCGGCGATATACCGAGTTACGTCGACGCCTGCTTCGAAATGATGTCGGGCTTTACCACGACCGGCTCGAGCGTAATCACCGACTTAACCGAGGTTTCCCATTCCACCCTGTTTTGGAGAAGTTTTTCACACTGGATCGGCGGTATGGGTATACTTGTTTTCGTTTTGATTTTTATTCCCGAAAGCAACGAGGGCTCGTCGATGCACCTATTACGTGCGGAAAGCCCCGGTCCGCAAGTAGGTAAAATCGTTTCCAAAATGAAGGTTACGACAAGGATTTTATACCTTATTTACCTTGGAATGACCGTTGCGGAAGTGCTTATTTTAATGCTCGACAAACCTATCGCGGGTACGGGCGTTATCGGCGGACAGACGGTAAATTACGCCGACGAAAAACTCTTTTTCAGCCTTTTGTCGACTTTCGGTTGCGCGGGCACGGGCGGCTTCGGGTTTATCCCCGGCAGTATGGAACTTTTCAACCCCTTTTCGCAATACGTAATGGCTGTATTTTTGATACTTTTCGGGTGCAATTTCAGCCTTTACTACCTTCTTTTAATCGGCAAAATCAAAGAGGTTTTCAGAAGCGAAGAATTTAAAGCCTACTTTGCAATCGTCGCCGCTGCGGTTTTGTTTATCTTTATAAGCCTTGTAAGTAAATTTCAAGCCTATCCGCAAAATTACACCGCCGAGGAAGCGTTTAGGCACTCGCTTTTCCAAGTCGCTTCCCTTATTACTACCGCAGGCTACACGACGACCGACTACCACGTATGGCCAATGCTTGCCACTACAACACTTATCGTCGTAATGTTTACCGGCGCAATGGCGGGCTCGACTGCGGGCGGACTTAAAGTTTCGCGTATCGTAATCGCCGTAAAAGGCGCTTACATAAACGTAAGAAAACTTATTAACCCCAGATACGTTCCCAAGGCTAAATTCGAAGGCAAAAGCCTCGACGAAAAAACCATAAACGACGTTTTCGCTTTCATTACGCTTTACTTTTTCTTCCTTGTTATTGTTTTGTTTTTATTATCTTTAGACCCTGCAAACGGCACTGTCATCAAAATACCTTCCGATGCGGGCACGTATACCGTTACGCACGGATTTTTCACCAACTTTTCGGCAGCGCTTACTTGTATATCTAACGTAGGTCCCGCTTTCGAAGCCGTTGGCCCCTATTCAAGTTTTGCAAACTACAGCGCCTTTTCCAAGATAGTTTTGACGTTTACCATGCTTTTGGGCAGACTCGAAATCCTCCCCGTATTAATTCTTTTCAGCCCTAAGACTTGGAAGAAGGTCTAAAACTAAAATATTTCGCTTTTGAAACGACTCCGACACATTTCGGACGTCATATAAAAACGCACTTTTGCGGTCTTTTCGCAAAGGGGCGTTTTTGCTTGGAAAAACTTGCGTATTAATGGGTTTTTACGCCGTTATTACAGTAAAGGCGCAATTAGTCATTTTGACTTTTTTTCATTCTTCGCCAATTAATAAAGCCGTAAACGTCGTTAATTAAAAATGCGACGAAACAAACTACGACCGAAATATAACTTGTGTCGGAAATACTCGCAAGGATCCACAAAACTATAAGTATTACGTCGTTTGCGGCGTACGCGAGAGGGAATGTCGCACACCTCCGAAAGGTAAGATATACGGCAAGAAAACTTGTTGCAACGGATATCGTACTCGGTATAATGTTTGCCGTGTTAAAATACTTCAAAATAAAGTAAAAACCACTTGTTATTGCAAGCGTTAAAAGCCACATTATCGCCTTTTCGCCTCTTGTAATCGAGTTTATCTTGACAACCGCTTTGTTGCCTTTATACGGATTTTTAAGCCAGGACACGAAGGAAAATACAGCCATCGGCAACGTCATTCCAAGATAAGTTATCATTTCTCCGTAATAGGAAAACGTGTAGGAAATAATGCCGTAAAGCAAACTGAAAACAATCATGAGTATTTGCCCTATCGGATTGCCTTTCGCATTGAAAATAAGCGAAGTTACGCCGACTAAAGACGCAACAAGCGTAAGATAATTTTTGCGATCGAACACACAAAACGATACGACGATAATTAGCGA
Source organism: uncultured Christensenella sp. (assembly GCA_964398065.1). Taxonomy (GTDB): domain Bacteria; phylum Bacillota; class Clostridia; order Christensenellales; family Borkfalkiaceae; genus UBA4636. The sequence goes on along the minus strand of CAYNLN010000036.1, from coordinate 6,636 downwards.
CGAGCCAAACAGCAAAAACAGTTCCGCGACGGAAAAATATCGAGATAATTTTTTCATAATCCTCCAAAAAAATAAGCACCCGCATACACATCTGCAAAGACCTAACGATGTGTAAACGAATGCTTATGCATTGTACTACCCGGTGGTAGTTATTTTTTTTAATTTTATCAAAATTCAGGTGGCGTGTCAATTAAATCTGGCACATATTTTTTATTACGATACTTGTGGTAAAAAAAGGTTTATTAATACGTTTAAACTGCTTTTTTACAGTTTTTCGCTTTAAAAAATTCCGTAAGAAAGGAATAGATTAAAACCAAACCTATCAAAATGCAAAACAAAACCGTATTATCGGTAAGTCCGAACGCTTCAATAACCCTTACGATACACTGAAACGCGTAAATCGGAAAACTTAACGAGCCGAGCCAATTTAAAAATCTACTGTGGCAGTTGATTTGATTCGCAAAATATATAAGTGCGGGATAGCAGATAATAACAAGTACGTACGGCAATACTTCGCCCTTGTCGGGTAACGACGTAATGACTAAACAGCAAAGGAATATTATAACAAACAAAATCGCAATAATAAGTTTCGTAATCTTTTCGCGGCTTTCTGTTTTTACGGGCGGAATCAAAGCGGCAAACATTCCTATCGGAATTGAAATTATAGACCTAAAAGGACCTTTTGGCCATGAAAGCATAGGTATCCAAATTAAACCGAACATGCAAATTACGCTTGTTAAAAGCAATATGAAATAGAATAATTTTTCATTTTTTACTAATTTTTTTAGTAAAAATATTCCCGACATCGCTAAGAATAAATCTCTTACGTACCAAAGATATCCGAAAAGAAAGTTATAGGAAAAATCGGACGTGAAAGAATATATAAGCACGAATACTTCGCCTATGATAAAGGGAATCGCTATGCCTTTAAACCTATGTTTTACATAGCCGAAAAGCCCCGTTTTTATCGGCATTTCCAAATACTTTTTCATCGAACGCATAAGAAAAAAACCGGAAAGCACAAAGAAAAACTCTACCGCTAAAAAACCTTTTGAAAATAAAAGACCTTTGTACGGCACGTAATTGTGGTAATATAATACCCAAACCGCAAACAGAAAACGCAAAAATTCGATAAGACTGTTTTTTTTGCTTTACTTGTTTGGTTGTCGAAAGCAAAGTTTTTTCCATGGTAAAAATTCCAACTTAAGTAAAAAAAAGATTTAATCGAAAAACGTCCGAGATTTTCCCGAACGTTTCTTGGTCGAGGTGACGAGACTCGAACTCACGACCTCTTGGTCCCGAACCAAGCGCGCTACCAAACTGCGCTACACCTCGAAAATTGTTAAATTATAGAGCAAAACCCTTTAATAACGGGCTTATAGGCGGACTTTTAACCGACCCACCAGACAAAACCGTCGTAAAAATCAAGCCCGAGTTTTAAACACATATTCCTCGATTTATCGTTGCCGTAAACAATGTGGCAAAAGGGCAATCTGTTTTGATCGATGGCGTAATTAATGTCGCGAATCAAAAGTTCCGTACCGATGCCGAGCCTTCTAAACTCGGGAAAAACTTCCAACATACCCATCGATAGTTCGCTATGAAAACCTATAAAACCTGCCAACGCCCCGTTAACGTAGGCGAAGAACATGCCTCTTTTAGAAATAGCCGTTTCGACCTCCGTTTTCGACATCGGAAGACGATAATTTTCCAAAACAGCCTTTATATTATAATCCGTAGCAACGGTTTTGTCAATCGTTATTAACGGATTTTCGGCTATTTTTTCCGATTTATTCCAAAATGCCTGATAACATTGCTTAAGCGGCTCTATTTTAAATTTTTCTTGAATGAGTTTAGCGGTTTCTTCGTCGGTCAAGCAAGCGACTTTCACGTCTTTAATTATAGACAAAACTTGACTTCTTGCGCTTTCGCCGTTTACGCTTACAAGCAAAATCCCGTCGCCGTTTATCACGGCGACGCCGTCAAAATTTGCGTAAATCATTTTTGCTTTTTCGTCGTGCGTTAAAACTTCGATAAGGCATAAATTTTTATTAAATTCTTTAGATAACAGGCTTATAGCCTCACTTTTGGTAAGCATTTATCACCTATTTCGGTTATAAAACAAATATAGTGCCAAGGTCTTAATTTCTTAATCCGCGCTCGTATAAATCTTTGTAAACGCCGTTTTCTAATTTAAGAAGCGCCTCGTGGTTGCCTCTTTCCTCGATACCGCGCTCGCTAATTACTACGATTTCGTCTGCGCCTTTAATAGTCGAAAGTCTGTGTGCGACGACGATGGTCGTTCTGCCTTTAGACAAGTTTTCCAAACTTTCTTGAATTTGAAGTTCGGTTACGTTGTCGAGTGCGCTTGTCGCCTCGTCCAAAATAAGTATGGGAGGATTTTTTAAAAACGCCCTCGCGATAGACACCCTTTGCTTTTGTCCGCCCGAAAGTTTTACTCCCCTTTCGCCGACGTACGTATCGTAACCGTTGGGAAGTCCTACGATAAAATCGTGAATGTTTGCAAGTTTGGCAGCCTTTATGATTTCTTCGTCAGAAGCTTCCAAATTGCCGTAAGCGATATTTTCTTTTACCGTACCGCCGTATAAAAATACATCTTGCTGAACAATGCCGATATTGCGCCTTAAATCGACTAAGGAAATATCGTTTATGTTAATTCCGTCGATTTTGATTTGCCCTTTGTCGATGTCGTAAAACCTCGGCAAAAGATTACAAAGAGTGGTTTTACCGCCGCCCGACGGACCGACAAGAGCAACGGTTTCGCCCTTTTTGATCGTAAGAGATAAATCGTCGATAACAAGATTTGTATCTTCCTCGTCCTCGTTTTTGTCTTTTAAGTAGGTAAAACTTACGTGGTCGAAGACGATATCGCCGCTTAATTTATCGACTTTTACGGGGTTATCCGCGTCCTTTTCGGGCGCGATAGCCATAATTTCGCGATAGCGGTTAAAGCCCGTCATACCTTCTTCGATTTGTTCGAATAAATTCACAAAGGTACGTATCGGCGAAATAAGCATCGATATGTACAAAATGTATGCAGCCATATCGCCCGAAGATATCAATCCGAAAGCGTAAAACAGCCCGCCCGCAACTAAAGTTACCAAATACAGCAAATCCATGCAAAAACTCATACCCGTATGGAATTTGCCCATTAGCTTGTAATTTCTTTTACAAACGCTTTTATATTCTTCGTTGGCACGGTCGAATTTTTCGATTTCGTGCTCCTCTGCCGTATAGGATTTTGAAACGCGGATACCCGATAAAGAACTTTCGACGCTTGCGTTTATCAGCGCTGTCTTCTCCCTTCCTTCCTTAAAGGTTTGTTTCATATCCTTGCGAAGCCTAACCACGACAATGAACATCGGCGGCAACAAGACAAGTACGATTAACGATAGCCACGGGTTGATCGTAAGTATCATACAAAGCGCGCCGATTATCGTTATTAAAGATATAAACAAATCTTCGGGACCGTGGTGTGCGAGTTCGGAAATTTCAAAAAGGTCGTTTGTTACCCTCGACATTATCGACCCGACTTTAGTTTCGTCATAGTAGGAAAACGGTAACTTTTCAAGATGGGAAAACAGTTTGTGACGCATATCGCCTTGTATTTTTACGCCGACAAGGTGCCCCCAATACGTTACGCAATAATTAAGTACGGCTTTAAGAATAAATATGCCGAGCATAACCGACGACCAAATAATTATAAGATTAACTTGCTTATTAGGCGCATAATCGTTTATAATCGACCTTGCTATAGTGGGATATACAAGGTTACATATCGCCATTAAAAAGGCGCACACAAGGTCAAACGTAAACAAACCTAAGTGCGGCTTATAATATTTTGCGAAAGCCCCGACGGTTTTTATTGTCGAATACTTTTTTTCGCTTTTGTCGTTCATAGTAACACTTCCGATAATAATTTCATAATAACTTTACCACAAAATTATAATTTTGTCCATTTTTTTTGCAGCCCTTAACTATTATATTTGACAAATAAGGTGGTTTTGGGATATAATTTTTTCCGATTTTAAGACACATTTTAAGTTTTATGAGGCTTACTACCCTATGAAAAGAGAAAATATCAGAAACATCGCTATAATAGCCCACGTCGACCACGGTAAAACCACCCTCGTCGACCAGCTTTTAAAGCAAAGCCATATCTTTAGAACCAACGAGGTCGTCGCCGAGAGAGTTATGGACAGTAACGATATAGAGCGCGAACGCGGAATTACAATACTCGCTAAAAACACCTCGGTTCACTATAAGGACACGAAAATCAATATAATCGACACACCGGGACACGCGGATTTCGGCGGTGAGGTAGAACGTATTTTGTCTATGGTCGACGGCGTTCTTTTGTTAGTCGACGCTGTCGAAGGTTGTATGCCGCAAACTCGTTTCGTTTTGAAAAAAGCCCTTAACCTTAACAAAAAGCCTATTGCCGTAATCAATAAAATCGATAAGGGCGGCGACGTAAACGCAACGTTAGACGGCATTATCGACTTATTTTTAGACCTCGGCGCAAACGACGACCAACTCGACTTTAAAACCGTTTACGCTTCGGCAAAACAAGGCTGGGCTTCGACTTCTTTAGACGGACCGAGAACGGATATCACGCCGATTTTCGACACGATTATTTCTGAGATTCCCTGTCCTCAAGGCGAAACGGACGAACCGTTGCAACTTATGATTTCCAATATCGACTACGACGAATACGTCGGAAGAATCGGCGTCGGCAAAATCATAAGAGGTAAACTTACGCAAAACCAACAAGTTTCCATTTGCAGAACCGACGGCACCGTCGTAAAAGCAAAAGTTTCCTTTTTATACCAGTTCGAAGGGCTTAAACGCGTAGAAGTTCCCGACGGCGAAATGGGCGATATCGTCGCGATTATTTGTTCGGAAAAACTTAATATCGGCGAAACCGTTTGCGCAACAGACCGTCCCGAAGCGCTTCCTTTTGTCGCAATCGACGAGCCGACTATTTCGATGATGTTTATGGTAAACAACAGCCCGTTTGCCGGTAAAGAAGGTAAATACGTTACTTCGAGACATTTAAGGGCAAGACTGTTTAAAGAAGTCGAGACCAACGTTTCGATGCGCATTGAAGAAACCGAGTCCGCAGATACTTTTAAAGTTTACGGCAGAGGCGAACTTCATCTTTCCGTGCTTATCGAAAATATGCGAAGAGAGGGTTACGAATTCCAAGTTTCGCGCCCCAAAGTTATTTATAAAGAATTGAACGGCAAATGCTGCGAACCTATGGAAGACCTCGTTATAGAAGTCCCCGAAGAGTTTGTCGGCGCCGTTATGAATAAAATAGGCGCAAGAAAGGGCGAACTTCAGAATATGAGCATTAACCCGAGCGGCGAAACTAAACTCGAATTTAAAATTCCTTCGCGCTGTCTTATAGGCTACAGATCGGAACTTTTAACCGACACGAAAGGCTTCGGCGTTATGAGCCACGTTTTTTCAGGCTACGAAGAATATAAGGGCGATATTCAAGAAAGAACACGCGGTAGTTTAGTCGTTTTCGAAACCGGCGTTACCACGCAGTACGGACTGTTTAACGCACAGGAACGTTGCGTGCTTTTCGTCGGTCCCGGGCTTAACGTTTACGAAGGTATGATCGTCGGCGAAAACTCGAGAGAAGACGACCTTGCCGTTAACGTTTGCAAACAAAAACATTTGACAAACAATCGTGCAAGCGGTAGCGAAGAAGCGTTAAAACTTATTCCGCCGACACTCCTTAGTTTGGAACAATGTATGGAATTTATTGCCGACGACGAACTTTTGGAAATTACACCTAAAAGTATAAGACTAAGAAAAAAGATTTTGTCAAAAGAACTTCGTATGAAGGAATGGGCAAAAACACATAGATAAATTTATCGTTTTAAAGCTATTAAAGCCCGCTTGCTTATATTTTGCAAGCGGGCTTTTTGCTAAAAAAGCACGATAATCGACCTATAGGCGGACTTTTAGGCGATTTAAGGTGATTAAATAACTAAGACAAAACTCAAGCCGCTTATCCCTTCCGTCGGCATTCGTCGACACTTTGCTAAGCCGCACACGGCAATCCTTTTGTCACCTTCGGTGACATTTCCCTTATAAAGGGAATTGCCATTACTAAAGGAGCCTAATTAGGATTTGCAAAAATGATATATCTCTTGCCTTCCCCTTGAGGGGAAGGTGTCAACGAAGTTGACGGATGAGGTGTAGCCGAAAAAGATTTTTCGGCGTTAAGTATTATATAAAAAAGCACGGCGCTTACAGCGCCTACACCTCATCACCGACTACGTCGGAGCTTCCCCTCAAGGGGAAGCCGAGTGGCAACTCAAGCCGCTTATCCCTTCCGTCGACGTACGTCGACACCTTCCCTTGTACAACAAGGGACGGCGAATCATAATTCAAGTGAATTTGCCCTTTACACAAAGGAACCAATACAGAATTTAAAATTATAGAAACAATCCCTCAGTCGCTGCGCGACAGCTCCCTTTACACAAAGGAGCCTTAGAGGATTTGAAAATTATTATAAAAGTTGACCTATAGGTCGATTATCGGCTAATTTGCATAAAATACGGGCTGCCGCGATAGCGGGCAGCCCGTAACTATTTT
>CAYNLN010000035.1:0-12929 GCA_964398065.1 uncultured Christensenella sp. | reverse complement strand
ACGGCTTAGGCTCGGACGGTACGGTAGGCGCAAACAAAAACTCCATTAAGATTATCGGCGACCACACGGATAAGTACGTACAAGGTTACTTCTTCTACGACTCCAAAAAGTCGGGCGGCATAACCGTATCGCACCTTCGTTTCGGCGATCAACCCATTCAGTCGTCCTATCTTATCGACGCGGCAGACTTTATCGCATGCCACAACTCTTCCTACGTAACCCGTTACGATATGGTTACCGACTTAAAGGAAGGCGGCAAGTTCTTGTTAAACTGCCCGTGGAACGATTTAGCGACGCTCGAGAGTCATCTTCCCGCAAGCATGAAACAGCTTCTTGCTAAAAAGCACGCCGAACTTTACGTTATCGACGCATTGCAAGTCGCAACCAAAGCGGGTAGCGCGAAATCCCAAAACATGGTACTTCAAGCGGCATTTTTCAACATCGCGAACATTATTCCTTATGCCGATGCCGAAGTATACATGAAAGAAAAAGTTAAAGTTACCTACGGCAAGAAGGGCGACGCCGTCGTTAAAGCCAACTGTGACGCTATCGACGCGGCAATCGCTTCCCTTATCAAGATAGATATTCCCGCTTCTTGGGCGACCGCAACGGAAGGCGCGGTAGCACCCAAACTTGCCGACGATAAATACTTCCAAGAAGTAATCCATCCCATTACCGCTTTAGAAGGCGACAAACTTCCTTCTTCCGCGTTTAACGCAGACGGTTCGGTACCCACCGGTACGACCAAGTTCGAAAAACGCGGCGTTGCGGTTAAGGTTCCCGAATGGATTCCCGAAAACTGTATTCAATGTAACCAATGCGCTTTCGTATGCCCGCACGCATGCTTGCGCCCCGCTTTAAACGCAGTCGGCACCGAAAAGCCCGAAAGCTACAAGACGCTTCCCGCAACGCAGCTTAAAGGTTTGGAATTCAGAATGCAGGTTTCGCCCTTAGACTGTATGGGTTGCGGCGTTTGCGTAAACGTTTGCCCCGCTAAGGAAAAAGCGCTCGTTATGGTTCCTTTCGAAAAATCCGTTCAAGACGAAACCGTCAACTACGAATTTTCAGAAAATCTTCCCAAGGTCGACACTTCGGCTGTTAAGGAAACTACCGTTAAAGGCAGCCAATTCAAGAAGCCTTTGTTCGAATTCAGCGGCGCATGCGCAGGCTGCGGCGAAACGCCTTACGTTAAAGTCGTTACGCAGATGTTCGGCGACAGAATGGTCGTTGCAAACGCTACCGGTTGTTCCTCGATTTACGGCGGAAGTTCTCCTACCTGTCCGTACACCAAGAACGAAGAGGGCAAAGGTCCCGCTTGGGCTAACAGCTTGTTCGAAGACAACGCCGAATTCGGTTACGGTATGAATTTGGCGTACGCACAAAGACGTGCAAAACTTGCCGACGCTATCGAAAAAGCAATCGAATTAGGCGTAAAAGGCAAACTTAAAGCCGCTTTCACCGAATGGCTCGAAAACAGAAAGAGCGCCGAAGTTACCAAATCTTTGGCACCCGTTATCTGCGAACTTTTACCCGCGGCTATTAAATCGGCAAGGGGTGAGTTGAAGACAACGCTTACCGCAATTTCCGAACAGACCGACTGCATCATTAAAAAATCCATTTGGATTTTCGGCGGCGACGGCTGGGCGTACGATATCGGTTACGGCGGGCTCGACCACGTACTTGCTATGGGCGAAGACGTCAACGTACTCGTTTTAGATACCGAAGTATACTCCAACACCGGCGGCCAAGCGTCTAAGTCCACGCCTACCGGCGCAATCGCTAAGTTTGCTTCCGGCGGTAAACGCGTTAAGAAGAAAGACCTCGGTATGATCGCTATGAGTTACGGCTACGTTTACGTTGCACAATGCGCAATGGGCGCTAACAAGCAACAGTTCCTTAACGCTATTTGCGAAGCCGAAAGCTATGACGGACCTTCCTTGGTTATCTGCTATGCGCCTTGTATCAACCACGGTATCAATATGACGAACTCGCAAGCCGAAGAAAAGAAGGCTGTCGACGCGGGTTATTGGCACTTATACAGATACAATCCTACGCTCGTCGGAACGGAAAATCCCTTCAAGTTAGATTCTAAAGATCCTACGCAAAGCTATCAAGAATTCTTGCTCGGCGAAAACCGTTACGCTTCGCTTAAAAAAGCGCAACCCGAACTTGCCGAAAAACTCTTTGAAAAGGCTGAAGAGGAAAATACCGCACGTCTTCAAAAATATAAAAACTTGGCAGGCAAGTAATATATTTTAGAAAATTTACCAAGCGTTATTTGAAAAATTTTACAGAGTAAGCGTTTGCGGATAAAAAAAGAGCAAACGTTTATAAGGACCACAATTAACGCTAAAAAACATAAAAACCCCTCTATAGGTCGATTATCGCGACTTTTAGAGGGGTTTTTGCAATAAATGCGGGACTGAAAATTAAAAAGTTGAGACCTAAAACGGAAGGGTAAAAAAGTTTAAACCATAGGTTTTTAGTGCAACCGACCGATTAAACTTTTTTTAAATATATATAATATTTGGTTGACAACGCCTTTTTTAAGTTGTATACTAATTGTGTTCAAACGGTGATAATTTTCGTTATACGTATGCCGTTTTGACGTGTGAACGCCTTGCTTTCGACAAAAAAACAGCACTTTGGCGTTCGTGTTTTACTGAAAATTAAGTATCGTAAGTAAACGCATTTATTGATAAGGGTTCTTTTAAGTGTGGTAAAGTTTGTTTTTTTGCCATACGTTGTTTAAAAATATTTCCGTTGTATATTGGGAATGGTTTTTTTCGAATTCTTTTCGTACATAAAGGGATATCCCTTTAGCGTTTGCTGACGCAAACGCTCATTGCCTTAAAAGGCAAAAGGGGATTTCCGTCGGAACAAACAAGCCGAGGGTTCGCCCTTCGGCTTTTTTGGTACTCAAATTTTAAAAAAATACTCGATACATCACTACACAAAGGAGATATTGTCATGATGGAAAACATGTTGCAAGCGGTAATAGTCGTTTTCATGCTGTTTCTGTGTGCGCTGTGTCTGTTTGCTGTCGTCGTAATCGCGCGCGATATCGTGCACGAAAGCGCAAAAGCCCGCAGAGAACGCGAAAAAGAAGAGCGTGAAGACAGGCTTAGCGCTATGGAAAGGCGCCCCGCCGCACAAACAAACGACGTAGCACCGAGCCCTTATACGGCAAACGAAGCGCCGACGTCGATAGTCGGTACCCCGATAGTCGAAACCGCCCCCGCTTTTTGCCCAAACCCACCTCAAGCGGCGCCGATTTCCGCTAACGTATTGCAAAATACAGTTCCCGCCGAAGTCCCTATTGCGGTCGAAGAAGAACCCGCTTTACCTCTCGTTACGGTAAATAACGACGACGAAGAAGCCTCTAAACCCGCTTTAAGCGAAAGCGAAGACGTAGGGGGCGAGGAAATCGCCGTTACCTTAGTTTCGGAGGAAGAAGTACCCGCCTTAGCCGAAGAAGAGGAGTGCGAGGACGAAGAAGACCCCGACGAAGTAAGTTTTAACAGACTTAATTTGAGCGTTGAAGAAAAATACGCTACGCTGTCTACCGAGTTCAAAAGATATTTCGACGATATCGTACGGCATGCGGTTTCAAAAGAGGGCGTAAAGGAATTTAAACGTAGCAGTTCGTACGATTACAAAATCGGTGCGTACAAGGTATTGCGTATCACGATAAAGCGCGGCGAAATCGTTTGTTCCTTTAACTTTATAGACCGCAACTTTAACGATTACGCAAACGAATCCAACGTTAAAATCAAGCAGTCGGCAACCGTCGTAAGGGTTTACGAGGCTTCAGGCGTAGGCGTCGTAAAGGACGGTATCGACCTTGTTTGCGTGCAAATCGCCGAAGACAAGGAACACAAAAAAGAAATCGCACGTGCAAAAAGGCGCGAAAGACGCAGATTGCAAAAAGAATCCGCCACCTTGGAAGAATGACGGCATTTACTTGGTACGTAGTAGTTTTTTTAGCACAATCCAAACAAATCAATCATCTTAAGGTGGAAAATGAATAACAATGAAAACGCGAACGACGGTTCGCACAAAAGCGGTTTTTTAAACTTCATCAAAAATCCGTGGAATATAGTAGGCGCAGTGCTTTGCATCATACTTATCCCGATACTTTTGATAAATTGCATTCTCATCGTCAAAGGGATGTTTTCCCCGAACGAAGTACCTTCTATCGGTAATTATTCGCCCTTTATCGTACTTACGGACTCGATGGAGCCCGAGATAAACGCAGGCGATTTGATTATTTGTAAAAAGGTCGATGACTGTAGTTCGCTCGAGGTCGGTATGACGATTTCCTTTTTCGACCCCGCGGGTAACGGCAGTACCGTCGTTACGCACAAAATAACAAGCGTTTATACCGACGAGGAAACGGGAAAGCTGTATTTTCGCACCCAAGGCGTCGCTAACAATATAGAGGACAGATACCCCGTTCCCGAAGAAAACGTTATCGGCGTATATAAGGGCACAAGGTTCCCCGTTATCGGCTACGTCGTAGTGTTTGCGCAAAAACCTATAGGCTTAATAGTTTGCATCGGCGTACCCGTACTGCTTTTTGCGCTGTATTGGTTCTTGCGGAAACGTGCCGACGATAAGCGTAACCAAAAGGAAATCGAAAACTTAAAAGCCGAAAACGCCGCCGCTAAAGAAAATGCGGCTCTGTCGCAAATAGAGGCGCTGAAGCTCGAGATCGAAGCCCTTAAAAAACAGCAGACAAACAGCGAGGAAGGGGATAGCGAAAGCCCTTCCGAAAACTTATCGGACGATAATTTCGACGATAGCGAAAACGCTTAAACGAAATTTTAATCCGTCGGCTTATAAAAAGCAGCGCCTAAGATGCGCGCGTTGCTTTACCAAAAAAGCCGACTAAACAATCGTTTATCTTAGTATCTTTACGCGTAAAGCGTTTAGTATAATCCCCGTTAAATATAGGGGTAACAATGTATTCTTCCCTCGTCGGTGCCACGCGGACGAGGCGGCAGGATATATATCGCGCCTTGTTGCGCATAAGGGGGGTAACCCCTCAACCTTTCCCCGATAAAGGGAAGAATTAATTAAAGCCTTTATTTCTTTAGACAACGTACCGTTTAGCCGCTAAAAATAGCTACTAAATCGCGGGTTGTTAAACAAAAAAGGCTAAAATTTAAAAGGAGTTATATCATGAAGAAAAACAAAACTTTAAGGTTTGCCGCATGTTTACTTTTGCTTTGTCTTATCACGACTTGCGTAATCGGCACAACCTTAGCAAAGTACACCACGGCAGGAAGCGCGAGCGATGAAGCGCATGTCGCTAAATGGGGCGTACAAATCACAATGGAAGCAGATCCTTTGTTTAAAAACGAATACGCTAAAACCGATTCAACTAACACGCAAACGTTGACTGTAAAATCGAAAGATGATGCAAAAGTCGTTGCTCCGGGTACGAGCAGCACAGAAGCATACGGTTCTGCGGTATTTGCTATCAGCGGTACGCCGGAAGTCGCCGTAAGAGTTAAAATCGAACTCACCGGTGTTCAAAACGTGTTCTTGAAAGCGGGTACTTATCAAGACCCTACTACTGCGGCGGACGCTACGTTTACGTTAGACAATGATTACTATCCCGTAGTGTTTACTTTAACACAAACTAAAGACGAAAACGGAGTTAGCAACAAAAATATAATAACAGGCACTTTGGCTACGATTCAAGCTGCGCTTAATGATTATAACGGTGGCGAGAACGGAAACGGAAAAGATTATGCTCCGAATACAAACCTTACTAGCGAATATACGCTTTCTTGGGCTTGGAATTTTGAGGGCGGAAACGACCAAGCCGATACTTATTTAGGTAACCTTATGGCGGGGATTAATCCCGATAATCTTCAAGAAAGCGCATATTGCTTAAACGTTGCTTATACGCTTAGCGTAACCGTAACGCAAATCAACTAAAGTCGGGCTATAAGCCCGTTATCGAGCTTTTTTTGCGATTTTCACAAACAATTCGATAATAAGTTACATAAAAGTTTATACGTAAATTAAGGTCAACGTGGCAACCGAATATCTTACGTCGAAACAAAAAAATTACGACACGTTTTATACGACACATTTAAAAGTTTAAAGGCAAAACAAAATTTTTCAAAGGGAGCAAAAAGATGTCTAATAAAGCAGAAGACAATTCCAAATCGGGCGCACGCCGTCAGTGGATATGGATAATGCTTATGGTTAACATAGTGTTTATTCTTCTGCTTATAACGCTCGGCGTTATTGCCCTAAGGGTGGGTAACGCGCTTCCCGAAGGCACGGACGTACTTTTTATCGTCGGCAAAAACCCGTCATATACGGCGGGCGACGACGTGGACGGAGAATACAAACCTTGGTCGGCGGAAAAAAACGTCGAAATTTTTAGGTCGGAATACGTAAACGGCGAGGGTATAACTACCGTTGCGTCGAGCGGTGGCGATAAAGTTTTTGCCCCGGGCACTACGACGGAATACGTTTTTACCATGCAAAACAACGGCAATATGGCGGTTGTTTACGAAACCGATTTAGACTTTACTTTGAAAGTCGGGGCTGAAAAAGTCGACGGAAAAACTTTTCCCGTTAAGGTTCGTTTAAAAAACGCCAATGGCGATTACCTTATCGGCGGGGAAGATAGTTACGAAAAGGTTTACTCGGCAACGCTTTCACGCCATCCGGGGCTTTTGGGTGCAAACTCCTACGAAAATTTCACGCTCGAACTTTTTTGGGCGTACGACGGGGAAGACGACGACCTCGATACGGCGCTCGGTAACCTTTCTGCCGAAACGGGGGTAACGCTTACCCTTAAAATCAACACCTACGCCGAGGAGGCACCCGACCCATCGGCTCAAGGCGGCACTAAGGTGGAGGTCGGCAGCACCGAGGAGTTCGGCGGAACCGTGCGTTGGCTGTGGCTGGCGCTGCTTATGATAAACGCCGCTATCCTTGTATTTTACGTCGCTTGGCTTATGAATAAGCGCGTAAACAAATTTTAGTTTGTAAAAACTTACAAAAAACTCAAGTCTCTTATCCCTTTCGCGGCTTAGCGAGCCACTTCCCCTTAATGGGCAAGGGCAGCTTGAGATAGAAAAGGCCCCTTTGTGTAAAGGGGGCTCCGCCGAGTGTGCGTTTGCACACGAGGCGGTGGGGGATTGATTATATAAAAATTTACGACCTCTCACCCGCTACGCGGGAGCTCTCCTTACGAAGGCGAGCCGAAAGGGGATTTGAAAATTATAGAAACAATCCCTCCGTCACGCAAGCGTGCCACCTTTGCTAAGCCGCACACGGCAAACCCTCTGTCAACTAGCGTTGACATCTCCCTTATCAAGGGAGTTTGCCCAAGTGGGAGGCGAATACGGATTGAGGTAATAAAAGGCTCGCCCTTGGGAGAGCTCCCGCGTAGCGGGTGAGAGGGTCAAAAAAAGAAGACTAAAAAACAAACAATAATAGGAGAAATATTATGAAAAATAAATCTCGTAAATCTAAAAAACTTTTGGTAGTCGTTGCCGTCGTGCTTATGCTCGGATTAGTCGTCGGCATGGGCGCAATGACATATTCCAAATACGTAACTTCCGGTACTACGGGAACCCAAACCGCAACTGCGGCAAAATGGGGCTTCGTCGTAACGGTTAATGCTGATAACTTGTTTGCTAAGGATTATACTAAAACGGGAAATAATAATTTGGCGACTACGGTAACTTCTAATGGTGTTGCCGTAAAAGCAAGCGGCACGACTGACGTAGTAGCCCCGGGTACAACGGGTTCTATGACTATTTCCATAAGCGGCAGTGCCGAAGTTTTAGCGCAATTAACTATAGGACTCGATGACAGTTATCAAGATATCTACTGCGATACTTATAATCCCGTTAAATGGACGCTAACAAAGCAAGGCGAAACTACCGCTATAGTCGAAAACGTTAAACTCGCGGATTTAAATACTGAATTAGCTAATGCTAACGCTAACGCGAAATTTACCCCGGGTACCGATGTTAATGACACCTACACTTTAACTTGGAAATGGGATTTAGAAAATAGTGAAACCGATGCGAATGTAAAAGATACCGTTATAGGCTACAAAGCTTTCGGGAAATCCTATACTGATATAAGTAACAAGTATGTAGGTACTACGCTTATAAGCGATAAAGTTTCATCGGACGTATACACTAAAAATATCGGCACAACAATGTCTTTCAACTTGCTTGTATCCGTCGAACAGATTCAAGCATAATAACAGCTTATAAATCACGCACGATTTTTAAGTCGTCATATAGTTGTGTGGCAACAGCGCGGTTTTATCGAATAACACGTAAATCATGATTACGCCGTAAAACGGTAATTACTTTTATTAAAGAATTTTTCGATAAAATAATACGTTTGTGAAATTTCATAGCAAAAGATAATACTTTTACTGTATGATTTTGCAAACGGTAACGCTTTTTATCTGTGATTTCGTCGTAACGGCGAAGATCTTTTAAACGAAATTTTAATTACATAAAAAAGTTTCATTGCGTAACGCATGCCCCGCCGTTACAATTTTCGGCGGGGCGGGCGTCGCATTTTTATAATCGCAAATCATTTTTATATTCTATCGAAGAAACAATGGGTTTGTAAAAGGCCCCTTTGTGTAAAGGGGGCTCCGCTGAGGAAGCTTTTGCCGACGAGGCGGTGGGGGATTGATTATATAATCGTCCGACCGCATTGCATAAGATTAAAAAAATATAAAGGGCAACCCTCTCCGCCTCTACGAGGCACCTCCCCCAGGTGGGAGGCTGAAGAGGATTTTTCAAAAATTAAAAGGCTCGCCCTTGGGAGAGCTGGCGCGTAGTGCCTGAGAGGGTCGAAAATTGAGTAACGACACACACTAAGTAAAATCCTCTCCGTCGATATTCGTCTGCACCTCTCCTGTCGCAGGCGAGGTAAGTGAGGGTTTAAAAATTTAATTTGTAAAAAGTCCGCCTATAGGTCGGTTATCACATAAAAACGAGTAAAAATTTTCACGTAAAAACTAACAACTCTATCACATAAATACAAACAAAAGGAAGCAAGGATTATGACAGAAAAACTAAATCTTAAAAAAATATGGAATATATCCGTTAAGGTATTTTGGGGGATAGTTTGGACTATTTTCGGATTGGTACTTTTACTTACTTTATGGCTTGCTTTCGATAAATTTATTTTAAAATCGCCCGTGCCGTCGGTTTTCGGCTACGCAAGTTTGACTATCGAAACGGGCAGTATGAACGGTAACTCTGCATTAGTAAGCGGGGGAGAGGTTAAAGAAGTCAATATCGGCGATTTGATTATCATAAAAGATACAGGTGACTATAAAATAGGCGACGTTATTACTTTTTTAAAAGAGGGCGATAAGGTGCCTACCACTCACCGCATAATAGGTTACACCGACGACGGTTTTATTACTAAAGGCGACGCAAACAACGCAAAAGACACCGTCCCCGTATCTTACGACGAAGTAATCGGTGAGGTAATAGGGCATTACCCTAAACTCGGCAAGTTTTCTTCTTGGGTAAAAAGCGAAGGCTGGATATATATAGTTGCCGGCTTGGCGATTTTAGCCCTCGGCAGTTTGGTTATTAAATCAACGGGCGGAGATGAAGCCGCCGAAACGGCAGAAGGTACTGAAAGCCCCGCTAATTCAGATAAAAAATCCGACGCCGATACCGAGGCGGAATGTAGCGTCGAACCTGAAGAAGACGTTCTTACCAAAAAGGAAAACGATTCTAAAGAAGACTAAAATTAATTAGAAACTTAAAGTAGCCTATATGTGCGTAGAACGGTAAAAACCACCGATAACGGGCTTATAGGCGGACTTTTAGATATAAAAATCAATCAAAAAACAAAAACAAGGAGGCATTAAAAAAATGAAAAACGACACCTTAAAGCCGTTCTTTCTATTTATAAAAAAGAACGTTTTTGCCGTTATATGCCTTCTTTTAGCGATTTTAGTTGCGGTAACCGGTACGATATCGTACTCTGCGTATTTAATATCGGGCTCGGGCGGAGGCAGTACCGACGTTGCGAGTTTTTCGGTTTCGGCAAACATCGACAGCGTAAGCGCTTTGTCGTTTACAAACACGGCTTTCTGGGGCGGTACTGCGGACAGCGGTTCGGGCTCTAACGAAGGCGGCATTGCGATGAACGCTTTAAGGTCGCTTAAATTTTCCGTAAACAACTTCAAAACGGACGGCGAGGGCAATAAACAAGTTTCTGCCGTCAAATTAAAATATAATCTTACCTTTTCCGCACCGAAGAACTTTGTCGAAAAACTTGCGGTGCAAGTATTCGATAACAACGACAACAATCAACAACCGCTTTTGCCGCAGATAGTTATTTCGGACGTAATCGATACGGCTAATAAAGCGGCAACCGGCGGCGTATACGATACATCGAAAAGTAAAGATTACAACGCCACGGCTTTTAAAGATATGACTTTTAACGTCATAAAAGACGGCGCAAGCGGCACGATAACCGCAACCGAAATAAATAAAGCGGCAACTATAACTTTAGAATCCTACACCAAAACGATAAAGCAAACGCTGCTTATGCGCATGTGGGACACTAAAAGTTTGACAAGTGCGGAAACCCCGACCGTTTCCGACGAGGGCGGAAAACTTTTGCCGCCGCTTTCGGTGGATTTTGAAAGCGAGGTGGAATTTTATCGCATTTCCGTTTCAATGGACGACTTTATTTTGCCTGCCGCAAAAGAAACGACGGCACATCACACCGTTCAGCTTGCCCCTACCGACACAATCGAGGACGATAACTTGGGCGGAACTTTCGTTACCGAAGAAACCGACAGCGAAGGCAACAAAACTTACAGCCCCGTGACGGAAATTTACGGCGGCGACGTCTTTAAAATGCTTACGACTACGGAAACTTCTACCGATACGTATTTTACCGACGACACATATACCACAGCAACGGGCGCCGAGTCCACAAGTAGCCATAACGTTATGGGTACGCCTAAAAAATACGTACAAGGGGAAAGTTACGAAACTTCAAACACGACATCGTACGACGTAAACGAAACGGGCGGCAATACCGTTAATTCGACCGAAACGACTTACGACTACGACGCTGTTACCTGGAATAATTTTACGATAACCGATACCGAGCCGACTATAGATAATTATAAAGAAGGTTATATCGCACAAACCATTAGATCCAGCGATCCTAGTAGTTATGGCACAATTTTTTATATTCATAAATTAGCGGCAACGGCTACGGGTACGCAGACGTACACTAAAACCGTTACCGAAAGGGAAATAACCCCGAATACGGTTAGCCAACGCCAAACCAAAGTTACCGAAACGGAAACCGTAACCCAAGTTAGCGGCGGTCAGACGAACGTTTGGCTAAACGTCAAAAAAACCACTACAGTAACTTGTATAGGTAGTGCTACGGTAACAACCACTACGACTAAGACTACATTTACACGTAGCGTTAGCGGAACGGGTTATATATATAGGGGATACTACAAAAAAAGCGGAGATACGTTAGATTTTTGGGATTCGAACGGTTCTGAGACAACCCTGACATTTTATGAAATAGACATAAACGGTACGCCCGACAGCACAAGCGGCATCTCATATACGCATCGCAAAGACTTAAACGGAAACAATATAACTTACACGGTGGAAACGTTTAATTCCGAAAACGAAACTTATTCAAACGTGCAACAAGGTTCTACGTCTACCACGGGTCCCTCAACCACAACCGAAACGCAGTGGCAGTACAGTGTGGCGGAATACTATAAACGCGTTCTTACACGCACGTATAAAGTGCCCGATATCACCGTTACAAACGTTACCTGGAAGCAGACCGACGATAGCGGCAATACGCAGTCGATAACTTACGATAAAGACAGTAAATTAAATATGTTCTCGGATAAGGACGAGGCGGGTAATACGATAACCGATACTAGCGGCAACGTAGTAAACGTACAGATTTACTATATGTCGCAATGCTATTCCAAAACGTATCCCTTCTACGTCAACGTGATTTTCGAACAGGTTTTATAAAAACCTTAATAATCGACCTATAGGCGGACTTTTGGGCTTTTTAAGGTGATAAACAGTTAAAAGTAAACTCAAACATCTTATCCCTTTCGTCGACGTTCGTTGACACCTTGCTAAGCCGCACACGGCAATCCTTTTGTCGCTAAAGCGACATTTCCCTTATAAAGGGAATCACCCTTATCTAATAAGGGACGGCTTGAGTGGTGATTAGGCGTCCCTTGAAGAATCAAGGGAAGCTCCGCCGTAGGCGGTGAGAGGGTTCATAGGCCCCTTTGTGTAAAGGGGGCTCCGCTGAGAAGACATTTGTCGACGAAGCGGTGGGGGATTGATTATATAATCGCCCGACCGCATTGTCTTTGGGTAAGAGAACACATTAAATGGCAACCCTCCCGTCTTGACTACGTCAATCCACCCTCCTTTGCACAAAGGAGCCTAAAGAGGTTTTGAAAATTATAGAAACAATCCCTCAGTCAACTTCGTTGACAGCTCCCTTTACACAAAGGAGCCTAAAGAGGTTTTGAAAATTATAGAAACAATCCCTCAGTCAACTTCGTTGACAGCTCCCTTTACACAAAGGAGGCTAATGAGGATTTGCAAATTATAGAAGACAATCCCTCACCGTCTATGACGGAGCTCCCTTTACACAAAGGAGCCTAATGAGGCTTTGAAGATTATAGAAACAATCCCTCACCGTCTACGACGGAGCTCCCTTACTAAAGGAGCCGAATAAGGAATTAAAAATTATAAAAACGACACTAAAAATAACAGTAAGGAGGTAAAAGATGAGCCTTTTTGAGCGCAAAGACAAAGCAAAAGCAAATTCTATAGAGAAAGCAAAAGCAAATTCTATAGAGAAAGCAAAAGCAAATTCTA
>CAYNLN010000034.1:10130-14515 GCA_964398065.1 uncultured Christensenella sp. | reverse complement strand
AAAAAACGCCGAAGCGTACAATTTGTACAGAGCTTCGACGTACTTTCTTTTTTTTATTTTTACGTGTCTTTTTGGCTATAAGTCGCCGCAGTATATGCCTTTTAACAATCGCTACTTTTACTTAAAACTAATTGTTTAAAACGATGCGTGCGGTGCTACCGCCGACTTTTTGTTTTTCGACGATTATTTGTTTATCGATTTTGTTTTTCAATTCTTCGACGTGTGAAATAATACCGACCAATCTGCCGCCTTCCGCCAAATCGTTTAAGGAAGAAACGGCAAGTTGCAAAGATTCGCCGTCTAACGAACCGAAACCCTCGTCGACAAACATCGTATCGAGCCTTACCCCGCCCGCATACGAGCGTATTTCGTCCGAAAGCCCCAACGCAAGCGATAACGAGGCTTTAAACTGCTCGCCGCCGGATAAAGAAGTTACCGGTCTTGTCGTACCGTTATAATGATCGATTACGTCGATGTCGAGACCGACTTGACCTTTTTTACCCAAATCGTCGACTCGCCTAATTAAATCATACTGACCCGCCGTCATTTTTCTAAGTCTTATGTTGGCACGGCGCAAAATCCTTTCGAAATAACTCATTTGAACGTAAGTTTCGAAAGACACTTTTTCCTTGCCGCTGATACCGCCGCTTGCAGTGTTCGACAAGGTATTTATCCACCTATATTTATCCTCGATATCTTTAAGCGTTTTATAAGCGGTCTGCAAATTTTTAAGACATTCTTCGTTTTTAGCAATACGAATGCTTATTATTTCGGTTTTTTCTTGCAAGGCTTGCTTGTCGTTTTTTAAATCTTCGAGTTCTTTACTTGCCTTTTCCATATCGACGTCGCAACCCGATTCGACTATTTTTTCAAGCGTTTCGACTTCCTTGGATATTCCGTGCAGTTGTTTGTCGCAAAGGTTAAAGTCGTCCGTTGCCTTTTTTAAAGCCGTTTCCTTTTTGTCTTTTTCAAGTCGCAAATTATTATACTCGGCTATTGCCTCGTCCTTGCCTTTAAAGCGAAGTTTTTGTTCTTTTAACTTAAGCTGCTCGGCTTTTTGCTTTTTTTCGACTTCTAAGTTGGAAATGTTTTTTTCTAAGGCATTAAGTTTTTCTTCGTCGCTTTTCAGTTTCTTTTCTTTTTCGGGTATGGTTCTTTCGATTTCCCTCTTTTTTTCGATAAGATGTCCGTAATTTTTAATAGCGTCGTCGATTTTTTCGCACTCTTTACGTGTTTCGCCTATTTTTTGCCTCACCTTTTCAAGCGTCGATAAATCAAAACCGCTACCTAAAAAGCCGCTTAACTTATGCGTTACGATCTTTTCCGCTTGCGAGACTTCCCCCCTCTTTTTAGCGCAATTCGCGCTTGCTAAAGTAACTTTATTAAAAATATCGTCCGCATTCTTCTTTGCTTGATTAATCGTTTCTTCCGACGGTACTTCATCGGATAATTTTGCCAAGCAAGGATGCGCGGTAGCCCCGCACACGGGACAAGGCGCTCCGTCCGACAAAGTGCTTGCCATTATGCCCGCCTGTCCGTCCAAAAAGCGTTTGTTTAAGTCGGCGCAACTTTTCGCCGCTTTATCGTGTTCGCCGCTTAACGTCACGTAAACGCTTTGTTCGTTTTCGAGTTCTTGTTTAAGGTTATCTAAGTTAATTATATCTTCTTCTAACTTTTCAAGGTTCACTTTTAAAGTGTCTAAACGGTTTTTTTCCGCTTGGGCTTTTTCACGCAGTTCGAAAGCGGGCTCTAAGTTTAAAAGTTCCTCTCTAAAACTTGTAATTTCGGCTTCGGCGGCTTGGCAAATTTGTTTGCCGCGCTCGCGACTTTCCGCCATTTTGCAGACCTTTTCCGAAAGTTCTTTTAGCTCGTTACTTGCTTTTTCAAGTTCGTCGTACTCGCAAAGTTCTCCCTCTAAAAGCGTAATACGCTTTGAAAGTTCTTTTATTTCGCCTTCGTTAGCACTTTCTTTTTCGTAAGCCTCTTTTAAGCGGCAATATCTTTCTTTAACGCCTTCTTTTTCGACAAGTTTCGCTTTGTAATTTTCAACGTTTTCAAGATATGTTCGGGCTTTAGCCACGTTTACGCCGAGCGCTTCGATTTCTTTTTCGAGTTTTTTTATTTCTTCCGCGGCAAAATCTTTATCGGTGCGGTCTTTTAAAACAACCTCGTTTAAAAGTTCAATCGTTTTATCCGTACTAAGCTCGCCGCACGCCGCTTGCTTTACAAGGTCGTAATTTCGGCTTTCTTCGTCACACTCGATACTTTTTTTGTAAATCGATATTTCTTTGTTTTTGCAATCGAGTTTGCCGCGTAAAGCGCTTGCGTCGTCTTTTAATCTGTTTTGAACGACCTCTAGCTTCTGCGTTTTAAAAATATGGCGGAAAATGGATTTCCTCGTTTCCGTGTCGGCAAGCAAAACCTTTCTGAATTCGCCTTGCGCAATCATTGCGATCTGCATAAATTGTTCTCTGTCGACGCCGATGATTTCCGTAATTTTTTTAGTGACTTCGGTTTTCGTTTTATCTATTACCGTGCCGTCGGGTAAAATAAGTTCTGCCCGTGCGAGTTCCGCCGTAGTGCCGTTGCCGCTTTTTTTAGGTCTCAAGTATTCGGGGTTGCGACGCACTTTGTAAAGTTTTTCTTTAAGCAAAAACTCGAGTTCGACAAAAGTTTCCGTAGCGCCGTCCGCGTATTTCGACCTTAGCGTCGAATCGCCTCTATCGCCGCTCGGCTTGTCGTAAAGCGCGTAAGTTATAGCGTCGAAAACAGAAGTCTTTCCGGCACCCGTCGTGCCCGTTATAAGATACAGCCCGCTGTCGCCAAGCTTATCTAAATCGAGCGTTACCTTGCCCGCGTAAGGGCCGAAAGCCGACATCGTAAGTTTTATAGGTCTCATTTTTCGCCCTCCTCCACGGATTCGATAAGATTACGCATATAACGGTTTTGTTCTTCCGTCATTTCGGCGTTGTTCCTGTTTTGAAAAAACTCGGCAAAAAGTTCCAAAGTGGATTTTTGTTCGGCTTCATCCGCGCTCGATACAGACAAATCCGCCCGCGTGCGCGCGTTGTCGTAACGAAGTTCCAGCGCGTTTTTGTATAACGTCTGAAGCCTACTCATTGCGTCGGGTATATCGTCCTCGTCGGTAAGCGTAATTTGAACGTAGTCGTCAAAAGGTTTGGCGTTTAAAGTAAGTTCGTCAAATTTGCCTCGGATTTTTTTCATGTCGCGTAAGGGGCGAAGCGGTACGGTTTTTACAGATATGTCGCTTGCTTTTTCAAAAAGCGTTACGACCGTTACCGACTTTTCGTCGTTAAACTCGGCAAAGGAATATTTTAACGGCGTACCCGAGTATCTTATTTTTTTCTCACCGCAAAACTGCGGACCGTGTAAATGCCCGAGCGCAACGTAATCGAAATCTTTAAGCACGCTTGCGTCTACGTTATCCGTTCCGCCGACGGTTTCTTCGGACTCCGACCTTGTTGCCCCCGTTACGAATTGATGGGTAATAAGTACGTTCCTTTCTTTCGTATCGACGTTCATATTGTCTACCGCGACCCTTACGGCATCGGTGTAGGTTTCGATGGTAAATTGACCGAAAAATCTACGTACGTGTGAAGGTTTTACGAACGGCAGCATGTAAAAATTAACGTTTCCGTATTCGTCGGATAAGGTTATAGGTGTAATGTTTCCGTCGTAAACGGGCGATAAATGTATACCGCTCGCATCCATTATTTTCGACCCGAAAGCAATCCTTTCGGGCGAATCGTGATTACCGCTTATGATAAACGTCTGCACACGCCTTTTTGAAAGACAGACTAAAAAATCGTCGAAAAGCGCAACGGCTTCGGCGCTCGGCACGCTTTTGTCGTACACGTCGCCCGCAACTATTACGGCATCGGGTTTTTCATCGTCTATAATATCTATTATTCTATCAAGGATGGCTTTTTGGTCCTCTGTTAAGGAGGTCTCGTACAGCCTTTTTCCTAAATGTAAATCCGATAAATGCACTATTTTCATATTTCGACAACCTTTTAATTTTTAGTATTTTTTACGGTAAAAGCCTTTTTTAGGCGGCTATTTTGGCAATAATAAAAAACTTACGATTTTATTTTAATATTACGAAGGATTTTTGTCAACAGCATTTTTAAAAAAGTCGCTTTTTTTAAATTAGTTTTTAATAAATTGCCGTTAATAAATAAAAATAACTCCGTATTTATTTGAATCGGCGCGGGATTGTTCCTATAATCCGCAAATCCTCTTCGGCTCCTTTAGTAAGGGAGCTGGCGGCGCAAGCCGACTGAGGGATTGTTTCAATAATTTCAAATTCCTTATTAGGCCCCTTTGTGTAAAGGGGGCTGGCACGTAGTGCCTGAGGGATTGTT
>CAYNLN010000034.1:0-10030 GCA_964398065.1 uncultured Christensenella sp. | reverse complement strand
CTTATTAGGCCCCTTTGTGTAAAGGGGGCTGGCACGTAGTGCCTGAGGGATTGTTTCAATAATTTCAAATTCCTTATTAGGCCCCTTTGTGTAAAGGGGGCTGGCACGTAGTGCCTGAGGGATTGTTCCTATAATTTCAAATTCCTTATTAGGCTCTCCTTATCGAAGGAGAGCTGTCGCTACTAGCGACTGAGAGGTCGTTTCTTAGTGCGAGTATAAATCAAATTTAAACCCTCTCACCCACTTCGTGGGAGCTCCCCCAAGGGGGAGCCTTTCAATTTTTGTCAATCCTCATCAGCCTCTCACTTGGGAGAGGTGCCTCGCAGAGGCGGAGAGGGTCGTTTCTATAATCTTCAATTCCTTATTGGCTCCTTTAGTAAGGGCGATTCCCTTTATAAGGGAAATGTCACCAAAGGTGATAAAAGGATTGCCGTGTGCGCCTTAGCAAAGCTGTCGCTACAAGCGACTGAGAGGTCGTAAATTTTTATATAATCAATCCCCCACCGTCTCATCGGCAAACCTCCGCCGATAAGGCGGTGAGAGGGGTAAATTAATATGAGGGTCAAAAAAGTTATCAAATATCGACTTCATCGGCATATATTAAAGTGAGTAAAACTTTACCAAAAGGAGTTAAAAAAATGTCATTTTTTTCAAATTTCAATTCGGATAGGTGCCCCTGTCAAATCACAGGCAACCCGTTAAACGGGTTGTGCGAAAAAGTTTGCGTCGAGGTAAACAAAGTTTTCGACGCCTGTATCAAACAAACTCAGGAAGAAGGCGTAACGCTTACACTTAGTAACATAACGCCCGCAAGCCCTACATACCCCTTAACTTTCATAAGCGCCAGATCGTTAGGTACCGCCGGCACGATTACCGCGACGCAGATAGACAGACTTCAGGACAGACCCAACTTCGCACGCGTCCAAGTAACGGTTTCCATTCCCGTCGAAGTTTTGTACGTCGACGCCGCCAACGTTGAAGGCAAGGCAACGTCCACAGTTACGATGACGCAAGACGTTATTATGTTCGTTCCCGAACCTTCCGTTATCCCCTATACGGTAAACAGCGTGGTGTCTCTTGTGTCTACGCAAGGCACGTATACGTCGGAAAACGTTTTCACCGTTTCGGCGTGCGTAACTTTAATACTTAAAATAGTTATGA
This sequence comes from uncultured Christensenella sp., assembly GCA_964398065.1. Classification (GTDB taxonomy): domain Bacteria; phylum Bacillota; class Clostridia; order Christensenellales; family Borkfalkiaceae; genus UBA4636. The sequence continues at coordinate 8,869 of CAYNLN010000034.1, read as the reverse complement.
CAGTGGATTTATTGATACCTTCGTACGGATACTGCAATATTCCGCCTTGTCAAGACTATTCGCAAGAAGTCTGTGCGGGATTTTTCGAACTTCCCCTTTTCCCTAACACGAACAATTAACCGTCGGCACATAAAAAGTCGACCTATAAGCCCGTTTTCGCGGCTTTTAGGTAATATATAACAACGGCGCAGCTTGAAAACAAACAAGCCGCGCCGCATTTTTTTAATTTGCGAAAACTATTCGATTTTTTGTCCTTTTGCGATAGATAAAAGCCTTAAAAACGTGACGGATTGCGGATAAACAACCTCGTTTTTCACATTTGTAAAACAACCAAAAAGCCCGCCTATAGGTCGATTATCTGGCATTTTTGCCGTTTTTACGCGGCTTAAAGATTTGCTTTCTGAAAAGCAAAATATTGATAACGACAAGGAAAACAGCAACTAAAATCAGTGTAAGATAGGGCTTTTCGGGCGCTAAAGAAGCAAGCAGCATTATAGGAAACCCGAAACAAATCGCGGGAAGCTGTTGATAAACAAGATTACTTGCAGCATGCGTTTTATAGTCGGGGTCTACTTCGTGAAGCAAAACCATGCCTGTAGACGCCGTGCCCGTAAGCATACCGTACATTACCAAAAATTGTTCGTCGGTGTAATCGGGGAAAAGTTTTTCGCACACGAACTTACTGTAGAAATAAGTGCTTACCATGCCGACCACGCCCAAAATAAGCAATACTATCCAGTAATCGGCAAGAAGTTGTATTTCGATTGCGGCAAAGCCCGCAACTATCATAAGGTCAAAGGAAAATCCCGTAACCCTCGCCATTAAAAAGTTGTTTACGTATTCGCGCTTGACAACGTTTTTCTTTTTCAAAATTTTAAGTATGAACTTTAACAACACCGCCGCCAAAACGCCGAATAAAAAGTTAAATCCGTAAACGGTTTCCTTCATCGAAGGAATAATCGCGGAAAGTCCGTACATTAAAAGGTTTGCGACGACGTAGCAACCTAAAACGAGGGCAACTTGAACGGAAAGTTTATCGACGCTTTCCGTTAAAGGAACTTCGTCGTCTGCCATAACCTCGTTTAAATAAACGGCGCGCGGCGTTTCTTTATCTTGCTTAAATCTACCCTTTTTCTTCATTACGTTAAGGTAGATAACGCCGCCGATGCTTGCGCTTAAAAAGCCGAGTGCCGCAACGGTAAGCCCGAAGTTTGCACCGCCTTCGAAGCCTTGCGATTCGTAAACAGTTCCCCAGTTAAGCGCTTGGCCCGTACCCTGTCCGTAACCGAACGGAAGAAGCAGCCCCGACGCTTTAAAAAGATCGGGCATAACGGTTACCGAAAGCAAGATAGTGATGCCGAGCCCCAAAACCGCTTGAATAAGATATCCCGACACCGTGTGAAGACCGCTGTTAAAAATATCCCTTGCGCGCTCTTTAGTGGTTCCGCCCTTTTTTTCGCGCTTAAGCGAGGAAGCGATAAACCCTATTGCCAAGCAGTGGTATGTAACAAGATAAAGCGTTTTAAGTCCGTTTCCGCCGAAAAACTCGAGGTCGAAAAGGTTTTTGTAGTTTCCGGCGTCGTCTTTTCCTACAATCATCGTGTAAGCAAACGACACCAAAAGAAGGATGAGCCCGCCCAGCACCGAGGTCGGTATGAGCGATTTTTCCATAAATTTGATTTTGGTTTTGATAACGTTTGCAAGTACCAAACTAAGTAAAAGCACTGCAAGAACGTTTACAAAACCCCAAGCGCTAAAGTCCCAAAAATTCCCGACTTGTTCCGCGCTCGCGAGAAGGCTTTTCATAATTGTCCCCCTTTAAGTTATTTATATAGTGATAATACACGTTGACAAAGATTAGCACGTTAAAGCGCTCGTGACTTCTAACCTGATAGTTGACGCCGCCGTGATAAAACACGAGAACGTTTTTACCTTGTGCGGTAGCGGCTTCGACGTCTTTAAAGTTAAAGACCTTTTTTGCGCCGACGTCGTTTTCGCAAGTAAACTCGTAACGGTCGGCAAAGAGCGATATCTTAGCATCTTCGATAACGATTGTGGGTTTTTCAAACATTTTAACCGAAACGAGGCTACCCGTTTCCTCGTATAACGGCGCATTAAAATACGGTGTGAGATCGAAGCCTGCTATAAAAGCTTCCTGATAGTCGTACCAGTCGCATATTCTTTTAAAAGGAAAGTCGCTTTTAGAAGAAAGCATTAAACGCTCGTCGTATCTAACGGTCAATCCGCAACTTTGACAGGTAACCGTTTGACCTTTAGACAAAAATTTCGAAACTCCGCAGTTAGGGCAAACGTACATAGCCCTCTCGATAAATTCGGCAGAACGTTTATCGGGATAACGATTGTTTTCTATACAGTCATAGTCGTTTACGTCAATCGACCTTTTTATAAGATCGTAACACTCGGTCGAAGACAAATCTTTGTATTCGTCGTACTCGATGATTTTTGCAACCTCAACGCTCATTTTTCCTTTGCGTATATGGGTTGAAAACCTCGGGTGTTTGGCAAATCCGCCCTTTATGTTTAATACCATAACGGGAAGCTTAAGTAAGCCTATAAGTCCGCCAATCGATGTTTTTACGTTTCCCGTCTTACCGGAATAGGTTCTGTTTCCCTCGGGAAAAATCGCAATACTTCCGCCCTCTTTAGCAACGCGCATCATGGAAAGCACGGCACTTATGTCGGTGGAATTCTTCTTAATGGGAATGGGCTCAACCGCAAATCGTAGAAGTTTCGATAAAAAACCTTTTTGATACAAGTCCTCGGTAGCGACAAAATACACCGCGCGTTTTAAAAGCATACTGACAAAAAATTGGTCGAAAGGCGTTTGATGATTGGACACGACAAGATATTGTCTTTTGTCGATCTTTCTTTTATCGATTGTAACGCCGTATTTTATCTTGGAATAAAGATAAAAAAAGGGAAGCGCCAAAGCGGTAATTATTTTATGTCTTGTTTTCACTCGGGATTTTTTCTTATTTTTCATAATCGCCGCCGTCTAAAAGCCTATTGCTTGTGTATTTTAATTATTTTAACACGAAAACACATTTATAACAAAGTCATTTGCGTGAAAATAACGAGAAATTTTTCACACAGATGAAATAAAACTATTTAAAGTAATCTTTTTTCCTTTTGGCAAATATATTGGAAACCGTCGTTTCGCCGTACGTAAGCGATTAAAACCAGCCTTTAGCCATAACGAACCACAGCAAAAAGGTAAGCAACGTAACAGACAATACAACGGCTAAAATAATTGCTGCGACACGTTTTTTTATCGTAAACAAAACGATATCCGTAATAACCGACGCAGCCGTTGAAACGCCGCCCGCTATAAACCAAAATATTCCTAAAAAGACAAGTCCCAAACCTTTTTCGGCGCCTTCGGCACCCGTGATTTTTAATTCTAAAAACAAGCCCGCCGCAATAAGGTGTATAGTTACCGCAATCGCGGCTAAAATCATGGTAACGATAGAATATGCTTTTTTACCTTTTGTCATAACGTAATCTCCTTTACTTAAACGGGATTATGGCGGCAATAATATTAATCGTTTTTTAAACAACCCGTATATTTACTTAAACACGCACGTGCTTAAACTAATAAAAGCCGCGCTATAAGCCCGTTATCGACTGTTTCTGTTGTTGTTTTTAAAACACTGACCGTAAAAACATTGCCGAATTATATTAAGTTTTCACAATTAAAAAGAAAAAACCTTCTTTAGACGTATATCATTTTATCACATAATAAAGTCTTTGTCAATAGTTGATTTATTTTAAGCGATGTGGTATAATTTATTATTATGATACTTTACTTCGACACGGAAACCACGGGGCTGAGACCCGGTCACATAATTCAACTTGCCTATATTTTAGATTACGGCGACAAAATTGTTTGTAAAAATTTTTATTTTGACGTAAATTACATAGAACCGGGCGCCGCGCACGTCCACGGCATTTCGGTAGAAAAACTTCACGGATTATCGGGCGGGAAAACTTTTTCCGATTACGTTTGCGAAATAGAAGCAGACTTTTCGGCTGCTAAACTCATTGTTGCGCACAATGCAAGGTTCGACATTTCCTTTATGACTGCGGAGTTTGCTAATAATTTCAAAACTTTTAGTTATAACGAAGCTTTAGATACAATGCGCCACTTTACGCCCTTACTTCAAATCCCGAGGCCTTACGGCAGAGGTATAAAATTTCCTAAACTCGAAGAATTTTGTACGGCGCTCGACGTTTATCCCTTCGAAACCACGGATTTCGTAAAGAAAAATTTCGGTTCGGCTTCCGCTTCCGCACACGACGCAACGTATGATACTTCCGCAATGTTTTTGGCAAGTAAAAACGCTTGCGAAAAGTTTTCCGAATATAACGATTACCTTTCTAAATTTATATAAAAATACACCGAAAACCGACCTATAGGTCGGTTTTCGGGCTTTTTACAAGTTGAAGCACTTGTTTCGAGTCTTTTTAAAAATCATTAAAAAATCAAAATCTTTTTATCGACACATAATTTGGCATATTTATTCTCCGCACAAAGTGTAACTCAAACATTAACACTGCCCTATAATTTTAAAATCTTTTCTGTCGACGTTTATTTCAACGTCTTCGATCCAGTCTCCGCGGACTTGTGAAAAAGCAATTCCCCACCTGTTTTGAATCGCGTAAGGCTGTATTACCGTGCCTATTGCCCCTTTATGTACGCCTTCTTTTGCATACCTTGGCTTTTCGACTAAAAGTTCCACAATGTCGTACTCCTTTACGTCGCACTTGGTAAAATGCGTATGCTCTTCCGGATTAACTCGTGCCACAAATTCTTCCGTTTCCCGAATAATATATTCTACGGGACGGATTACAAAGGAAATATATTTTTTATTTACTTTAGCAAAAGCATATTCGCCTTTGTTTTTCGGATTGAAAAAACATATGGTATAAATATCCCCGTCGATATTTACAATCGTACCAAAACACCCTTTATGTATTTCCTTTTTAGATAATTCTTCAATTTCTTCTATTAATTCTATATCGTCGTATAATCTCATAGTTTTACCTCCTATCTACCGGCAAACGGCGTGCTACACATAATTTTACCGAGAGGATGGACCATCCATCCGGTAATGAATTCTATATTTTTTCTTGTACTGCTGTCAACAACTATAGATATTTTAATACGTTGTCCGTGCTCGTCCAACTTTCCTATTGTGTAATCCCCGTTTAGATACTTTTGCCTTGCTTGTGTATCGTATTGAGTTTTTAAATATTCCGAATCTTCTTTTCGAAAACCTAAAGCCTTAAACAGCTCGATTTTACCGTTCGACACGTGTTCTTCTTTGTCGGAAAAAATATATCCCGTAAATTTTTCGATAGGACAAGTTGCAGTTACTTCTCCGTCGGGTTTGGGAATCCCGTTTAATGTACAGTCGCAATGCGGATGCAAAAGTCCGTCGCCCTCTGCTTTCTTTTCGGGCAGCCCCGATTTTACAAAATAGCATCCGGATAAAGACGTGCAAGGCTTACAATGTCCTAAAGTTTCAAAATGATCTCTAATAGTATCTCTATCCTTTCCCTCTTCGTCTGGAACTCCGGAATGCACCCATTTTACCCAGTTGTTGTCAACGATTTTTCCGTCCTTAAAGACGAAATTTTCAAATACCCCCATAAAAAACACCTCATATAAAACAATATTTGTTTGCAAACACGAGCGTATTATAACACGGGTTTTTGATTTGTCAACAGACTACTGACACTTTTTTATTAAGTTTTTGCCGTAAAACAATATGTTTTGCAAAGATTTCGGCGTTAGACGAAAGATTTATTTCCTATAGTACATATTATATCATAAACCGTTTTGTTTATCAATATATTTTTATCGGCTTTTAAAGTGGCAACGTGGGTAAAGCTTTCCTTTTATCGGCATTGTCAAAAACCCCTTATGTGTTTTTATTTAAAACAAGCGACTTAACCCTTGTCTGAGTTAAGCCGCTTTTTCTGATTTTTAGTTAACTTTTTTCAGTTAACGGTTACGATAATGTGAAAATATCCGAAAATCAACGTTTCGCCGTCACCGCCTAAATCGGAAGTTTTCGGTAAGGTAATCAGATAATAATCGCCTTCTTTTACTATTGTCGCGTTAGCCGTTTGGTATTTAACGTATTCGCTGTATTCGTCAACGCTTCCGTACGCTTCGACGCTATAGCTGATTTCCGTTCCTAAATGACTTGCCAAAAGTTTTAAAGCAAATCCGTCGGTTACCGAAATATTAATCGATGACTTGGCTTCGGGATATTCGATCTGTAAGCTAACCTCGCCGACCTCGTACGTAAACCCTTGGAAAACAAAATCCATACCGATCGGTGAATCCTCTGCGTTGAGATAAAGCATTGCGCCGCCACCGAAATCGTATAGCGAAACGTAGGGGTTAAGCCACCCCGAGAAGGCTTCATCTTCGCCAAGAGTTACGGTCGGGGCATTTAAAACCACGGAACTATAGTCGTAGAATGCGTCGTAACAGATAACTTCGCCGTTTAAAATAAAGGTTGCGATATGCAATTCGACTTTTCTGTAAATGGCGTAGAAATCTCTGTCTTTTTCGCCCATTTTCGAAAGCGTTATGCCGTTATTGTCGTCATAAATATTACCGTCGGAATCTTCCCATCTAACGAACTGATAGCCGTTTATCGTAGGATACTTGAAATAAATAGGTGCTTCTTCGCTGACTACGTTGTATTTTAAAAATTCTACTTTGTCGGTGCCTAATACAAGATAAGTCGTTGCAACGAAACCGCCCTCGTCGTCGGGATATGCAAACGCATGTATCGTAACGTCGTGATTCGGCATTACGATATACGGCTTGCCGTCGTCGTCGAATAAAATCTCTACGTCGCGCGAATACCAGCCGTCCGTCCTGTAATTAGTCATATCGGAGTGTAAACTCGGCGCTACGGGCAAATAACACTTAGTGCCTGCCACGACTTTTTTCTCGGCGTACTCTTCGTAATTGTCGTTATCTAAACCCCCGTCTATGTCGAAAGTTATAGTATATTCGTTACTTTGCGTTTCGGAATACACAAACACGTCACCGTCGGGCATAACGATCGAGGTTACCGCTTTGTTATCTACGTACCAGTTATCGACGCCTTCGGGCTTGTCGATTAAAGTTACGGTTACACCGGGTTGCGTCGTACGGTAATTGTAAACGCTGCCGCCTACGTAATAAACGACGTAAACCGTTTTTACAAATTGTACGGACGTTATTACGACGTCGCTGTCGGGCATCGTAAATCCCGTACCCGTCAAGTTGACATCGTTGCTGTCCCAAACGTAAGTTACCCCGCTTTCGCCTTGCGGCACTTCGATAAGCATACAGAAGGTTCCGTATACTACGGTCTCCGTTTTATATACCTCGCCCGCGTGACGATAAGTAAGCGTGTACGAATTTATAGAAGTCGTTGCCGAAAATACCACGTCTTTTTCGGGCATTAGGAATTTGCCGTCTATAGCCGTAACGTCTTCGGTTTGCCAATCGGTAACCGTATAACCCTTTTTAACGTATTTTTCCGTAACGTCGTAAGTACTGCCGACGTCGCCGTGCGTTTTGGAAATCTCCTTACCGTCTACGTAATAATAAACGAAAACTTCTTTGGCGTACGCTTTTGCGATTAGGTTTTTATCGGGCATTTTGGAAACTGCGTCGATTTTCCTTTCCGTACCTGTTTCGGTATCTACTTCGTAAAGCGTCCACCCGCTAAAGGCTAAGCCGTTGGTTTCTTCGGGTTGAGATAAATCTATTTCGTCCTCGAAGCGATAGGTTTTTTCAGCCGACTTTTCGTCGTTTAAATAGTAGGTCACGGTGTATTCGAAATAACTTTCGACTTCCCAAACCGCGGTAAGGGTAGTATCTTTTAATACGGTGTAATAAGCGTCCGTTTCGTAAGTTGCGCCGTCGCCGTCCTTCCAGCCGATTAACTTATATGTTGCTAATTGCGTTACCTTTTCGGCATAAACGTTCGTAAGATAGAACTGTTTGCCGTATTCGATTTGCTGACCGTTAGAATATATGGGGGTATCCGATTCGTCGGTCGCAAAAATAAGGTTACCGCCGTTTCCGTCGATCGTTACCGTGTGTTTGTCTAAAACCGCGTCCCACAAATCGTACTTGATCAAATATACATTGCCGTCGTTGTCTATATATTCGGAATATCCGTTAGCGGTATAGTAGCAATGATTTTCGTCGTCGCGAACGTCTTCGGGGCGCCATTCTTTGTATTGCTCGACGTATTTAACGTAATCGTCGTAGCCGCATTCTATAGTCTTAGACTGCTCACCGCTACTTAAAACGCCTTTTGTCGTTTCAATCGTCAAGGTGTAAACCCTCGGTGTGGACGTAAATACAGCCTCGAAAGTTGCGGGATAATAGCAATATACTTTGTCTATCGGATAAACAACGCCCGTAGTCAAATTCTTCCAACCCGTGCAAGAATAAGTATTGTATTCGTCCGGAGCCTTGTAAGCAAGGTTGCCGATATAGGTCTCGTAATCATGTATCGACTCGGTGTAATGTCCGCTCGGTTCCACGAAAGGAGGCCACTCGGTACCTTCGCCCAAGGCAAGCTCGATAGACACCTTCCTTCTATAAACGGGATAGATTTCGATGTCGTGGAATATGCGCGACGTATCCGTAGCGTAATCTTTATATTGCTGCCCCTCGTAGCGATATTGCCAACTTGAGAAAGTATACTCTACGCCGTCGACCTTAACTAATTTGTCAGCCGCCCCGTCGTAATCTATTTCGATTGTGCCGAGTTCTAAATTTCTGCCTATTTCATAGTTTTTATAGTCGACGTATTCGCCTTTT
>CAYNLN010000033.1:0-14630 GCA_964398065.1 uncultured Christensenella sp. | reverse complement strand
AAAAAAGTGCGTAAACAAAGAAACCGTTTACACACTTTTCATTAGTATTAAAATATATTTTGTTTGCGTTAAAAAAGTTTTAAAACGTCGACTAAGACGGCAAAAAGCACTAAAACGATAAGCCCCACAAAATGGATAACGCCTTCGACGTTACGATTTATCGGTTTTTTACGAATCCATTCGATAAGAACGAATATCGCCCTTGCGCCGTCGAGTGCGGGTATCGGTAAAAGATTGAATATCGCAACCGACAGACCTATCATCGAGGCTATGTTCAAAACGTACTTAAAGCCAAGCGACACGTACTGCGTCGTAAGACTTATCGTGCCGACCGGTCCGCTTACCGCCGAAAGCGACAGTTTGCCGGTTAAAAGTTGCCAAAACGATTCTAAGGTTACGCCTATCGTTTTAAAAGAATACACCACGGCGCGACCTATCCCCTCGAAAAATCCGAATCTGACGTTTTCCGAACTCACCTGATAAGATAACGTTTCCTCGTTTTTGATGCCGAAAGCCGCCAAAACTTTTGCACGGTCTGCCTTGTCGACGGTGTTGTAATCTATAGGGGCGGTAAGCGTTACGATGTCGTTTTCAGTGTCTTCGTCGTCGCCGTCCGGCACTATTAATTTAACGGTTTCGCCCGCCGAAAGGTCTTTTAAAACATCATATAAATCGTCAAGCGTGTAAAGCCTTGTGCAGTCGGCGTTCTTTTCGGCGTCTTTCACCCTAAAAACGTAATCATAGCCGTGTAAAGGGCTTGTATCTTCCGTGGAAAGGTGCAAAACGGTTGCGACGCCTAAGGCTTCGAAAGCGGGATAAATGTTAGTTATGCTGTCGATTTCCACGTCCGAACGAAGCGAAACCGTCAAGGTTTCTTTTTCACCGTTTCGATGCTGAACGGTAACTTCTACCAAGTCGCCCTTTTTCTTTCCGTTAAGCGCGTCGGCAAGGTCGGTCGTAAAGTACAAAAACTTTCCGTCGACCTTTAAAAGCACGTCTTTTTCCTGCAAAGAAAACTCGGCATCGACGGTGCTTCCCGAACTTTTTAGTTCGTACGCTTGGAACCCGAAATGCCCGTAAGCAGTAAAGTAAACGCACACTATCAAAACTGCCGTTACGAAATTAAAAGTGGCGCCCGCAAGCAAAACGAGTATTCTTTGCCACGGCTTTTTATTGTTGAAAGCGTCTTTGGAAAGTTGCTTTTTTGCCGTTTGCGGTTTGTTTTGCGACCCGCCGTTAAGTTCGTCATCGCCGTTTTCGTATTCGTCACCGTAAACCTTTTGCGCTTCGTCTGCTTTTTTTGCAGCCTTTTCGTTGGCTTTTTTAACGGTTTCGTCGTCCTCGTCTTCGCCCTCGAAAGCACAAAAGCCGCCTAAGGGGAAAATCCTTATAGAAAAGATTTCGCCGTTCTTTTTAACCTTTTTATAAATCGCGGGGCCCATACCGATAGCGAATTCGTTAATCTTAAATTTAAATATTTTACCGACGATGTAATGACCGAATTCATGCACGGTTATCGTCGCTAACAGTATTAGTATGGCAACGATGACCGACAGCACGGTCTTTACCGCCGTCACACCGGCTAAAATTTCAAACATATCCGTCCTTTTACCGCGTTTTTCAGCGGCGAAGTGTATTGTTGTTACTTGGATAGTCTCAAAAACCGACCTATAGCCCGACTTCTTGCCTGTTTATCGGTAATCGTCAAGGATTCGTAATCGGCTTTTAGTTCTTTTGTTTCGTCAAGACTTTGCATAAGATAATCGTAAATTTCCGTATATGCGATTTTACCGTTTAAAAACAAATTAACGGCAATTTCGTTGGCGGCAGACAGCGCGCAAGGATAATTATTGCCTCGCTTTATTGCCTCCAAAACAAGCGGTAAACAAGGATAACGCTTATAATCCGGCTTAGAAAAATTAAGCGACAAATTGCTAAAGTCTACTTTGGGGACTTTTGTATCGAGTCTTTCGGGGTAAGTAAGCGCAAGCGATATAGGAACTTTCATATCCGGCATACCCATTTGTGCGATAATCGCGCCGTCTGGCATCTGTACCATCGAGTGAACGATACTTTCCCTGTGCATAACGACTTCGATTTTATCTAAATCGCAGTTAAACAGCCACTTTGCTTCGGCGACCTCGAACCCTTTATTGACCATTGTTGCGCAATCGATCGTAATTTTATCGCCCATTTTCCAGTTGGGGTGTAAAAGAGCGTCTTTTGCCGTAACTTTTTTTAAATCTTCGTAATTTAAATCTCTGAAAGCGCCGCCCGAAGCGGTAAGTATCAATTTATCGAAGGGTTTGTTTTTATCAAAATCCAGCGCTTGCCATATTGCCGAATGTTCGCTGTCGACGGGAATAATGTTAACGCCGTGTTTTTCGGCAAGCCGAGTAACGATTTCGCCGCCCGCAACCAAAGTTTCTTTGTTTGCAAGCGCAACGTCCTTTCCGTTTTGAATCGCCGCTATAACGGACGCAAGACCCGAAAACCCCATAACGGCGACGAAAACCATATCGCAGTCCGCCGTTGCGGCGTGAAGCAATGCGTTTTCGCCGTAATAAAATGTCGTTTCTTTAGGAATTTCAGTTATCTTTTTTGCTGCGTCAGCGTCGGATAAAACGGCGATTTCGGGCTTATAGCACCACATTTGTTCTTCAAGCGCCTTATAATTGCTATTTGCGGCAAGTGCCGTAATTTTAAATTGCTCGGGATACATCTCGATAACTTCCAAAACTTGTTTGCCAATCGAGCCGGTACTGCCGAGCAGTGCTATTTTTTTCATTTTTGTCCGTACCTTTATAGTTTATTTTCTATGAAGGCTTTTTATGTATGTTGCGCCTTAGCCTATAAAGGCAAAAACCGTATAGATAAACGCCGCGCAAATCATATTGCCGTCGATTCTGTCGAGTATGCCGCCGTGACCGGGTAAAAGGTTACCCATGTCTTTTATTTCGAATTTGCGTTTTATCGCGCTTTCCACAACGTCGCCGAGTTCGGTACAGATAGCACCGAAAAGCCCTAAGACTAAATACAATATAACTTCTGCGGTGACATTATCCGCAAAAATCATACCCTTTGCGTATATTGCCCAGAATAAAATTGCCGCCGCCATTCCGCCCAAAAGTCCGCCTATAGCACCGCTAATGGTCTTTTTCGGGTTAATTTTTTTGCAAAGTTTAGGTCCTTTTACGATGGAGCCGACTAAGTAAGCAAGAACGTCCGCTATAGGCGAAATAATAAATATCAGCATAAGCGCGATAAAAGAATTTTCGCCGAGCCCGTTCGACAATATCATCGGGATTAAAAGCGTCGTCGGATAAAACAACGTCAAAAATCCGCAAGCGGTTTTTTCAATTGTAGTGTTTTCAAAGTCGAAAACGGTTGCGACAAGCAATAAAATTCCCGCGGCAATAGTTATTACAAACAGCGACGACGCGCCGAAAAGCATATATGCGGGAACGATTACGAGCGAATACGCCACCGCCACGCATTTAGAAAACGCCGTCAGTCTTTCCTTCATTGCGGATATCATTTCGTAAGTGCCTAAAACCGCAAATACGGAAAACAACAACAGCATCCATCTTTCGTCGACAAGTTGCCGTAAGACAAATGCGCCGACTAAAACCGCAACGATAAAAACGCTCGTTACGCACCTTGTAAGGAAATTTTTCATTGTATCACCTTAACGCAATTACACGATTTTTCGTCTTTTGTTTCGATATCGCCGAATCTTCTTTTGCGACTTAAAAACCATTCGGCGGCAGCGTCGTAACCCGCCGCATTAAAATCCGGCCAGAAAATGTCCGTAAAATACAGTTCGGAATACGCCGTTTGCCAAAGCATAAAATTACTGAGGCGTTTTTCGCCGCCCGTCCTTATTACCAAGTCGACGGGGGGAAGCCCGCAAGTATACAGCGCGCTTTCGAAGTCTGCTTCGGTCGGCACCGTAACGCCTTTTTCTATCAAGGTTTTTGCCGCGCGCAAAACGTCGGCTTTACCGCCGTAATTAAATAAAATATTAACGGTTTTTTCGAAATCTTTAGTTCTTTCTATTGCGTCCGTAATTTTCTTTTGCCTAACCTTCGAAAGCGGCGTAATATCGCCTGAAACAACCAATCTTATCTTATTTTTAACAAGATAAGCGACGTTCCTTTCCAAAAGCATCATAAGAAGCGACAATATACCGTCGACTTCTTTTTTAGGCCTTACCCAATTTTCCGTAGAAAAAGCATAAAAGGACAGAACGGTTGCGCCTTTTTCAAAAGCGTAAGGAACAATCTTTTCCATGCTGCGCGCGCCGGCTTTGTGACCTTCTATACGCGGCATCGATTGCGCCTTTGCCCAGCGACCGTTTCCGTCCATTATGAACGCAACGTGATTTAAACCGTTCATTAAACGGTCATCACGTCCTTTTCTTTTTCGGTTTGAAGTTTATCGATAGATTCGACGGCGGCGTTGATGGTATCGTTGACGTCTTTTTCGAATAAAGTATATTCGTCTTCGGAAACTTCTTTATTTGTTTTCATCTTTTTTAAGGTATCCAAAACGTCGCGGCGAATGTTTCTAACGGCAACCTTTGCGTCCTCGCCCATTTTTCTTACCTGTTTGCCGATTTCCCTACGTCTTTCTTCGGTAAGGTCAGGGAAAACAAGCCTTATAACCGCACCGTCGTTCGTGGGGGTAATGCCGACGTTCGAACCCAAAATAGCCTTTTCGACGTTTTTGAGCATGCTTTTATCCCAAGGCGCTATAACAAGACATTTGCCTTCTTGCACGGAAATGTTGCTCATCTGCGCAACGGGAGTGGGTTGTCCGTAAAAATCAACCATAACTTTATCGAGTACGTGCGGGTTTGCCCTGCCGAGTCTGATTTGAATGTAAGATTCCTTGAGTACGCTAATGGTTTTCGATGTTTTGTCTTCGCATTCGAGTAAAATCATCTCGATTTGTTCCATATCAGCTGCCATAGTATATTCCTCTCTTTTCTATATTTTTAGTAATAATTTTTGACCGACGCGCGATTGCGTGTCGATATTTTTTATTTGGCGTTGCAAAAAAACGCCGATAACGGGCATATAGCCCGACTTTTGCAATATAAACGGGTTTAAAAAGTTATTTTATCCAAGTGCCCGCCGCCTTGCCGTTTAAAGCGCGAACGATTGAAGTTTCGTCAAGCAAGAAGCAAAACACGGGGATATTGTTTTCCATACACATCGTAACGGCTGTCATATCCATTGCTTTTAAACCGCTCTGTATAAAATCGATGTATGATATCTCGTCGTATTTTACGGCGTTTTTATCGACTTTAGGGTCGCTCGAATAAATTCCGTCTACGTTTTTGGCGAGCAATATAACGTCCGCGCCTATTTCGGCTGCCCTAAGCGCCGCCGCGGTGTCTGTCGAAAAATAGGGACTACCCGTGCCGCCGGCAAAGATAACGATATACCCGTTTTGAAGATAGGTAAGCGCACGCTTTTTTGTGTAAAGTTCGGCAACGCGATCGATCTCGATTGACGACAATACGACGGCTTTTGCGCCCTGCTTTTCGATAGCGTCTTGCAGACACAAAGCGTTCATCACGGTCGCAAGCATTCCCATCTGATCGGCAATGGTTCTGTCCATTTTTCCGCCCTGTCTGCCGCGCCAAAAATTACCGCCGCCGACGACCAAAGAAACTTGTGCGCCGGATTTTTGAGCAGAAATAAGTTCGCCCGCAACGACATCCAAAAAGTCGTAGTCGTATCCGTGACCCTTGTCTTTCGATAAAGCCTCGCCGCTGAGTTTTAGTAAAACCTTTTTAAATTTATTCATAACTATCCCGATATTTTTTTGTAAAAAACGCCGTTAAACGGCTTATAGCCGAGTTTTTAAAAAAGAGGAAACAAAACCAAGTTGTGTTTCCTCTTTGACGTAGTAAAATTATTTCTTCATTGCTTCGACTTGAGCCGCTACTTCGTCAGCCAAGTTTTCGCTCTTTTTCTGTAAGCCTTCGCCCATTTCGTAACGGACAAATCTTCTTATAGCGATCTTTTCGCCGATAGTTGCGGTTGCTTCGATAACGAGTTGTTCGATGGTCTTAGAAGGATCCTTAACGAACTTTTGATTTAAAAGGCAATTGTCGTCGTAGAAACTTTTAATTCTGCCTTCAACCATTTTTTCAACGATAGCGGCGGGTTTGCCTTCTTCTAACGCCTGAGCCTTTAAGACTGCTTTTTCCCTTTCTAAAACTTCTGCGGGAACTTCTTCCTTATTAAGATAAGAAGGATTTGCAGCAGCGATGTGCAAGCAAATGTCGTGTGCCAATTCTTTAAATTGGTCACCGCGTGCAACGAAGTCGGTTTCGCAGTTAATCTCGAGCAAAACGCCGATTTTACCACCCATGTGGATGTAGCTGTCTACGATACCTTCGGCAGCGATACGACCTGCTTTTTTAGCGGCCTTAGCCATGCCTTTTTCTCTTAAATAGTCGATAGCCTTTTCCATATCGCCGTTAGTTTCGGTAAGTGCGTTTTTGCAATCCATCATACCGCAACCGGTTCTTTCTCTTAACGTTTTAACGTCTAATGCTGTAAAACTCATAATAATCTCCTTTATATGTATGCGGAACACGGCAAGACAAACCGAAATAACGTTTTATCTGTTTGCCGCCGCCCCTATCCGCAAGCGGGGCGATATATACCGAAATTATTCGGCTGCTTCGGTAGTTTCTTCAGCCTCGGCAACTTGGGTTTCGGCTTCGGCTTCGATTGTTTCTTCCTTAACTTCCGCTTGAGCGCGAAGTTTAGCGGCTTGCTCTCTCATAGCGATAACCGCGTCTTCGCCTTGTTTGCCTTCGATAACGGCGTCGGCAATGATGGAAGTTATTAACTTAACGGCTTTGATAGCGTCGTCGTTAGCGGAAATAACGTAATCGATTAAATCGGGGTCGCAGTTAGTATCGGTGATAGCAACGACGGGAATACCCAATTTGTTAGCTTCTTTAATGGCGATGTCTTCGCAAGAAGGGTCAACAACGAACATAACGTCGGGAAGTTGACGCATTTCTCTTATACCGCCGAGGTTCTGGTTGAGTTTTTCGCGTTCCTTCTTTAATTCGAGAACTTCCTTTTTGGGAAGAAGGTCGAATTCGCCCATTTTTTCCATTTGATCGAGTTTGTTTAATCTGTCGATTCTGGAACGAATGGTCTTAAAGTTGGTAAGCGTACCGCCGAGCCAGCGATAGTTTACATAGTACATACCGCAACGTTCGGCTTCTTGTTGAATGGCTTCTTGAGCCTGACGTTTGGTACCTACGAACAAAACCGTCTTGTTGTCCTTAACGGAATCCGCAACGAATCTGTAAGCGTCTTCGATAAGCTTCAAGGTAATCTGTAAATCGATGATGTGAATACCGTTTCTGCTGCCGTAGATGTACTTTTTCATCTTAGGGTTCCATCTTCTCGTCTGGTGTCCGAAATGAACGCCCGCTTCGAGAAGTTGCTTCATTGTTGTAACTTCCATAAAAATATACCTCCGTTAATCCTCCCCGTCGCTCTTTTTTAGGCTGATGTGCTTTCCCGTAATTGTTTTTTGAAAGCCACGGCACGCCATAAGCGGTCGGGTGTGAATTTTTATGCTTTGCTATTATAACACAGATTTATCTTCTATGCAATCGTTTTGCGGCGATTTTTCGATATTTTTAACAATTATATATAATATATAAAACAAGCGCACACAAAATTTTAAACGTGAAAAAGCCGCTCTTTTTTGTCGTAATTGTAAGATAAACCCACCGAAAAATCAACCAAAAACGGCGATATCGGGCTTATAGGCGGACTTTTGTCGTTTTAAGATATAGACGCGCCTATATTAAGCCCCGCCGCTTGCAATTAAAAAAGCGTCGACATTATTTGCAACAAGTCGTTTGCCCCGCTTTTGCACAGAAAATCTTTTGTTCTTTTTCGAACCAAACGTCTAAAGCGCTCGGATTATAAACCGTTTCCGCATCGACGGAAAATTCGAGCGAATTATACGCCGTAACGTATCTATATATTTCGCCGTTCGTCGCATACCAAACGTCGCTAAAACCGCTTACTTTTTCGGCAAATTTTTCAATGATATGCCAATTGTCTTTTTCGTCGAATTCGTAACTGTGTCCCCAAACGTAAAATAGATAAGGCTCTCTTTCCTTAACAAAATCGTGCGGGAAGGTGTTTAAAAATCTATCCGCCATACTCATAAGTCCGGGGTCTTCGTGATGACAAGTAGGGTTGAGTTCGAGAAAGTCATCGGGTATTTCAAACAATCTCGTCGAGTTAGTGGTTCTTGCATACTTAATGCCGACAAGTTTTAAGTAATCTTTGATTTCCTCGGAAAACGCCCCGTAAGGATAGGCAAAACCGCAAACCACCGTTCCGAAAATATTTTCGAGTTCCCTTTTGTCGCTTATAACGTCGTATATGCCGCGCATTTTATCTACTTTCGTCAAAAAAAGATGTCTATTTCCGTGCGCCGCGATTTCGTGCCCGCAATTTAAAAATGTTTTTATCGTTTCCTCTCTTGGCATTCTTCCGTGCGCCATATTTCCGAAAATACCCGAGTTAAGATTGAAGGTACATTTAAGATTATATCGATTAAGTAGGGCTATAAGCCGTTTATCGGCAAAAACGCCGTCGTCGTAACTTAACGTTAAAGCCTTTTCTCTGCCGCCTAAAAAGCGCATAAATACTTCGTTTTCCATGCATTGCCTCGCAAATTTTTCTTACTTAATTATACAACCGATTTTGTCCTATGTAAAGTAAAGTCACGCAATTTGCCTAAAAAACGCATACAAAACGAAGCAAAAAAATTTTTATCGTTTAAACAATATTTTTTAAAAAGCATATTGACAACCGATTGTTTATGTGATATTATTTTATGGGGGTAAAAAAGATGAACGATATTACATACGCAGGCAAGCACTTACGCACGTATAACGTTTTAAAGCATTGCCACGACACGTGGGAACTTATTTATTGCACCGACGGTAGCGGGAAATTCACTTTCGAAAGCGGTAAGTCGCTCGAGTATAAAAAGGGAGATATCGTATTGATCCCACCGGGCGTTTTCCACGCCAACGTAAGCGAAACGGGGTTTACGAACATACACATTAACATTTCAAACGGCTCCTTTCCCTTTAACACGGCGGAACTCATTTCCGACGACAGCGAAAAACACGTTTTGGCAACCTTTGAAGACGTATTCTTTTTCTATTACGGAAACCTTCATAAACGCCAGCTTATTTTGTCGTCGCTCGGCAACCTTATCTCGACTTACGTAATTGCGTTTAGGTCAAATAAACCGCTGTCGAAACTCGTAGAGGAAATCAAAGCCGACATCGTTAAAAACTTTCCCGATCCCGAATACAGTTTGGAAGACTTTATGCGCTCGCTTCCCTTTAGTTACGATTATTTGAGAAAGTTGTTCAAAAGCGAAATCGGCATGACGCCGCACAGTTACCTTGTCGAAATGCGCATGCAGACAGCCGAAAAACTTTTGGTCGATATGAAGCATAACGAGTATAATATCAGCATGATCGCCCAAATGTGCGGTTATGAAGAGCCTTTGTACTTTTCGAGGGTTTTCAAAAAACAATTCGGGTGTTCGCCCAGCGAATACGTAAGCAAAAAAACAAACGAATAACAAATATCGAAACGGCTCGGCTATAAGTTTTAACGCTTATAACCAAGCCGTTTTTTAGTTGATTATTTTATAAAAGCTACCGGGTTATACCTAAACATCGGAGCAATGTACTTTTCGTAAGCATAATAGCGTTCGGGCAAATTTTGTCTTACAAAATTGCTCATCATCGGTCTTTGCCATTCATTTTTAATAAAAAGCGAAGGCGATATAGCAATTATCCCACTGAGAATTAAAGCCCACCAAGCGGTAAGTTCGGATAATTGAAAAACTTCGGTAGTCAAAAGATAGTGTTGCATAAGCACTTCAATATTCGTAAGTAAAAACACTAAAAGAAAAATAAGTGATATGATACTCGAGACAATATTTATAACAAATATTCGTTCCGACTTTCTTTGAATATCATAATTGTTTTGGTATAAAATCGCTTTTGTGACAAGATAAGCGCTTACGCCGTCTCTTCTAAAAGATGATTTTGATTTGTTTGCAAAGTCCGTCGATAACGTATAATCCAAACTTTTAACTAAATCGATTTTGTTTATTAAAGCGTATTGTTTCAATTTAATGGGTGCCGAGTATAATATGTATATAGGATAGTTTCCGCTGATAAAAATAATGCCAACCATTAGCCATATTAACACTTTAACTTCTTTTAATAGGTCTTTGGATTCGCTTAACGCTTCAAACGCGGCAAACACATCATTGCTTGTTCCTCTTTCTATCCAAGATACTATGCTGTATGTAGCGATACCTATGGGCAAAAGGGGCAAAAAGCCTAATATGTAATAAATCAACCAATACCCTCTGTATATAAAGTTTCTTTCCTTCCAAGACAGGCAAACTTCGGTACAAGTTTTCGGGGGTGTTTGAACAGCTTCTTCGGTTTTCGTTTCAACTATCCGATGAAACTTATAACCGCAATGTCCGCACGCGTTCACGTCGCCCGTGATAACGGTGTTGCATTTCGGGCAAACGTTTATCGGGCAACCGCAATGTATGCAGTTCGGTGATAAGGTCGAAATTTGATTGCCGCATTCCGGGCAAGATATCATAGCCATGAATATACCTCCTATATTCCCTTTTCATTAGAATTTTTATTGCAGCTTAAAACAAAAACAACAAACAGATTTTTCAAGCAATAAATTGTAGCCTAATAAAAACGCTCGTCTATTACGATTTTTGCTTTTGTTTTCTTAAATTATATACGAGGATTTCTCGTTTGTCAAGTAAAATACGAGATTTTTTCGTATTATAATACTATGGAAACGATTGCAAACAGAATTAAAGAAATCAGAAAAGAAAATCAATTAACTCAAGCCGAATTCGGCAAAATGTTGTCGATTTCGCAAGACAATGTTTCGTTATGGGAAACGGGAAAAGGGTTTCCTTCCGTGCTACACGTCATTGCCATCTCTAAACTTTTTCACGTTTCCGCCGATTATATATTGGGACTTTCGGACTTTTAAAAAGACGGCTTGGCTATAAGTTTTAGCGCTTATAGTCAAGCCGTTTTAATTCTATTATGGTCGGATAACGTATCTTTTTTTGCAAAAAGTGAGCCTATAAGCCCGTTATCGCACATTTTAGTTTTACTAACCTATAAGCATTTCGCTTTCGGTATCGTAGATAAGTAAACGTTCGGGCTTAACGGTCAACCTTATTTTTGAACCCTTTTCAAGGTTTAAAAAAGCGTTGAAATAGACAGGTTCTTCCACAACGTCCGAAGACAAAACGGAAACGAATTTTTCGCCCGCCCATTTATCGCAATCGTCGACGGTTGCCAAAATCGAGCCGCTGTCGTCCAAAACAAAATCTTCAGCCCTTACGGCAAAAGTTACGCCGCGTTTTTTATCGACGTACTTATTGACAAAGTTTTCGGTAAATTCTTGTTGCGTTTCGACCTCGAAACCTTGGAAGTTTGCAAAATACTTGTCGTTTCTTTTAACGACGAAGCCTTGGAAAAGATTAATTTTGGGAGAGCCGAAAAAGGTCGCAATAGGCAAAGTATTGGGTTTATCGTAAATATCTCGGGGGGCGGCGCACTGCGTCATAACGCCGTCCTCTAAAAAGACTATTTTGTCCGCCATCGTTAAAGCGTCGGTCGGGTTATCGGTACAATAAACGAAATTAATGCCGAGTCTTTTATTAAGTTTAACGATTTCGGTACGAAGTTCTTTTTTAAGACCCACCTCTACGCCTTTAAGCATATCGTCGATGATAACGATTTTAGGTTCCCTGCTGACGGCGCGCGCAAGAAGCGTTCTAAACTTTTGCCCCGGGGTCAAGTTTTTGGTAAGCCTTCTTAAATAATCGGAAAGCCCTAAAAGTTCGGCGGCTTTACCGACTTTAGACTCGATTTCTTCTTTGGGGTATTTTCTGAGTTTCATACCCGTCGCGATATTATCATAGACCGAAGCGTTAAGGTTAAGCGGCATTTGATCCATAATAACCGCAATGTTTCTGTCTTTTGGCTCGAGTTTGTTTACCAACACGCCGTCGATATAAACTTCGCCTAAAGATATAGCGTCCAAACCGCATATTGCCCTTATAAGCGTTGTCTTGCCGGATTCGCGCATGCCGGTAATTACAGTCAGTTCTTTATCGGCGACTTCGAAAGAAACGTCTTTAAGCGCTTGACGTGTAGGATATTTTTTAGATAAATTTTTAACGAGTATCGTTGCCATAGTTCACCATGTCACCGCAAAATATGCGGCACAAACATTTAATATTGTTATTATCAAGATATATTGTAGCAAGTTTTTCAAAAAAACACAACGGAAACCGTAATGTATATAAATTTTTTTTGACCTAATCTTTACTTGTCATATTTAAAAATATTTGCTACAATATATAAAGACCAAAATATTTATATCAAATTTTTCGGAGTGTTTGAAATGAAGTTCGAAAATTATATTCCCAAAAACAGTTTATCGCTATCTTCTCTCGTCCATTTAAAGGACGCGGAAAAAGAAGACGTTTTTGAAATTATACATAAATGTCTGCACTTAAAAATAACCGAGTCCGTCGGGGAAGCCGACTATTCTCTTAAAAACAAGCACGTCGTGCTTATAACAAATCAGCGCTTGGGCATCGCACAACTTACTTTCCGCCTTGCTATCGACAAGGTGAACGGGCATCCCCTTACCATACCTATCGGCGGTAGCAATATCGACGACTTTTTATCGGGAAAAGAATCAGTCGAAATTTTATCTAAACTCGGCGTCGACGCTTTCGTCGTGGAAACTTCGGTCTCGCAAGACGCCGAAAAATTAAGCCAAAAAATGAACCCCGTCGTAAACGCTTACCTAAAAGACAGCCCCGTAACGGCTTTATCCGACCTTTTGACGATTTACGAAAGCCAAAAAAGATTGAGCGGGCTTAACGTTTGTTTCCTTGCTAATTCCGAAACGCTTACTTCTCACCTTGTCGGAATGGCTCAGTGCGAAATGAATATTACGCTTGTCGTCCCGAATGGCGTTAGCGTAAACGAGGACGTGCTCGATTATTTAGAATCTTTAACGAACGTAAAAGTCGAAAGCGACTTAGAAGCCGCACTTAAAAATTGCGACGTTTTGTACATAGATAACGATTACGGCGAAGAATACAAAGTAACCAAAGAAACTCTTTCACACCTATCACCGTCTGCCTGTGTTTTGCACTCGAGCCCCTTAACGGGTGCAAGCGACGCAGACGTGGATATTTTAGACGACAAAAGATGCCTCGTTTCCTTAAGCGGCGCTAACGTCGTTTACGTTTTATCCGCCGTTTTAGAACTCGTTATCGGCAAATAACAGGCTTATAGCCCGACTTTTACATATTTTTATTTAAGGATACACTATAATTATGAATGACTTTTTCGGATACGTAAAAAGAATGAAATACATAAAGCGCTGGTCTCTTATGCACTCCAATTTAGAAGAAAACGATACCGAACACACGATGGACGTTACCGTTATAGCACACGCCTTAGCGCTTATCGGAAATAAAAAATATAACAGAAGCTATAATATTGAAACCGTTTTAAAGTATGCGCTTTACCACGAATGCAGCGAAGTCATAACGGGCGACCTTCCTACCCCCGTAAAATACTTTAACAGCGATATAAAAGTAGCATATAAAGACTTGGAACTTAACGCTTGCAAAAGACTTGTAAACACTTTAGACCCGATTTTTAAAGACGAGTACGAAAAAGCGCTTATTCCCGATAAGGACAGCGGCGAATACAAAATCGTAAAATGCGCCGACAGAATTTCCGCGTACATAAAATGCGTCGACGAAGTAAATATCGGCAATAAAGAATTCAAAAAAGCCCATGCTTCGATCGGTAAAGACGTTAAATCAATCGACTTAGAAGAAGTAAAATATTTTATCGATAATATTCTGCCTTCTTTCACGAAATCATTGGACGAATTAGACTAACTAACTTTTTCCGTTGTCTGTTTAAAAACATTAACGCAACGCACCGCGTTGTTTTATTAAACCGTATCCGTCCATTATTCTGCGAATGCAGCTTCATTATTTAAAAAGTGCCGCTATAAGCCCGTTATCGGGCATGTAGCGGCACTTTTTTGTTCCATTATACTCGTTTTGTCAAGTGCTTTGTTGTTTTCTCTTACGACCCGCCCGAACGTATCGTAGGCGTAGGTGTTGTTTGTTGTCGAATCGACGCTGTCTATCCGACTTGCGATTCTCCCCAAGCAGTCGTAACCGTAACTTGTATTGTGGATTACCGTATTATTCTTTTTGTCCGATATCCCTTCGATCCTCGTTTTGTTATACGTCGGAACTTTCGTATAAGTATTGCCGCCTACCGTCATTTGCTTTTGGTTTAGCCGTTTATACGTGTCAAAAGTGTTTTGCGTCTTTGCCTTTTCCGTACCGTTTATCTTGTACGAATACTCTAAAACCCTATTGTCCGCATTAACCGAGCCTTCCGCCGTAACGTAATCGACGTCGGATTGTACGTT
>CAYNLN010000032.1:0-14977 GCA_964398065.1 uncultured Christensenella sp. | reverse complement strand
TCGAACCCCTGTTTTCGCCGTGAGAGGGCGACGTCTTAACCGCTTGACCATGAGGCCGAATTTTATTGCTCAAATATAATAACACATAATTTTCATTATTGCAAGCAATTTTTACGCCGAAAACAAAAAAATGCGTTACAAGGGTTTCAAAAACATTCTTGTGTCGTAAAAGCAAAATCGAACAGCTTGTTTTTCGACATCGCAATAAGTTTTTTTCGGCTGCTTTTCGGATGAAATTTTTCGTCTAAGGTTGATTTTTTTATACTTATTCAGACGAAATATATAATCGGTTGTTATCGTTAAATAAGTTAAAAATGTCGATAACGGGCTTATAGACGGGTTTTTCAAGCTTTTTGGTGCGATATAATATATATTGAGCGAATATAAAGATAAAAATCGTATACGTTCGAAAAATATCTTATTTGTGTTAAAAATTAGTTTTTATCGGCTTTTTAAAAACCGCAAATTTTATACAAAAAGTTTTCAAAAAGTATCGTATCGTTTTCGGCAACGAAAAATTCGGGATGAAATTGAACGAGAAAGATATTTTTATCTTGCGATTCGAGGGCGGCTACGGGGCAATCTTTTGTTTGAGCCGTAACCTTAAAGCCGCAAGGTATTTTGGTGACGTAATCGTAATGCGTCATATACACGGTGCCATAGTTAAGCCCGCCAAACAGTTTCGACGGGTAAAATTTAACGGGCGTTTCCCCGAATTCCGGGACGGGGGATTTTTCCACTTTGCCGCCGAACTTCAGTGTCGTTATTTGCATTCCGTAGCATATACCCAAAACGGGCAAGCCGAGCGAGAAAATTTTTTCGTCGATATTCGGTGCGTCTTCTAAATAGCTGCAACTTAAACTGCCCGACAATATGACGGCGGAATACTCATTAATATTAAGCGAGTCTATATCGAAACCGTGGTTTAAAACCGAATAAGGAATATTGAATTTATTCAAAGCTTCGGTCAAAAGGTCCAGCCTTTCGGCACCGAAGTCGACTATAAGCGCTTTAGATTGCATAAGGAAAAGTCCGTAATTATTATTTCCACATAATATTACCAAAACGCATAAAAAAAGTAAACTAAAATAACGGCGCTAAATAAAGTTGATTTTTAAAAACTTTGTAACAACCGCTGAAAAAATAAAACGATAAGCCTAAAAAAGGGAAAAAATTGCCCCGGCACAACAAAATTTGTAAAAATCTTAAAAAATTTTGCGCTTAAAAAAGGAAAATGCAAAAATAAATTGTATAATAAAATGTAGGAAATCCGCTAATTTGCGTCTTTTTCGGAGCAAAAAGCATATTTTTTATAAATCGGGCGCAAGTGCGCTTTTATATCGTGTAAGATGTTTGATCAAAAGTTTCAAAAATTTATAGAAGAATTAAAAAGCAGAAACGAAATAGTCGACGTAGTTTCTCAATATTGCCAATTGGAAAGAAAGGGCGGTGCTTTTTGGGCGCGCTGTCCGCTTCCCGGGCATATGGAAAAAACGCCGTCCTTTTGCGTCAACCAAGCAGGGCAGTTTTTTAAATGTTTCGGTTGCGGCAGAGGGGGCGACGTAATTAAATTTATTATGGAAGTCGAAAGCCTTACTTATATGGAGGCTGTAAAGTTTTTGGCAAATCGTGCCAATATGGAACTTCCCGAAACTTCCTTTAAGGAAGACGCCAAACTCGAGGAAAACGCTAAAAATCGTGCGACGAGGCTTGCCATTTTAAAAGATACCGCCCGTTTTTACGTGGACAACCTATCTAAAGACGAGGCTGTGCCTTACCTTAAATACGTTTTAAAGCGCGGGTTTACCGAGGCTACTTTGCGAACTTTCGGAATAGGTTGTTCGCTCGATTACTCGTCGTTACCTAAATTTTTAAAAGGCAAAGGGTATAGTTACGACGATATGGTTGCGGCGGGCGTCGTTGCCGACAATAAGGATACCGAGGAATACACCGACTTCGAAGCAAAAAGGTTAATCGTTCCCATAATCGACAGTTTTTCCAACGTTATTGCCTTCGGCGGAAGGGTTTTAGAAGCAAAGCCCGACTTTGCAAAATACAAAAACACACGAGAAACGAGCGTTTTTATAAAAAACAGAACGCTTTTTAACGTAAACAACATTAAAAAATTAAAACGTGAAACGGGCACGCTTCCTTACCTTATTTTGGTCGAGGGCTATATGGACGTAATAGCGCTGCATGCAAGCGGCATAAAAAACGCCATTGCAAGTATGGGTACTTCGCTTACCGTCGAACAAGCAAGGCTCATGCAAAGGTATTCCGACACGGTAATCGTTAGTTACGACGGCGACGCGGCAGGGCAAAAAGCAACTTTTAGAGGAATGCAAATTTTGAAAGATGCGGGGCTTAACGTAAAAGTCGTTGCGATCCCCGATAAAATGGACCCCGACGAATACGTAAAGGCAAAAGGCGTCGACGCTTATAAGGAACTTTTGTTGTCCGCTCAACCGCTTATCGACTATAAACTTTCCTACTTAGCGAAAACTTTTAACTTACAAGACGCCGCCGAAAGACGAAGGTTTTTAGATAAATCCTTGCAAGTTATTTCCGAAAGCGACAAAGAATTCGAACGTGAAGAACTTTTGCGTAGGCTTAGTAAGCTGTCCAATATTACATACGAATCTTTAAAACGCGATTTGGATATTGCAACCAAAAAGTCCGCCTATAAGCCCGTTATCAAGCAAAATATCGTACAAAACGACAATGACAAGGAAGAAGATAACGCTATTTCAAAAGCGGAAAGATTCATACTTTCGGCGATAATTCATAAAAAACCTTACGCAAAGGTCGAGGATTTAGAAGACTTGGATTTTTCTACGCAGATAAGAAGCGAGATCGCAACCGCGATTTTAGCATTTTTAGACGAAGGTATCGAGATAGACGCCGCGCGCATAACCGAAAAACTCGGTGAAGATTATCTTGCCGAACTGACCGCTCTGCTCGGCAAAACCGATGAAATCTACTGTTCGGAAGGTTACGAAAGGTACTATAAAGATTGCGTAAAGTACGTTAAGCGTAACAACTTGGAAACCGATCTTAAGTATTTAGAGGAATATTGTCAAGCCGAAACAGACGTTACGAAACAACTTCAAACCATCGAAATAATACAAAAAAAGAGCAAATTACTGTTTCAACTCAAAACGGAGGATAAAATATGATTGACGACGCTGCATTGATGGAGATAGCAAACGATATAATCACGGACTATAAAAAGCGCGGCACCATTACTACGGAGGCGCTGTGCGACCGTCTCGAAAAAGTCGAAATGACCGACGAGCAGATGGAAAACATGAGCAAAGTCATCGAGGACGCGGGCATACAAGTCATTGACGAAACCAGTCAGGAACAAGAACTTTACGACCAACTCGTGAAAGAAATCAGTATGGACGACCCCGTCAAGATGTATTTAAAAGACATTGGAAGAGTGCCTTTATTATCCGGCGACGAAGAAATCGTTTTGGCGAAGCGTATGGCGGACGGCGATTTGGAAGCAAGGAAGATTTTAGCCGAAGCAAACTTAAGGCTCGTCGTTTCCATTGCAAAACGCCACGTCGGCAGAGGAATGCATTTTCTCGACCTTATCCAAGAGGGGAATATGGGGCTTATGAAAGCCGTCGAAAAATTCGACTACGAAAGAGGTTACAAGCTTTCGACGTATGCTACTTGGTGGATAAGACAAGCCATAACCCGTGCGATTGCCGACCAGGCAAGGACAATACGTATCCCCGTGCACATGGTCGAAACCATTCATAAACTTGCACGCGTAACCCGTACGCTTACGCAAGATTTAGGCAGAGACCCTTATCCTTCCGAGATAGCCGAAGAAATGGGCATCCCCGAATCAAGGGTTATCGAAATCCAAAAGATATCCCAAGACCCCGTGTCTTTGGAAACGCCTATCGGCGAAGAGGACGACAGCCATTTGGGCGACTTTATCGTCGACGAAAACGCTCAAGCCCCCAGCGAGGTAGTGGAAAAATCCATTTTAAAAGAGCAGCTTATCACAGTTTTGGATACGCTCACCCCGCGTGAAGAAAAAGTTTTGCGCCTCCGCTACGGTATCGACGACGGAAGACCGAGGACTTTGGAAGAAGTCGGTAAAGAATTCAACGTCACGCGTGAACGTATTCGTCAAATCGAAGCAAAAGCGTTAAGAAAACTTCGTCATCCGTCAAGATTTAAAAAGCTTAAAGATTTTCTTGACCAATGACAAAGCGCATAGAAACCATTGTTTCGCTTATAACCGTTAGCGAAACTTTTGCCGACGTCGGTTGCGACCACGGATATTGCGCCGAGGAAGTACTGAAAAAAGGGCTCGCAAAAACCGTATACGTAACCGATATTTCAAAGCCGAGTTTAAAAAAAGCGGAAGCGTTGTTAAGTAAAAATTACAGCGGAAGATTTATTCCGATTGTAACGGACGGGCTTAAAAACGTGCCCGAAGTCGAACAGGTTTTAATTGCCGGAATGGGCGGTGAGGAAATCATTAAAATTTTACAAAAAGCCGCCTATAAGCCCGTTATCGTTATATTACAGCCTATGAAAAACGCCGATAAAGTAAGAAAATATTTACATTTGTCGGGGTACGGAATAGAGCGCGACTTTATGTTTTTCGACGGCGATAAGTATTACGAGGTTATGCGCGCGGTGCTAAATAAAGTGGACGGATACACCGAAACCGAAGAACTTTACGGTAGAGAAAATTTACAACGTAACTCGGATTTTTTACGCTACTTGCGTGCCAAAATAGGGGAAATCGAAGGTTTATTGCAATTTGACGGCTTAAACCGAGATTCGCGCCTAAGCCTTACCGAAAGATTAGAGAATTTGAGAGGAATCAAAGATGAAACTGAAAGAAATTTACGAACTGATTGACCGTTTTGCTCCGTTCGAACTTTCGCCGATGTACGAAAAAAAGTGCGGATTTACCGATAACAGCGGTATAATTATCAATACCGAAGCCGACATAACCAACGTTGTGTTTTCGCTCGATCTTACCGAAAAGACGGTCGAATACGCGCAGTGGGTTAAGGCGGGGCTCATTGTAACCCATCATCCGGCGATATTTCACGGCATAAAACAAATCGACGGCGTATTGCTTAAGGCTGCCGCTGCCGGCATTGGCGTAATTTCTTGTCATCTTAACTTCGACGTTGCCGAAAAAGGCGTAGATTATTTTATGGCAAAGGGCGTTGCTAATCCCGAAGACAAGGAAATCGAAATTTTAGAGCCTTTGCTTTCGGGTACGGGTTACGGAAGACGTTACGCCGTCAATACTTCGCTTGGCGAACTCGCCGAAAATATCGAAAGAGAATTCAACACCCGCGTAAACGTTTACGGCGACAAGACCGCATATGTTAAAAAAGCGGCAAGTTTTTGCGGTTCGGGATTAGACGAAGAAACGCTCGACAAATACTCGGCGGACGTATACATTTCGGCAGACATACCGCATCACGTGCTCGTCGAGGCGGCTAAAAAAGGTAAATGCGTAATTTCCATGACGCATTTTGCAAGCGAAAATTATGGAATGAAATGCATTTGTAAGCATTTTTCAAATATTTATAGACTAAAAAACAAGCTTGATTTCAGCTTCTTTGACGACGACAGATTTATTTAATCGAGCTTTCAAGGAGAATTATGATAGAAAAATTATTGGAATATCAAAACGTAGACGCCGAGCTTAAAAGTATCGAAAACGATCTTAAAAAAAGCGAAGAGTTTAAAAAGTACGCTCAAGCGGTCAAGTTTTTAAAGACCGTTGCCGACAGCAAAGCGCAAATCGAATCTAAGGCGGCGGCGCTTCTATCGGGGATAAAGATTTTAGAGGAAAGACTTACGAAACTCGACGAAGACAAAAACGAATTCAAAGGTCTCGACGACATAGAGAGCGAAGAAACTTTAGCCTTTTTAAAGAAGAAGTCGCAAGAACTTGCCAAACAGTACGCTTCCTTAGAAGGGGAAATCGAAAAACTTTTAAAGGATATGACGGAACTTACCGCGTCCTATAAAAAACTTATGGCAAGCGCGAAACTTATGCTTCAACAGCAAGACGAGTATAAGGCAAAGTACGAAGAACTTTCCCATAAAAAAGACGCCGAAAAGAAAGCCATAAAAGCCCGTCTCGCGGCGATTGCGAAAGATATCCCCGAAGAATATCTTAATAAATATAAGGAAAAACGTCAGGACCCCAAATTCCCGATTGTTTACGAGGTAACTGGAAAGCACTGCACGGCGTGCGGTACGGAACTCAGCCAACTCGAACTTTCAAGGCTTAAAAACGAAAAAATCATGGAATGCGAAAACTGCCGCAGACTTATTTTCATAAAGTAAAGTTTTTTACCAAAAAATACGTTTGTAAGGTAAAAATGCTTGACAAACTTTTTATAAGGTATATAATATTAGACGTAAGGTAATTTTACTTTACGTCTTTATTTTTTGGCGGTGCGACATGAAGATTGAAGAAGTTGTTTACGCAAATCTTCTCGATACGTATAAAAACCTTTTAACGCCCAACAAGGCGGAGATAGCGGATTTATACTTTTCGTGCGATCTTTCTTTGTCTGAAATCGCGGAGATTAAACATTGCACTCGCCAAAGCGTTTTGGACGCTATAAAGACAGTTAAAAACGAACTCGACGTATTCGAGTCGGCTGTCGGTTTTAACGCATACAAACGAAAGATAAACGAATTTTACGAAACGCTTCCCGAAGACGAAAAACAAACATTAAAAAGGATTCTCGAAAAATAATGGCGGCATTTTCATCGTTAGGCGAAAAATTAAATCACGTTTTTTCCAAACTTACCAAGCGCGGTAAGCTTACGGAACTCGAAATAAAACAAGCGATGCGTGAAATCCGTATTGCGCTTTTAGAGGCAGACGTCAATATAAAAGTTGCTAAGGATTTTATTGCGACCGTTTCCGAAAAGGCTGTCGGGCAAGACATTTTAAAAAGTCTTAACCCTTCGCAGCAAGTAATAAAAATCGTCAATGAGGAACTTATAAGCCTCATGGGCGGGCAAAACCAAAAACTCGAAGTCTCGCCGAAGCTTCCCACGGTCATTATGATGTGCGGGCTTCAAGGTGCGGGTAAAACCACTTTGTCGGGTAAACTTGCGCTTCTTTTAAAAAAGCAAGGCAAAAAGCCTTTACTCGTTGCGTGCGACGTTTATAGACCCGCCGCTATTAAACAACTTTGCGTTGTAGGCGAAAAGGCAAACGTCGAAGTTTTCGAACGCGGTCAGGGCGACCCTGTTAAGATTTCCAAGGACGCTATAGAATATGCGCGCGGATACGGTTTCGACACGGTAATCATCGATACCGCGGGGCGGCTCGAGATAGACGACAATTTAATGCAAGAACTCGAAAACATCAACGCGGCGGTAACGCCTACCGAGATATTGCTTGTCGTCGATTCCATGACGGGTCAAGTTGCCGTTCAGGTTGCGGAAGGTTTTTCGAGAAGGCTTCCGATAACGGGCGTCGTGCTTACGAAACTCGACGGCGATACGAGGGGCGGCGCTTGTCTTTCGGTAAAAGCGGTCACGGGTAAGCCGATAAAATTCTGCGGCGTCGGCGAAAAACTTACCGACATCGAACCTTTCTATCCCGATAGAATGGCGAACAGAATCCTCGGCATGGGCGACGTTTTGACGCTCATCGAAAAGGCTCAGGAAGCCATTAAGGAAGAAGACGCTAAAAAGTTGGAAAAGAAGTTCAAAGAAAATTCTTTCGACTTAAACGACTATCTCGAACAAATAGATATGCTCAAAAAAATGGGCGGTGCAAGCGCGGTTATGTCCATGATGCCCGGTATGGGTAAACTTAAAGTTTCCGAGGACGATATCGACGAAAACCAGATTTACAGAACGAAAGCGATAATTCAGTCGATGACGATGAAGGAAAGACGCAATCCGCAGATTTTAAACTACTCGCGCAAGATGCGTATAGCAAAAGGAAGCGGCACTTCGCTTCAACAAATCAACGCTTTATTAAAACAATACGACCAAGTTAAAATTATGATAAAGCAGATGAAAAACGGCAAAGGGAAACTTCCGTTTAAAATCTAAAAAACACGTTTAACGGGCTTATAGCGCCACTTTTAATGAAAAAAAATAATATTTTAACATACAATTATACGGAGGTATATAATTATGGCAGTAAAAATGAGATTGACCAGAATGGGCGACAAAAAGTCTCCTTTCTATCGTATCGTAGTCGTTGACAGCAGAGTTGCAAGAGATGGTAAGTACATCGACAAAGTCGGTCACTACAATCCTACGACTCAACCCGCAGAAGTCGTTATCAATGCCGAAAAGGCAAAAGATTGGCTTTCTAAAGGCGTTCAACCGACCGAAACCGTTAAGTCTCTTCTCGTAAACGCAGGCGTAATTGAAAAGAGCAATAAATTGTCTCCTGCTAAGACCAATCCTAAGAAGAAAAAAGACTAATAGGTGAGTTATGTTAGAACTTATCAAATACGTAGTATTCCAGTTTGCCGAAAATAAAGACGAAGTAGAATTCCAAGTCGAAGAAAAAGGCAACGTTGTTAACGTAACCGTACTTTTACTTCCCGAAGACATGGGTAAGGTTATCGGAAGACAAGGCAAAATCGCCAAGGCGTTAAGAACGCTTGTTAAATCCGCTTCTCAAAAAACGGGTAAAAAGTACAATATCGAAATTTCCGAAAAAGCAGGGGCGTAGTTTGCCCTCTTTTTCTTTTCTTAAGTAAGTTTTTGCGGCGCAAAAACACGATGCGCCGCGAAAGTCTTGCTTGAAAATTTATTTACCGAAACAGAAAATAACGGAACAAAATTAAGTTTTATGGAAAAAATACAAATCGGCACGGTACTTAAACCGCAAGGCATTTTAGGTCAACTTAAAATCAGCAATTTTACCGACGGGGCGGATTCCGTTAAGGATTTAACGCACGTTTTTATAGGCGAGACGATGTATAAAGTTTTGTCTATGTCGGTAGGCGGCACGGCTATTATATTAACGCTCAAAGGCGTTTCGGACAGAAACGCAGCCGAACTTTTACGCGGAAAAGACGTCTTTTGCGATAAAACAGAACTTAATATCTCGAAGGATAGATATTTTATTCAAGATATTTTGGGGTGTAATTTGTATTTATCGAGCGGCAAACTTCTCGGCAAAATAATCGACGTTACAACGACTAACGTAGATATTTTTACGGCTCGAACCGACGAAGGCGTTTGCAGTTTTCCATTTATTAAAAAACTTAATGCCGACATAGATATCGAAAATAAAAAGATTACGGTCGACGCAAAAACCTTTACGGAGGTCTGTTTGTATCAATGAGAATCGACATACTTACGCTTTTTCCGGAAATGTTTACCGCGCTAAACGAAAGCATTATAGGAAGAGCCGTTAAATCGGGTAAAATTCAAATCGTAGTAACCGATATAAGGGATTTTGCTTTAAACAAACATAAACGTTGCGACGATTACACTTTCGGCGGCGGCGCGGGTATGGTTTTGATGCCCGAACCCGTCGGGCTTGCCATAGAAACCATCGATCCTAATCACGAGGCTTACAGAATATACACGTCGCCGAAAGGTAAAACTTTTACTCAAAAATCCGTTCCCGAAATGCTAAAGCACGACAGACTATTGTTCCTTTGCGGACATTACGAGGGCGTCGATCAACGCATTATAGACTTATTTATAGACGAAGAAATGTCTATCGGCGATTACGTTTTGACGGGCGGCGAACTCCCCGCAATGGTAATGACGGATGCCGTTTGCCGCTATGTAGACGGCGTGATTTCTGCCGAATCTTTAAAAGACGAAACTTTTACGGATAACCGCGTCGAATACCCTCAATACACAAGACCGCAAGAATACCGCGGCTTGCGCGTGCCGGAAGTTTTGGTTTCCGGTAACCACGGCGAAGTAGATAAGTGGCGTAAAAATCAGTCGCTGCTTTTAACCGAAAAACTTCGTCCCGACCTTATTAAAAACGATAAAAACGATGAATAACGGGCTTATAGGCTGACTTTTATATAGATAGCGACCTAAAGCCAGAGTAAAAAATATTATGGAATATATTTATTCTTCAAAAATAAACTGGTTTCCGGGACATATGACTAAAGCCCTCCGCATGATGGAGGAAAACGTCAAATTATGCGACGCCGTCATTTACGTTTTGGACGCGCGCGCGCCTTTTGCGTGCGTTAATAAAAAACTTAACGACGTTTGCAAAAACAGACCGATACTGTATGTAATCAATAAATGCGACCTTGTCGAAAGACGGGATTTAGATAAAGCAGCCGAAGTTTTAAGGGCTGAAAACTGTAAAGTGCTTTTTACCGTCGGTACTAATTTAAAGGACGGAAAGTCCGTCTATAGTACCGTTATCGACGCTTTATCCGAAAAAATCAACGCAAAAAAACAGAAGGGCATAACAAAAGCGGTAAGGGTTATGGTTTGCGGAATCCCCAACACGGGTAAGTCTACGATTATTAATTCCTTAAGCGGAAAACGTCAAGCACAGACGGGTGATAAGGCGGGGGTTACCAAGGGTAAACAGTGGATTAAACTATATGATATCGAACTTTTGGATACACCGGGCACAATGCCGCCCGCAATCGAAAACCAAAGGTATGCGCATCATTTGGCGTATATCGGAAGCATCAACGACGCTATTTTGGATTTTGAAAGTTTATGCCTCGACTTTATTTCGGAAATAACAGAACTCTACCCCGGCGTTTTGAATGCAAAATACGGGGTCGACGAAATGTTAAAGCCGCTCGACGTATACGAAGCCATTTGCAAGGCAAGGGGATTTTTGCTTCGCGGCGGAGAGTACGATTACGAAAGATGCGCAAAGGCTGTATTCGACGATTTTAGAAAAGGAAGGTTAGGAAAACTATGCCTGGAAAAAAGCACGACATAAACGACGTTAAAGCAAAACTTAATTACGAATATCAACTTATTTCGGAAGGTAAAAAATACATAGCGGGCGTCGACGAAGTGGGGCGCGGACCGTTAGCCGGTCCCGTTGTTTGTGCGGCTGTTATTATGCCGCTTGACGACGACGATTTGATTATAGGCATCGACGACAGCAAAAAAGTTGCCGAAAAAAACAGAAACATTTTGTCGGACAAAATTAAAGAAAAGGCGATAGCTTACTCTATTTGTCGTGTCGAGCACGATAAAATCGACGAGGTAAACATTTTAAACGCCACTAAAGAGTGTATGGCGATGGCTGTAAAAACGTTGCCTGTAAAACCGGAGGTCGTTTTAATCGACGCCGTCGATATAGATTGCGACGTCGAAACAAGACCGATAATAAAAGGCGACGCAAAAAGTTACGTCATAGGTGCCGCGTCTATTATCGCCAAGGTTTACAGGGATAAACTTATGGAAGAATACGATAAACTCTACCCCGAATACGGGTTTGCCAAAAACAAGGGATACGGTACTAAAAATCATATAGAAGCAATAAGGACGGTCGGACCATGCCCGATACACAGAAAGACTTTTATAAAAAATTTTTGGGAAGCTTAGGCGAAAGAAAAGCTTGCAAATATTTAAAGAAGAAAGGTTTTAAAATCATCGAAAAAAACTATACCACAAGGTTCGGCGAAATCGACTTAATCGGCTTATACGGGGACTTTTTGGTTTTTATCGAGGTAAAAACACGTACGAATCACAACTACGGATACGCCGTCGAGGCAGTCGATAAAATAAAGCAGGAGCACTACAGAAAAACCGCAACGCTTTATTTATTGTCGACGCCCGATAAAGGCTATCAACCGCGTTTCGACGTTGTCGAGGTATACCCCGACGGAATTAATCATATAGAGGATGCTTTTTAATGAAAATATCCGTTTCGGCTGCTTCGGGTGTCGAAGCCGCCACAAAAAGAGAATTATATAAGTTAGGCGTCGAAAACGCTCCTGCCATAAACGGGCGAATGACGTTCGAGGGCGACGACAGACTTTTAAGCGAGTGTAACCTTTATTTGTCGACGGCAAGCCGAGTGTTTATTTTGCTAAGCGAATTCAAATGCGCCGATTTCGACACTTTGTTTGACGGTGTTTCGGCAATTAATTGGGAAGATTATCTTCCCGAAAGCGCCGCAATCGTCGTAAAACCCAAACTTGTTCAAAGTAAATTGAGTGCTTTTTCGGCAACCCAGTCGATTGTTAAAAAGGCAATATGCGAAAGATTGAAAAAGTGTTATAAAAGAGATTTCTTACCCGAAAACGGTTATAAGTTCGAGGTAGAAGTTTCGATAACGAGGGATTACTGCTCGGTTTTACTTAACGCCTCGGGCGAGTCTCTTCACAGACGCGGATACAGAAACGTTTACGGTGAAGCCCAAATAAAAGAAAATTTGGCTGCGGCGATGTTAGAACTTTCTGTATGGAACGTAGAAAGACCTTTGTGCGATCTTTTTACAGGTACGGGCACGATTGCGATAGAAGGCGCGATGAAA
This sequence comes from uncultured Christensenella sp., assembly GCA_964398065.1. Lineage (GTDB taxonomy): Bacteria > Bacillota > Clostridia > Christensenellales > Borkfalkiaceae > UBA4636. Next base: position 2,496 of record CAYNLN010000032.1, on the reverse strand, counting down.
GTAAAAAACATTGCGCCAGGGATTTGGCGCACGTTTGATTTTTTAAACTTAAAAAACTTTGACAAAAAAGTTTTCGATAAGGTAAAACAAGAGGCTATAGGTCGGTTATCGACGGAAAATCTAAAAATAATTCACGCTTACGACGTTGACGAAAAGCAGCTTTCGTTAGCAAAAAAACATGCAAAACAAGCGGGCGTAGACGACATAATAGTTTTTCATCACGAGTCTATGGAAAACTTTCTTTCAACCGAAAAGCGCGGCGTTGCTTTTTCAAATCCGCCGTACGGCGAAAGGCTCGAGGACAGAGCCGAAATCGAAAGACTGTACAGGGCTTACGGAAGGGTGCGAAAAAACAATCCCGAATGGTGTTTTTACACGATCACCCCCGTGTCGGACTTCGAAAGACTTTTCGGCGCGCGTGCGGACAAAAAGCGCAAGCTTTATAACGGTAGGATAGAATGTTCTTTTTATGCGCATCTTGCGGCTCCTATCGGCGATAAACCTAAAAAACAGAGGTAAAGATTGCAAAAAAGCCGCATTTTCGGGTAAAAAACGAAAAAATCAGCGTAAAGCGAAACTTTTTTGCGGAAAAATATTGACTTAAGCGGCAATATAATATATAATAATTTAGTTAAGTGTTTACGCGGTCGCAGCCGCGCGCAAACAAAAAGACGTTTAAATCGGCTCGAAAATCGAAAATTAAAGTTAAACAAATATTTTTTATTTGAAGGAGAACACTATGAAGTACGTTTACTTGTTCAGTGAAGGTAACGCAAGCATGCGTGAACTTTTAGGCGGCAAAGGCGCCAACCTTGCAGAAATGACGCATATCGGTTTACCGGTACCGCAAGGTTTCACCATTTCCACCGAAGCTTGCACGCAATATTATGAAGACGGCAGAATGATAAACGATGCCATTCGTGAAGAAATCATGGAAAACATCGTTAAACTCGAAGCGATTACGGGTAAGAAGTTCGGCGACACCGAAAACCCGTTGCTTGTTTCCGTACGTTCGGGCGCAAGGGCATCCATGCCCGGTATGATGGATACCATTTTAAACCTCGGTTTAAACGAAGAAGTCGTTCAAGTTTTATCCGAAAAGTCGGGTAATCCTAGATGGGCGTGGGACTGCTATAGAAGATTCATCCAAATGTTTTCCGACGTCGTTATGGAAGTTTCCAAAAAGGAATTCGAAGTATTAATCGACAGAAAGAAAGAAGAAAAGGGTATAACTTACGACGTTGATCTTACGGCGGAAGATTTAAAAGACTTAGCCGAAGCTTTCAAGGAGAAATATAAACTCGCTTTAGGTAAAGAATTCCCGACCGATCCTAAGGAACAACTTTTCGAAGCTATCAAAGCAGTATTCAGAAGTTGGGACAACCCCCGTGCAAACGTATACAGAATGGACCACGATATTCCTTACAGTTGGGGTACAGCCGTTAACGTACAAGAAATGGTTTTCGGCAACATGGGTAACGATTGCGGCACGGGCGTTGCGTTTACGCGTAACCCCGCTACGGGCGAAAAAGGACTTATGGGCGAATTCTTGATGAACGCACAGGGCGAAGACGTCGTTGCGGGCGTACGTACCCCGATGCCGATTTCTCAAATGGCTGAAGTTCTTCCCGAAGTATACGAACAATTTATTACGATCTGCAACACTTTGGAAAATCATTACAAAGATATGCAGGATATGGAATTCACCATCGAACGCGGCAAACTTTTCATGCTTCAAACACGTAGCGGCAAGCGTACGGCAGCCGCGGCAATAAGGATTGCTTGCGAACTTATCGATGAGGGAATGATTACCGAAAAGGAAGCTTTAATGCAAATCGACGCAAAATCGCTCGACATGCTTTTGCATCCTCAATTCGACGCCGCGGCTTTAAAGGAAGCCGATAAAAACAACGTTGTCGGAAAGGGTATCGCCGCTTCCCCGGGCGCTGCCGCGGGTAAGATCGTCTTTACGCCCGAAGACGCCGTGGAAGAAGGCAAAAAGGGCAACAAGGTCGTTTTGGTAAGATTGGAAACTTCCCCCGAAGACATCGAAGGTATGAAGTATTCTCAAGGCATTTTAACCGTTCGCGGCGGACAGACTTCTCACGCGGCGGTCGTTGCAAGGGGTATGGGTACTTGCTGTGTATCCGGTTGCGGCGAAATCATTATGCACGAAGAAGAAAAATACTTTGAACTTTCCGGTAAGATTTTCCGCGAAGGCGACGATTTGTCGTTAGACGGCAGCACCGGTAAGATTTACGATTGCGCCATCACGACGGTTCCCGCCGACCCCAACAGCGGATATTTCGGCAGAATAATGCAACTTGCCGATAAGTATAAAGCAATGGGCGTAAGAACAAACGCGGATACTCCTAAGGACGCTATGCGCGCAGCCGAACTCGGCGCACAGGGTATCGGTCTTTGCCGTACCGAGCATATGTTCTTCGGCGAAGGCAGAATCGATAAATTCCGTGAAATGATTTGTTCCGAAACCGT
>CAYNLN010000031.1:0-15506 GCA_964398065.1 uncultured Christensenella sp. | reverse complement strand
ATTTCCCAATGTCCTATCGTCGTGTCCTTACCCATAGAAGACTCTTGAAGCCTTGCGTGCGCCGCCGTTGGATACTCTATTCCGCCACCGACGCCGTCGATATTGAAAAGCCCGGCTTTTTTGAGGTTAGGACAATCGAAATACTTATTATCTCTTATTGCACCTAAAGTATTGCTGCCCTCGTCGTGCCAAAGATATGCGTCGGGTTCTTCACCGATGCCGAAACTGTCTAAAACTATTAAAAATACTCTTTTAGCCATTAATGAAATACCTCTTATAAAGGGAAATCTTTCTCTATAATTATAGTAGATTTATTCCTCTGCGATATTCAAAGCGATTTCCATCATTTTTGTGAAGGAATTCTGTCTTTCTTCTGCGGTAGTGTTTTCTTCGGGATAAATAAAGGAATCGCTTACGGTGCAAATACAAAGTGCCTTTTTACCGAGTCGAGCAGCGTTACAATACAAAGCTGCCGATTCCATTTCGACGCCCAAAACGCCCATTTTAGCCCATTCCATACCGCTGTTGGCATCATCGTAAAATACGTCGGAAGAGAAAATGTTTCCGACTTTGTAATTAACGCCCGCTTTTTCGCATTCTTCGACGGCTGCTTTCACAAGACCGAAATCGGCAATAGGTGCGAAAGTTCCGGGAAGTCTGTATTGGTGTGCAAAGTTTCCGTCCGTGCAAGCACCTTGTGCTATAACGATATCCCTTGCGTGTAAATCGGGGTGGAAAGACCCGCAAGAACCCACTCTTATTATACTCGATACGTCGTAAAATTTAAAAAGTTCGTAAGAATAAATTCCTATAGCGGGCTGCCCCATACCGGAAGCCATAACGGATACTTTTTTACCTTTATAGTAACCCGTGTAACCTTGTACGCCCCTTACGTCGTTAACCAAAACGGGGTTTTCTAAAAAGTTCTTAGCGATAAACGCCGCGCGTTTAGGATCGCCGGGCATAAGTACTGTTTTTGCAAAAGCGCCTTTTTCGGCACTAATATGTGGTGTTGCCATAATAAACATCTCCGATAATGTAATTTTTTTTCTGTATTTTTGCAGATAACGGGCTTATAGCCCTACTTATTGTTATTTTTCGAGCGCTTTAACCGCTTTAACGACTCTGCTCGTGCCAAGCCTCGACGCACCAAGGTTTATAAAGTCTTCGGCGTCTTTCAAGTCTTTGATTCCGCCTGCGGCTTTAACGAGAACGCCCTTTCCTACGTTGTTGACCATAATTTCGACTCCCTCTAACGTTGCGCCGGCAGTCGAAAAGCCCGTCGACGTTTTAATATAGTCGGCGCCGGCTTCGGTAACGATATGGCACATGGTAACGATTTCTTCGTTTGTTAAAAGACACGTTTCGATAATGACTTTCAAAATGCGGCTTCCGCACGCTTTTTTAATTGCGGCGATTTCTTCACGCACGAAATCCAACTTGCCTTCTTTTAACGCGCCGATATTTATAACCATATCTATCTCGTCGGCGCCTTCGTTTATTGCGTTTTCCGTTTCGAAAACTTTAACCGCGGTCGTGTTGTAACCGTTGGGGAACCCTATAACCGTGCAAATCTGCAAGTTATCCCCGACGTATTCTTTTGCTTTCTTAACGTAGCAAGGAGGTATGCAAACGCTTGCCGTTTTATACTTCATACCGTCGTCGCAAATCCCTTGAATGTCTTGCCAAGTAGCCGTTTGCCCTAAAAGCGTATGATCGCATTTTGCTAAAATATCTTTGATTTCCATAATAAATACACTCCGTAATTTTTTCTTTTTATGCCGTTAATCGGCTTATAGGCTTAGTTTTTGATTAATCGTCGAAGTCTAACACTTCGATTCCCGTTTTCTTTTCGGGCTTAGCGTCGCCGTGTTTTACAAAGAACATCGTCACAAACGCAAGTCCTACGAAAACCGCCGCATACGGGAAAAGCGTTTGCATTCCCCATTCGTCCATAAGCGCACCTGAAACAACAGGCGTTACTATTTGCGCCGCCATCGACGCGGTATAGTAATATCCCGTATATTTGCCGACGTCCGAACCTTTTGCAAGTTCGACGACCATCGGAAACGAGTTAACGTTGATGGTAGCCCAGCCTATACCCGCTAACGCAAATAGCACCGTCATAATTATCGTAGGCGTACCTTCTTTTATAAAGCAAGCGCCCGTAAACGCACCTAAAAGCATTATAATGCCTGCCAAAATGGTTTTCCTTCTGCCGATTTTGGAAGCAATTATACCGACGGGAAGATACGATACGATAGCCGCCGCCTGCGCTATAAGAAGCGTGGTTGCGTAATTTACTTTCAAATAAGTTGACGCGTACACCGAATATTTCGACGTAACCGCATTATAGCCTATATACCAAAGTGCAACCGACGCCAAAATAAGAATGAGCGACGTCAACTGACCTTTAGACAACTTACCGTTTTCGGCATTCCTTTCCTCGGTTTCCTTGTCGCAACCGAGCCTTTCGGTTTCCTCTTGCATTTCTCTCGCCCATAAAGGCTCTTTTACCGTGAGTAAAAATACCGCGAGTGCCGCTATCATTACGCCGCAAACGGCGATTATGTAAAATCTAAAATCCGTTTTGCCAGTTTCGCTCGTTTTAAAAACGTTGGCAAACAGCAAAATAAGTATTCCGCCGAACGTACCCATAAGGTTAATAACGGCGTTGCCTTTCGACCTTAACGGCTTTACGGTAACGTCGGGCATAAGCGCAACCGCCGGGGAGCGGAAAATAGCCATCGAAAGAAGCGACATCAAAAGACACAAAATAAACATCGCCAAACTGTTCATAAACCCTAAAAGAGTAAAGAATATCGCGGCGGATATCGTGCCTATAAAAATGAAGGGTGTTCGCCTACCGAATTTCGAATGAGTTTTATCCGAAATATTGCCAAAAATCGGCAGCATAAAGACGGCAAAAATATTGTCGAGCGCCATAATAACGCCGGACCAAGTCTGATTCATCTGAAATTTGTTCGTTAAAATAAGCGGAACAATCGTATCGTACGCCTGCCAAAAGGCACTAATCAGAAAGAATGCAAAGCCTACTAAAATCGTGCGTTTGTAATTTAGTTTCATAATTTTCCTTTCCTTATCTTCCGTAGTCTAAATATACTACTTAAATAGTATAACACGGCATTTCCTTTTTGTCAATACCAAAACCCGAAAAAGATTGTATTTTATTTTCGTAAGTTTTATGCGTCTTTTTTTAAGGAGCGTTTAAAGTTTCTACAAAAGTCGTTTTAGCAAAAAACACTAAAACTCTATCCGCCGCCACTATCGCACAACAAAAGCTTTCCGCAATGCAAAAAACCGACCTATAGGTCGGTTTTTGTGTTGTTATTGCTATTTATTATCTTCGGTTTCGGTTACTTTTTCGTTAGATAACTCATTATCGGTTTCGGCGGTTTCGGCGGTTTCGAGGTTTGTTTTTTTGGTTTGTTTTTTAAGTTTTCCGAAAACGGTGTAAATCGTCGTCCAAGAATAGGCTTCCTTAAGTTTTGTAAAAGAGGTTTTCGAAACGAGTCTCATAATAACGCAGAAAAGCGTTACTACGATTATGCCTATCACAATACCCGTTAAAGTTCCGAAAAAGTTAATAAATACGTCGCCTATCGTGAAATATCTTCCCGGGGTACACGCTTGGAACATCTCGCACAGTGCCGCTAAAATAAAGCAAATACCGGGCGCCAATACAACGCTGTATTTAGGATTTGTAAGCAAAAACAGCGAGCCCCATACCCCAAAGCCCAATACGGCAAATAAGGAAAAGTGCCCGAGTATCTTTCTGACAAAGGAATAAAAGTCGGAATACAGCTTTACCGTAATAACTTTTTCGGCTGTAAGGTCGGGGTTAAGCGTGCTTTGACAGCGCACTTTGATTTTACCGAAAAATACCGCTTTAAGTTTATTACCGTTTGACAGTTGCCCGTAACCGCTTACTACGATCCAGGTAACGTCGTCCGGATACGCGACCGGCGAATGTTTTACGGTAAGACTAATCGTTCCGTTTATATTAACGGTGTCCGCCGACGTGATTTCGAGCGAAGTCGGCATTGTCTTTTCCACCGTAACGGATACGGTCTTTGAAAAGCCTTCGTCGTATATCGAGGTGTAAGTAAGGTTTGCCACGCCCCTGTCCTTCATAACTAAATTTTGACCGTCTACCTTCACTACCGACGGATTATCCGACGTAACAATAAACTTTTTTATTGCGTTATCGGGCTTATAGGCGGAGATTAGCGTTGTTGCGGCAAATTTATCGCCGCTTAAAAACGTAGTTTCTTCCGTAAACATTAAATCGTTCAAATACACCATTTTATCGTTTTTGTTTACGTTTATGGTAAAGTCTATGAAACTTTCGTCCTCGAAAGTCGCGCGCAAAGCCGCGGTACCTTGTTTAATAAAATACGCAGTGCTGTCGACAACCGAAACGACGTCTTTATTAAGCGAAGAATATTTCGCCACACCGGAAGAGGTAAGCCCGCCGTTTATTACGAAAGAAGAACTTCCGCCCACCGCAGGGCTTTTTGTTTTTAATTCGACGGTAGCCTCGCCTTCTATCGGGCTTTTACCTTGCGACCAAACGTTAAAGGAATAAGTAAGCGGGTTTTCCGTTTGCGTGGTTATCGTGATTTTAGAAGACCCCGCCGCCTTATATGTAAGTAAGCCGTTATCGTCGACGGAAACGGCGTCAGAGTTTGAAGATTCGTAAACTACGGGGTAACTTTTGGCACCGCTCGGCAAAAAGTTTACCGTAATTTGAGCGGTTTCACCGTCATAGCGATAGGAAGTCGATTTCTTTTCGACGCTTGCCGTTATCGAGGAAGGCTCGGCGTCTTTCGTGTCTTGCCCGAAAACGGAAACGAGCATACCCATAACCTTTTTCGTGTCCGAGCCGCTTACCGCGCCCGAAATAAACGACGACAGGAATAAATAAATCAGCAGTAAAGTCGTTAAAAACACCGCCGCCGTCGTCAGTCTTTGCAATCTTTTAAAATAAAGTAATTCGCGCCTTTTCATTTTTTCTTCAACCCTCCTTGTTAATCGCGTTCGCCTTATTTTCCTGCTAAAAAAGGCGGTTTTTCCGATTTTTGGGGGTGAAAAAACGGCTTGACCGCCAAACGGTATTTCAAGCCATTTTTATATTTCCTCGTAAAACGAACAATTTAAATTTTGCGCGCCCTTCCTTGCGGGAAATATTATATCAATTCTCGAGGTAAAAAAGCAAGGGTTTGAAGGCAAAAAGATATGTTGAAACTGTGAAATTTTTCACCCTTTTTGTCGAGCGCTTTTTTGTGCGAAATTTTTGAAAAATCCTTAAACATAAGTTCAATTTTTCCACCGCCGCCGCAAAGGAATTTTACCTTTAAACAAAAAGAACTTTCCGCTTACAAATTTAGACGTTTTCGCGTTAAACGGCAAGGAAACAAACTTATTTTTAAAAAGCGACGAGAAAGTAAGCAAAAAAGCATTGACAAGTATTTTAAATATGTTACAATAATATGTGTTCGGGTTTTAACCCAACCGAAAAGTGAGGTATTTATGAAAATAATAACTATCAGTCGCGAATTCGGAAGCGGCGGACGTGAACTCGGTAAAAGACTTGCGGACATGTTAGGCGTTGCCTACTACGATACGGAAATCATAACCGAAATCGCAAAAAAGACAAATCTCGACGAAAATTACGTGTCTACCATTTCGGAAAAAGGCATTTCGAGCTTCAATTTCCATTTCGGGCACACTTTCGGCGCGACAATCAATCAAACTGCGATGGACGTTATAGTCGCGCAACACAAAGTCATAAAAGAACTTGCCCAAAAAGGCGACTCGGTAATCGTCGGCAGATGTGCGGACAGAATCTTAAAAGATCTTAACCCGCTAAGAATATTCGTCTACGCCGACATGGAATCGAAAATCAAACGTTGCCGCAAAAAAAACCCAGCGGACAACTCGCTTGACGACAAGCAAATGGCAAAAAAAATAAAATCGATAGATAACGGCAGAAAGAAAATGCACGAATTCGTTTCGGGCGGCGAGTGGGGCGACATGAAGGAATACGACCTTTGCGTCAACACTACGGGCGTACCCGTAAAAGACATCGTTCCGTGCGTTTTGAACTTTGCCGACGTGTGGTTCAAATGCAAAAAAGATATTTAGGATTAGACAGTCATTTTACTTACGGAAACTTATTCAGATTCGTTTTATCGCCTATACTTATGATGGTTTTCACGTCGATTTACGGCGTTGTGGACGGATTTTTCATCTCTAACTTTTCCGAACCCACCGCAGAAGCGTGTAAAACGGCTTTCTCTGCGGTTAACGTCATTATGCCCGTAACGATGATACTCGGCGCCTTCGGCTTTATGATAGGTACGGGCGGAACGGCAATCGTTTCGCAAACACTCGGCGAAGGCGACAAAAAAAAGGCAAACAATTATTTTTCCTTTCTAATATACGCGACCATAGTTATCGGCATTATAGTATCGATTGTTTCGATTATCTTTTTAAAAGACATCGCAAAACTTTTGGGTATGGAAGACAACATGATGCCGTACGCCCTAACTTACGGCAGAATCGTAATAGCTTTTACGCCGATGTTTATGCTTCAAAGTATGTTTCAGTCCTTCTTTATTACCGCCGAAAGACCGAAATTAGGCTTTAAAGCAACGCTTATTGCCGGCGGAACCAATATGGTTTTGGACGCTTTGTTCGTTTGGATTTTCAAATGGGGCGTAGCGGGCGCCGCCGTCGCAACGGGTATATCCCAACTTGTCGGTGCGGTGATTCCTATCGTCTACTTTACAAGCAAGCGTAACGACAGCCTTTTAAGACTCGGCAAGGGCGACTTTAACGGCAAAGTCTTGTTAAAAACTTGCACAAACGGCTCGTCGGAACTCGTAAGCAATATATCGAGCTCGGTCGTATCCATAGTCTTTAACCGCCAACTTATGAATTTAGCCGGCGAAAACGGACCCGCCGCCTACGGCGTTATGATGTACGTTAACTTTATTTACGTCGCTATTTTTATAGGCTACGCAATAGGCACGGCACCCGTAATAGGTTTTAACTACGGCGCTAAAAATAAGGCAGAACTTAAAAATATCTTCGTAAAAAGTTTGAAGATTATGGCTATTTTCGGCGTCGTTATGTCGATGCTTGCATATCTTCTCGCTCGCCCGATTTCGCAAATTTTCGTCGGTTACGATAAAGAACTTTACGACATGACAGTAAACGCTTTTAAACTTTTCTGTTTTTCATTCGTGTTTACAGGGTTCGGTATTTTCGGCTCGTCGATGTTCACGGCGCTCGGCGACGGTGCGGTTTCGGCAATCATTTCCTTTTTGAGAACTTTGGTCTTCCAAATTTCATGCGTACTTATATTGCCTAAATTTTTAGGTATAAACGGCGTTTGGCTTTCCATGCTGTTTGCCGAAGTCTTATCGACCCTCGTAACAGTGGTGTTTTGGATTACAAAACGCAAAAAGTACGGCTACATTTAACGAAAACAACTTTTTCGTTAAACGCCGAAAACGTTTATTGATTTTTAACTTTAATATGAAAGCGGCTCCTTTTATGGCGCCGCTTTTTGTTTTTGCACATAAGAAAAATAATCGCAAGAAACAACTCATTTCAAACATTGGCAATTTTAATTTAAAAAACAAAAAACCGTCGATAACGGGCTTATAGCCCGCTTTTCGGCGGTTTTTTAGTAGCGATTTTTACCAAAAGATTGCCTTAAAATTGTAGTAAAGAAATACTTTCTAAAGGCAATCGAAGATAATTATTTCAAAAATTTTCTTACCAACTTTTCGTCCGATTTTTTGTAAGGCTGATAGCGCATGTTTAAATCGATTTTCGTGCTTTTATCGACAATCGATTTATAGTGCGTAAAAGTTTCGAACCCTTTTTTGCCGTGATAACTGCCCATACCGCTTGCCCCGAATCCGCCGAACGGCATATATGAAGTTGCAAGATGTATAACGACGTCGTTTATCGCACCGCCGCCGAAACGGCAAACTTTTGTAACCTTGTCGGCAAGTTTTTTATCTTCCGTAAACACGTAAAGCGCAAGCGGCGACGGACCTTCGTTAATTTTTTTAATCGGGTCGTCGATATCGTTATATGTCAATATCGGCATAATGGGACCGAAAATTTCTTCTTGCATAACGGCGTCTTCGTAAGTTACGTTATCCAAAACCGTCGGTTCGATTTTCCGAGCAGTCTCGTCCGCACCGCCGCCGAAAACGACTTTTTCTTCGCCTATTAGTGACTTTATCCTTTCAAAATGTTTGTCCGTAATTATTTTGCCGTAAGCGGCGTTTTTCATAGGCTCCTTGCCGTATTGACGAATGATTTCCTCCTTGACGGCAGCGATAAATTCTTTTTTAACGCTTTCCTCAACCAAAACGTAATCGGGGGCAACGCACGTTTGCCCGGCGTTTAAATATTTTCCGAAAACTATCCTTTTTGCGGCAAGCGACAAGTTCGCGGTTTTGTCGACGATACACGGCGATTTACCGCCGAGTTCCAGTGTAACGGGCGTTAAAAATTCAGCCGCCTTTTTGTACACGAGTCCGCCTACCGTTTTTCCGCCCGTAAAAAATATGTAATCGAATTCCGTGTCTAACAGCGCCGTGTTTTCCGCTCTGCCGCCGGTTATAACCGAAACGACCTCGGGCGGAAAAACTTCGCCGAGTATTTTTCCGATAACGTTAGATGTACAAGGGCTGTAATTACTCGGTTTTAACACGACGGTGTTACCCGCGGCAATCGCCTCGACTAATGGCTCTAACGATAGTAAGAAAGGATAGTTCCACGGGCTCATAATCAAAACCGTTCCGTACGGCGACGGCAAACGATAACTTTTCGATTTAAACTGCGCAAGCGGTGTTGCAACACGCTGCTTTTTAGTAAAGGCGTTAATGTGTTTTAAAAGGTATGTTATTTCGCTTAACGTAAGCCCTACTTCGCACATATAACTTTCGCGCGGGGACTTGCCGAGGTCTTTAGTTAGCGCCTCGAAAATCTCGTTTTCATAAGTATTTATCGCAGACTTTAACTTAATTAGGTAATTTTTTCTAACACCCACGGGCAAAGTTTTTCCGTCTTTAAAGTAAGCTCTCTGTCTGTTAACTATATTTTCTATTTCGGTTTTTGTCATAATTATCCCCTAAGGTTTATTGATGATTTAAAATGTTTTTAATACGCCAAAAAAGGCAAATTGTTTGCAAAAGTCCGCCTATAAGCCCGTTATCGCGAAAAATCGTTTAAAGCACGCCTAAAAAACTCAACTCTTTTTTTGATCGCGCTTTTTGAGATTTCGCAATCTTTGACGTCGAAACCGTGCATGGCGTTTTTAACTGTGTAACTTTCGACACTTACGCCGTTTTTAATTAGTTGCGACGCAAGCATCGATCCCTCGTCTTTTAAACAGTCATACTCGCACACTTCTATAAACGTGGGGCAATCGACGGTTTTAAAATCTTTCGACAAAATTTTTTCGTATCCGACTTCACCTGCGGTCTTTCCGCCGAAATAATAAAGCCACATCTTTTCGTTAAGCACGGCGTTCCACATAGGCGTGTCGGTAAAAGTTTTTTTGCTTTCGGTTTCCAAATAAGGGTCCACGACGGGATAAATAAAGGCTTGACACTTAATTTTATAACCCTTTTTAGCGGCGTATTCACTCGTTTTTGCCGCAAGATTTCCTCCCGCACTGTCGCCGACGATGCCTATTCGATTAATGTCGACCGATAACTTTTCGGCGTTGTCGTAAAGCCAATCGAGCGCTTTTTTGCAATCGCTTTCCGCCGCACCGAAAGGATTATCGGGCGCTAATCTATAGTCCACGAACAAAACCGCGGCATCTGCGCCTTTTGAATACTCGCAGCCTACTTTATAGTGACTTTTATATGCCGGAAACGCAAACGCACCCCCGTGCAAAAACAAAAGACAAGGTATGTTTTTTCTGTTTTTCGGTTTTATAAAATGAAGTTTCAGCCCCTGCAAGGAAAACGTCGAATACTCTATTTCTTTTTCCTTCTCTAAAACTTTATAGGATTTTTCAATCAACTTACCCCAAAGATTAAGCGTCGCCACACCGAACGGTGGTTTGAAGTATCTGTATATTCCGAACTGTTTTGAAATATCGTATTTCATAATTATATTATTGTTTTTAAACGTTAAAAATATTTTAATTAAGTCTGTTTTTTATAAAAAGTCCGCCTATAGGTCGATTAATCGCCGTTTTTAAGTGCAACCAATTCGTTAGCCAAGGCGTAAATTTGCTTTTCGGACGCTTCGTTTAACGAAGACAGTATCCTAACGTTATTTTCGGTATATTTTAAATTTTTGCATACCGACAAATAATTTTGCATGGTTTTTGCGGCGTTAGGCGCCCAGCTTCCGTTTTCGATAAAACCGACGACTCTGTTTTTAAAATCGCGCTCTGTAAGCCTTGTCAGAAAATCGCTCATAAACGGAAAAACCGAATTGCAGTAGGTAGGACTCGCCAAAACAAGCCTGTCGTATCTAAACGCGTCTTCCAAAGCTTCCGAAACGTCGCAACGCGCCAGATCGAACACGCTTACTTTTTCACCTTTATTAGTTAAAACGCTTGCTAAAAGGTCGACCGCTTTTTTAGTATTTCCGTACACGGACGTAAAGCAAACCGTAACCCCTTGGCTTTCAGGCATATAGTTTGCCCATGTTTCGTATAGCCCGACGTAGTAACCGAGGTTATCTTTAAGAACGGGTCCGTGCAAAGGACAAATCGTCTTTATATCAAAGGTTTTTACCTTGCTTAAAAGATTTATTACGGGGAGCCCGTATTTTGCGACAATACCCGTATAGTAACGCCTTGCCTCGCAAGCCCAATCTAAAGTATCTACCGTTGACCCGAACTTACCGAAAGCGTCCGCCGAAAACAAAACCTTTTCATAAGATTCGTAACTTACCATTACTTCGGGCCAGTGAACCATCGGTGCGAAAAGGAATTTCAAGGTGTGGTTTCCGAGTTCCAACGTGTCGCCGTCCGAAACAACGATTTGCCTATCTACGAATTGACAACCGAAAAATTGACTCATCATCGTAAAGGCTTTTTTGTTCGCAACGATTTTTGCGTTTTGATAGCGCCTCATAAACGTCATAATGCTACCCGAATGATCGGGTTCCATATGATGAACGACTAAATAATCGGGATTTCTATCCCCCAAAACGCATTCGAGGTTGTTAATCCATTCTTTGGAAAACTTAGCGTCGACCGTATCCGTAACGGCAATTTTGAAATCTGTAATAACGTAAGAATTATAAGTCATTCCGTCGGGTACGGGATACTGTCCTTCAAAAAGGTCGACATCCAAATCTTTTACCCCTACATATTTTATCTCATTAGAAACAAACATTGCATTTTTTGCAGCCGCACTTCGGACCGCTTTGCCTCCCTTTTGTAAAACGTTGAACTCTTAAAAGTTAAAAACTAAAATTTTACGATAAACAACTTAGTTTTATAAGCATTTTTAATAATACAACCGATTTATTTTTTACAGTTTACATTATATTGCATTAGTCTTAAAAAGTCAATAAGTTTTAGCGTTTTATTTTTTCTGTAATTATTTTCGAATATTTACTTTCGACACAAACAAAACAAATAGTTTTTGTTTGCGGCATTAGTCAAAACCTTTTTCTCTGTAAACAATTGTATAACCACCGCCACTTAAATTATTTTTTATAAAAAGTCCGCCTATAAGCCCGTTATCGCTTGTTTTAAAAAGAAGGATTCTTCGCAACGAAAAATCCTTCCCTTCATAACTATTTAAAAACTTGTTAAATAAGCAAGCTACCCTCTAAAGTGTCGACAACGCAGAAAATTTGCGTTTCGTGCCCGGTTTCGGCATCGACATAAATATAGTATTTAGATTCTTTTGCCGTCCCGAAAACCTCATACGCCAAAACCTCTTTATTTTCTCCCTTAGGTATTAAACAAAGTCTTGTCACTAAAACGGATAAGTCGGTCGATAAGCCCGTTATCGCTTGTTTTTGGGTAATTTTCGGTTCACCGATTTCCCTTGTTCTGTGGTTTAAATAGTACGCGGAAGAATCAAACGCGGAAACGATGCCTCTTTGCTTACAGACGGTGACTTTTACCATATCGTTATATACGATTACCCCACCTTGATTGTAACAATAATTAATATATGCCGTCGCTTCGTTTTCGGTCGCCCATACGGCAGTCATATCGCTTAAACCGAGTTCGTTTAAAAAATCGCCGGCTATTTGTATACATTCGTCCAAACCGTAATTTATTTCGGTGCAATCCATATAATGGTTAAAACTTATAAGATGGCAACCTTTTTTCGACAACGTAGCATAAATTTCGCCGCCTTCGACGTCTGCCCTTATTGCATAACAGTCGATTTTCGAAGAAACTTCACCCGTACATTCTACGTTTTCGACATTGTGTTTCGAGAAAATCTCCGAAAATTTATCTTCCGCGGTTTTTAAAGAAACTTCCTCACCTTTAAGTTCGGCTTTTCTATCGAGTGCGTCGGAAAACGGACCGTCGTAGATTAATTTGGGATAATCGACTGCTCTTTTTTCAAGCTCGTTAAATTTATCGAGCATCAAGTTATCGCCGTTTTCGTTAAATATGGTTTTAAAATCGAATTCCGACCCCATATCCATATTGAGCATAGCAAGGCTTTCCTTTAAAAACCCGTTAATTTCGTAAAGATTATTCAAGTTGTCTATATCCTTTTCAGTAAAGGAATGTCCGTCTATAAGCCTGTTATTTAGGTATTTCGAGTAATCGGCAACCTGATTTATATATTTTGTCGTGTAATATTTCGACTCGTCTTTTAAAGGTATTCTCGATACGTCTTCTGCAGCCAAACTTGCTTGTTCGGAAAGATTTACCAAAAGGCGTTGACGCTGCGCGTCGTCGTTAGAAACCACAAGTTTAGCCATAGTAACGTTCATATTGTCAACGTAATCCACTAAACTGTAATAACTTTCCGCGATAACCCCGTCTCCGCCCGGAGGAGGACTGTCGAAAAATCTAAAAATACTCATCGTAAACAATGTTGCCAAAATAAGCGTCGAAGACCCTAACGCTATTACGGCAGCGAGCCATCCGCCCAATCCGCGATTGCGTTTTTCTTTTTTATTTTGCATTTTGAGTTGTCTCTTCTGCTCTTTAAGGGCACGTTTGTCTGCAAGTTTTTGTCTGCGTAAAGAAGCTTTCTTTTCGCGCATCTTAATTTTTTCGGCACGGGCTTCTTTTTTAGCGTTGATTTTTGCCTGTTTTTCGGCAAAAAGGCGTTTTTCTCTTTCCTCACGGCTTTCGTGCTTTAGCATATCTCTGCGTGCAAGTCTTTCTTCTTTTCTTCTCAATTTTTCGGCTTTGTACTCTTCTCTTTTTTGCTTAATCGCAGCCTTTCTCGCCTTCTTTATTTTTTCCTTTTCGGCTTTTCTTTTTGCTTTCAAAGCCCTCTTTTCATCTGCTTTTTTTAAACGTTCCTCTTCCTTTCGGATTCGTCTTTGAATTTTTTCGTCTTCCTCTAAATGTGGCTTAGAAGATTTTGCTTTTTTTGCCGCACTTTTTTCCAAAGCATCGCTCGAAACTTCATTTTTGTCCGTTTTTTTGCCGTTAACGGGCTTATAAGCGGACTTTTTAGTGTTTTGCGATTTCTTTTTCGTCGTAATGTTTTCAACTTTTTCAACAGCGTTGTTCTTTTTTTCTTCCATAAATCCTCCTTATACGGCAAATACGTGATTACCTATAGTGGTTGTCACCTTGCGCGAATAAATCCAAGCGCTCGTAGCGGTCTTCGGGTTATAATAATATAATGCGCCGCCGGTAGGGTCCCAACCGTTAATAGCGTCTTTTGCAGCGTTATAAGCGGTTTGATTCGGCGTATAGTTTATCTGACCGTCCATAACCGCAGTAAAAGCATACGGCTGATAAATTACGGCAGATACGGTGTTAGGGAAGGACGAACTTTTAATTCTGTTAAGCACAACCGCAGCAACGGCAACTTGTCCGGTATAACTTTCTCCCCTCGCCTCGCCGTAAACTACACGGGCAAGAAGGGTTACGTCCGCACTCGAATATTTACCGACCCCGCCTTGAGAAGACGAACTTCCGCTACTTGACGAGGTGTCGGATATACCGAGAGCCGCCAAAGTCTTTTTGCCAACGATACCGTCGGCAGTCAAGCCGTTCTTTTTCTGAAAGTAAATGACAGCGGCTTTAGTCTGTTTACCGTAAATGCCGTCGACGGAACCGTTGTAATACCCCCAGCGTTTAAGTTTTGTTTGCACCTTTTTAACCAACTCGCCCTGACTGCCCTGTTTCAAAACGGCGGCAGCAACGTAAGTTTCGTGCACTTCGTTGTTTGCAATTGCGATTCCCGTAAAGCCAATCGAACAAGACAGCAATAAAACCGCTATTGCAATGATAGTAAACCTTTTTTTCATTTATCCTCCTTGTTTTAACCTTTTGAAAAAATCGGCTATAACCGAGCGATATTCTATCTCGCCGTCCGTAAAACAAAGCGGCGGGTATACAACGCACCACCAATTATCTCCCGCACCTTTTCCCAATTCTATAATTACGGCGTCGTAAACACCTGCCTCCAAGGTAAGATCCCCGTAAACACGAGTCGGAAACTCTTCCTTTTTTATACCAATTTTAGACCCGTAATCAAAACCGTTTTCTTGTAAAAATCGGTCTATAAGCCCGTTAACGACGTTTTTTGAGTTTTCGATTTTAGAAATCGCATCTTCTTTCGAGGTCGCGTTTTCGATAATCGGCGTAAGATAAGCAACAACTAAATCCTTGACCTTATATTTAATATCTTGATCGATTCGGTCGTTGGAATTAGCACGCACGTGTATTCTTAAATACTCGGTTTCTTCGGCGCTTCCTTTGAGTAATACCGCCGACACAACTATTATGAGAATAAGTGCCAAACTTATACATATTTTTTTCATTTTTCACCTCTTCGCGGCAGTTAAGCCCTTAAGTAGTTTTCGTTTTACGCAAAAATTATTGACTTGTGTAACTACATTTATACCTGTAACTTTATATAAAAAGTTAACGACTCTTTCTTTTTCGAAGATAGAAAAACACAGTCAACAAACGAAAAAGCGTTGTTTGAAATAAGCAATAGGATGGCTGAAAAAACGCCGCAAAAACTATAAAAAGCCGCAAAATACTGTTGCGGAAAGAGTTTTTTCGTTTCCGCAAAAATGACGCATACAGCCGAATATTAGGTCGCGTATTAACGACTTTTTGCAAACAGCAAATTCATCCGCCTCAAAAAAGAGCGGATGAATTTGCTTAATTTTACGTGAAGACTAAGCGTGTCCGCCGCAATAAGCGACGGGCACGCTTAGTGAGCGAACGATTCGTCCGCTCATCCACCACCCACCCCAACCACCGAAAGGAGGATGGGTCGGGGGCGGAATGCCTTTGGGGCTTATAAACGCCCTTC
>CAYNLN010000030.1:0-16642 GCA_964398065.1 uncultured Christensenella sp. | reverse complement strand
ACGGAGAGTTTATTGCCTTAGTTGCGGATAAAATGCTTTTAGAAGGTGCGTAAGAAGAGGAAAAGAGTAAAAGAATATTTTTAAAAGAAAGCGGGGGCTATCGCAAAAAGCGACGTGCCGCTTTTTTTATTCGATAAAAAGCCGTAGTTTGATTTTTGAAAAAAGTTTTATTAAAAAAACGACGCGGTGTCGTCGGGTGAAACGAAAGCAACGTCGGGGTGATAAGTTAACGCAAAATAAACGGTAATTATACAATTGTGCGAAAAAAAGGTCAAAACTTAGCGTATAATCATATGCTATTTAGTGAAAAAATCGAAAAAAAATAAAAAAATGAAAAAACTGCATAAAAACAGTTTACAAATCAAAACAATATTAATATAATAATTCCACTTAATGCGTAAAGCGTTGTTTTTGGAGGCTTAATATGGCGAAATATAAACTTTGCCAAAGATGCGAACTTAACTATATCCCCGTCGAAGAAGATTATTGCGACGTATGTAAAGCTGAATTGAAAATCGGACCGCAACTTATGTTTGCGACGATGGACGAGGATGAAGACATTACGGAAAAAATCTGTCCTATTTGTAAGCAGAATTATATTCCTATCGGCGACGAAATGTGTGATAGTTGCTTAGAAAAACAACGTTACGCCGAAGAAAAGGACATTAGCGTCGATATGGATGCCGACGAGGAATGGAAAAAGTACCTCGACGACGACGAAAAAGAGGAACTCGGTAAGGACGATAGCGAAGAAATGCTTTCTCTTTCGCAACTCGAACAAGAAGAAGCCGACGAACTTTTCGACGACGAGGAAGATTACCTCGACGACGATGACGAGTCCATGGAAACAAACGACGATGACGACGACTTCGATTACGGGCCTATAGACCCAGAAGATTTCGAAGAGGATGACGAGGAAGACGATGACCTTCTCGACGACGAGGAAGACGATTTTTAATAATAAATACTGAATTTTACTTTAGCCGCCGCTTTTTTAAAAGCGGCGGCTAATTATATGTTCGAGTGTTTAGAAAAAACGTTAGAAGTCCGCCTATAAGCCCGAAAACGATTGTTTTTGCTTAGTAAGAGTATAAGAAGAGGACGACGAGGATGACGATGCCCTTCTCGACGACGAGGAAGACGATTTTTAATAATAAATACTGAATTTTACTTTAGCCGCCGCTTTTTTAAAAGCGGCGGCTAATTATATGTTCGAGTGTTTAGAAAAAACGTTAGAAGTCCGCCTATAAGCCCGAAAACGATTGTTTTTGCTTAGTAAGAGTATAAAAAGAAAGGTATGTGGACAAAATAGAAATATGATAAAAACTAAAAACAATTTAGGTGCGGTTTCTAAAGCGGTCGAAAAATTAAAGCACAAAACGGTAAAAGTTACTCAAAATCTCGGACGGAATAAGTATGTGTCGTACGAAGGCGTCGTAACGGGTGTGTATCCTGCGTTGTTTACCGTCGCGCCGAATGCGCCGTATAACGGAAAAACGAGTTTTTCCTATTCTGAAATTTTATGCGGAAGCGTAAAAATAAAAACCAAGGTGTAAATAATATAATTTGTTTAATTGAAATAATAAATTAAGTTAATAAGACAATGTAAAAAAAGGCTATTGCGTTTAAATCGGGCATGTGTGTCCGATTTTTTTGCGGCAAATTTTCTTTATAAAGGAAATTGTATTTGTTTTTTTGGTAGAAGTTTAGAAAATTAAATACCGTCAGATTGAGCCGAGACATATCAATAAATTTTATAAAAAGTTGACGTATAGGTCGGTTATCGAAGATTTTTACATATAAAAAAGGGCCGCCTACCATCGATGCGCGCCCCAAATGTCGGATATTTTTCGGGGTGTATGCCACAATGCGGAGCCCTTTGTGTTTGTTAAGTAAAAATTGCCATGCATAACGTAGACGTCGTTAGAAGAATTAAGCCGACTATAGCCTTCGGCTTTAGTTTTTCCTTAAATACGGTAACCGAGAAAAGTACGGTGATAAGAATACTTAATTTGTCTATCGGTACGACTATGCTTACCCGACCGTTTTTGATTGCGTAATAATAACACAGCCAGCTTGCGCCTGTCGTGACGCCCGATAATATTACAAACAAAAGAGTTTTTCCTTTTACGTCTTTTAAACCATCCGTCTTTTTTCTTGTAACGACGATGAGCCAAGCGGCGATAAGCACCACGCCCGTTCTTAGTGCCGTCGCTAAGTTTGAGTCTACGTCGTTTATCCCGATTTTTGCAAGTATCGAGGTAAGCGCCGCAAACACAGCCGAGCCTATCGCAAACCAAAGCCATTTCAAATTTTCCTTACTTTGGTTTTTTCCTACGTCGGTCATAAGTACGGTTCCGACCGCTATTACAGTAAGTAATAAAAGTTTAAGCCAAATTTTATTACGTTCTGATGGAAATAGCACTATTGCAAAAAGAACGGAAAGCACCGTGCTCGATTTATCGACGGCGGCGACCTTGGAAGCGTTGCCTAACGAAAGCGCTTTGTAATAGCATAGCCAACTAATTGCCGTACTAAGCCCGGATAGAACCAAGAATATTACGGACGTTATACTTATCGAATATAGATCCGAAAAAGTATTGCTTATTAAAACCATTATCCAAGAAAATACGAAAACAACGCCCGTTCTTACCGCGGTAACAACGTCGGAATCCGCGTTTTTAACGCCGCACTTTCCGAGTATAGACGTAACCCCGGCGAAAACAGCCGATAATGACGCCATGATAATCCACATACAAGCCTCCAAAAAAGATACTACTTAACTAAAAAGTGTGCTAATAAGCCCGTTATCGCCGTTTTTTATCAAAAACGGCGGTTATGTTAATTTGATTTTTGCAAGACCGCCTTCGGCGGTTTCTTTATATCTACACGACATATCGACGCCGGTTTCCCGCATGGCGGTGACAACGTTGTCGAAGGATATTTTTCTTGTTTCGGAAAGAAGGTTGGATAAAAGCACGGCGTTTACGGCTCTTACCGCGGCGACGGCGTTTCTTTCTATGCACGGTATTTGCACAAGCCCGCAAATAGGGTCGCAGGTCAGCCCTAAATGGTGTTCGATTGCGATTTCCGCCGCGTATTCTATTTTGTCTATTGAAAGTCCGTTAAGTTCTGCAAGGGCCGCCGCTGCCATTGCACAAGCCGTGCCGATTTCCGCTTGGCAACCGCATTTGGCGCCCGATATGGAAGCGTTTTTCTTTATAAGGTTACCGATAATGCCTCCGGTTTTTAGGGCGTTAACAATTTGTTCTTCAGTATACCCGTTTTTCTGCTGTTCATAGTAAAGCACTGCGGGGACAACACCCGACGCGCCGCACGTCGGCGCGGTTACCACTCTTTCATAAGAAGCATTTTGTTCGCCGACGGCAAAGGCATAAGCGCAGATAATTCGGTTTTCGCGTACTTCGCCGCTCTCGTTTTTACTTGTGGCGTTAAAAAGATGTCCCGCCTTACGTTTAACGGACAATCCGCCGGGCAAAACACCGCTCGCCGAAAGCCCTTTTTCAATGCAAGACTTCATTTCCGTATAAACGTCAAAAAGATAATCGGTTAAATGCGGCTCGAATTCATCCACATAATCAAAAATCCGCAAACCTTTATCGTCGCAGTAATTTTTGATTTCCGCAAACGAAGTATGAGGGTAGACGTAAACCTCGTCGTGTTTTTTTGCGCCGTCTTTAATAATTTTGCCGCCACCCACGCTTATATAGCGTGCTTTTGCGATTTCTTTTCCGCTTTCGTAGGCAAAAATATCCAAAGTATTAGGGTGCGAAACGACCGAGTCGTCTCCGCCAAAGACAACCTCGCACGGGGCGGGTGCCGCCGTTTTTTTAATAACGACGTCGGTGCCGTGTCCTTTTCCTGTTTTAGACAAAGAGCCGTAGAGTATGACCTTAAAAGAATCGGCGGAAGGGTTTAACCCTTTAAATTCCGACATCGCGTGTTCGGGCCCCATTGTGTGCGAGCTGGAAGGTCCGTAGCCTATGCGGTAAAGTTCGGTCAAGCTTTCCATTCCGTTTGTAAATTTCGTTATAGTCTTCATAATTAGTATTGTAACGCATTTTTTTCTGTTTTGCAAGGGGTTTGATACAAAAAGACGTACCCGCCGAAAAAAAGTCGGGTACGCCTAAAAAACCGTAAAAACAAACAATTGGCAGTTCACTTCTAACGCAAACTGCCAACTGCCTGAAAAATATATGATAAGGGGGAAAATGATGAAAACCTATGTTTGGTAACCAAAACCGCTAACTTGTCGCCGCAACCTTGATTACGCGTAGAATAATACACCACTTTTAATTATTTGTAAAGGATTTTTACCCCCTTTTTTAAAATTTCTTAAAAAAATTTTTTAAAAAATATTTTTTGCGCAATAATTTTTTTGAAAAAACGCTTTTTAAGCCCCAAAGGTCTCAAATTTTGCGATAAAAAGCCGACTAAACAGTTACTTAAATTTAGTAAAATTTGTAAAAAGTAAAAAATTTTTAAATAAGTTTAAATCGCGAAAGTACCGAAAAACGGGCTTTTTCGACAAAAGATGCAAGATTTTTCAAATCTTTATTGAAAAACGCGATTTTTTGCCGGTTTTCGGAAAGTTTTCGGTAAAAATTTTCATTGTCCAAGTACAAAAAATCAACATAACACCTATGCGCTATAAAGTTGCGGATATTTTTGATTTCTTTTAAAAGTTTATAGTCCGAATTTGTAAACAAGGGGTTATTGTCGCTGTTATCGAGTGCGTTAAGCGCAACCAGGACGGTACCTAAAGTTTCTTTGTTAACAAGTTCCAAGTTTTTGTGCATATCCCCGCTAAGCATTGCCGCGTAAATAATTTTGATATCGTGTTCGATTTGTTGGCAATACATAAGCGTATCGCCGACCAAAATATTAAAATCGGTTAAACAATCCATAATCGTGCCCCCAAAGCGGTATAATTCGTAAAATAGGAAAGATAATTGTATCGTACGATAAATTAATTATAATCTACAAATCGCAAAATTGCAAGCGGTTTTAGCTTTTTGTAAAAAGGATGGCAAAAATCGCGCGGGATGGGTTGACAGAAAGTTGTTTTAGGT
This sequence comes from uncultured Christensenella sp., assembly GCA_964398065.1. Classification (GTDB taxonomy): domain Bacteria; phylum Bacillota; class Clostridia; order Christensenellales; family Borkfalkiaceae; genus UBA4636. The sequence continues at coordinate 11,549 of CAYNLN010000030.1, read as the reverse complement.
GTTAACATTATAAAAGAGGTGTATTATGATAAAAATTGCAATGTTTGATACTAAACCATACGACAAAAAATATTTCGATAAACTTAAAGGCGACGATATAGTCATAAAGTATTTTACGTCCAAACTCGACGAAAGCACTTACCCTTTATGTAAAGGCTACGACGTCGTCTGCGTTTTCGTTAACGACGACGTAAACAAAGCCGTGGTCGAGGGGCTTTGCGAACTCGGCGTAAAATTAATTGCTTTAAGGTGTGCGGGATTTAACAACGTCGACGTAAAAGCGTGTTACAAAAAATTACACGTCGTAAGGGTGCCTGCGTATTCGCCGGAAGCCGTTGCCGAACACGCTTGCGCAATGCTTTTAACGAGCGCGAGACGAATCCACAAAGCCTACAACAGAACGCGCGACTTTAATTTCAGTTTAAGCGGGTTAGAGGGCTTTAACCTTTCGGGTAAAACCGTAGGCGTTATCGGCACGGGTAAAATCGGCAAGGCGTTTATAAGTATAATGAAAGGGTTTAAGTGTAACGTTTTGGCGTACGACAAATTTCCTTCCGAGGGCTTAGACGTCGACTACGTAAACCTCGATACGCTGTTTGAAAAAAGCGATATTATTTCGCTTCATTGCCCGCTTACCGAGGAAAATTTTCATTTGATCGGCTATGATGCCATTGGAAAAATGAAGAAAGGCGTTTTCTTGATTAATACGTCGCGCGGCGGACTTATCGACGCAGAAGCATTACTCTTCGGTATTAAGGAAAGAAAAATCGGCGCGGCTTGCTTAGACGTTTATGAGGAAGAATCGGATTTGTTTTTCGAGGACAAGTCCGGACATATCTTGGGTGACGACGTTTTGGCAAGGCTTCTTAGTATGCCGAACGTAATAATAACCTCGCACCAAGCGTTTTTAACCGAAGAGGCTTTAGAAAGCATCGCGAGCGTTACACTTGAAAACGTTCGAGATTATTTTTCGGACAAGCCGCTTAAAAACGAAGTTTGCTACCGCTGCGAAAAACTCGATTCCTGCAAAAAGCAAAAAACAAGCCGCTGCTTTTAAAGATTGTTTTTCGATTTTACAAAACAAATTTAAAACTAAAAAGCGGGCTATAAGCCCGTCATTAAGCAAAAACGCTAATATTATTTATGGACAAGAAGGTACGAAAAAGCCGTCGCAAGTTAAATTGCGGCGGCTTTTAAAACTAAAAATGTATTTCTGTTTCGTCGTCGAGTTTTATTACTCTTTCGTTCGATTTAACCTTTTTAAAAAAGTTCGAGAAGCACAAAACGGTCAAAAGATTTTCTACGCCGTCTATGACAAGCGAAATGCCTAACAAAATCATTAATGCGTTAGCGCCTTTGAACGGGTTTATAATAAGAAGCAACCCAGAAACGCAAGTTATAACGGCAAAAACAAGCATTAAAGTTCTGTATTTTACTCCGCACTTTTTTGCGTCTATATAAGTTTCCAAGTGCATGGCGCCCTCGATAATCCAAAAGACGCCCACGATTATCGGTATAATCGTCGCTATTTTTTCGGTTGCCGTAATAAGAAGTGCTCCCAAAACGATAAGGAAAATGCCGAGCCCTAAATCGAATTGAAAAACAAATCTTGTAAAGCCCTGCTGAAAGTAACCGATTGTTTTTACTACGCCGAAGATAATCGCCGCAATGCCGAGTACGTAGCATATTACGTTAATGCTGGCTGTCGGGAAAAGCATAAGAAAGACGCCGACGGCAATAGAAGCTATTGCCGTAATAATGCCGATAAGTTTTGTTTTTTTGAAAAATTTCATATTCATCCTCCGTAAAAGTATGTGCTATTTGCAAAGTTTTCTGATATAACGGCGTTCTTTCGGGGAAACTTTTCCGTCGATCGACACGACGAGCAGACAGAGCGTTACTATGTCGGAAACAAGGTCCTCGTTTTTTGAGACTACGATTTTCATAAGCACGTTTACGTATTCGTTTATTTGCTCCGTCGCGCGTCCCGATTTTAACGCCGTTTTCAAGGTTTCGTAATCGACGTCTTTACCGAAAGCTTTTTGAAGGGAAGGAAGAATCATCGCGTACTCGTTTTCATCGATTTTGCCGTCGGATACTATCGCGCCCATTATAAAAGCCGCTAAGGCGCTAAAAGGATTATATGCGGTAAACGGAATATCCGAAAGTCCGTCATAGACTCTTTTACCCTCGCGTATTATCAGCGCCGCACGGTCTTCGTCGCTAAGATTTTCCACTGTCGTACATATTTTTTTAAAATCAAACATAAATTCTCCGTTTTTGGTTTATTTGTCGTAAAGTCAACGTTTTAACGTTGACAATTTACATTATAAATATTATAATATGTCGAAAAGAAAATTCCGACGGATTTATGTCGATAGCGTGAAAGTTAGTATAGGATTCTATAAAATAATCGAAAAAAATTTGTTTGTTTTAAAAGTCTTATAAACGCTCGGTAGTTAAAAAAGTCACGCTATAAGCCCGTTATCGGTGTTTTTTATTGAGTTATCAAGGAGTTTTTGAGTGATATGGCAAAAATAAGGTCGCTTAAAACCGGCAAAGACGAACAAAAAAGGCAGAAACTTTTGATACTGCTTTGCTGGCTTGTCTACGTCGTTTCGTATTTCGGGAGGAATAGTTACAAGTCAAACATAAGCCCCATAATGCAAGATTACGGAATAGACCATGCGGCGGCGGGGCTTAGCGTAACGTTTTTCTCCGTTGCTTACGGTACAGGGCAAATAATAAACGGTTTGTTTTGTCGCCGTTACAACAAGCAAATCGTGTTGTCGACGGCGCTTGCGGTATCCGCTACGATGAACCTTTTATGTTTTTTTAACATTCCTTTCGGATTAACAAAATACTTATGGTTTATAAACGGCGCGTCGCAATCGTTTTTGTATTCCTCCCTTATTTGCATTCTTGCAAACAATACGGACGAAAAAAACCTTAAACTATCCATTGTGGTAATGGGCACGACTACGGCGACGGGTACGCTTTTATCTTACGGAACAAGCGCGCTGTGTTCATTGTTTAACGCGTATAAATTTGCGTTTATGGCGGGTTCGATAATTTTATTTGCCGTTGCGGCTCTCTTTTTTATCGGTTATCCGAAACTCGGTTACGACAAGCAAATGTACGTAAACAAAAAAGAGCAAGAAACCGAAAGCGGAAACGGATCGAAGGCTGTTCCTATCGTGCTTTTGATGGCGACCCTTTGCGTGCTTGCCGTAATGGTAAACTTCATAAAAGACGGTATCGATACTTGGATGCCTACGATTTTACACGAAAGTTACGGTTTGTCGGACGGATTAAGCATAGTTTTCACTCTTGCACTTCCGTGCGCTGCGATTTTCGCAACACCGCTTGCGCTCGCCCTTAATAAAAAGATAAAAGATTTTGCCGTACTTTGCGGCGTAATGTTTATAGCGCCCGCGATTTGTCTTTTGTTAGTGCTTTTGTTTATCGGCGAGGCACACTGGATATCGGTTGTTGTGCCGTTTACCGTAATCGCCCTTTTAACGTCGGGTATTAATACGGTAATAGTTACTATTGCGCCGTTGATGTTGCGCGGTAAAATCGACAGCGGAAAAGCAACGGGACTTTTGGACGGGTTCTGTTATTTGGGCACCGCTTTAAGTACGTGGATACTCGGCGCCATTACCGACGTTTACGAAGGTTGGAGCGTACCTATCGGTGTTCTTTGCGGGCTTACCGTATTGGCTATAGCGATTTCCTTCGGCTATAAATTAATGTCAAACGCCATTGCGAAAAAGAAAAAAATCGACTGATTTTTGACAGCCGGGTTAATAATCGCAATTTTGATATTTATTAAAAGGCTGCACGCAAATTGTAAAAAATTTGCGTGCAGCCCCTGTCTTTTTTTATGTATTTTCGGTTATGCGAAAATTATATACAATACCTTTTAACGGGTCAATGTCTTTTTTTAAATTGTTTTTGTGTTTTTGCAAAAAATCTCGGTTTTGTATGCTCGAAAGACCTTTTTTGAGGGTTTTTCGGGTGTTTTTAAAAAATTTTTTCGGTTTTTCCAAAATTTCACAAAAAAAATCAAACGAAATGAGCTTCTAAATGATATAATTAGTGAAAAACGAAGGAGAGGACGCTTCTAACAAGTTTTTCACCGACGGAATACCGACTAAAATCGTGCCGATAGGCACGTTGATCCGCTATCATATATTAAGATTAAAAAAAGTACGGGGTCTGTTCGGTTCGGGTTGTTTTTAGCACGAGATTTATGTTAATATGTCCGAATAATTGTCTATGAACGGTATTAGACTTACAGACCGTGAAGTAGACAGATATTTAACGGAATTGCGTGACGGCAACCCCGATGCACTCGAAAAGCTTTACGAGGGTACAGCCAATCCGCTGTTTGCGTTATGTTACAGTTATTTTCATAACACGCAAGACAGCGAGGACGCACTTTCCGAGTCTTTTATCGCGATAAAAACCGAAATCGGAAAATACAAGGGCTCAAGCGGTTTTAACTGGATTTACACTATTACGAAAAACATTTGCCTTAAAAATCTAAACAGGGCGGGTAAAGTTAAATCCGTGGACTTTACAAACACCGTAGCGGTCGATAAGTATTACGGCGACGTTGGCGAAGACGCTCCGATAGCTTTCGACGAGACGGGTATCGTAAGACTCAGCAAACAGGTTTTAAAACCTCACGAGTACGAAATAGTGTTTCTGCATGCGGTATATTCTCTGCAACTTAAGGAAATTGCTAAGTTGACGGGTAAAATGGAAACTACCGTAAGGTGGCAATATCGTAACGCAATCAATAAAGTAAAAAAAGCATACGAAAGGAGGTACGGAAAAGATGACAAAGAAAGAAATTGAAAATTTATTTAGCGGCATAAAGCCCGTTCTCCCGCCCGAAGGTTTAAAGGAAAGGGTTTTATCCGAGGCTAAAAAGGTGCCTATATTGCCCCACAAGCCCATCAACAAGGCTTTTGTGTTTGCACGGCGCTACGCTGCGGCTATTTGTTGTTTGGTAATAATGTTGGCGGCGGCGTTTACGGTTCTCGGGCTTTACGGCGAAAACTATTACGAGGTTTACATCGACGTTAACCCCTCTATAGAAGTTTGCGTAAACCGCTTCGGCGTCGTTAGTAAAGTAAAATGTCTCAATAAAGATGCGGAAAAATGTCTTGACGGCGTAAATTTAAAGGGAATGCGCCCCGAGAAAGCGGTTACCGAAATTGCCAACATCTTGTCTTCGAGCGGGTATTTCGAAGATAACGCCGCGTTGTATTTAAGCGTATATTCCGAAAAAGACAAGTCGGTTAACGAAGTCGTCGAATCTCTTTATTATCGTCTTTTCGACTTGACCGAAGATTACGGCGTTGACGTTTACACGGGCGAGTTTACGAAAAAACAACGCGCCGAAGCCGAAAAAGCAAACGTTTCGCCGCTAAAATACAGCATTATTTCGGAAGTTTCCGCCCTTGACGACGGATATACCTTCGACGAACTTGCCGATAGGTCGATGAGCGATCTTAATTATATCTATAAAACGTTGAAGTCGTCGTTTGGCAAAGACATTTATCAAGGAGCCAAAGAACTCGGCGTATCTCCGATGCATTATAAACTAATGCTCGAGCTCGAAGGGAAAAACTTCGACGGCGATTTATCGCAATGCACGACGAAACAGCTTAAAGAATTATTTGTCGAAATTAAAACCGACGAAGACAACGCCTTAAACGAGTACATTGACAAGTGTGCGGAAACGTACGGCGTCTCGACGGAGGTTTACCGTGTTATTTACAGCATCCTAAGTCGTGACGATTCTTATGCGGTGGAAGACCTTTTGGACAAATCTTTGTTAGAACTTAAAGCGCTCGATTACGCCCTTGAAAAACGCGACGTAATAAAGGATTTGTTTGACTGATTTTATTAACTTGCCTACACGCTCTCCTACAAAATATAGAAATTCAAAAAAGCGTCTTGCGATTCGTCGTAAGGCGCTTTTTTGCGGTTTTAAGAAAATCTTTTTTTGTATTTAGACTAAATAACGGCGTAAATACCGCCGAATTTTTGCCGCGACTCGGCTTTTAGACGCTCGTTTTTCTCTTAAAAGTGCCAAAAAACGTCAAATTTTTCGAAAAAAGAAAAAAGTGGTTTAAAATTATGGAAATTATCACAGCGGTGTGCTATAATATATCCTAAAGTAGTATGTTAACTACGAGACATTTAAAATTATAGGAGTGAAATATGAATTACTTATTGTTCAATCCATTGTCAAATAACAAAAGAGGTCGTGAAAAAGTCGACGAACTTATTTTAAAGAAAGGGGCGATGGAAGAAATAGACGTTACTTCCGTAAACTCTGAAAAGTTGCGTGATTTTTGTCAAGGCTTAAGCGCTGAAAACGACGTTATATATCTTGTCGGCGGCGACGGCACGCTTCAAAACTTTGCCAACGCAACTTACGGATTAAATCTTCCCCCGGTATATCTTTACGCCGGCGGCACCGGTAACGACTTTTGTAACGACTTAGGCGAAGCCGCTATGACGGACGGAATGGTTCAAGTCAATAAATATCTTCAAAAATTGCCCGTCGTGCATATCGGGGATAAAAAATTCCGCTTTATAAACGGCGTAGGCTACGGTATCGACGGTATGTGTTGTGAAATCGCCGACGATCAACGCGCGGTTTCCGACAAACCTATAAACTATACGTCGATTGCTATAAATCAACTTCTCTTTAAGTACAAACGTCGTGATGCGGAAGTTACGGTAGACGGCGTTACCAAGTTGTATAAAAACGTTTGGGTTTGTCCCACTATGAACGGAAGATACATAGGCGGCGGAATGATGATTGCGCCCGCACAAGACAGACTTAATGAAAAACGTACCGTGTCGGTAGTTATCGCGCACGGCTGGTCAAGGCTAAGAATGCTTATTGTTTTTCCGAGGATTTTTAAAGGCACCCACGTAACAAGCCCCATTATCGACGTCGTAGAGGGTAAGACTGTAACCGTTAAATTTACAAAGCCTTGTGCAATTCAGGTCGACGGTGAAACGACAAGAAACATTTCGGGGTATACCGTTACGACGGAAGAGGTGTAAAAGTCGGTCTATAAGACCGTTATCTACTATATTTCGGGTAGGAATAAACTATGACTATGACTTTTGTTAGTGCGGTAATCGGCGCTATCGCTTCCGCCCTTACAACGATTTGCTGTAACCTTTGCGATAAGGTTTGGGATTTTTGGATACCTGTATTGCTGTTTTTCGGTTATACCGTGGCTGCGGCGTTTTGTATTATACTTGCGATTTTTATTGCGTCGCTGTTTATCGACACCAAAAAACCTTTAAAAAAGATTAGTAAGTTTTGGTGGGCTTTATATAATTTCGTTAATCCTTTCCTTATTTTTTGGGGGGGTGTCGACGTAAAAATAACCGAAAAAGAAAAACTCGGCGACGGACCCTATTTGTTTGTCGTTAATCATCGTTCGAACTTCGATACGATGCTTATTTCGAAAATCTACAGAAAGTATGATATATTGATGGTGTCAAAGCCCGGAAACTTCAAAATACCCATTGCGGGTCCCGCTATATACAAATCGGGTTTTTTGTGTATGCCTAAAGACGACCCGAAAGGATCTCTCGACGTGGTTAACAAGGCAATCGATTACTTGAAAGAAGGAAAGTATTCGATAGGTCTTTGCCCCGAGGGGACTCGAAACAAAACAGGTACGGATCTTCTTCCGTTTAAAAACGGTTGCTTAAAAATCGCAACTCGTGCGGAAGTTCCGATTGTCGTTATTTGCATTAACGGAACGGAAAATATTCATAAACATTTTCCGTTTAAACGCACGAAAGTATATTTTGACCTTTTAAAGGTAATAAAACCTGAGGACTATAGCGGTAAAACTACCGCTCAAATCGGTGACGAAATACGTGCGCTTATGCAGGAAAAAATAGACGAACATAATTAGATTTTAGCAAGCGTGCATAATAAAAATACCCCGTTTTCGGGCTTATAGGCTTGCTTTTTTAAAAAATATATCGATATGTTAGAATTAAAAAACGTTAGTTACGCCGCGGAAAATAAGGACGGCGTAAAAGAAATAATTAAAAACGTCAGCTTTAAAATCGACGAAAAAATTGTCTGTCTTACCGGTCCTAACGGCGGCGGTAAGTCTACTTTAGCAAAAGTCATTATGGGTATTTTAAAGCCTACGGAAGGTAGAATTTTTTTTGACGGCAAAGATATTACCGATTTATCCGTTACCGAAAGGGCGAATGCGGGAATAAGTTTTGCCTTCCAGCAACCCGTAAAATTCAAGGGCATTACGGTTAGCGACCTTATAAATTATGCGGGCGGCAGAAAACTTAAAATATCCGAGGTATGCGATTATCTTTCCGAGGTCGGGCTTTGTGCGCGCGAATACGTCAACCGCGAGGTAAACGGAAGTTTGTCGGGCGGAGAACTTAAGCGTATAGAGATTGCGACTTCTATGGCGCGCGGCGCACGCCTTTCCGTGTTTGACGAGCCCGAGGCGGGCATCGATTTATGGAGTTTTTCCAACCTTATAAAAGTATTTGAAAAATTGCGCGACAAAACGGGCGGCTCCCTACTTATTATTTCTCATCAAGAAAGAATTTTAAATATTGCGGACCGCATCATCGTTATTTCGGACGGGCGTATTACAGCCGACGGAAAGCCGCAAGACGTTATGGACAAACTTTTTGTTGCCCGTAATTGCAAAATGTTGGGGGGCGAGTAATTATGAAAGAATTAAACGCTTTAGAAAAACAATTGCTTAAAACGATTGCGGATTTGGAAACCGTGCCCCACGGCGCCTTTAATATTCGAGAAGACGGTAATTTAAAGGGAAGAAACACTACCGCAAATATAGATATCGTATCTAAAACGGACAAGCCCGGCATAGATATTATTATAAAACCCGACACGAAAAACGAAAGGGTTGATATACCCGTTATTATTACGAAAACGGGGCTCGACGACCTTGTTTACAACGATTTTTATATCGGCGATAATGCCGATGTGCTTATCGTTGCTGGTTGCGGTATTCACAACCCCGGCTGCAGTACCGCGCGTCATGACGGGATACATTCCTTCCACGTCGGTAAAAACGCAAAAGTAAAATACGTCGAAAAGCATTACGGTGAAGGCGAAGGAACCGGCGAACGCATACTTAATCCCACCACAGTCGTTAACATCGACGAGGGCGGGTATATGGAAATGGAAACCTTGCAGATAAAAGGCGTCGATTCAACCGTAAGAAAAACCGAGGCTGTTTTAGGTAAGGACTCAACGCTTGTAATACGCGAAAAAATAATGACGCACGGAAAACAACTTGCCGAAACTCATTTTACGGTTGATTTAAACGGCGAAAATTCCGGCGCGCACGTCGTATCGAGGTCGGTTGCCAAAGACGAAAGCCACCAGGTATTCAATTCTTTGGTCAACGGCAACGCTAAATGTAACGGACACACCGAATGCGATGCGATTATTATGGATAACGGAACCGTTTCTGCAATTCCGAGGATTAACGCAAATTCCGTCGATGCGACGCTTATACACGAAGCCGCTATAGGTAAAATCGCGGGCGAACAGCTTATAAAACTTATGTCACTTGGTCTTACCGAAAAGCAGGCAGAGGAAGAAATCGTTAACGGATTTTTAAAATAAAAAGCGGAATAACGGGCTTATAGCCCGTTATTTACAATTTTACATAAGGTTATCAGTATTTATTTTTCACAACAAAAGCAATAAACATAAAAAGGAAACCGCATATGAAGATTTGTTTATACGGCTCTGCGTCGGAAAAAATTGCCGACGTATACAAAAAAGAGGTTTACGCCCTCGGTAAGGCTTTAGCCGAAAGAGGTCACACGCTTGTTTTCGGCGGCGGTTGCTTCGGGCTTATGGGTGCGGCGGCACGCGGCGTTAAAGCGGGCGGCGGTAAAATTATAGGCGTCGTCCCCGATTTTTTCAAGGGCGGAGAAGTAAACGTTATTTTCGACGATTGCGATGAATTTATGCCGTGTTTTACTATGTACGAAAGAAAACAGATAATGGAAGATATTTCCGATGCTTTTATAGTAACGCCCGGGGGTATAGGTACGTACGACGAATTTTTCGGCGTTGCCGCGACTAGGCAACTTAAAAGACATCAGAAACCCATTGCCGTTTTTAACGTCGACGGATTTTTCGACAAATTAAACGATATGATTTGCGAGGGTAACGAAAAAGGGTTTATAGGTAATTACAAAGACCTTTATTTGTCTTCCGAGAAAATAGACCGCATACTCGATTATTTAGAAAAAAACATTAAATAACGGGCTTATAGGCGTACTTTTTGGTAAAATAAAATTTGTATAGGTGATATATATGAGCGAAAATTGCACACACGATTGCGCAACGTGCGGCGAAAACTGCGCAGAGCGTGAAATTCAAAAAGAACAACAAAACGTTAACTCGAACGTTAAAAAGGTTTATGCGGTAATAAGCGGAAAGGGCGGCGTGGGAAAGTCCCTTGTTTCTTCCATGCTTGCGGTTGCGGCGCAAAGATTCGGGCTTAAAAGCGCGGTGCTCGACGCCGACGTTACGGGGCCTTCCATCCCTAAGATGTTCGGGATAACGAAAAAAGCCGAGGGTAGCGAAAGCGGACTTTTTCCGGCGGAAACTAAAACGGGCATAAAAATTATGTCTGTCAACATGCTTTTGGAAAACGACACCGACCCCGTCGTATGGCGCGGACCCGTCATTGCGGGTGTAGTTAAACAGTTTTGGACAGACGTTTGCTGGGGCGACAACGACGTTATGATAGTCGACTGCCCGCCGGGAACGGGCGATGTGCCTCTGACCGTTTTTCAGTCTTTACCGATTGACGGTATAATAATCGTTACTTCGCCGCAAGATTTGGTTTCGATGATAGTCGAAAAGGCTGTAAAGATGGCTGAACTTATGAATGTTCCCATCGTGGGCGTTGTGGAAAATATGTCTTATTTTACGTGCGATAAATGCGGAGAAAAACATTACATCTACGGAAGGGGTAATACTAAACAAATTGCTTCTATGCACGGCATAGAAAACTTTTGCGAAATACCTTTTGACAAAAATTTGGCAAACCTTTGCGATCACGGTCTTATCGAACTTAACGAAATTTCCGCTATAGAAGAGTTTGCGAAAAAGTTTATGTAATCAAGCATAACAGCGGTTAAGTTCTGTGGCATAATCGACTATGCTCGAATGGCTTCTCTAACAACGTAAACTAAAAACACAAAAAAGTTTTAAGTACAAAAGATAAAACGTAGGGGCGGCGCGAATGCGCCGCCCCTTCGCTATATTAAACAGCCGTGCTTTCAAACCGCTTGCAAATATAAGGTTTATTTGAAAGCAAATAATTAATGCTTTTCGGGTTAAGTTTTAGTTTTTTCACAACTTGTTTTTTTATCGTAAATTTACACACCTTTCGAATTTTGTAAAAACAGACTCTTAAATCTAAAAAATCGTTAAAAAACTTAAATTGAGGTATGGATTATAT
>CAYNLN010000029.1:0-17093 GCA_964398065.1 uncultured Christensenella sp. | reverse complement strand
GACGATCCCGAACTTTTGGAACTCGTTGAAATGGAAGTTAGAGAACTTCTTAACGAATATGATTTCCCGGGCGACGATACTCCTATCATCAAGGGTTCTGCTCTTAAGGCTTTGGAAAAAGCAACCAGCGGCTGTCCCGATGCAGAAGTTTTAGCTGCTCCCGAATGCAAATGCGTTTTAGAACTTATGGACGCTATCGACTCCTACATTCCTACTCCTGCACGTGAAGACACCAAGCCCTTCTTGCTTCCTGTCGAAGACGTATTCACCATTTCCGGTCGTGGTACCGTTGCTACCGGCCGTGTTGAAAGAGGTGTTGCACACGTAGGCGATCCCGCTGAAATCGTTGGTCTTAAGGAAAAATCCGCTACCACCGTTATCACCGGTCTCGAAATGTTCCGTAAACTTCTCGACGAAGCACAAGCAGGCGACAACGTAGGCGCTCTTCTTCGTGGTATCGACAGAAAGAACATCGAACGTGGTCAAGTTATCGCTAAACCCGGTTCGATTCATCCTCATACCGAATTCACCGGTCAAGTTTACGTTTTAACCCAAGCTGAAGGCGGAAGACATACTCCTTTCTTCAACAACTATCGTCCTCAATTCTATTTCAGAACTACCGACGTTACCGGCACCATCTCCCTTCCCGAAGGCGTAGAAATGGTAATGCCCGGCGACCACGTAACCATCACCGTTAGCCTCATCACCCCGATCGCTATCGAAGAAGGTCTTCGTTTCGCTATCCGTGAAGGCGGCAGAACCGTTGGTTCCGGCGTTGTTGCTACCATAATTAAGTAATTTATTTTAAATTATTTATACAAAAAAACGAATCCGCTTTGCGGGTTCGTTTTTTTTCTGCAAGCGGAATGATTTTTATTGTGTTCGTATATAAAATTTTTGCTTGCGCAAAGAATAAAAAATGCCCGATAACGGGCTTATAGGTCGACTTTTGGTTTTATAATCGATTATTTTACTTTGCATTAAACATATAAAAAATTTTTCGTAGATTGTTTTATGGGCTAACCGTCTTGATTTATTTCGTGCATTATGGTAAAATATCTTTAAGAATAACAGAGTTATAATGAAGGGACTTAAAATGAAATATTTAATTGTTGTTGATATGCAAAACGATTTTATTACGGGAAGTTTAGGGAGTGGCGCGGCTAAAGAAATAGTTTCTAAAGTCGCCAAAACGGTAAAAGGTTTTGACGGTAGAGTGATTTTTACGCGCGACACGCACGATGACGGGTATTTGTCTACCCAAGAAGGTAAAAAACTACCTGTGCCGCATTGTATAAAAGGTACTTCGGGTTACGAAATCTGTGACGAGTTAAAACAATTTGCCGAAAACGTAATAGACAAGCCGACTTTCGGAAGTTTAAGTCTTCCCGATGTTATCAAGGAATATAACGAGCCCGTTGACGAGATTTACTTGTGCGGGTTATGTACGGATATCTGTGTAATATCCAACGCTATGATTTTAAAGGCGGCTTTCCCGGAAACTAGAATAGTCGTTTATAAAGATTGTTCGGCGGGCGTTACGAAAGAAAGCCACGAAACGGCACTTTCCGCCATGCGCGCCGTTCAAATAGAAGTCGAATAAATAAAAAAGATAAGTAAAAATACGCAAAAACGGGCTTATAGGCCCGTTTTTTGATATTTAGGATATATTTAGAGCGTTTAAAATCGTGTACAAAAATTAAATATTATCCCAATCGATTTTTCTGTTTTTAAAGTAATATTCCTTATCGCGGTCGTTTACGTTTCGCAAAATACGGCAAGGGTTACCGACCGCAACCACGTTAGACGGAAGGTCTTTGGTAACAACGCTTCCCGCACCGACAACGACGTTGTCGCCGATTGTTATTCCGGGCAAAACGATTACGCCCGCTCCGAGCCAACAATTATTGCCGATGTGCACGGGTGCGTTGTATTGATATCCTTTCTTTCTTAGTTCGGGAAGAATCGGGTGACCTGCGGTCGCAACGACTACGTTAGGTCCGAACATCGTGTTGTCGCCGACGTAGATATGGGTATCGTCGACGAGCGTAAGGTTAAAATTTGCGTACACGTAATTGCCGAAATGGCAGTGATGCCCGCCGAAGTTGGAATGAAAGGGCGGTTCTATATAACAACAATCGCCGATTTCTGCAAACATATCTTTAAGCATTTTTTGTCTTAATTCTTGCTCGGTAGGGCGGGTGTTATTGAAATCGTAAAGTTTGTCTAAACATTCGAGTTGCCATCCCGCAATCTCCTTATCACCGGGTAAATATAAGTCGCCGTTATGCATTTTTTCTTTTACAGACATAATAAAATCTCCTTTAAAAAAGCGTGTTTTGTAATCAAAATGTTTAAAAAAAGTAATAGCGTTATCTTCTTTTTCTAACAGAAAGCGGCTTTTCGTTATTTATGTAAGTTTTCCAAACGTCTATTTTGTCGTCCTCGTCTATTCGGCGTATTACTCTTGCGGGGACGCCCGCAACAATGCAGTTTGGGGGAACGTCGTGCGTTACGACGGCGCCTGCGGCGACTATACTGTTTTCGCCTACGGTAACGCCGCCTATAATCGTAGCGCTCGAACAAATCCAAGCGCCGTCTTTTATGGTTATCGGCTCGGAATATTCGAGGTCGTGTCTGCCGTCGGGATAATCGGCGTTAAGGCGTTCTTCCGCTAAAAAGGGGTGGTTAGGCGTTGCAAGCGTAACGTTTGCGCCTATCCACACGCCGTTTCCGAGCGTTATGGGCGAAACGTCTAAAAAAGTGCAGTTGTAATTTACGAAGCATTCCTCGCCGACATAAATATTGATGCCGTATTCGCAATAAAACGGTGCGAAAACGCCAAAGCGTTTACCTTTAGAAGAAGGAATTAATTTTTCTAATGCACGTTGTTTTGCGCGCTTTCTCCACAAAGGTATTCTGTTAAAGCGATCGCAGCCTATAAGCCCGTTAGCGTGCTGTTTTGCAATATCTTTGCTTGACGAATTATATAATTTGCCGGATATCATGCGTTCCCAATCGGTGATGGTGTTAGTCTTGTTTTTCATAAGTTAAGTCCTCTTTTTCGATTGTTAAATCTTTAAGCCATTTGTATTTTTTGTAACGTATATAAACCGCCGGAAGTTTAATTATTTCGTCGAGGTTTAATATAACGTAAACCGCCATAACGGGTAGGTTCAAAACAAACGCCGCTATAAGCGAAGCGGGGACGGTGATACCCCAAAGTGTTATCGCGTCGCAAAAAAGCCCGAATTTCGTGTCGCCGCCTACGCAAAAAAGCCCGCCTATCGTTGTCGAGTTGATTGATTTTCCTATAACGTAATAGGCGCAAACGAAAAGCATTTTTGTAAGATATTCTTTTGCCTTCGGCGTAAGGTTTGCGTAGCTTTTTACGAAAACACTCGACAAAAGAAGCATTCCGCCCGTTAGCGCACCTAACAAAACGGCGATGACGCAAAGTTTGTCTCCGTATGCTTTAGCCTTTTCGACGTTGCCTGCGCCGAGTTCGTTTCCGACTAAAACGCTTCCGCCCGAACCGAGCCCGAGGCATAGACAGACAAGTAGATTTTTCAAAACGTTGGCAACCGAATTCGCCGCTATTGCATCGTCGCCGAGTCTGCCGATGATTGCGGTGCTCATCGAAAACCCTATGCCCCAAACGATTTCGTTACCGAAAACAGGCAGTACGTGCTTGAAAAAATCCGACCTAAGCCGTTTATCGTTGTTAAAAATAAGTCGAATGCGGATTTTTAACGCATTGGTTTTTAACAAGGAAGAAAGCGTCCATATTGTTTCTATAAGTCTCGATAAAACCGTTGCAAGCGCTGCACCAACAACGCCGAGTTTAGGAAAACCGAAGTAGCCGAATATAAGTATCCAATTTAGAACAATGTTTATGATTACGCAAGATACGCTTATTGCCGAACTTTGAAAAGCGTTTCCGCAATTTTTCATTATGCAAAGGTATATTTGGGAAACTCCGCACAAAAAATAAGACAAACCGACGGCTCTCAAGTATTTTGCACCGAGGGCTATGAGCGTAGGCTCGTTTGTCAAAAGCCTCATAATAAGTTCGGGGATTGCCGTTGCAAGAAGGGAGAAAAGTATTGATATCGGTAAGGTTATAAGGTAGGCAATGCCTATAATGTTTTCTATTGCTTTTTTATTGCCCTTTCCGTAATATTGAGAAGCAAATGCACTCACCCCGATTGTTATAGCGGCGATAAAAAGATTGAAAACAAACTGTACCTCCCCCGCAAGCGATACCGCAGACATCGATTCTTGGCTAAGCTCGCCAAGCATTAACGCGTCCGAGGCGCTTACCGAGGCAAGCATTAATTGTTGAAACGTTATCGGCAAAACCAGCGATATAAGTTTTTTATAAAATTCTTTTTTGTCTAATTCATTTTTAGGCATATTCTTATATTCGATTGACCTAAACCTTTCTTTATAGTATAATTATATTACATATAGACGAAAAAAAACAAGCAAATTATTTCAAAATAATATAACAATATTTCAAAACGGTGATTTTTGCGATGGACCTAAAGGCTGACCGCTCGGAAAGGGTACAATATAATAAAACGGGGCTTCCGATATATTTAAAGAAGGGTATTTTGTCGTTATACCCCAACTATTCCGCCGAAAGCCATTGGCACGACGATATCGAGTTTATAACGATAACCTCCGGGAAAATGTCTTATAGCGTCAACGGAAACATTATTCGCCTTTCGGAAGGTAGCGGGCTTTTCGTGAACACAAGGCGGTTTCATTACGGCTTTTCGGAAGACTTTTCCGAATGTAAATTTAATTGTGCTATTTTGCATCCCGTGCTTTTATCCGCATCGCAATATATAGACGAAAACTTTGTGCTGCCGATATTAAAAGACGAAACTTTGCCGTACTACGTGTTCAGCGTTAAAAACGATTGGGAAAAATCAATTATCGACCGTATAGACAAAATGTTTATTTCAAACGAAATTGAGACCGTCGCGCTTTTTTACGAGATATGGAACGAGCTTTACAAAAACAGATGCGCTTTAACGGTAAAGACTTTCGACGGCGGGGCAAAACTTAATGCGCTTAAAAAAATGGTGGCGTTTATCCAAAGCCGTTTTGCCGAAAAAATTACGTTATCGGATATTGCTGCGGCGGGGCTTGTCGGAAAAACGGAATGTTGCGCAATTTTTAAGACTTACACGAATATGACGCCCGTGGCGTACTTAAACGATTTCAGGTTGCGTAAAAGCATTGACTTGCTTATACAAACCGACCTTAGCGTTTCTAAAATCTGCGTCGAAACGGGTTTTTTTAGCGCAAGTTATTTTGCGGAATCTTTTAAAAGAACTTTTTCGTGCACGCCTAAGGAATATCGTATTAAGTTTTCTTGCGACAAAAAATAATTTTTTAAGACGAGAAGCAAAAGGAAAAGTTTTAAAAAACAAAAACGACGAGAGGGGAATGCTTGATTTTTTTCCTTTCGTGTGATAACATTTATACTTGACTAAAAAGATTCTATTTGCTTTTAGAAGGGGCTACGATGTATAAACTTCGATTCGAATTAGTGCCGGACAGTTGCTGGTATTCAAACTTAAGAAGCATTTTAAAGCCCGCTATGTGGGACGTCGTAAGAAAAGACGCTTACGCGAGGGCGGACGGTAAGTGTATGATTTGCAATCGTCCCTCCAAACGTCTCGAGGCGCACGAGCGCTGGACTTACGACGAAGAAAAACACGTTCAAATTCTTTCGGACGTCGTCGCCGTTTGCCACGACTGTCATTCGGTTATTCATATCGGCAGGACTCAGCTTTTAGGAAACGAAGACAGGGCGATAGAGCATTTTAAAAAGGTTAACGAATGTAGTTACAGCGATTACCGCAAAGCCTTAGGGGAAGCGAATATCACCCACGCAAGGCTTAATAAAGTTGCGGAATGGAGCCTCGATTTAACTTGGCTTAAAAGGTTTACTTAATCAAAAAGTAGGGCTATAAGCCCGTTATCGATGAATTTTACACAAAAAAGGAGGCTTTTGTATGGATAATTTCGGCGAAATACTTCTCGATTCCGCAATCGACGCGCTAAAGATTTTGCCTATAATATTCGTTATATATATATTGATAGAAATAGTCGAGTCCCACAGTGCGACAAACAAAAAGTTTAAAAGGCTTTTGACAAGCGATTCCGCACCCGTTTTCGGCGCGGCGATAGGCGTAATACCGCAGTGCGGCTTTTCGGTCGTGGCGACGAAACTGTATCAAGGCAAATACATTTTGTTCGGCACCCTTATATCGGTTTACTTTGCCACCAGCGACGAGGCTTTGCCTATTTTACTTTCGCAAGCGGTGGGAAACCCCGAAATTTGGCTAAAGTTAGGGCTTTTGATAGCGATAAAATTTTCCTATGCGGTTGTTATAGGGTTTATATTAAACGCGCTTGTAAAAAGAAAACCGCTTAAAGAAATCGACGAGGACGTTATTACGGAAGCGGGTGAAGACGCTTGCTGTCATCACGACGTTGCCGAAAAACACCACGGTTTTTGGGAGTTTTTAATACATCCGCTCACTCACTCGCTAAAGATTTTTTTATACGTATTAGTCATTAACATCGTTTTCGGCGTCTTAATCAACGTTATCGGAGAAGAGTCG
This sequence comes from uncultured Christensenella sp., assembly GCA_964398065.1. Taxonomy (GTDB): domain Bacteria; phylum Bacillota; class Clostridia; order Christensenellales; family Borkfalkiaceae; genus UBA4636. Next base: position 10,449 of record CAYNLN010000029.1, on the reverse strand, counting down.
ATTGCAAGCTTTTTGGACGCAAACGTGTTTTTACAACCGATAGTGGCAACCGTAATAGGTATTATACCGAATTGTGCTTCGAGCGTACTCATAACGCAACTTTTCGCTTCCGATATTTTATCGCTCGGCGGTGCGGTTGCGGGGCTTACGGTAAACAGCGGGCTTGGTTTAGCGGTGCTTTTAAAAGACCGTAAAAACTTGAAAAAATCACTTTTGACGATTTTATTAATGGTAGTTTTATCATTGTTGTTAGGCTACGCCGTAACGGGCGTTTCTCTGTTATTTTAAATATAAAGGCGTTTTGCGATTTTGTCAGCAAAACGCCTTTTATATAGAAACGCCCACAACTTTTAGGCCGTGGTCGCTTCGTTATGGATTTTCTTTTAATAATTATCGATAAAATGTGTTTAACGGGCTTATAGCCCGACTTTTATATGTTTTTTGTGCTGTTACGAAATGAATTTTTTAAAAAGAGGATGTATTTGTTTTTAGATAACTGAATTTATAAAACAGAACCTTGTAAAGACGGACGAAAATTTGAATTTTTAACAAAAGTGCGGCTATAAGCCGTTTTTTAACTGTTTTACTATGCTATAAGTTGCTTTACGTCAACAAGTTTTTTAACGCCTTCTTTATATCCGCTTTCATATGCGGCGGTAAGATTTTTAAAATCGAAAACGGGGATGTCGGATGTATCCGGGTACACCATAAGGTCGGCGCGTTTTACGTCTTTATCTTTGCAATAATAGTCGTCGATTACCGAAAAAGTTCTTACGCCGACGTCGAAAAATCTGTCGGGTTTTGCGCATACGGAAAGTTCGCCTATAACATCGACGCCGACTACTTTATCTGCGCCCAATTTTCTGCAAAGGCTTATAGGGTTTCGTAAAAGAACACCTCCATCGACAAGTAGTTTGCCGCCGATTTCAACGGGTTCGAAAACCGTCGGGATTGCGGCGCTTGCCATAATGGCGGTAACGGCGTCGCCGCGGGTAAGGTCGCAAACGGTTCCGCAAATAAGGTCGGTTGCGATACAACCGAAAGGCTTGTTTAATTCTTCGATGTCCTTTTTTCCGACGTACTTACTAAGAAGTTCCCTCATTTTTTTACATGAAAAAACCGAGCGGTTTTTCATAAAACCTATATTAAAGTCTATAAGTTCTTTTTTAGTAAGTTTCGTAAGTTTGTTTTTAAGCGTTTTTAATGAAACGCCGGCTAAATAGCAGCCGCCTACCACCGCGCCCATCGAACACCCCGTTACAACGTCGGGAAATATCCCGTTATCCTCCATTGCTTGCAAAAAGCCCACGTGTGCAATACCGCGCGCGCCACCTCCGCTTAAGGAAAAACCTAATTTCTTTTTTGTCATAAATTAAAACCTCGTGTAAGTTATTTCAAAATTATTGACGGCTTTATGAATTTATAAACCTTGCCTTTATACGTGGCAAAAAGTTTTTCGAAAAAATATATATAGTACGGGAAACTAAAGAAATGAATGCCGCACTAATGACAAGCTTAGGGTTTTCGATTATTTTTTTAGCAACGGCGTGCGGGGCGCTTGCGCCGTTTTTTGTTAAGGATAAAATACAATCGTCAAACGTAATAACCTTCGGGTTTTCGGGCGGAATAATGATTGCCGCTTCCGTCTGGTCGCTCATTTTGCCCTCGATAGAGGCTTCCGATGCTTTAGGCAGTCTAAAAGTTCTGCCGCCCGCGTTCGGTATATTTTTAGGCGCGATATTTATGACCGCTGTTGAAGTTATCGTAAAAAAATACGAAAAGCCCTTTTGCGGAAACTCATATAATCCGCTCAAACTTTTTATTGCGATAACGGTACATAACGTTCCCGAAGGGTTAGCCGTGGGCGTTGCTTTCGGTAGTTTAAGCGCGGGTAGCGAAAGTGCCGCATATGCGCCCGCAATGGCGTTTGCGGTAGGTATAGCAGTGCAAAACTTTCCCGAAGGCGCGGCGGTTTCGTTGCCGTTTTTTGCGCAAGTAAAAAGCAAGCGGAAAGCGTTTTTAATAGGTGTGTTAAGCGGCGCCGTAGAACCGTTGTTTGCCGTTATAGGCTATTTTATCTCGGCAAAAACCGCCGTGATAGAACCTTGGCTTTCAGGTTTTTCGGCGGGCGCTATGCTTTTTGTTGCAATGGGGGATTTACTTCCCGAAATTAAAGAGGAAAACAAATCAAAAGGCATTTGGGCGGCAATAATAGGTTTTTTAATTATGATGACGCTTGACGTCGTGTTAAGTTGAAAACCATAAAAACCTGTCTATAAGCCCGTTAGCGGGCTTTTTTGTTTGTAAAAAGTCAAAAAGAAAGGGTTTTAATATTTTTAAAACCGCGTTAAAAAGACTTGACTTAAGTTTAGTTTCGTTATACAATAAAATACACACGTTGCACAAAAAAGACGGGTGAGTTTTAAAAAGGGAGATTATCATGCCACCGAAATTTAAATTTACAAGGGATCAAATCATCGACGCTTGTTTCGAACTCGCAAGGACGAACGGGCTAAAAGCCGTTACCGCAAGAGGCGTTGCGGCGAAACTCGGTTCTTCGTCAAAAGTTTTGTACAGTTCTTTCAGCGATATGGACGATGTGGAAAACGCCGTTATCGAAAGAGCAAAAGAATATTACAAAACATATGTCGACGAAGGTTTAAAAGATCCTCTTCCGTTTAAAGGGGTAGGCGAAAAATATATACAGTTTGCTAAAAAAGAGCCGAAACTATTTAATATACTGTTTATGCAAGAAGTTGAAAACTCTCAAGGAATTTTCGGCGCTATGCACGTAGACGATAATTATGACAGAATTTTAAGGTGCGTCGAAACGTCTTACGGTTTAAACGCAACCGACGCAGTCGAGCTTTATCGTTGCATGTGGGTTGTAACGCACGGCATCGCGGTGCTTATCGCAACCAAAACTTGTAATCTACAAGACGACGAGATAAACGATATTCTTCACACGACGATAATGGGTGTGTTACATCAACTTAAAAACGAAAAGTAGGCCTATAAGTCGGTTATTGCCGATTTTTATAAATAGAAAGGCTGTGATTTCATAACGGAATCACAGCCTTTTGCTCGTTTGCCGGCTTGAATTTATGTGTTTTTACAAATTCTATTGCCCGATTTATTTATATAACTACGGTTTTAACTTTTTGCATATGAGGTTTAAATCGGATAAAACCCGAAGGAACCACCGCAACGTGCGTGTGTAGTATATATATGTAAAACGAAGCGAATTTTTCTATTCGCTTATAATAAGGCTGCTCGAATCAGAACTGTTTTTTATCGGGGACTATCGGCGCGTAGAGGAAACTATCGTATTTACCGCCTGCGTAAATACGATGTCTGCCTTTATTATGGTCCTTCGGCATTTCCGCCGTATCTACTTTCGAACCTGCGAACATTTCAGTCCCTCCGATCGTATACATATCGGGTTTTTCATCGGGCATATAGGTATAGCCTTCTTTAGGAAGAGTTATTTTTGCCATTTTTAACTTAAACGGGCCCGACCACATCTTTTTGGTTTTATAAGGTGCGACGGTTAAGCGAAGAAGGTCTCCTTTTTTGAACTTCAAGCCTATGGGCCAAATCAGAACGTCTACGGGAACAATTTCACCGTCTTTCAATTTTTGTTCTTTCAGCATAGATTGACGAGGATTTTCTTCGGTGCTTTTTGCTTCGTCCAAAGCCCTAAGCGATGTGCGTATATAACCTTTTGCCGAAACGTCCATACCGGGGCCGATGGAGAATTTATACGGTAAACCGCAAGGGCGACGCTTTTCGACCTTGACGAACAAGTCCATATCGTCGTTGTCGGGTGCCGACACCCAAAGACGTAATTTCATGTATCCCGTTATTTCGGTATCTTCCGTAATTTTCATGTCGAAGCTAATGCCTCTTTTTTTGCGATCGGAGTTGTATTCGATATAGTTTTCTTTGCAAACAGAAGATTTTTTAAGAATTTTTTTTGTCGTATCCAAATATAATTTTCGGTACTCTGTACGCGGAATGGGGAATTCGTCTTCAACGCGATCGACGACATCTTTTCCGCCGGGGTTAAGAACGCTGATGCGAACTTTAGGCATGTTTTCCCAACCGTTGTTTTCGTCTTTTAAGTAACGGTCGAAAAACATGCGCAGTTCTTCCGTGTGTCCTTTGTGATAATAATCGTCCCATTCGCCGGTATTGTGGATTCGCAGCCATTTTTCTTTAGACGAAATACGCCGATAGCCTTCGAGCGTGCCGTAAGTGTGTATAGGGTTAGTATAACTTGCCACGATATAAGCGGGAACGTCGATTTTTTCGAGTTCCGCTTCTTTGTCTTCCCACCAAGAGTTCACTGTCGGTTGTCGATTCATCATCGTGATTACGTCTTCGATACCACCGTTTTCGGTGGAGGCAAAAGAATCGGATAGCATTTTCACGAATTCGGGCATCATTACACCTCCTCGAGTTGCTATTTCGCGATGGCAATCGGAAAGCCCTTCCCACGGTGCGATCGCCGATAGATGCGGAGGATTTTGAGCCGCGGTAAACCACTGAGAAATAGCAAGCCAAGAATTACCGCTCATACCGACTTTACCGTTGCACCAAGTTTGTTTTGCCGTCCACTCGACGATATCCGCTCCGTCCCTTCCGTAATCACTGCCGAAAAACAAAATAATCCCTTGGGAATTGTAAGCCCCGCGAACATCCGGGTTAATAACGGCGTACCCGTATTTGCACCAATATGCGGGATCGGGACCTTCGAACTTTTGAAGCCCCGACGTAGCGTTTATAGGAATACCCGCGTGGTCGGGCGTGTCGTCTAACCATTGAGATCCTATCTCTTTTCCGTAAGGACTCATGGCTATAATCGCAGGGTGTGGGGTATTGTCGTTCGGGCGAAAAACGTCGGTATATATGTTTACGCCGTCCCTTAGTTTTATCGGAACGTCGCGCTCGAATACAATATCGCAAGGCAAAGGCATATAACCTTTTAAACGTATCGAACCTTTCTTTAAGAGTAACTTTTCCGGCTTATAGCCCGTGTATCTTGCGCACGGAGAGTCGACCGGCAGGGCGCTACGTACCGCCACGGTCATTTCGTTGCCGTTTTTGTCATGTGCGATCATGGTTCTTTTTTGCATTTATTCTTCCTCCTTTTCGGCGTCGTATTCAAAATATTCATAGCCGTTTTCTTCTTCGAAATCGTCGGCAAATCGTTCGTAATAACCTCTGTCCGTGAAAACATAAGGGCTGTTTTCGTTGCCTAAAACCATTTCGGGTAAATTGATTAGCAAAAAGCAAAAGCCGAACATCGCGACAACAGCCATTGCCCATTGTTTTATACTCGCTCTGTTTTCTTTTTTGAATAAATGAATCGCAAGTTCGATAGATATCGGCAAAAAGCCGAATAGCGAAGTAACAAGCCCCGGCGAATAAAGAATTTGCATTCCGTATTTACCGAAGGTGTCTAAGGAATTAATCCCGATTACGATATGAATTATTACTTCGAAGGCAGAAAACAACATAATCGCAATTCCCGCCGGTTTGCGAAATCCCCAAAATTTAAGGACGACGTAGCCGAGAACGACTCCGCCGAAGTTCGTTATCATATCCGTAAGTCTGTTCATCGGGTAGCGGGAAAGGTCGCTTGAACCGTGGCTGAAATTGTACGAATAATGAAGCCCTCCGGGAAAAACCCATTCTTCGATAACGTGAAGAACCAAAACTATTACGGCAAGGGTGCAAAGAATATTGATTTTATCCCAATTTTTACGGTTTTTCCAAACCTTAACGGCGAGAAAAATCCCTATACCGGACATAACGTAAAGCCAAACGGACAGCCATGCGTTAATTATCGTTTCCATTTTTTTACCTCTCTTTTTAAAAAAATACTTATGGAACTATTGTATCATATTTATTTTTGTGTTACAATAGTTTGGTAAAGCGATTTTACGTTGTGAAACACAAGGGGTAAAACATGTATCACATTTCTAACGACAAACGAGCAAAAAAATCCGCCGTAAAAATAGGCGACGGACTTCTTAATTGTTTAAAGAACAAAAACTTTGCCGAAATAACGGTAACTGACGTGCAAAAAGCGTCGAACGTCGGGCGAGCGACTTTTTATCGGCTTTTCGACAACATCACTGACGTTTTATCGTATTTGTGCGACAATGTTTTTGAAAACGTAGGGCGTGAATATGAAAAAATGAGCGGTTTTAATTCAAAAGAAACGTCGTTAACGTTTATTAAAGAATGGATGAATAATAAAACCTTGCTTAAAGCGATTGTCGATTGCAACCGCATGGATTTTTTGTTCAACGCACATTTGAAATATCTCGGAAATAACGTTGATTTTTTCTTTCCTAACCTTTCTATGTCTAAAGAGCAATTTAATTATTTACTTATGACGATGACGTCTTGCACGGCTTCTTGCCTTGTCGCTTGGATAAGAAACGGCGCATACGAAACCGCAGAACAGTTGCAAAGTAGACTCGGGAATTGTTTAAAAACGATTTGCAATATTTTTATTTAAAAAGAGAGATTAGGGTATAATTCGAAGTGCAATGCCTAAAAAGTAGGATTTTGCTTAGTAGCGGAGGCGTCGAAATCGGTACGTCGGCGTCACAAAACGGCGTGGTCTTGACAGGGCGGATTCCGCAAATCGAAAACTACGGGGTTTTTATAATATATAACGACCGCTACCCGTTACGGGCGGCGGTCGTTTTGCATAGATAGATTACATCGGCGATTTGTGTGACAAGATGTAGAATAATACGCTATATAAAGCAATATTTTGTTTTGCGGTAAAATATTTGTAAAGTTTTTCGTTTTTACCTTTTTTGTCGTTTAATATTATTTGTAATATTTACAAGCGATTCTTATTTTGTAACGGGAATTTGAATTTCGGTCAAATAATTGTCTTCGTTTTCTTCGTCCCAACATCCGTGAACGTAAACTTCTCTTATTGCACCCGAAATCGTGTAACCGTTTTCCTTTACGTACTCGAGAGCGAACGAATAAGCTTTCGGCAAATTAACGTACGAACCTTTGTGCGCGACTGAAATTGCGGTGATTTCGGGCTCTTTTCTAAACTTTATGTTTTGAGTTTCGTTCCCGAAATCTTTAACGGCTTCGACGTATTCGAGCTCTACGTCTTTTTCTTTGTATTCCTTTGCCGTATAGGTTACGTAGCAATAGTTTTTGCATTCGAGCGTCGGATTGCTTTTGCTCGCTTCGGTTCCCGCTTGAAGCACGAATTCAAACAGATTTTGCACGGAAGCAACGGTTCCGTGTTTAAAATAAACGATATTTTCGGGTACGATAATTTCTTTGGCTTGATATTTTTCCATAAAATCTCCTTTTTTTGCTTTCGCAATATATTTTTGCAACAAGGAGATTTGTTTTTTTGTTTTATCGAGATTGTTTTTCAATACCAGCAAATGTTGTTCTAAAAATTTATCTTTTTTCGAAGTCGCCAAAAACTTTTTAATATCCGCAACAGGAACGTCTAAAGAGCGAAGTTCGATTATTTCGATCAAATCGTTCAGTTGCTCGGCTTCGTAGTATCTATAGCCGTTATCGTCGACAAATATCGGCTTTAAAAGTCCTACTTCGTCGTAGTATCTTATTGTCTTTACGGTTGTCTTCGCAAGTTTTGAAAATTCACCGATTTTAAACATAGTTCTCTCCTTGTTTGATTCAGTATATTCTATCCCGTAACGGGAGAGTCAAGAGATTTTTTACATTTTTTAAAATAAATTAATTATTTTTTCAGTACCTAAATTATATCACGAAATATTTCATTCTTCAATAGAAAAATATCTTCTTTATGTAAAGAAAAAAGGTCTGACACTTATTGTATCAAACCTTTGATTGTCTTATGGTACACCCGACAGGAGTCGAACCTGCGCACCCGCCTCCGGAGGGCGGCGCTCTATCCACTGAGCTACGGATGCATATTTGTCTTAAACTTTTTACGTTAGTATTTTACCACTATTACAAAAATATGTCAACCGTAGCCGCTAAAAAACAGCGCGCAAATGTTTTTTTGGTCGGTTTAAGACAAGTATTTTTTTCTGTTTGAAAAATTTTGCATTATAATTATTGACAAACGCTTGTCGAAAAGTTAAACTATAACAAACAAAATCAAATAGTACGAGTAAAAAATGAAAAAAGTATTAGTCGGAATGAGCGGCGGCGTCGACAGTTCGGTTGCGGCGTTTTTGCTGCAACAAGCGGGTTACGAGGTAATAGGGCTTCACTTTACGTTAACGGACGAAAAGCCCGATATTATGGACTTGGACGCTGTTTGCAAACGTTTAAAAATTAAATATTACCTTGCCGATTTTTCGAAAACTTTCGACCAAAACGTTTTTAAGCCGTTTATTGCCGAATATAAAGGCGGAAACACCCCAAATGTTTGCGTACTTTGCAATAAATATATAAAATTCGGTGCGCTTTTTGACGAGGCGGAAAAACTCGGGTGCGACTTTGTTGCGACAGGGCATTATTGTTCGATAGTTGAAAAAAACGGCAAAACCTGTCTTGCAAAAGCCAAAGATTCAAAAAAGGACCAGACTTATTTTTTAAACAGAGTTTCCGAAAGCGTTCTTAAAAAAACGTTGTTTCCTCTTTACGGCTACACGAAAGACGAAGTGCGGAAAATAGCCGAAGAAAACACAATACCTACCGCACAAAAAAAAGACAGTTCGGACGTGTGTCTTGCTAAGGGGCAAAAGTTTACGGATTTTTTGGCTCGATATATACCTTCCGAAAAAGGCGATATAGTAAGCGATAAAGGCGAAATCGTCGGCAAGCACAACGGACTTTTCCGTTACACGTTGGGGCAGCGCAAAGGGCTTGATCTCGGCGGTAAAAGCGGTGAGGACGGCAGGTGGTTCGTAATAGGTAAGGACGGAAAAACCAATACGCTTTTCGTTTCGCACGGGTCGGAGTCCTCGCTTATGGCAAAAGCTTTTGTCGTTAGCGATTTAAATTTTATTACCGAGCCCGAAACCAATCCTTTTAACTGCACGGTAAAGTCAAGATACCGTACGACAGAAAAACCCGCACTTGTTACGATAAACGATGACGGAACCGCTCTTGTCGAGTTAAAAGAAGACGAGCGTGCCGTTACCGCGGGGCAGTATGCCGTTTTCTATTTAGACGATATTTGTTTGGGCGGCGGAAAAATAGAGAAAGTGCTTTAATCGCCTCAGCCTTATAAAAACCGATTTACATAAAAACAAACCCGATTAAACGGACATTCCGTATTGGTCGGGCTTTTTGTTTTAAAGAAATATAATTCTTCAAATTTCCGCAAGTCGAAAAAAGAGAGAAAGAATCCTTAACGCTTTCGCCTAAGCGGACGGGGTACACTGCAAAATAAAGACGTGCAAAAAAACGGAAGTCGAAAATACAAAAAATACGACCGAGGAGCAAGCAATGACGATTGACGAACGTCGCAAGTTAATCGATTATCTCGAAAAACAATGCCGGACGGCTGAACAAATCGTTGATTTGTTTAAGTACATCGGCAAATAAAGAAAGCCGTTTCGGTTAAGCATTTCAAAACAAACCGAAACGGACGGAGCGAGGGGGTGCGCCTGCCACCCCTCGACTCTATTATTTTAGCAGGTCTTTAAAACAAAGTCAAATATTTTCATAGATAAAAAATAATGATGCGCGCGTGCGCGTGTATGTGCGCGCGAATATATATAATAAATGTTAACGAAACGTCAAGGACGAAAGTGGAGAGGTTTGTTCGTTAAAAACAATAAAACAACAAGTTTTATTGTAAAAGAAGATTCTTTTAACAAAAGGCTCGGGCGGCGGAAAAAACGGGTAATATAACGAAGCGGTTTTTGTCGAACAAGGTCGAAAACAAACAAAAAGAAATTATATAAAAACCGAAATTTGCGCCGCACGATGAAAATTACAAATTTAAAGGCTGCAAAAACGCTGTATTCTTGTGCCTTTTTGAAAGCCCGACCCCAACATATTGTGTAACGCAAAAAAATTAAGAAAAAAGTCAAAAATAATAAGAAAAGCCCGAAAAAACAGTTGACAAAAAATTCAAAATGTAGTTTAATAGACGCATACGTTGACACGAGTCGACTTCCGAATTTTTCGGAAACAACAAAGTTAAATGTAATAAATCGAGGCTTACAAATCTTTTTTAAAAAAGTTTTAAAAAGTTTTAAAAAGTTCGAAAAAACAGTTGACTTAAAAATCCACTTGTGTTATTATGTATAGGCTGTCATCGAAAAACAGCACTCGTTGAGCAGTTTGCTCAATCATTTGTAGATTAAAAACTGAATAGAAGGAAATGAATTGATTCAAATTTCAAATAGCAATTTGATGAAAAAGTTTCTGTCAATTAATTTGAGTATATATTATATGTACCAAAAAAACAGTCAGCAATAACAAATAACGTTAGAGCAGTTGCGC
>CAYNLN010000028.1:0-18596 GCA_964398065.1 uncultured Christensenella sp. | reverse complement strand
AAACAAAAAACCTAAACCAAACTTTATGGGTTCGATTTAGGTTTTGAATGGCGGAAAGTAAGGGATTCGAACCCTTGACACCGTTACCGGTGTACCGCATTTCGAGTGCGGGCCGTTATGACCTCTTCGATAACTTTCCGAATATATTTTTTTGCCAAACCATCGTTTTGCTTGTACATTATACAATAAACAAACGGATTTTGCAACAAGATTTACAAATAAAATCGCTAAATTTATAAAAATGTGTAACTTATCGCATATATGCGCGTTTTATTACGACGTTTTCTTTTATTTTACTTTACTTTTCAAAACATTTTCCAAACTTTTTTAAAACGGCACAACACGACGTAAAATTATTTTCTGCGTTTATACACGTATCTTAGGTTTAAAATGTTTTTCTCGCCGTCGATGTAATTTTGCTCTCCCGTGTATTCGAAACCGTAATCCTCCACCATATGCGTAAGCTTTTCGTCGGTCGTATCAACCCACAAAAAGACGAGCGTGATGGCGGAAAACTGTTTGATAACGAATTCCATAAACTTACTTAAATACTGTTCTTCGATGATGTCGAAGTTTATCCATAGATTGTCAATCGTAGACGTAGGCTTATTTACGGTAACAAGACTTTGATACACGCCTTTATCGGCAAGTAGATAGGTCGTAACGGTTTCGTCGGAAACTTTTAAAACCTCCTCCACGTTAACGGAGTTTATATCTTTGCCGATTGCTTGGTAAAAATCTTGCTTAGCTAAAACGAATAAATTAGTTGCCTCCTGAATGTTCTTTTCAGACAGTTCTACGATGTTCATAGTTATATACCGAAATCCTTCGTTAAAGTTATTTACGGATAAATTATACAAAAAAAATTTTTCAAAGTCAAGTAAAAAGCGACAAAATACTTTCAACTATTTTTTTAAAAGCGACTTATAGCGGTTTAACACCCTTACCCACTACTGCTTTTGAAAGGTTATTTATATTAAAAAGTCGGTCTATAAGCCCGTTAACGTCGCTTTTTTTCATTTTGTTTACCCTGTTTAGGCGTTCACCGAAATCCAAAACTTCGCCCGATAAAAGTAAACGTTTTGCGTGTATTTGCATTTGCGAAGATACGCTTTCTTGCGCAAAAACAAGACCCGATTTCATTTGTTCTCTACTTCTTGTAAACTCTTCGTCGGAAATTTTATCATTCTTTAGTTTGGTCATTTCCGTCATAACAGCCTCTAAAGACGCCTCTAAATTTTTAGGGTCGACGCCGGCGTAAACCATACCGAAACCGCAATCGGCAAAAGCAGTCGCGTAAGAATAAACGCTGTAACAAAGTCCCGACTTTTCCCTTACCGATTGAAAAAGCCTACTGCTCATCCCCCCGCCCAAAACGTAAGTTAAGACGCTGAAGGCGTCCAAATTCTCGTCGGACAAACCTACCGTTTCGAACCCTAAAGCAATATGCGTTTGCGCAATGTTTTTGCTCTTTGCGACGCTGCCGCCTAAATTCGAGGTGTTGATAAGCGGTTTTTTTGTCATTACGGACTTTTCTAATCCGCCGAAATAATCGTTTACAAGGCTTATGATTTCCTTTTCGTCGAATCCGCCGCAAACCGAAACGACTATATTGTCGGTGGTGTAATATTTTCTTTTATAGTTTAAAATATCGCTTTTCGTAAAGGATTCGACTCTTTTTTTACTGCCTAAAATACGTGCGCCGTAACCTTGCTTACCGAAATAGGCTCGAAGCAAAAGGTCCGCGCACAAATCGTCCGGCGTGTCGTCGTACATATTGATTTCCTGCACGATGACGCCTTTTTCCTTCTCGAGTTCTTCTTCGTCGTAAGTCGAATTTAAAAAAATGTCCGAAAGAACGTCGAATGCGTCTTTAGTATGCTCGACGGTGGATTTTACGTAATAACAAGTCATATTCCTTGTCGTGTAAGCGTTTATATCGGCACCCATCATTTCGATATCGTTTGAAATATCGAAACTGTTGCGTTTTTTTGTGCCTTTAAAGGTTACGTGCTCGATAAAATGAGAAATACCGTTTTCCGCTAACGTTTCGTTACTGCTGCCCGCACCGACGAAAATACCGAAAGACACGGAATACGAGCCGTCGATTTTATTAAGTAGTAACCTTATTCCGTTATTTAATTGAATGATTTTAAGCATTTTTAAATACAAGCGTCTACCGTTACGGGGGTAACGCCTTTCTCCTTGTAAAAATCGAGAATTTCGGGAAGAGCCTTTAAGGTATGCTTTTTAGGATGCATCAAGATAAAGTCTCCGTTTTGAATTTCGGTTGCGCGCTTTATTATCAAATTAACGTCGCTATCCCGCCAATCTATTGTATCTTTCGACCACATAATCGTCCTATAGCCTAACTTTTCGGCAACTATGAGCGTCGTTTTCGAAAACGAGCCCGAGGGCGGTGCGAACAAATTCATTTTTTTTCCGGTTATCGCCAATATAAGGTCGTGATTATTTTTTATCTCCGCGTAATTTTCGGCTTCGGATAACTTTTTATGGTTTTTGTGAAAATACCCGTGATTACCGAGCGTGTGCCCTTCCGCCGTAATTCTTTTAAGCGTCTCGTTATTATCGTCCGCCCAACAGCCGCCTACAAAGAAAGTCGCCTTAACGTCGTATTGTTTTAATACGTCTAAAATTTCATTGACCGTTTCGGTGTTTTCATACACGTTGAACATTAAAGCGACCCGCGGCGATTCTTCGCTGCCCTTATAAATCGGCGCGTAAGATTCACCGCTGACAATCGAAACTACGGGGTCTTTCGAAAAACATATTATCCCGACTACCGCTATAAACAAAAAGCATCCTATAAACGCAATTTTTCGAGCCGCACTAAGGGATAGTTTCTTCATATTTCGATTTCCTATACTATAAAGTATTGTTAAACAAAATAAAATATGAAAAAATTTGTAAAATCAAACTATAAGATAAGATAAATATAAGCCTATAAGCCCGAAAACGAGTGAAATCGCAACGATTACCGACCCGCAACGCACAAACTTTTTAAAGCCGAAATCTTTGTAATATTTCTTTACGATAGACGTAAACATTATCCCCGCAAGCGCGCCCATCGGCGTTAAAAACGCACCTATGTTGGAACCGATTACGGTACTGTAAACGGCTTCTAAACATGAGTAAGGGTCTGCAATTTCGGCGGTTATCGATGAAAACAGAACACTCATAGGAATGTTGTTCGTTACGTTTGACATAAGCGTAGACAATATGCCGTACTTTATTATCGGATAATCTTCACCGATAAGTTCGCTTATTGCCTTAGTTACGCCCGTATAATTTAAGGATGCAACCAAAATAAACATTCCCAAAACAAGCGGAATCATTTCCCAGGGGGCACGACGGACGGCATTTTTGACCAACGTAACGTCCTTTTTGCGACACAGCCTTATAATCGACACCGATAAATATTGCAAAGCAGCCATAATAAAAGCGATTAGCCACATTTCAAAATTTATTTGCGACGAAACCGCAATTAAACACGTTGTCACAAGCAAGAATAAAAGCCCTACCGCGGCAGATGTCTTATCTTTGATTTTTATGTCGTTAACCGACCTATAGACGGGCTTTTTGAGTTTTTTACGAAATATAAGCATAAGCGCGAAAAACGATGAAAGACCGCAAAAAACAGTCGGTAGCCACATTCTGAGAAAATATTCAGAAAAAGAAATATCGTATGCTTGCGATAAAAACACGTTAGTGGGGTTTCCGATTAAAAACAAAAGACTCCAAGTGTTTGCGCCGACGAATTCGGTTATAACATATGGGAGCGGATCGATGTCAAGCCTTTTACAGAATTGACAAATAAAAGGAGTAAACGTTAAAATCACTACGTCGTTGGAGGTAAACACGGTAAGCACGGATACCGTTACGTAAAACGCTATGTATATACCTAATTGACTTCTCCCCGCCCTTTCGGCTATGGTTGCCGCAACGTATTCGAAAAAGCCGCTTTCGTCAAGCAAAACCGACATTAAACTCATCGAAATAAACAACACGATTATTTTTATCGGGTTAGACGCCGCCGACGACGTAAGTATCGAAAACACGGATTTTAAAGGTATAATACTAAAAATAACGGCAAAGATTCCGCCGATAAGCGGAATCCAAGCGTAAAGTTTGATTGATTTTTTTCCTAAATTAATTTGCGGTTTAAAAAGAACCGAACATATAAGAGCAACCGAAGTAATCCCGGTAACAATTAAAGATGAAATCATATTTTATCGTATATAATTATCGATAATCCTTTGTACAAGATCGATAAATTTTGTCTTAGTGTCTTTAATAAAGTCTTTAAACTCGTAAAACTCTTCGGAGTTTCCCGAATCCGACACGACTTTAATTATAAGATGTTTTACGCCGCTGTTTTTGCATACTATAGTAACCGCAGCGGCTTCCATATCATATAACGTCGCATTGTATAAATTGTATAAATCTTCCTTGACTTTTTCGTCGGCGATAAACTTATCACCCGACGCCAAAAGTCCCTCTATAAGCCCGTTATCGACATTTTTTGCAAGGCTTACGAGTTCTTTGTCGGTTTCGATATATTCCGACTCGAACATATCGACGTAATGTGCGGGCTTACAATTATCGATTTTAGAAGTGTCGAAGTCATAATGCACGACTTTCGTTACAACCGCCGTATCCCCTCGTTTGTGGCATTTATATCCGCCCGAAAGCCCGAAGTTTATTATTAGGTCGGCTTTATACACGGCAACGAGAAGCTGCGAACACGCAGCGGCTAAAATTTCGCCTACGCCCGATTTTGCAAGCAATACGGTATTACCCTCGTACTCGTAAGTTTTTACCGAAAAGTGCCCGTATAGGTCGGTTTTTACAGGGTTTCCGAAAACAGTTTCAAACTGTTTACCTTCTGCGTTTAATGCCGTCAAAATAGCTATTGTTTTCATTTGGTACCTTTAACAGAAAATTTTCATATAGTAGTACGTGTATAAAAAAGTGTTGGTTTTATTTCCTAAAAAGTCATACGTAAACGCCCTTTTAAAAATCGGTGTAAAGCCCGTTTTCAATACCGACGAATCGTACGACGGGCTACTGTTAACGGGTGGCGGAGATATATCTCCTTGCGCCTACGGACAGACAAACACTTTTTCTAAAGATGTCGATAAGTATAGAGATCAGTTGGAGTTTTTTCACTTACAAAAAGCCCTTTCGAAACACAAACCGATTTTCGGTATTTGTAGGGGTATGCAAGTTGTCAACGTGTTTTTAGGCGGAACGCTTAAACAGCATATAGACATGCACGGTCAAATTAATTCGGTAGACCGCACTCATTTATGTCTTAACGTTAAAAACCTTCCGATGTACGAAATGTTCGGAAAGTCTTTAACGATAAACAGTGCCCATCACCAAGCGATAGACCTTATCGGAAACAATTTATCCGTTGCCGCCGTATCTTGCGACAAAACCGTCGAATGCCTAACATACAAGAACGTATTTTTAACGCAGTTTCACCCCGAAAGATTACCGCGCTTTGGCAACTTAATTTTCGATTATTTTGCTAAACTTTTATAAAAAGTCAGTCTATAAGCCCATTATTGCAGTTTTTTGCAGATACTTTAACTTCTAAAAGTTTATCTTGCAATCTATCGTCGTCAATATTTTTTTGCAAAACTTTTAAGATTTCCTCTTCGGCTTTAGGACTGCTAATCACGATTTGTCGTATCGTATCGCATATCGCAAAATCCTTTTCGGAAAGTAAAACGTCTTGATTTTCGCTGTAACTTAGACTCAAATCGATTGGCGGGAAAACCCTTTTTTGAATTGCTTTTTGCGAAAATACGAGTTGCATATTACAAATCTGTTTTAATTCTTCGGAAATAGCCTTATCCTCTGCCAAATCCGAAGCAATATCCGCAAATGCAAGTACGGAAATGCTTCCGCTTGTTAAATTACGCGCCGTCGCTAAATGCTGTTTGACTTTCAATATCGAACTTTGCGTCGCGTAACTTTGCTGTTCGTCTTTTTGCAAAGCGTCGCGATAATATGCTTTAACAAGTTTGGTTGCCGAATCAAAAACAATCATAACGTCGTTTCCGTCGGCGGCAAGCGATTTTGCCCTTTCGAACGCAGTTTTACAAACCGCGATATGTTCCTTAGGACCACGGTCGAAAGTCGTTGCGGCTATTTCGACGTCGAAGCACGAGGATTTTATCGCCGCCAAATCTTCGGGGCGCTCGTCGATAAGCACGAGTATGGTTTTCATTTCTTTCTTTTGCGAGAGCGAATGTGCAAGCGCTTTTATAAATGTAATTTTGTACGCGGTTTGCGGCGAAACGACTATACCGCGCTGTCCTTTACCGATAGGCGCTAAAACGTCGATTGTGCTAAGCAGTAAGTTATCGCCAGAAGATAGCGTTATCTTTTCGTTTATCGGAGCTATCGTCAAATCTTCGAAATGCGTTTGCGGAAGACTCCTTTTTTCCTTGCCGTTAACTGAAATTACGTTTTTAAGTTCGGCTGTATTTATCGAAAAACCTTTTCCCGCAAGCCCGCATATTCTGTCGCCCGAGGCGAGGTGGTTTTCCGATATTATGCGCGAAGAGACATATAAATCCTTTTTAGTAGGCATAAAATTAAGCCCTACCAAATATCCGCCGTCGGAAACCGTTTCTAAAATACCTTCGACTTCGGTATCCTTAATAAAGTCGTTTAAAACGTCGTTGTCTTCGTTATTTTCGACTTCGCCTTTGCGGCGACCTTGGTTTGTGTCCGTTCTTTTTTGACGCGACGACCTACGTCCTCTGTTAGAACGAACGGGTTTAATAACGCCTTCGCGTATTTTTTCTATCTCGTCGATGAGTACGGCTTTTTTCTTGTTGCCGGGTGCGCCGCCGAGTCCTGCTAAGACCGAGCGAAGTTCGCTTATAGTGTAATCGTCGTATTGTTCTCTGTCCATTGTAATATCCTCAATAATTTTCTGTATCGAACACGTAAACCGTGTTTTTAGCGGTCAAGTCGGCTTTTTCAAGCATAATTGACGTTGGTTGGTATTTAATATCGGTAAATTCTCTCAGAAAATCCCCGTTATCGCTTATGTCTATAGAAGACCGTTTTGTCTTATAATGCATGGGAATCGTAATTTTAGGATTTATCGCTTTGACGTACTTTGCTGCGGTTTTTCCGTCAACGGTGTATTTTCCGCCGACCGGCACGAATAAAACGTCGGTTTCGCCTATCGCCTCGACAATTTTATCCGAGTAATCCTCGCCCAAATCGCCGAGATGGGTAAAGGTTATGTTGTCGAGCGTAAATCGATATATGTAATTTATTCCGCGTAAACTTCCCGAACGATTGTCGTGATAAGAAGATATCGCGCGCAACGATATATCCTTTGCCGTTTGTATGTCGTCGGGCGATTTTATCGCAACACCATAGTCGACTAATCCTATCGCATTGTGGTCAAAATGGTCGTGCGAAGATAAAACGTAATCGGCTTTTACTCTTTTTAGTTCGTAACCGATTCCCGAAAACGGGTCCGTGACAAGGGATTTTTCGCCTTCGAGAAAAAAGCACGAATGTCCCAAATAAGTAATCTTCATATACACTCCGAAAAAAATAAGTTACCGTGTATTTGCGGCGAGCCCCCCCCCGCCCTCTGCTACACTATATATTGTAGCAGTTTTTACAAAAACAAGCAACTTAATTTTGAATGCATTTTAAATTTTGAACAATTTTTTTGAATTAATTATTGCAAACAAGGCAAATTAACGCAAAACGTACTTTTTTACCAAATAGTCCGCATATACGGCAGCAACGTCTATTCCCATAGCCGATGCAAAACCTTTAAAAAAGGCGTTGCTGTTGACTTCGCAAATAAAATATTTTCCGTTATCGTTTAAAACGTCGACGCCGCAATAATCGAGTCCTAAAACGTTCGCCGCTTTTTCCGAAACTGCTTTCAGATTTTCGTCAAGCGGCACTGCGCTACCCTTGCCACCCGCTTGAATGTTGGACCTAAAATCGTTTTTATTGACTCTTTCCATTGCGCCTATTGCCTTGCCGCCGATAACTATTACGCGAACGTCTTTACCCATAGTGCCCGTAAATTTTTGATATAGATGGGGCTTATTTATGAGGGAATTACGCATCGAGATAAGTTCGTCGCGATTTTTGCAAAGGTAGACGCTTTTACCCATCGAACCGTAAACTTCTTTTATAATAACGGGGTATCCCAAGCGATTTTCGATTTCTTTATATAAATCATCGGGGGCGCCGACATAGTTGAGCGGCGACGATATAGTATCG
This sequence comes from uncultured Christensenella sp., assembly GCA_964398065.1. Taxonomy (GTDB): domain Bacteria; phylum Bacillota; class Clostridia; order Christensenellales; family Borkfalkiaceae; genus UBA4636. The sequence goes on along the minus strand of CAYNLN010000028.1, from coordinate 10,295 downwards.
GGAAACGCGACGTTTTCACCCGCAAGGGATATGCAAGTTTTCATTTTATCGTCGCATAGTTCAATGGCTTTTGCGCTGTTAACCAGCCTATAGCCCGACTTTTCTAACAAATGCGATAAATAAACGTCCTTATCCAAATAAACGATAAAAAGGTAATCGTCGGGTAAAACAACTACGTTCGAGTCTTTTAAATACGCTATAAGTCTGTCGGTGTAAATCACGTCGACATAAAGTCCTCTTTTTAAAAGCGCATTTTTTATGGACTCGACTTGATCCGTCATCGCGTCGATACGACAATACCCGTTTGCAATTATTGCGCATTTGCACATATTATCACGCCTCGCTTTCTTTAATTTTATTAAAAATACTTTCGGCGACTTTAATACCGTCGATTGCCGCGCTCATAATGCCGCCGGCGTACCCGCAACCCTCGCCGCAAGGATAAATGCCTTTGTGGCTTATACTTTCGTAATTTTCTCCGCGCAAAATTCTTACGGGGGAAGACGTTCTCGATTCGACGCCCGTAAGGACTGCGCCGTTAGAAGCAAAGCCTTTAATTTTTCCGTCCATATCGAAAAGTCCCTTTTGAAGACTTTCGGTAACGGAATCGGGAAAGATTTTTCTTAAGTCCGAAACACTAAATTCCCGCCTATAGGTCGGATAAACGCCTTTTAGCACGGTCGGACGGTTACCTTTTATAAAATCCTCGCACAGTTCGACGGGCGCAGTATAATCGCCTCCGCCGAGTAAAAAAGCACGTCTTTCGAGCATCCTTTGAAAATCAACGCCCGCAAGCGGCGCATCGGATGCAAAATCGGATCTTCTGACTTCGGCAATCACTGCACTGTTTGCGTTTTTCTCGTTTCTTAAGTAGTTACTCATACCGTTTACCACAACGGAGTTTTCCTCGCTTGCGGCAGGAATGACTATGCCGCCCGGACACATACAAAAAGTAAACACGCTTCTTTCGGACGCATGACTTACGAGTTTATAGTCGGATGGCGGCAAAGTTTTACAATTTTTAAACTTGCCGTATCTATCCTCGTCGATAACGTCTTGTAACTGTTCAACCCTAAGACCTACCGCAAAGTTTTTGCTTTCCATTGACAGACCTTTATCGTACAAAACTTTAAACGTATCCCTTGCGCTGTGCCCTATTGCAAGCACCGTGTAATCTACTTTGAATTCATCGCCGAGCGCCGAAAGGGCTTGGATTTTGTTGTCTTTAAATATAAAGTCGTCGACTTTCGTGTCGAAGTAAAATTTTCCGCCTAATTTTTCTATAAGCAGTCTTAAGTTTTTTACAACGACTTTAAGCTTATCGCTTCCTATGTGCGGCTTGTTAAGATAGAGTATGTCACAAGGGGCGCCGCAATCTACAAAATCTTGCAAAACCTCGGCTATAAGCCCGTTATTGACGCCTGTGTTCAATTTTCCGTCGGAAAAAGTACCCGCACCGCCTTCGCCGAATTGCACGTTGCAATTAACGTCTAACTCCTTTCCGTTACAAAAAGCCTCGACTTTTTCGCTTCTTTTTTCCACCTTAGAACCTCTTTCGAAAATTATCGGCTTTATGCCGTGGCGAAGAAGCGTAAGCGCACAAAAAAGCCCCGCGGGCCCCGCACCTATTACGGCGACTTTTTTATTCGTGTCGATAGACGGATATTCTTTTTCGCACTCGGTTTTTACGCCGAGCGTGTAAAGTATTTTTATATTGTTTTTATGCCTTGCATCGATTGATTTTTTAAGTATTTTAACTTCTTTCTCTTTTACGCCGAGCTTTTTAGCTGCTTTTTCGATGGCGGAATACTCGTTATCGTAAGGCGTTAACGTTACAGTAATCATTTTTCACCTTTAATAGCGTTATACACGCACTGCGCCGAAGAAAACGCCCACTGAAGATTATATCCGCCGCAGTTGCCGTCGATATCTAAAACTTCGCCGCAAAAATACAAACCTTTTACGAGCTTGCTTTCCATTGTTACGTTATCGACTTGGTTGGTAAAAATTCCGCCTTTCGTCACTTGACAGTTGGAAAACCCCGTGTTTCCCGTTATTCTTATGACGGTATTTTTAAGTTTTTCGACAAGTTTATTTATATCGTCGTCGTTAACGTTTTTGTATTTCAGCGAATTTGTTTTTTCCTTAAAAACATCGCTAACCGTTTTATAACCGATTCTGCTGTGTACCAGACCGCTTAAAAAACTTTCTACGGCTAAATCGGGAAAAGCCGAGCGCCTTTTTTTCAAACTGTCGACGCAAACTTCTTTGTCGACACTCGGCAAGTAGTCGACGTAAAGCGAAACGCCTTGTTTATCGGTAATATATGACGACAAATAAAACACCGTGTTTCCGCTTACGCCGTTATCGGTAAACAAAATATCGCCTTCTATACAAGACAAAATTTGTTTGTTAAGCCGCGCCGTAACTTTTGCGTTTTCTTTTACGCCCTTAAGCCCTTTTATATCTTCCTTGTTTGCCGTAAGTTGCACTAACGACGGGTATAAATTCGTAACTACGTGCCCGAACTTTTCCGCAAGGCGATAAGACTTGCCGTCCGTGCCGAAATGCGGCGCCGCCTTTCCCCCGACGCATAAAACGACTTTTTTCGACAAATAATCGCCCTTTTCGGTATAAACTTTGAAAAGTTGTTGTTTTCGATCGTAAGTTATATCGGTTACCTCGCACGAGGTTTTAACTTTTTTGTCGTCGGCACCGAGTCTTAATGCGTCGAGAACTGCGTTTGCTTGCAAGGAAAGCGGATACATCCTTCCGTTTTCACTTGTTAAAAGCACGCCCTTTTCCTCGAAAAAGTTGCGTATATGCCCGTTATCGTATGTTTTTAAAGCATATTCGCAAAAACTGCGACAAGTGCCGTGATAACTGTCTGCGCTTATGTCTACGTTAGAAACGTTGCCCCTGCCGTTACCCGTCGCAAGTATTTTTTTACCGAGCCTGTCGTTTTTTTCAAGCAATAAAAAGCAAGCGTCGTCCTTAATCAGTTCGTTCATTAACGTTAGTCCGGAGAATCCGCCGCCGACGATTATTACCGAATAAATCATTTCTCACCTAATTTTTATTTATATTTCGCTTGTATTGTACCACAATTTTATCAAAAACTCTACAATTTTCACTTTTCATTTGACTAAATAATTAAATTGCGTTAAAATAATTGTCAAGAGGTATTACATATGGACGTTTTAATTCAATATTTTAAAGATAATATGAGATTGGTATACACCACGCTTTTAATTATGATTGTTTGCGCGGCGGCAATAGTGCTTATCGTTTTTTTAAGAAAGCGCCGCTATCAAAAATCCCAACATAGGAAAGAAGTGTATACCGCAGCGGATTCTTTACTTAGCCTTCCGCATTCGGAAACGCAAGATTCGCTTTTTTTAGACCCCGTACTTAACGAGGAAACAAAAAACGGTCATTTGCAAAAAAACGAAGAAGTCGTTACGATAAACGCAGAAGAACCCTTGACCGAAAGCAGTTCCGAAACGGCAGAACCCGTTTTAGAGAAAACCGAAGTAGCAGCCGCCGCTAAAGAAGCCGCCGCCACTAAAGAAGCCGCCGCGTCGAAAGTTACCGAAAATCAACCCGTTTTTCCTACGGATACAAGCGATAAGTCCGCCTATAAGCCCGAAAACGGCAAAAACGAGACAAGTAACGAAAGTTTAAAAGAAGAAAAAACCGATTCGGCACCCGATACCCGCCCCGCTAAAGAACAACAAAAAAAGGAACGCAACAAATATTACCCGCAAAGAAGCGCCAACGCTAAACCGCAACAAGAAAATCAGCCTATAAAATACGCCGGCAAATGGCTTATATATAAAGAAGACGGCAAATATGCGGCAAATCTTGTAGCCTCCAACGGAGAAGTTTTGTTAAGAAGCGAAACCTATACGGCACTTTCGGGCGTTAAAAGCGGAATCGAAACGATAAAAAACAACGTTGCAAAAAATAATTTTGCAATTTCACTCGATAAAAACGGTAATTTCTTTTTTAAACTTTATTCCTCCTCGACAAGGCTTCTTTGCGTATCCGAAGGATATTCCGCAAAATCCGTTTGCGAAAGCGCGATAGAATCCGTTAAAAGATTTTCTGAAACCGCCGTGTTGGAAGTTAAAAAGGAAGAAGCAGATAAATAATAAAAACGGGGCTATAAGCCCGTTAACGACATTTTTAATATAAAAAACCGCCTTGAAGCCATCTAAGCCAGACAGTCAAGGCGGTATTTTTATACCCGATTACAGTATATCGAGGTTCTTTTTAAATATTCTTCTAAAGTCTTGCGAGCCCGTCATAGCCTCTTTAATTTCGAGCGAAGCGTCGCCGTTCAACTCTGTTTTCATAATAACGGAGTCGCCTAATATATCACAGGAAAGCCCCACTACGGAACCTGCCATACTTCTGTCGAGCGCTTCGGCGATACGAAGAATTATTGCAAGTTTACGGATAACGTCGACGTCTTCTTCGGTAATAAACTCTTTATACTTAACGAGTTCGCTCATAGAAAAGTCGTCGTTTTTGTATACGGACGCAACAAGCGCCGCAAGAACTATTTCGCGCTGAGAAATTCCGTAAAGCGCAGAATTCAAAATAATGTATGCTGAGTGCTTTTGGAAGTCGTAATACTTAATGCTCGTACCCGAATCGTGTAACATTGCCGCAACCTTTAAAATACGCATATATTGCCGCGGGAATTTATGCAAAACCCTTAATTGCTTAAACAGTTGAATACACAAATTGAGCACTTGTTCGACGTGGCTTTCGTTGCAGTGATAGTATTTAACGAGCGTTTTCAAACTATACCCGAGCACGTCCGAAATAGGTTTTTCGAAAGTAGACGGCATAGCGTAGTTAAACATAATGCCCTCTCTTAAACCGCTGCCCGAAATAACAGCCTCGGTAAAGCCGCATTTTTTAAAGAAGGGCTTAACCGCCGCAAGCGCCGACGGAAGTATATCCGCACGTGCCGACGAAACGCCTTTGATACGTTTCTTTTTATCGAGTTCCATACCCGCAAGCTTATGATAGATAGTATCGAATTCGCTTTCGGGAATATGATAATTATGAACGATGGTGTAAGGACTTTTGCGCATCATTTTGCTAATTCTTCCGAGGCTACGGAAAGAACCGCCTACCAAAATGAGTTGAGTTTCTGGGTCAATGTCTTTAAGCCAATCGATAGAGCCGAGTTGTTGTTCGAAAAACTTTTCGATTTTTTCAGCCTGCTCCTCACCCGAAAGCCCGTCGCCCGCAAAAAGTTCCGTCAATGTAATCGCACCGAAAGGAAGCGTCGCAAAGTTCAAAAGATTACGTCTGTTATAATAGATAATCTTCGTACCGCCGCCGGATACTTCGACGACAAGCCCTTTAGGAATGTCCATCGTGTTTATAATACCGCGATAAACATACATTGCTTCTTCCTCGGCGGAAAGAACTTTAAGTTTTATACCGCAACTGTTTGCGACTTCGTCGAGAAAACTGCGCTGGTTTTTAGCGCGACGAACAGCCGCGGTGGCAACCGCTATAATCTTTTCGATACCGTACGCGTAACAAAGCCTACGGAACATTTTTAACGTTTTTATCGTTTCGGCAATACGTTGGGGTTTTAAAAAGCCGTCCCTTTCCATGTCTTGACCGAGCCTGACGCTCTCTTTAATTTGATCGACGACCATATAGTGTCCGTCGCCGAGCATCTCGACTATAACAAGCCTCGCCGAATTCGACCCTAAGTCGATAATACCAACTTTTTCCATATTATAATTTCCTTTTCGTCCGACAAAGTATGTTTAAGCGGACCCTAAGTTACGTAAAATTTATTTCCGCGTAAATTATAACACTAACTTTTGGATTTTTCCATAGTTTTTGAGATATTTGTGCAATTTTTCGATTATTTTGTGCCGTTTGCGAGTTTTAAAATACGGATTTTGCATTTTTATTCCGAATATTTCAATTTTTTAACACTTTTTTGCTTTTTCAAAAATTTTTATGCTTTCGGATTTTGTGCATTTTGTACAATTCGATTGAAAAACGCACCCGATTTTCGGCGTTTCTGTAAAATTAATGTAACTATTTTTTCTTTTTAAAATTGATTTTGTCGGCAAAAAATGCAAAAACAGCCGTAAGCAAAAGAAAACCGCCGAAAATTTTTTGCAAAACGTCGCCGTTTATACTCTTTGCCAAAATACCCGCGCCCACCGCAAATATAAGGGCGGGAACTACTATTTCGATAATACCTTCCTTTTTAACGAAGCCGTTTTTCAAATGTATTGCGGAAGCAATTATCGCCATAGGAATAAAACTTACCAAATTAGCCTCTTGTGCAATATGCTGGTTTACGTTGCAAAAAATGGTCAGTATCGGTATTAAAAGCGTTCCTCCGCCCATACCCATACCGCCGAGCACCCCCGATACGACGCCGCAAAGCAAATAGATAAAAAAATCTTTCATATATGTAACTTCCGCCCTTTACCTTTTATTTCCGTTTTTTGCCGATAATCGACCTATACGCCGATTTTTCGAATAAAACGCCGCAAAAATCTAAAAGAAAAGCAGTTTTACGCCGGCAGCCAGAATTAAGAAACTGAACACGTATTTAACCCAACTTTCGTTAAGTTTATTCAGCAAAAACGCACCTATAACCCCGCCGCCCGTAACCCCTATCGTAACGGGAAGAACCAATGAAAAATCAAACTCGCCGCTAATTGCATACACTATAGCCGAAACGACTGAAATCGGCAATATTACGATAAGAGCGGTCGCATGGGCTTGCTTTCTCGAAAAAGCGCACGCGGAAATAAGAAGCGGCACTACAATCATACCGCCGCCTCCGCCGAAAAACCCGTTAACCGCACCGACCGCCGCGCCTAAAAGGAGAAACAAAATGAACTCGTTTTTTTTCTTCATAAAAGTATAATGCGGAATTTTCGCCCGTTTATTTTGCTTTTTAAGAATTTTTTACCTCAAACTCGGTATTTTTTAAGTTATTTTCGTAATTATTCGGTTTAAAAGATTGATTTTTGTTTTCAAGTATTGTATAATCATATCTGTTAGTCAATCGGCAAAATATAAATTGACATATAAAGGTGAGATATGAACAAAATCAGAAAGTTTGACTTGAAGAAATTTTTCACGCTTTTTGTAGCGCTTACATTGGCATTTTGCCTTGCTTTCAGCGTAGCATGCAGCGATTCAAGTGACAGCTCCTCTACGTCATCGGACGACGATGAAGAAACGACGGTAACCGCAACGGACTACCAGTCGATTAAAAACGGCGACTTCGAGTTCGGCACTTCGGGTGACGACGTGACATTCCCCGTATATACCGGTATCAACTGGACAAGATATCGTGACAATTCATATTCGACATCCGCTGTTTCTTCCACGAAAAACTCCGGTATTATCGACACCGAGGACGAAGCGTACAACGCTATAGCGTCTACGAACAACTTCCCGAAAAACGACGACGATACTTATTGGAATCCTAAGACGCCCGAATCTTTAGGTCTCGGCGGCAACAGATACGTCTACGACGAAGAAACCGCAGAAGATAATCCTAACGAGGACAAGCTTTGCACGAGCGGCACTAAGATTTTGATGATTCACAACGTTACCTCTACCGAAGGCAGAGGCACGGCTCAAAAATTCGTTTCGTCTTCTTCGCTCACGACGACTACGGGATACGCAAAGATTTCCGCTTGGGTACTTACTAAAGACCTCAAGACGATCCAAGACACCGACGAATTCGGCGCTTACATCAGCGTTAATAACACCCTTTCCTCGTCGAGAAGTCCTTTCGTTTTAAAGAACATCAACACGAACGGCAACTGGGCACAGTATGCTATCTATCTTAAAACGAGCGATTACGCTTCTTCGAGCTTTACCGTAACAGTAGGTCTCGGTTTCGGTTCCGACACACAAAAGGACGAATACGTAGAAGGTTACGCTTACTTTGACGAAATCCACTTCGAAGAACTCGACCAAGATACTTTCGAACAAGAAACCGAAGGTGCGACCGAGTATTCCCTTTTCGACGCCGACGGCGAAGCTAAAACAGCCGACGAATTAAAGATTTCCCAAACGAGCAAAACTTACGTAACCAACGAAAACGCAAACGCAACCGTAGTTAAATACGTTTTCTCGCACTTAATCGCGGGTACGGAATTCGAACCCGTTATCGCAGCGCAAGACTACAATAAAGTATTCCAACACAACAAAGACGAATACGCAAAGGGCGCAACCGCCGGTATCGACGCGTTTAACGCTTTAAGTATAGACGGCGTAACCAATCCTTACGGCGAAACCGCCAAAACCGCTTATATTAAACTTTCGACTCCGTCGAGTTACACCATAACGACCGGAACCTATGAAGTTAAAAACGGCGAATACAAACAGTACAACTTCTTAACCAACGTCAACGTACAAGTAAGCGGTCAACCCGGCGCTAAGATCGAAGTAGAAGAAGTAAAGGACAGCGCTGCTTCCGAAGTTTACGGAACGGTTACCGTTTCTTCCGACTACGACACTTATTCGACCGACGAAAAGGGTCAAACTTGGCAAAAAGTTTCTATTTTCGTTAAAAACGATCTCGGCACTACAAGATACATTCGCTTTAAATTCACGCTCGGTACGACCGATAACGTATTCGGCGCAGCCGACTATGAACTCACTCAAGGTTATGCGTTATTTACAGGCTTCAACGAAAAGAGTCTTCCCGAAGCCGAATACAACATCGCGTCCTCCTCTGCCGACCATACGTCGACAATCACCTTAGGTTACGAATATCCTAACGGCGTTACCGAAGACGAAGACGAAGATACCGATTACGCTTTCACCGCAACGACTTCCACAAAACAAGATTTACAAACCAAACCCGCTACCGGCATTTCCGGCTACACGGGCGTTGTAGGAAACCACACCATGGTCGGCGGTACCGAAACCGATTACACTTCCGAAAACGTTACGGCAGGTATCGTTTCGAGTAAATACGCAAACGACTATACGTCTTTAACCGACGACGAAAAAGCGGCTATCGCTTCTTTAAAGGGCGACACCGAAATTCAACCGATAATGATAAAGAACAACCTTTCCGCATCTTACGGTTATCTCGGTTCTCAATTAACCCTTTCGGCAAACACGACCACGATTGTTTCCGTACAAGTAAAGGTATTAAGCGGCACCGCTTACGTATATCTCGCTAACGCAGATCCCCTTTCCTATTTCGGCACGCTTACGGTAAACGAAACGCCTTTGGTCGTTAAAGTTACCGCAGACAACAAGCCCACGGCAAACGATAAATGGGTTACCGTAAACTTTATCGTAACGACCGGCGACGAAGACATCAGCTACAGGGTTGAACTTTGGAACGGTTCGAGAGACGGCAACGAACAAAGTCAAGGTACGGTATTGTTTAATAACGTCAGCACTTCTACGTCTGTCGACCTCGCCGCTTTCACCGCAAAAATGAACGCAGACTTCGTTACTACGGACGCGGACGTTAAGACGGTTTCTTACACGAGACAACCCGTTACCGTAAAATACACGGACGCTGACGGCAACGAACAAACTTATACCCGTACTTTCGATGAGGAAGTTGTTTATACCGAATACGTTAAAGGCGCTTCCGTCGTTGCTTCTTACGAAACCATTCACGCCGCAACCGAACTCGACGAAACTACGACTACCGACGACGATACTTCGGACGATGATTCTTCCGACGAAGACACCACCGTTACGGACAACACGGCAACCGCTAACGTTGCTCTTCAAATCGTTTCCATTATTATTTCCGCAGTACTCCTATTCGTTCTTATCGTAGTCGTTATCAGAATGCTCGTTAAAAAGCATAAGAAAGTTCAGATTTCCGAAGGCAACTACTACAACAGAAACAGCCGCGAAAAAGCACAGGCTATCATCAACGAAAACAAGGCTAAACGCGCTCAAAAGGCTTTGGAAGAAGCTTCAAAACAACCCGAAGAAGTTACCGAGGTCGACGAGGCAGAACCCGTAAGCGAAGAAGAAACCGCTAACGAAGAAGAAAAGCCTTACGATTACGATAATCCCGAAAACAATATCTAATCGTTAAACTAAAATCTTAAAGGCGACGCAAAAACGCGTCGCCTTTTCGTTTTAATATTCAGTCCTTAATTTAGAACTACAGTATTATTGTTCTTTTGAGATAAATCATAATTTAACTCATAACGAAATTTTTCATCACTTAGAAGATTCTCCTCATATGTTGCAATAAAATCATTTCCATCAAAGCAATCATTGCTTATATCATA
>CAYNLN010000027.1:0-18815 GCA_964398065.1 uncultured Christensenella sp. | reverse complement strand
ACCCGTAGACAAAGAAATTTATTATCCTAAGTTTCTTTCTCGCGATACTACTGCACGAAAGACATATCAACAGGAAATTAAAAGAAGTCGAAATTATCGTGACGATATATTCGTAATGGATATTTTGAGAGAGGAAATGAAAAATGACGATCCGCGCATACAACGAATTATATTTGAATGATGCCATAACAAGTTTGGCAAATGCCTTCGATTACGCTATTAACACTTGCGAACAATCCCCCGATTGGTTTGCAAAATTGTTTACGCAATCGGAGATCTCCACCCAATTTGAAAGAGGAAATCCCTCGATTATTTCGGGCAAGTCTGGCGAAGAACTTGCCAAATCTGTTCTAAAAGCAGCTTACCCCGATAAAACTTTTCCGCAGTATGTTTATTCGGAAGGAAGAACGCCTGAATATTGGGCAGGTTGGGCTCTTGCTCAATATCAATGGACAACGGCAAAACGATTCAAAGATATTTTCGCTCGCATTCCGCTTTCGGAAATTATTTCTATGTATCCCGTTTTTCACGAAATGGATATAACTCAATTTATCGATTCGATGGATCGAAAATATAACGAGATACAAACCGAAACAAAATTGAAAAAAATAAGAGAAAGTCGGCAACTTTCTCAATCGGAATTAGCTAAACTTTCGGGAGTATCTTTGCGTTCCATACAGCTTTACGAACAACGAGTAAACGATATTGACAAGGCTCAAGCTCAAACTCTTTACAAGCTGTCTTGCGCATTGGGATGTAATATCGAAGATTTGTTGGAGCGCCCCGAAGCGGTGGAATAACCGAGATGAAAAGACAAAAGGTATTATTTTAAAGTTAAAGAGAGATTCGAACTTAGAGCGTTAAAAAAACGCTTCGGTGAAGCGTTTTTAGCGACTGACCGAAGCGTTTTTAATATTTATTTACCAATCGTCAAAACATATTTTTGTAATCGCTCGAAAACACGTAATCTTCATATCCCGGACCGACGGAAAACATGCATATATCCGTCGACAAATCGTCCAAACAGTCATGAAAAGTGAGGCTATAAGCCCGTTATCGGCTTTTTTATTAAAAAACACCGCAATTTGTCTTCTTAAGATTCGATTACGTCAAGAAAGTTATTAAGCAAACTTTCGCCGAACATGTTACCGAGTTTTATCATCGAAGCCGAATCGTAATGATATATGTCGGCTTCTCCGCTAGGCTCTAAGTGATAAGTCAATTTTTCGCCTATCGTATCGAGATAAACGTGCGAAGAAGGGTTTTTATCAGCCAACGTCTTTTTCGCAGTATTTATCGCTTTATAATGCACCCACGGTTTAGAATCCGAAATGCCCGCATCTATAAAACCTATTACGTCGCCTTCCGCGGTATAGTCGGAAAATTCCTTTCTTAAGTCGTCGATTAAAGCTTCCTCGTAATCCATATACAGATTGTAGGGCGCGTCCGCATCGGCGTCGGATTCGCCTTGCATCCAACAAATTGCTTTTACGGACGGATTAAGTCCGCTTTGTTTTATTTTTTCGAGCATGGAGTGCGTGTATTCCACCGCCCCGCGATATAAATCGCCCGATTGACCGCTCGAGGGCGATCTCCATCTGTCGGTAAGCCTCGTTCCGCCGTAGGCATACTTAACGATAAACACTTTTCCATAAACATTGCCGCCCGATACGGTCTCCGCAATGCCTAATTCGGGTCCGAAAGTGTATTCAGAATGTCCTTGTCCGAGCGTTACGGCAAAAAACTCGCCGTCGCTCGTGTTCGAATCGGCAACGTAGGATATTAACACGTTATCGAAACCCTTTGAAAAATTGTAATACCTTTGGCGGCTTACCGTGCCGTTTAAATACCAATCTTGCGTATAGCCCGCCGCATTCGACTGACCGAAAAGCAGTACTACTTGAGCCTCGTTGGAGCCGTTTGTAGACGGCGAAATCGTTCCGCCGGCGGAGCCCGAACTATCACCATTTTGTTTCGCACATCCGAAAAAGGCACAAAAAGTAATAATGACAAGTATAAGACAAATCGTTTTTTTAAAATTCATTTTTCTCGTTAACCGTCCTATAGGCTGGTTTTTATAATAATTATAGCAATTATGACGCCGCATTATCGGCGCTTGTGGACCTTTATAAATTATAATTATCCTCGCTAAAAAACAAGTCCGCTACTGTCAAGTCTTCGCTGAACGCTCGCCACCGTAAGCAAATATACGCTTTCGGCGCCGCCGCGCTTTAACTCCTTTGCTATGACGTGTGCGGTCGCACCCGTGGTAAGTACGTCGTCAATAAGTAAAATCTTTTTACCTTTTACCGAATTTTTATCGATAAGTTTAAAGCACTTTGCCAAGTTTTCCTGTCTTTCTTTTAAGTCGAGTTGCTTTTGTTCTTCGGTTTCTTTTATCTTAACAAGTAGGGCTATAGAGCGATTATCGACAATTTTTGCAAGATTATCGGCAATAAGTTTAGCTTGATTGAAACCGCGCTTTTTCTCTTTTTTACGAGTCATCGGAACGTATGTTATAACGTCGGGTGCGAACAGATTTTTAATATAAACGTTTTTTAAATACGGCGCTAAAATTTCTGCAAGATATTTTTTGCCGCCGTATTTTAACTTTTTGATAATTGCTTCTGCGCCGTCCTCGTACAAAAAAGCGCTTCTTGCTTTATCCACAGCCCATTCTCCGCTGCAAGAATAGCAGCGATTGGTCGGAATATTGGTTGTTCTTCCGCAATTTTGACAGATAATCCCGTCGTTAGCCTTCATTTTATCGTTACATTCGTCACAAAAATCATTGCCGCCAAAAACCTCTTTACCGCAAAGATTGCAAGTGTGGTTTTTAGGGCACAGTATTTTATCTATATACTCGAATATCTTTTTAAAGGAAAACGTGTTTTTCATAATTTTTGTCGAATTTTGTATAAAAGAAAGGAAACTGCTCAAATTACTGTCAAGGAGGTAAACTGCCTTAACTTAAGGCGAATTATTATGAAAAGAGAAAAAAATTCCAAAAGTCGCTCTGACAGAAAGGAAAAAAGCAAAACGCAAAATTGTAAGTAACGACACGTATTCGTCCGTCTTCGATTATTTAGGAAGCTATACGGGTAATTCTGCGTTTACAGGCGAAAAACCCGTTCAAGATGCGGACGATTTATAAGTTAAAATGTTAAAACTCAATACTAATCTCTCTTATAAGCGGCGCCTTTTACGGCGTCGCGTTTTGCTTTTAAACTTCCTTAAGCCCGTCTAAAACGCTTGTAAAATAGTCGGGAAGCGGTGCGGTAAACTCTAAAATCTCACCCGTTGTCGGGTGTTTTAAAATGAGTTTATACGCATGTAAAAGTTGACCGTTTAACTGAAATTTTTGTTTTTTTATTCCGTAAGCTTTATCGCCTACCACAGGGTGTCCCAAGTACTTTGCGTGCACCCTTATCTGGTGCGTTCGCCCCGTTTTTAACGAGAATTCACACAACGTGTAGCCCTCGAAACGTTTTACCACCCTATACTCGGTTACGGCTCTTCTACCTTTTGTATCGGACACCGCCATAAGCTTTCTGTCTTTATCGCTTCGCGCAATAAGTGTGTCTATAAGCCCGTTATCGGACTTTAATACGCCCTCTAAAAGCGCAAGGTAAATCCTTTTTGCCGACTTGGTGCGTATTTGTTCGGCAAGACTTATGTGTGCTTTATCGTTTTTTGCAACGACTAAAAGCCCCGAAGTGTCTTTGTCTATTCGGTGAACGATTCCCGGCCGTATAACGCCGTTTATGCCGCTTAACTTATCCAAGTGATATAAAAGAGCGTTAACAAGCGTTCCGCCGTTAGTGCCGCCGCCCGAATGAACGGTAAGCCCCTGCTGTTTGTTGATAACGGCAAAATCGTCGTCTTGATAAATTATGTCGATGGGAATATTTTGCGGCTCTAAGTCTAACTTTATAGGCTCTTCGGATTCTACCGAAACTTTATCCCCGCGTTTAACTTTATCCCCGCACTTACAAGGCTTTTCGTTTATCGAAACCTTGCCGTCGTCGGTAAGCTTTTTTACATGCGAACGAGAAACGCCTAAAACCTCGGTCAAAAATAAATCGAGCCTTTTATAATCGCACTCGGCGGTGTAATTATCGATTTTCATCGCCAAGTCCTTCTGTAGATTCGCTCTTACTTTTGAAAACCGCGTCTTTGTCGATGAACAGATAATAAACGACTATCATTATTCCGCCGACCGTTACCGCAATGTCTGCAACGTTGAAATTCGCAAAAAACGTAACATAAATAAAATCCCTAACCTTAGCGTTGACTATTCTGTCGATAAGGTTGCCGATAGCGCCCGAGGCAATAAAGACGAGCGAAAAATTAAGCCATTTGCTATCGCTCTTTTTATAAATGAAGAAAATCGTTATTGCAATCATCGAAACGGCAGTCATCGCCAAAAAAACAGCCATAGCGCCGGGCTCGTCCGCCATCATTCCGAAAGCCATACCCGAATTCGTCGTGTTATATATGTAAAACACGCGCGGAATAACGGCAACATGTATATTATAGGCGTCGACGATAGCCTTGGAAAGCTGGTCTAATATAATTACGCCGAAAAATACGAGTACGTATACTAAAGTCATTTTTAACCTCCGAAAACGCCTAATTCGCTTAACAGCGACTTTAGGTCCAAATCCCCCGTAGGGTTAATCGCCTCGTCCAAATCGAAAGCCTCGTCGTCGCTGTAAAAGTTTTCTTCTTCGGCGGAAAGTTTTCTTTCGGGAAAAGCAGTTTCGGATAACTTTAACAGGTTATCCTTTGCCGAATACAAATAACCTTCTTTGTCGACGTCTTTCAAAAAGTCCGAAAGAAGATCGATAAGCGCCGATTTTTTATCGTCTAAATCTTTACCGTAGACCTCTTTAAATTTGTCGGCGAAAAGTTTTAAAGTTTTTAATTCCGTGTGGTATTTGTATAAAGCCGTCTTGTTAAGTCTGTCGGCTTCCATATTGCTCTCTAAAAGCCTTTTTTTGGTCTTTTCCTCCGCGGATACGTAAGCGTCGAGTTCCGTTCTTAGCTGCCTTATTTGTTCGTTTTTATCGTGCACGAGATTAACAAGCGAATCGTTTTCGTCCCATAACGCGCAATTGTCGCAACGAGCCCCGTCGCCGTCCGAGGAAGCGCTTTCCTTTAAAAGGTCTATCTTTTTCGCCTGTAAAAGCACTTCGTTTTCGAGTTCGCAAACGTACTTCGATAAATCGTCGTACTTTTCGTCCTCGCCGAAAGCGGCGCTTTGTTTTTCGAAAAAATCAGTCATGTTTTTTTCCGCGAATCTCCTCTATCATACTGTTTTTGAGTTCGTAAAGTTTATCCGACAAATCGACTTTGTAAATATGGGGATTGTCTATACGCTTATACTCGTCCCAAAAAGTTGCTTTTTCGCTTTCGCAATAGTCGCAAATTTCCTTTAGCGTCGGAAGTTTGTTAATACGTTTGCCGTTTTCCATGACCTTAACGCTTAACCTACGTACGGAATACTTACCCGGTTCGAAAGTGGTTTTCTTCCATCTTTCGGTGGGATGGGTAAGCGTTAACGGACAAGACGTATCGATGACTTCGTCGTAAAGCGCGATAAGATCGGCAAAAGCCATTCCGTCCGCGTCGTAAACCCTATATAAAGCTTTAAGCCCCGGATTGGTAATTTTTATCGAATTGTTGGAAAGTTTGATTTTCGGAATATACTCGTCGTCGTGTTTTATCGCGGCAAGTTTATACACACCGCCAAGCGCAGGCATATCGGCGCTTGTAATAAGTTTTGTACCGACTCCCCACAAATCGATTTTTGCGCCTTGCTGCTTTAAAGAAGCGATAAGTTTTTCGTCGAGATCGCCCGACGCGCAGATTTTTGCATAGCTATATCCCGCTTCGTCAAGCATTTTCCTTGCTTTTTTGGTAAGGTACGCCAAGTCGCCGCTGTCGATTCTTATGCCGACGGGTTTATGTCCTTTTTTAACGATTTCGTCGAAAACTTTTATGGCGTTAGGCACGCCGCTTTTTAAAGTGTCGTAAGTATCGACCAAAAACATAGCCCCGTCGGGATAGACTTCGGCGTACGCCCTAAAAGCGTCGATTTCCGACGGAAAGTCCATAATCCAGCTGTGTGCCTGCGTGCCCGAAACGGGTACGCCGAAAAGTTTACCCGTCATAACGTTTGACGTCGACGAGCACCCTCCTATCATCGCCGCCCTTGCGCCGTATATCCCGGCATCGGGTCCTTGCGCGCGACGAAGTCCAAATTCCATAACCTTGTCGCCTTCTGCAACGTAACACACCTTTGCCGCTTTGGACGCGATAAGGGTTTGATGGTTTACGATATTTAAAATCGCCGCTTCGACAAGTTGCGCCTCTAAAATGTTTGCACGTATCGTCAAAATAGGCTCACCGGGGAAAACAAAGGTGCCCTCCGGAACAGAGTAAACCTCTCCCGTAAAGGCAAATGTTTCGAGATATTTTAAAAAATCTTCGGAAAAAGTGTTTAACGAGCGAAGATACTCGATATCTTCGTCGGAAAAATGAAGATTTTCAAGATATTCGACAACTTGTTCGAGCCCGGCGGCTATTGAATAAGTTATTAAAAGATGCTGACGGAAAAACACGTCGAAAACGGCAACTTCTTTATTCTTGCCCTTTTCAAAATATCCGTTCATCATCGTGAGTTCGTAAAAGTCCGTAAGTAAAGTTAAATTTCTCATAAACAACCTTTGAACGTGCGCTTTATCTTCGCACATACTGTATTATACTTAGTCTAAGTATATTGTAACACATTAAAGAAGAAAAATAAAGGGTTTTGAGGCATTTTTTCGTTTTAGGAAAACCCGTGAACGATTTTTGACTTCGATTTATTAAAACAGCCTAAAAAAATTCAGCCTTAAAACAGTTGGGTTTTTATTAAAAAACCATTGATAACGGTACTATAGGCGGACTTTTGAAAAACAAAAACCGACGAAAAACAAAAAGTTCCGTCGGAAAACATTTTTTATATGTTTAAAAGCAACGTGACATAAACGTTATAAAATTGTTTATGTTTTTTATTGCTATTTTGCTATTTCCGTCACACCGAGACTGATTTTCAAGCCGTCGTTAACACGGCTCATAACGGAAACGGGGAGTTCGCCTATGCGTTCACGCAGTCGGCGTTTGTCGATAGTGCGGATTTGTTCGAGTAAAATAACCGAGTCTTTAGTAAGTCCGTAGTCGAGTGCGGAAATTTCTATATGCGTCGGCAGTTTTGCTTTATCGAGCCTACTTGTAACCGCCGCTGCGATAATAGTGGGACTATAGCGATTACCGACGTCGTTTTGCACTATTAAAACGGGTCGCACACCGCCTTGTTCGCTACCGAAATTCGGACTTAAATCCGCATAATACAATTCACCGCGCTTAATCATAATAACCTCTTTTTGTTGCGGATAGTCCGTTATATTTTATGTAAACGAAAAATATATCGTCCGCATTACGGAAGTTATTGTTGACAATAGTGACAAAAAATATACTACGTAAGTAAAGAATACAACTCTTTTCTTAAAAAACCGTCGTTTTCGTAACCGAAGTGTCTTTTATCCTTATCCTCGGTTACGGCAAACTTTTTATAACCGTTTCCCGTTAAAAATACTATCTCGTCGGCTAAGTATAAAGCCTCGTCGATGCTATGCGTAACAAGCACGGCGGTCTTTGGCGAAACTTTAAATAAGTCGGCGTATAAGCCCGTTATCTTAATTTTTAACCCCGCATCGAGCGAGGAAAACGGCTCGTCTAACAAAATGGTTTCGGACGGATACGCAAAAGCGCGTATTAAACTTACACGTTGTTTTTCTCCGCCCGAAAGCGTTTCGGCAAGTTTATTTTTAAGTTCGCTTATACCCGTCACGGAAAGATAATAATCTATGGTTTTTTGCAAAACGTCATCTAAATACACCGCTTTTAGCGCATATTCGAGGTTTTCCTTCACCGTCAAAAACGGAATCAACCTCGGTTCTTGAAAAACATATGACGGCGACAAAAAACCTTCCGTCTTTCCTTCATAGTCGGTTAAATTTGCCATTATTTTTAAAAGCGTTGTCTTGCCTATCCCTGAAGCGCCGACTATCGCGGTCGTTTTATTTTCCTGAATTTCTAACGAAAAATCGCTAAAAATCGACCTATTGCCCCACTTTTTGGTAATATTAAGAAGTTTTGGCATATCTTAGCCTCCTAAATAATTTACCGATAAACTTGACTAATGTTTCGAGTAAAAACGCTAACAGTATAGCCGCCAAAGTGTAAGCAAATAAAGACGATATTTCGAAAGTACCGTAACTAAATTGCATAAGCCTGCCTAAACTTGTCCCCGTTTGAGCCATTGCTTCCGCGGCGATAATAAGTTTTACGTTGAGCGATATTATGTTTACCGCATCGAAGTACACCCTTTTCGACACAAACGGAAGATAAAGTTTTTTAATCATCGTTTTCGTCGGCACTTTGTATACTTTCGACATTTCCAGTAAATCTTTATCGCACGAATTAAGCGCGCCTAACACCGAGCCGTACATTGTCGGAAATATTACCGCCGCCGCAACGACCATCGGCGTTATGTTGGGCTTAAACCATAAAACGCACAAAAATATTACACACATCGTCGGCGTTGCGCGAATAAATAAAATTATCGGATAAAAAAATCTTTCAAAGTTTTTAAAGACGTAACTTAACACCGCCAATGCGACAGCCGCCGCAAACGCAACCGAAAAACTTATCAAAACTCTAAAAAGAGTGCCTAAGAGCGAACGGTAAAACGCCCCCGTTTTTAAAATCCTTACGACCTCGTTGAAAATTTCGGAAATCGAAGGATATAAAAGAGGGTAATTTTTAATTGCCGATAAAATCCACCATGCGGCAATCAATAATAGTACCGTTGCGATAGGAAGATATTTTTGATATCTTTTCATTTTAAAATTCCTTTTCGGGATGAGTTTAACTTATAGCCGTTTCCAACCGTCTGTTGTAATTAAAGATAAAAACCGTCATCGGGAAGCTTTCCGCCGATGAAAGTGTTGTCGTATTCTTTCACCGCTTCGAAGTATTTTTCGATTTTTCCCTTTATGTCGGAAGCCTTTTCGCACTTAAGATTACATCTTTCGATAAGATTGCTTGAAAACTTTCCGGATAACGCGCTTCCGCTTGCGGTAAGTGTTTCTTGAACGTTTTCTATATCCGACAAAATATATTCTTTATTACTGTTTAATTTGCTTAAAAGTGCCTCTATAAGCCCGTTATCGTTATAAACGGAGCTCGCTAAAACCACACCTGCTTGCGTAAAACAATCGTCTTCGCCAAGTAAATCGTTCCAAACGCTTTGCAAGTCGAGAACGATTTTTGCGCCTAGTTTTATCGTTGCGTTTGTCGCAACGGGTTCGCCTAAAACACCGTAATCCGTTCCGCCGTTTGCCATAAGTGCCAAAACTTCGGAACCCGCCGAAACATAACGTAAAGCGACTTTACCCGCCACTGGTTCGGTAGACTCGACGTAAGGTATGTCGTTTCTGTCCAAAATAAGCTTCATCGTTATATCGGGCGAAGCGCCTTGACCTATTATAGTCAAAACCTTACCCTTCAATCCTTGAAGCCCTTCTTCGGGCAAGTCTTCTTTTCCGACTAAATACAGACAGCCGAAAACGTTTACGCTTAAAAGTTTTATATCGGTTCCTTTATTGTAAAATTTAGCGGCAACGTTTGTCGGCATAACCGCAACGTCGACCTCGCCTTTAGCAATACCGGTCGCTATTTCGGTGGCACCCGAAACTATTTTATATTCGACGGGATGACCGTCGAGATTGTCGACCGTTTTTAAAAGTTCGTAAACAGCCAATACCGGCGCGCCGTCGGGCATTGCCACGACTATTTTTGACTTTTCTTGCGGAATAACGTACCCGCAACCCGCGAAAGTAAACGCGGACATGCAAATAATCATTGAAAGAAAGACTACTATTAATTTTTTCATAAATAACTCCTATTTACCGAAACGTTGACGTGTTTAATTGTTTTTAGCCGATAACCGACCTATAGGCGGGCTTTTTGTTATTCTTCGGTAACGGCAGATTTAACTTTGACGTTGTTTAGTCGACCTAATTTCCCTGTCAAAGCGGAAATATCTTCGTTGGTTCCCTTTACGATGAGCGAAATAACGTTCACGCCCGTTTCGTGGTTAGGAACCCCCATCCGCCCCAAAATAAGGTGTGCGTAGGAAGATAAAAGTTCCTGCACTTTGGATACGACTTCTTTGTCTTTTTCGATAACGATACCGATAACGCCTATTTTCATAATGCCTCCTTTTAAATAAAAAATCCCTGCCCACGGAAAGCAGAGATTTGACAGGCTTATTTATTTGCCGCCCTATGTACAAACGCAGCGGAAAAACCGCAACGCACGTAAAAAGGACTAAAAGCCGAAAAAACTTACTCTCCGAAAACACAATCATCGATTCAGTTAATTTATTTGTAATTACATTATACCCTAAACGCAAGCGCTTTGCAAGCGTTTTTAACAAGAATTTAGTTTTTCGCCATTAATACCATTTGATACATCAACACTGTTTTTCAAAAACTTGTAAATTTACCACTCAAAAACCTGCAAAAACTTGTAAATTTACCACTTAAAAACCCGCAAAAACTTGTAAATTTACCACTTAAAAACCCGCAAAAACTTGTAAATTTCCATTGACAAAACCCGCAAAAACTTGTATAATGATGTACAAAGAGGAACAATTATGGAAAGAATTAAATTAAACGAGTTAAAAGAATGGTATCTAAGTAAACGTAGAAAACCTTTAGTTGTCTGGGGCGCACGGCAAGTCGGAAAAACTTATTTGGTAAAAACTTTGTTTGCACAAAGGGAGTTTAAAAACAACTTCGTATATATCGACTTAAAAAAGGACGATGAAGCAAGGGCGTTTTTTTCAACGACGTCAAACGCCGAAAAATACCTTAATTATATCGAAGCCCGTTACGGTAAAAAAATATCTGAAAAAGTTCCGCTTATATTCGACGAAGTGCAACAATGCCATCAGGTTTTATCTTCGCTAAAATATTTTAAACAAGACTTTCCTCACCTTCCCGTAATCGCAACGGGCTCGATGGTTAGACTATCTATAAAACAAGAAGAACAAAAATCTAAAGACCACGTAAGGGATGAATTTTTGTTCCCCGTAGGCTCGATAGATTCAATAAGCGTCTATCCGCTCACATTCGAAGAATACTTGCTAAACACTAACACAATATTATTAGAGCGCATAAAACAAGCCTATACTCAACGTAGACCTTTAGAAGAGTATGAACATTCTTTAGCCTTAGACGCTTTGTACGAATATCTTACCATAGGCGGGTTACCCGAAGCGTTAAGCGTGTTTTTAGAAGAAAAATCCTACGTCGACGCGACGAAGGTCGTAAAAGAAATTTACGAAAACTATCTTGCGGATATGGACTCGTATAACGTGTCAAACGAAACGATATTAAAAACTCGTAACGTTTATAAAAACATTTTCGCGCAACTAAGCAAGGAAAATAAAAACTTTAAAGTTACTCAAATAGAAAAAGGTAAATCAAACCGCGACTATTTCAACGCCTATCAATGGTTAGAACTTGCAAGAATTGTTTATCGTAGCAAGAAAAAAACAGGCAAAGTAACTCTTCCTCTTATCGAAGAAAACGAAGGCTTATTTAGGCTTTATCTGTCTGATGCGGGAATGTTCTCCTACCAAAGTAACGTGAAAAAAACCGACTTTTTCGTAAAAGAAAAACGAAATACTCTTTCGGGTGTTTTTTACGAAAATTACGTCGCAACCGAATTTGCAGCGAAAGGAATCCCCTTGTTTTACTGGGTGGGGGCACGAGATAACGAATTTGAATTCCTAATCGAAAATAACGGCAAAGTATTGCCCGTCGACGTAAAAAAGAGCGGCGGAAAACTAAATTCTTTAACCGCTTTTAGACAATTCAACCCCAAATCTACGGCAATAAAGATTTCCGCAAATAATTACGGTTATAACGACGAAAACGACGTGTTAACGATTCCTCTGTACGAAACCTTTCTTTTGGCAGACGATATTGCGAAAGGCAATCAATTAATATAGTCACGATACTGTTTTAAGGGCGAGTTTTTTTCGCCCTTTTTTATTAGCTTATCTCAAAATCTTGCAAAAACTTGTAAATTACCCCCCTCAAAAACCTGCAAAAACTTGTAAATTTACCACCTAAAAACCCGTAAAAACTTGTATTTGACGTTCAAAAAAACAGATTTAGCGGGATTTGAAAATATAAAAGACTGCACTCAAAACGATATGCACCCCGGGTCAGAAAAACTTCGGGGTGTGTATTTTTTTATTGGAAGAAAAAAATCCACATTTACACGACGGTACGGCTTTACAAAAACTTTTTGCAAAAACAAAATTTTTATTACACAATAAAAAAGCACTTGTAAAAAGTTGTAAAATGTAATATAATAAAATCGCCAAACAAAATTACATATTTATTCTAAAATTATGCTGTGTAACTAAATGTATAGGTATTTGGCATACATCAATTGTAAACTTATTCACACAGCATAACTCTAAAATGCAAAACTAAAAGGAGACAAATGATGACTAAAACAAAAAAATTAATTTCACTTTTAGCAGCAACTTTACTCATAATTTGTTGTTTATCTTTACTCGCTTGCGATACGGAACAAGCAAGTACCGGTCAAGCAGGCGAAAATATCACTTGGACATATAGCGACGGCACTTTAGAGTTCAGCGGCTACGGTGAAATGTATGCGAGCGATACAACTTATACCAGTTGGTACAATTACGCTAAACATGTACAGACAATAACTTTTAGCGACGAAATTACAACATTAGCACCTCTTGCTTTAGCAGAAGTTCAGTCTGTGAAAAATATTAAGTTACCGAATTCGTTACGTTCGATTGGTGATTACGCATTCCGCAATTGTAGCAATCTACAAAGCGTAACAATCCCGGATAGTGTAACCTCAATCGGTAATTTTGCGTTCAGCGGTTGTAGTAGTCTCCAAAACATAACAATTCCAAACAGTGTGACTTCGATTGGCCAATATGCGTTCAGTGGTTGTAGCAGTCTTCAAAGTATAGCAATTCCCGATAACGTAACTTCAATCGGCGATTCTGCGTTTTATAATTGCAGCAATCTTCAAAGCATAATAATCCCAAACGGCGTCAATGCAATAGGTCAATATATGTTTAGTGGTTGTAGCAGTCTTCAAAGTATAACAATCCCCGACAGCGTAACATCAATCGGCGATTCTGCGTTTTATAATTGCAGCAATCTTCAAAGCATAATAATCCCAGATAGTGTTACTTCCATTGGAAGTCGAGCATTCAGCGGTTGCCGCAGTCTTCAAAGTATAGCGATTCCCGATAACGTAACTTCAATCGGCGATTCTACTTTCAGCGGTTGTAGTTTATTGTCAAACATAACATTCAATAAAACTATGACCTCAATTGGCAGTTACGCATTCAAAAATTGTAATAGTTTGACAAGCATAACAATCCCCGACAGCGTAACATCAATCGGCGAGGCGGCGTTTAGCGGTTGTTCTATAGAAGAAGCGACAATACCCGCAATTGCTTGTTCGTATATCAAAAGCGATAAACTACAAACTGTTGTAATTACAAGCGGTAATTACATTAGTGCTTATGATTTTCATAATTGCACCAATCTGACAAGTGTTATAATCGGCGATGGTATAAAGACAATCGCCGCCGGAGCATTCAATGGTTGCGCCAGTCTTCAAAGCATAACAATTCCGGATGGCGTAAAAATAATCGGCGAAGCGGCTTTTGTTGGTTGCAGCGGTCTTCGAAGCGTAACATTCGGCAGCGGTGTTACTTCGATTGGGAATTCTGCATTCAGTGGTTGTAGCAGTCTAACAAGCATAACAATTCCCGATAGCGTTATCTCAATTGGTGACAATGCGTTTTATAATTGTCCGATAGAAAAAGCCATTATACCGGTGATCGCTTGTTCTTATATCAAAAACGATAAACTGAAAGTTGCGGTAATTACAGGCGGTGATTCGATTGACTCTGGAGCATTCAGTAGTTGCAACAGCCTTAATAGCATAATAATCCCCGATAGTGTAACCGCAATCGGTAATTTTGCGTTCTATAATTGTAGCAGTCTAACAAGCATAACAATTCCCGATAGCGTTACTTCGATCGGTAGTTATGCATTTTGTAATTGTCCGATAGAAAAAGCTATTATACCGGCGATCGCTTGTTCTTATATCAAAAACGATAAACTGAAAGCTGCGGTAATTACAAGCGGTGATTCGATTGACTCTGGAGCATTCAGTAGTTGCAACAGCCTTAATAGCATAACAATCCCTGATAGCGTTACTTCGATCGGTGAAGATGCGTTCTATGGTTGTAGCAGTCTAACAAACATAACAATCCCGGACAGTGTTACTTCGATCGGTGAGCGTGCGTTCTATGGTTGTAGCAGTCTAACAAGCGTAACAATCGGTAATAGCGTAACTTCGATTGGTGAGAGTGCATTCCTTGGTTGCTATAGACTTGTAGAAGTAATAAACAAAAGCAGTCTTAATATAACTAAAGGTAGTAGTGATAACGGTTACGTAGCATATTATGCTTTAAACGTAAAAACCGAAGGCACAACCGATATAGTAAACGTTGACGATTATTTGTTCTATACATACGGTAACGTAAATTATCTTTTAGGTTATGTCGGCAACAAAACCGAATTAGTTTTACCAAATAACTATAACGGACAAAACTACGAGATAAATCAACATGCCTTCTCTGATTGTAGTAGTCTTCAAAGCATAACAATCCCGGATAGCGCTACTTCGATTGGTAATTCTGCGTTCAGTGGTTGTAGCAAACTAACAAGCGTAACAATCCCGGATAGCGTTACTTCGATTGGCACAGGGGCGTTCTGGGGTTGTGTCAGTCTTCAAAGTATCATAATTCCTAGTTCTGTAATTTCAATTGGCGGATGGGCTTTCTCTAATTGTAATAAACTTGAAAAAGTTTATTACAAGGGTACCGAAACCAATTGGAACAATGTACGTATAGATCACGATAATAGTTATTTTTTGACCAACACAACACGTTATTATTACAGCGCAACTCAGCCGACCGACGCCGGAAAATATTGGCATTACGTCAACGGCGAAATCGTAGAGTGGTAAGAAAATTTTTGCTATGGAAACTAAAGATTACTTTCATTTTGATTTAAGTAAACGGCGACCTAAAGTATTGATTGTCGGAAACGGTATTACAAGGGAAAACGGACTTACGATGGACGAGTTAATACAAGGTACTTGTAAAGAGGGTTTTGACGTTAATTTGTTTAAAAATAATATTACTAACGGAAACACGAATGACTACGCTTTGCCGTACACCATTCTTACGATGATCTCAGCACCGCTTGACGACGTGGAAAGAAGGCATCGTTATCACGAAATTTTACATGAAAACAACTCAGACATCACGAAATTTTACATGAAAACAACTCAGACATCACAAAAAATTATATTAACGATTTGTGCACTTTGAATTTTGACGCTATTATAACGACAATTTATACATATGAGTTCGAAGCGCATTATTTAAAAAGTCCACAAGTTAATGTATTAACAATCAAAAATTACGCAAAAAACAATACAAAAAAACATATTGAAGTTACCGCATATAATCAAATTAAAAATAATCCGCCAATATGGCACATGCACGGAGAGCGTAGAAAAAAGTCTTCACTGATTCTTACGCATTACGAATATGCAAAACTTACAGAAGCAATTTTGGCGTATAACAGAATGCAAGGTAATCGATACGAGAGTTTTTTTAGCGATTTTAACATTCGTTCTTGGATTGATTATTTTATTGTTGCAGACGTTTATGTGGTCGGGTTAGGATATTCCTATGCTGAGTTCGATTTATGGTGGTTACTAAATCGTCGAATGAGAGAAACAAATCAAGCAGTAGTCGGTAGTTTTAATTACTTCGATATGAAAAGTCACGATAACGTATTTAAGTTACGTGCCCTTGAAAATTGCGGAGTAAACGTAATTGCTTTTGACAATGAATCCTACAAAAACAATGGTAAAATAGATTTTAAATCGTATTATATGAATGTAATCGAAAAAATAAGTGAGATGTCGAATAATAAACAAGCAGTGTAGTAAACATTGCAAAACGAGTGCGACAACACTAAAAAATCCGCAATGAAAATTTGCGGATTTTTTATTTAGATGCGACTTGCCTCGTTTTGTAAAAATCAATTAATATTCATCAAAAGTCAACAAAAGTTGGAAGTGTAGTTCCAACTTTTTAACGGAAATATGAAAAAATAACAATATCGAGGAAAACAAAGACCACGCCGCCGTTCGGAATTAAAATTTCTCTAAAATGGAGATTGGGGCTACTGAAAGATTTTTGAAAAATCGAAAAATCTTTCAGTAGTAGTGAAAGATTTCGGAAAAACGGGAAAATCTTTCAGTGGTAGTGAAAGATTTGCTTGACAATATGGAAAGCTTTCACTATAATTTAAATGAATCTAAGGAGGATATTAAAATGATACGTAGAGAACGTTATATTGAAAAAGTGCGTCCGTTTTACGATTGCGATTTAATTAAAATCATAACCGGGATCCGTAGGTGCGGTAAATCCGTCATCTTAGAGCAAATTATGGAAGAAATTTCCCAAAAAACCGACAATATAATCTACCTTAATTTTGAAGACAAAAAGACCTCCTTAAACGTCACCGACGCCGAAAAGCTAATTAGTTACGTGGAAGCAAACAAAAAGAACGGCAAATGCTACTTATTTTTCGACGAAATTCAAACGCTTGACGGGTGGCAAGACGCTTGCAAAACTTTAAGACTATACAATTACTCGATATTTATAACGGGCTCTAACTCAAAGCTATTGTCGAGCGAATTCACTAAGGAATTGTCCGGAAGATACGTTGCTTTCCGCATTAGACCTTTCGTTTATAAAGAAATAGTTGAATACCAAAAAGAGTTAGGAAAAGAAGCGTCGATTACGGATTATCTCGTATGGGGCGGGTTTCCGAAACGTTTTGAGTTCGACACTTTGGATGCGCAAACGCGATACTTAAGCGATTTAGACGACACAATCGTCGTAAACGACCTACTTAGAAGATATAAAATCCGCAAAGAAACTCTATTTAAAAGTTTAGTAAATTTTATTTTGCGTAGCAACTCAAGGATTTTTTCTGCAAGTTCCATACGCGATTACGTGCGGCAAGAACATTCCGAGTGTTCGATAAACACTATAATGAAATACCTTGGATACTTAGAAGACGCATACATTATCGAATCGGTCAAACGATATTCCCCAAAGACGAAAAAGGAACTTGCGTATTACTCAAAAATTTACGACGCTGACGTTTGTTTTAACTCGTTAAGGTGTATGGATAATCGTTTCGACCTTACGCACAACTTGGAAAACGTAGTTTACAACGAACTTTTGTATATGGATTACGACGTTTACGTGTACGACAACGACGGAAAAGAAATCGACTTTTTAGCAACCAAGGACGGAAAACGCTTTTTTATACAAGTCGCTTATAGCGTTGCGGACGATAAGGATTACGCAAGAGAGTTTTCGGCGTTTAAAAACGTCGACGCCTTATCACAAAAAATAATCATCACCAACGACGATATCGATTATTCCACAAGCCTTGTAAAACATATCAAACTTAAAGATTTTTTATCAACGGAAAGTTTATAACAAGTTAAAAACCATCGATAACGGGCTTATAGGCGGACTTTTTACACTTAAACGAAAAAACGCAACCATTAAACCCTGCGGAAAACCTTACCGAAAGATTTTTCTTTACTTAGATTCGCTTTAAAGTTAAAAGTTGTTATACTATGACGGCGAAAACACGAAATTGCTTTTAGGCGTAACTATTTTTTGCCAACACTTTAAAGATATTTAGAGAAAACCACAAACCGTATTTTTAAGTTGTTCTACTAAAAATTCGGTTAAAAAGCGGTTAAAAGAAAAAAACTCGTGCAAAAAATTTGCATTGGCGTGTTATTTGGTGTATAATTAAGAAAAATAAATTTAACGGAGGGCAAAATTATGCCATTAGTTAACTCTAAAAAAATGTTTGAAGCCGCTTATAAAAACGGTTTCGCTATCGGCGCGTTCAACGTAAACAATATGGAAATCGTTCAAGCGATTACCGAAGCGTGCAAAGAAGAAAACGCACCCGTTATATTACAAGTATCCAAGGGCGCAAGGGCTTACGCAAACCACACCTATCTTGTTAAGCTTGTAGAAGCTGCTGCTATCGAATGCCCTAACATTCCCATCGTGCTTCACTTAGACCACGGTCCCGACTTCGAAACCTGCAAAGCTTGTATCGACGGCGGCTTTACGTCCGTTATGATCGACGGTAGTTCTCTTTCCTTCGAAGAAAACGTTGCCGTAACCAAAAAGGTTTGCGAATACGCGCACAACCACGTTCCTTACGTAACCGTCGAAGGCGAACTCGGAACCCTTGCCGGCATCGAAGACGAAGTTAGCCATGCGGTAGGTTCCTATACCCGCCCCGAAGAAGTTATCGAATTCGTCGAAAGAACGGGCGTTGACTCTTTGGCAATCGCTATAGGTACTTCTCACGGCGCGTATAAGTTTACGCCTGAACAATGCACCTTAAACGAACAAGGCATTTTAGTTCCCCCCGCACTCAGATTCGATATTTTGGAAGAAGTTTCCAAAAAGCTTCCTAACTTCCCCATCGTTT
>CAYNLN010000026.1:0-19096 GCA_964398065.1 uncultured Christensenella sp. | reverse complement strand
TGTAAATTTCAGTTTGGTGGAGTGTCAAATTCCAATTTGTAAGTGTGCACACTTTTCAACTAAATCTGCATTCGGCGGAATAAATCCGCTAAAATAAAAATGTTTATTGACGATAATACGAGAAGTTGACGCCTTGCTTGCAAGGGGCGGAAACTTCGAAGTATTTCATACTCGGAAGTGCAAAAACGCAAGTTTTTGTAGTAAAACGTCGGTTTTACAAAGATTTTGCCGAACGGCAAAAGATTTACTTCCTATAGTTTATAATACAAGAAGTTGACGCCTTGCTTGCAAGGGGCGGAAACTTCGAAGTATTTCATACTCGGAAGTGCAAAAACGCAAGTTTTTGTAGTAAAACGTCGGTTTTACAAAGATTTTGCCGAACGGCAAAAGATTTACTTCCTGTAGTTTATATTATCTCAAATTAAATTTAGCACGAATAGATTAAGTTCTACCTCAAACTTGCGACGTTTTTGTCGAAAGTTTGAGGTGAGAGAATGATTGAAGTAGATATGAAATACAAATGAACACTTATTCTTGTTAAAGATTGTGACCGTACGTCAAAGTTCTATAGTGATATTATCTTGTAGATATCGATATAACGACAATTCCTTCGGACAATATTTTTACAGGAATCGAAAATATGGACGAAAAGAAATTCAAGCTTCGGGTTTATAGGATTCCGCTATCGGAATTATCCGATATCGAGGTTTATCCGCCAAACCGTGCGGAACTTGTTAAAAATATTGACGGCGATATTAAATATTTCGCTGTTCATCAATAATTTAAACAATAAAAACTAAGCCTATAAGCCCGTTATCGGCTTATTTTAAAAAGGGATTGCCGTAAAAGCAATCCCCTTTTTTAAATTATTCCTTAGCTTTTATAATATTCGTCGGTTTAAGTTTTCTTAATTTTACAAGCGGTACGACAAACGAAACAAGCGCGATAACCGTCGTTAATACGGCATTCGTCAAGAAATGAGCGGGGTTTATATACAACACTTTAACGTTCAACATAAAACTGTTGGGTGCGAGTTCTAAAAGCGAACGTATCAAAACCTCGTTGGCAAGATCTATAAACACTACCGAGCCGACTATGTATAAAATAACCGTTACCACCAAAAGAAGAAGTATTTGAAGCCCTAATATAAAAGTTAAATCGACGTCCCTTATACCGAGTGCTTTTAAAATGCCTATCTCGTATTTTCTTTCTTTTATGAGTCTTGCGCCGTAATTGGCAATAATAAAGAAGGCACAAATACAAAGACCTATAAATATAATATTGAAAAAATCTTTAAATACGGTAACCGCTTTTGTCATGGTAGTAAGCGATAGCGCAATTATCGAATTTGCATAAAAACCGTTTTCGTCTGCCGTTTTCATAATCCCTGTTACGTCCGAAACGTCGTCAAAATATATTCCGCACGTAAAAGTGTTAAATAAAAGCACTTTTTTAAACAGATTATCTGCAAAATACACCGTTTGTCCCGAAATAAGTTTAACGATTTTAGCCGAGAGTACATATTCGACAACAGCCGAGTCGGCATCGTAATAATACGAATACTTAAAAACAACGTCGCGAGGTAAAAACGTCGAAAGCGTGGCATCGCTATAACTTGTTCCGAAAATAGCATTATAGGTAGTTACACCCATAATTATTTCATTGTCATTAAGCGTACCTTTATATCTTGTGGAGGCGTTTTCAATCCAATTATAGTTACACTTGAAATCTTCACCGCCGTAGGAATAGTAAGAATTCCCCGACGGAACCCATGTTTTAGAATTTAAACTTATTGCGTCTTCCACAAAGTTTGTATTAAACGTATAACTTATCGATAAATTTTGAATTATGTCGTCGTAGTAATTGCGATATTCTTCGGAATCGGTGAATTCTAAAAGTTGCTCTTTGGAAATCTCGGGATCTGAAAACTTTTTCATGTATTCGCCATACTTTTCTTTATACCCCGTATTGATAATTCCGTTGACGTACCCGTAAACGTTATTACCGGCGCTTTTGTTATCGCCAAGCACCGATGCGTAATTAGGGAACAACTTAGGATTGTAATAAATCATACCGTCCGCACTATAATCGGTTATGTACACGCCACCGTCCTCTATTTTGTCGGCAAGCGCGACGTACTCTAATTTTCCGAAAACCTTTTCGACATATTCTTCCGTCGCAATAAGCGTACCGCGCGTACCGTTATAATAATAGTCCGACGGGCTAAACGAATTAATTTCGTGTTTGTGCGAAAACCCGCTTTTGCTACCATAGTCAAGCGAGTAGTTGACGAGTTTATAAATATTGCCGCTATATCCGTCATCGTAGAATTTTTGAATTTCCTCGTCGGAAATATTTATGATGCAATTGGAATTCACTTTAATGTCTTTATCGACGATTTCGTTTTTAGCGAGCGACACGGATGTTTGTTTAGCCCCGTCAAGTTCGTTTTTTATAATTTTAGAGGCATTAAACGTAACTATAAGTTCGCTTAATCCGAGTATGACTATAAGGCAAGCCGTTATAAACGCATAGAAAAACAATCTCAGTGCGTCTTTCTTAATGAATTTCAACGCCAATAAAAGAGAATCTTTTAAAGAAATGTGTTTTTGCGGACACTTAGCCCCCCCCCACAAACACTCGTCTCTTCACGGCAAACACGCCGATTGGGTATAAAAGCATTGTCGGTTTGTTCGATCTCTTTGATTTTTCCGTTTTTAAGATCTTCGTTGATGTTTTTACACTGTTCGGAAGTTATTCTTGCGCGAATAGGCAAAATCAGTTTACCCGATACGACCTTTGCTTCGTCACAAAAATTCGGATTACGAACGTAATCGTTGATAACTTTTCCGTTTGATAATTCGATAATACGGTCGGCGTACTTATCGGCGTCGTTTAGGTTGTGCGAAACTATCATTACAAGCCGTGTTTCCGACAACTTTTTAAGAAGTTTTAATATTTGCTCGGTGGTTTTTGTATCGAGATTTCCCGTAGGTTCGTCGGCTAAAATTACGGACGGGTTTTTAACGAGCGCCCTTGCAATCGCTACACGTTGTTTTTCTCCGCCCGAAAGTTCTTTCGGGTATCTTGTTTCATACCCGCCGAGACCCACGTCGCATAAAGCCGCGGAAACCGCCGTATCGTCGTAAGAATTTTGCAAATTAAGCGAAAGTGCAACGTTTTCTTTAACGGTAAGCTCGTCGATTAAATGAAAATCTTGAAAAATATAACCTATCGTAGAGTTTCTGTAACCGACAAATTCCTTGTTTCTTTTGTTTTTAAGCGAGTGACCGTTTACGGTAACGTTGCCGCTTGTCATCTCCTCCAAGCCGCCGATAAGCGACAACAGAGTTGTTTTACCGCTACCCGACTTACCTATAACGAAAACGAACCCTTTGTCGTCCGTCGAAAAGGAAACGCCGTCGAGCGCTTTGCATTTTTCCTTTTTCTTGCTTTTGTAAATTTTAGTTAAATTCTCAACTTTTATCATAAACACACTCTCCCACCCGTTTATTTTATTACAACCGCCGAAAGTTGTCAATAAAAACCTTTAATTCCGTTTAAACTTTCCGCCGTTTTTGATAAAAAAGGTAAAATATAACCCAAAACAGCGGAAATATTCAAGCTGCCGCCAAAAACGATTGACAAAAATTTAATTTAAGTTTAGATTAAGGTTAACGGGATACAATTATGGTATCAAAAGTCGAGGATATTTGAATGCGCATACTTTTTGCAGAGGACGAAGCCCCTTTAAACAAAGCGCTTACCAAAATATTGCAACGTAATAATTACACGGTCGATTCCGTCTTTAACGGCGAAGACGCTTTAAACTACTTGTCGTCGGGGCTGTACGACCTTGCGATTTTAGATATAATGATGCCGAAACTCGACGGTATTTCCGTCCTTAAACAATTACGCGAACAAAAAAACGGCAT
Organism: uncultured Christensenella sp.; assembly: GCA_964398065.1. Lineage (GTDB taxonomy): Bacteria > Bacillota > Clostridia > Christensenellales > Borkfalkiaceae > UBA4636. The sequence continues at coordinate 15,161 of CAYNLN010000026.1, read as the reverse complement.
CCCGGTAATTATGCTAACGGCAAAAAGTCAGCTCGAGGATAAAGTTTTCGGACTCGATCAAGGCGCAGACGACTATATCTCAAAACCCTTCGAAACGGAAGAACTTTTAGCGAGAATCCGCGCCGTATTAAGGCGAAAAGGCGGCAAAGACACTAACGTTATTTGTTACGAAGATTTATCGCTCGACATAAAAACTTACGAACTTTCCTCAAACGACAAAACGGTCAAACTCAATCATAAAGAATTTCAATTGACGGAATATCTGATGCGCCATCCCAAGCAAGTTACCTCTGCCGAGAGGCTGATGGAAAAAATTTGGGACGTTGAAAGCAATGCCGATTTAAACGTCGTATGGGTATATATTTCGGGATTACGAAAAAAACTTGTCGACATAGGCTCGTCGGTAAAAATCAAAACAAGTAGGAACCTCGGTTACTATCTGGAGCGCGACAATGATTAAACAATACAGAAAGCGCTTTATAATTATCGCAATGTGCTCTACCGCGGTCGTTCTTTTTTTGATACTCGGCACGATAAACGCGTTTAACTATATAAACGCAAACAAAAACAGCGAAGAAATCCTCGATATAATCGTACAAAACGGCGGGGAGTTTCCCACCCCCTTCACCCCGGGCGCAAACGGATACGAAGGAATCAGCGGAATAACTTTCGAAACGCCTTTCGAGGCAAGGTATTTTTCAATCGAAGCGACCACGGACGGCAAAATCATTTCCTTCAACCTAAGAAAGATTGCCGCAGTAACCACCGAAGACGCCGCAAAATACTTTTCGGCAGTGTTTAAAAAACACAAAACAAGCGGAAGAATCGACAATTACAAATATAAATCCGTCGACATTAACGGCAATAAACTATACGTATTTTTAGATTGTAATCGCGACTTGTCCTCGTGCGACACGTTCTTGATTTTTAGTGTGATAATAGGCTTTATCGGGCTTATAGGCGTATTTTTGTTGATTTTATTACTTTCAAAAAAAGCCTTGTCCCCTATCGAGGAAAACTATAAAAAACAAAAAGCCTTCATCACAAACGCAAGCCACGACATAAAAACGCCGCTTACGGTAATAAACACGGAAGCCGACCTTATTAATATGGATTACGGCAAAAACGAATACACCGACGAGATTAAAAAACAAGTCGTCAAACTAAACGCCCTTACCGAAAAATTGGTACTTCTTTCAAAAACCGAGGAAATCGGAAATTACACTTTTTCGGACGTAGATTTATCCAAACTTTTAGAAGGCGTCTGTCAAACATACGAAAACGTCGCAAAATGTAAGAGCCTTGACTTTAATTACGACTTAGCCCCCGATCTGTCGATTAGCGGTAATGCCGAACTTTTAAGACAAGCGTTTAGTCTTCTTCTTGATAACGCCGTAAAATACTGCGCTGCAAACGGAAATATATCCCTTTCTCTCGCAAAAAACGGAAAACAATGCTATATCTGTATTTATAACGAAGTTTCGGATATCTCCGTCGGCAAACACCCCGAATTTTTCGAAAGGTTTTACCGCGGCAACGAAGCAAGAAGCGGTGAAAAAGAAGGAAACGGCATAGGTCTTTCGGTAGTTTACGCCATTATAGAAACGCATAAAGGTAAAATTACGGCGGAAAGCAAAGACGGAAAAAGCATTCTTATTACCGTATCCCTTTAATATTTATGTCGCGCACCCGTCAAAAACACTGTAAAAATATCGTTTAATCGACCTATAGCGCGATTTTTAAAATTTTTTAAAAAAATCTTACGATTTAAGGTTTAGTTAAGTTTCGGTTGTTACAATTTGGTCGTAAACAAAAAAGCACACCGCTTTTGCGGTTTACTCAATCGGAGATATCAGCATGAAACTAAAAAAACTACTTGCTTGCCTTGCGCTTGTGGCGGTTCTTGTGTGTTTGACTCTTGCGGTCGGGTGTTTCAAGTTAAAAAGCGACACTAAATCGGTCGTATCGATTGAAAAGACGAAGACCGTAGGGCTTACGGACGTTTACACCGTAACGTATAGCGACGGCAGCACTTATAACTTTGAAGTAACCAACGGCAAAGACGCAGACGAAATAGACGTCGAAGATTTATTTAACGCTTACGTCGCACAATATCCGAACGCAACTTACGAAGATTTTTTACAAAGCATTACAAACGTATCGGTCGATAAAGACCTTTCGATTTCCAACAAAGCCCTTTCTTCCTCTTTAAAAGTGTATTCGGAGTTTACCGAATCCTACTCTTACGGATGGATGTATCAACAAACCGCCTACGAAACGGCAATTTATTGCGGTTCGGCAGTCATATACTCTATAAACGACGATTATACGTATATGATCACCAACTATCACGTTTTGTACGACGAAAGCGCGAAATCTCGCACTAAACTTGCGGAAAAGATAGTTTGCTATCTGTACGGAAGCGAAAGCGCACCCGTTAAAACAAATCAAAAAAACTCTAACGGCACAACCATATACGACTACGGCGATTACGCCATTAGTTGCGAATACGTCGGCGGAAGCATATCCGTGGATATAGCAGTTATCCGCACCGAAACCGAAAACATAAAAAAGATTAACGAAAACATCGCCGCCATAGAATTTGCAGACGGATATCGCGTCGGTGAAGCGGCTATAGCAATAGGTAATTCCGAAAACGAAGGAATAAGCGTAACTAAAGGTATCGTCTCCGTCGACAACGAATATATCAATTATTCGATAGACGGAACGACGCGCAGTTACCGCTCTATGCGTATCGACACCGCTATTTACGGCGGCAACTCGGGCGGGGGCTTATTTAACGAAAGCGGAAAACTTATAGGTATTACGAATGCCGGCGACGGCGACGACCAAAACATCAACTACGCAATCCCCGTTAACATCGTTAAACCCGTTGTCGAAAACATTTTGCATTACGCAGACGGCGGAGTCAGAATTTTGCGCTTAGGCATTACGGTATCGTCGAAAAACGCCAAATACGTCTATGACGAAAACACGGGCTACGGCGTTATAAAAGAAGACGTCATCTGTAGTGAAGTAACAAAAGATTCACTTGCGGAAAACCTCGGTATTAAGGCCGGAGATAAACTTGTTTCCATAGTAATAAACGACCAAGAAATAACGTTTAACCGTTACTTCAATTTGGGCGACGCCTTATATACCGTAAGACAAGGCGACACTGTCTCGATAGTCTATCAACGGGACGGAACCACCATTAAGTCCACCGAATGCACGATAGCGTCCGGAAACCTTGTCAGCGTAGATTAATTTGCTCATACTTCGTGTGTAGTTATGAAAAACTTCATGTTTCTCATATTACAACCTCCTTTCAATTTTCCTCTTGTCGGGCGAAAGTTCGACAAGAGGTTTTTGATTGTTAAAATTTAAGCGTAGCGTCATTGCCGTATAAATCATTGTTTTATTCCACGTTAAGTAACTTGGTAGCCCCCTATAACGCAAAAACCGACCTATAGGTCGGTTTTTTATATAATATAAAAGGGAGCCGTAATAAAACGCAACGGCGCCCTTAGTGTTATAATTTTTGTATTCTTAAAATCAATTAGTATAATACCGCTTTATCTCATCTTTCGGTATCGAACGTTTGGATTATCCGCAAAAAACAAGGCTATAGGTCGGTTATTCGACATTTTTAGTCGCAACTAAATTTACGCCTTCGTAAATGTTTTCGGCGATAACGTCCCCTATCTTTACGGGAAGAGAAGGATGTAAAAGGTTTACGGTCTTCATAATACCCGTCATCATATCGCGCGGAATAGGCGCGTCGGTTTTTACCGAAAGCATTTTTCCGCCCTCGCATCTTACCGAGGTTGTTAAAACCCTCAACGGACGTATGACTTCGTTTTCGGCGTAAAGCTTTCCGCGCGGGCAGGTATTGCCTTTTACGTAAGCCGCAACGCCGTTTTCAACGCCGACTTCTATACTGCACCCCATCGGGCACTCTACGCAAGTAAGGTTTTTAATCGTCATTCGGTTACCTCCTCCGGGATAAGTTCTACCGTAAGCGTGTCTTTTAGCGATTTAATTTTATCTTCCGTTAAAAGAATGGTTTCCATTTCGCCGGGGACGGCGATACGTTTTTTTCTTTCAAATAAGACTACGCCGCCATTACTCACCCTGATAGTAGGATTTTTGAAAGTGTTTTTTACACGGAAGAAAAGTTTGACGTTTCCGTCGATGTTTTTATTGATTTTTTGCGGTAAAACATAACTTATATTGTTTCCCGCGTCGGTCAAAACAAAGTCGTAATCGCTTCCGCCCTCTAAAACATATTTCGCGCTGTATTTTCCGGCAATTTCTGCTTCTTCCGAAACAAAGTCGACTAAGTCGTGCACTTGTAAAACATTACCGCAAGCAAACACGCCGGGTTCGGTAGTTTCTCGCGTTTGGGAAACAATTGCGCCTTTCGTTTTCGGCGACAACTCAATTCCCGCCGAAGTCGTAAGTTCGTTTTCGGGAATAAGCCCCACCGAAAACAGTACCGTGTCGCAAGAAAAGTGCATTTCCGTACCTTTAATCGGCTTTTTGTTTTTGTCGACCTCGGAAACGATTACGCCCGTAACGCGCTTTTCACCTTCGATTTTGGTTATCGTATGGTTTAAGTATAAAGGTATATCGAAATCGTTTAAGCACTGAACGATATTACGTTTTAATCCGCTCGAGTAAGGCATAATTTCGCAAACGGCGTGGACTTTTGCGCCTTCTAAAGTCATTCGGCGAGCCATAATAAGACCTATATCGCCCGACCCTAAAATTACGACTTCTTTTCCGGGCAAATAACCCTTCATATTGACGTATTTTTGTGCCGTTCCCGCCGAATAGATACCCGCGGGACGAGTACCCGCAATGTTTAGCGCACCGCGGCTTCTTTCGCGACACCCCATTGCAAGTATTACGGATTTTGCCGAAAGCGTAAAAAAGCCGAGCGTCGGATTGACGGCACGGACGGTTTTTCCGTCAAGCGACAAAACCGTCGTTTCGAGACAATATTTAATGTTGCGCTTTTTAACCTCGTCGATAAACCTTGCGGCGTATTCGGGTCCGGATAAACTTTCTTTAAACCTCGTGAGTCCGAAACCGTTGTGAATGCATTGATTGAGTATTCCGCCGAGTTCTTCGCCGCGCTCCAAAATAACAACGTCCTTTGCCCCGTTGTCGTAAGCCGCTATAGCCGCGGCAAGCCCCGCGGGACCGCCGCCTATTATTACGATATCGTGTTTCATTTCGTCACCCCTTGAAGCAAATCCGAGCCTTTACCGGATTTTGTAACCTTATCGTAAGCCACCTCGGTACACTTTGAAATTATTTCGGCAACGTAAGGCTGACAAAAACCGCCTTGACATCTACCCATTCCCGCACGAGTACGGCGCTTAACGCCGTCCACGGTCGTCGCCGGAGGATTTTCCGTACAAGCACGTATTATTTCGCCTTCAGTAATTTGTTCGCAACGACAAACTATTCTTCCGTAAGACGGGTCGTTTTTTATAATTTCGTTCTTTTCCTCGTCGGAAAGATTTTTAAAAAAGTAATCGGCTTTTCTGTACGGATTGAAGGTATTCTTCTTTTTTAGCGGCAAAAGTCCGCCTATAAGCCCGTTAACGGCGTATTCGGCAATTGCGGGCGCGCTTGTAAGTCCCGGGGATTCGATACCCGCAAGGTTTATAAGATTAGGCACTTTATTACTTTCTTCAATAATAAAATCGTGCCTATCTGAGTACGCCCTTACCCCGGCAAACGAGGTAATGACGTTATAAAACGGGATATTTTTACACATCTTTTTAGCTTTTTCGGTAACCCATTCTATACCGCTTGCGGTCGTTTCCGTGTCGGGCGAAAGCATTTCTTCGGCAGTCGGTCCTATCAATATATTGTTGTCGACCGTCGGCAAAACGAGAACGCCCTTTCCGAGTTTTGTCGGGGTGAAAAATAAAGTATGCTTACAAAAACCCGCCGAACTGCGATCGAGCAAAATATATTCACCTTTTCTCGCCCCTATCTTTATAGAATCGTCCCCGAAAATTTCGGCAACCTTTCCGCTGTATAGTCCCGCGGCGTTGACGACGACTTTAGTTTGTAAAGTTCTTCCGTCTTTCGCCGAAACGGTAAAAACGTCGTTTTCGCGTTTAGCCGAAACGACTTCGAAATCGGTAAAAAATTCGGCGCCGTTATCCATAGCGTTGCCGATAAGCGCAACGGTAAGTTCGTAAGGACAAACTATACCGCCCGTTTTCGCATAAAGAGCACCTACCGCTTCATCCGAAACGTTCGGTTCGAGTAAAGAAAGTTCTTCTTTTGAAATAATTTCAAGTTCCGAAACCCCGTTCACCTCTCCCCTTGCTTTTAAATCGAGCAAAGTTTTTTTATCTTCATCGGAAAAAGCGACGACTAAGGAGCCGTTTTTCTTGTACTTAACGCCAAGGTCAAGACATAGTTTTTCCATCATCTTGTTGCCGGCAACGTTAAATTTTGCTTTTAAAGAGCCTTCTTTTGCGTCGAACCCTGCGTGCACCACGCCGGAATTTGCACGACTTGCGCCCATGCAAACGTCGCTTTCCTTTTCAAGCAAGGCTATTTTTAAATCGAACTTACTAAGTTCGCGTAAGACGCTTGCGCCGACAACGCCGCCGCCTATAACCAAAACATCGAACATATCAATCCTTTACGCAAGTACAAAAATTTTTCACGGATTACTTACTTGCGTTTTTAGTTTTTACTGTAATAAATATACGATAATCGACCTATACGTCGACTTTTATAAAATTATATCCTTCACGCTACCGAAAACGAAGGTAGGTTTTATTTCATAATCTTCTATATCGGATAAGCTTGCCTCTCCGCTCAAAACGCAAATCGAATCGACGCCCGCATTATACCCCGACGTAATATCCGTCGACAGTCTGTCGCCTATTACGACGGCGTCTTTCTTACAAACTCCCGCCGCCAAGCAAGCCGCGTCTATCATTGCGGGCATAGGCTTTCCTATAACGATAGGCTTTTTCGACGACGCTTTGTAAAGCCCGAAACACATCGAACCTAAATCGGGAACAAACCCGTATTCCACGGGGCAAACGAAATCGGGGTGCGTTGCGTAATACTTAGCGTCGGTCGTGCAGAGCATTTTGCTTGTTGCCGACAACTTTTCGAAGGTAAGTTCCGTATCGAAACCCAAAACTATCGCGACGGCGTCTTTAGCGTACTCGGTCGTAACGTTTAATCCGTAGGATATAAGTTCTTTTATAAAAGAGCACGTGCCTTGCGCATAAATCAAATTAAACCCGAATTCTTTTTTTAAGACGGTTGCGGTCGCCATTGTCGAAGTATAAAAATCTTCCTTCGTCGCGCTAATCCCCATTTTAGTTACTTTGTTAACGTAATCCTCGACGGATTTTGAGGAATTGTTTGTAATGAACACATACCTTGCGCCCATGCGTTTTATTGAATTTAAAAAATCGACCGTTCCGTCAAAAACCGTATTTTCGTTATACACAGTGCCGTCCATATCGAGCAAAAAGAGTTTTTTACTTTTTAAAACGTCTGCGCTTTTACCGAAAAAATCCTTTAAATCGTTAGCCATGTAAGGTCCTTATGAAGAATGCGAAAATTCGTGTTTTTAAACAACGAAATTCCGCTTTTTTCGCGGGGCGTGCTTACCCCTTAATTTTTAGCACATCTATTTTATCATAATTTTCAGTTAATAACAACAGTTTTCGATAGAATAGTCGAAAACTTTTTTAAGTCGTAAAAAAATCGAGGCGCCGCAAGTTTTTTTGCCCCGCAGCGCCCTTTGACGATTAAATTCTTCCGCCCTCTTTCGTAAGGGCGAGTATATGCTTTTTAAGCGACTTAGTCGCATAATTTTTATTAATCCTAAAAGACCAATTTCCCTTAGACTCGCCGGGGACGTTCATTCTCGCGTCGTTACCGAGCCTCATATAATCGATAAGCGGAACCATAGACAAATTCGCTCTGCTTTCGTGCGCAAACAAAATAAGTGCGTCGACAAGAGGTTGTTTGTCTTTTACGGGGACTTCACGCATAAAAACTTCTCTCGTATGCGGCTCCATGGACTCCGTCCAATAATGCGTCGCATCGCTGTCGTGCGTACCCGTATAAACGACGCAATTATCGTTTTCGTAATTACGCGGTAAATATTTTGCGTCCGCATCGTAAAAAGCAAACTGCAACATCTTCATGCCGGGGTATCCCGTTTCTTCCATAAGGGTAAGAACGTCGGGCGTAATGTAACCTAAGTCTTCTGCAATAACCTTTAAGTCGGGGATTACGCTATGAACTTTTTCAAAAAGCGAATATCCCACGCCGTCATACCACTTGCCGTTACGCGCGGTCGCGTCGCCGTAAGGCACTGCGTAAAATCCCGCAAAGCCTCTAAAGTGGTCTATTCTTACTATATCGTAAAGGTCTTTAGCCCGTTTAAAACGTTCAACCCACCAGGAAAAACCGTTTTGTTTCATTTTTTCCCAATCGTAAATGGGATTGCCCCACAACTGCCCGTCGGGCGAAAAGCCGTCGGGCGGACAGCCCGCGACTATCGTAGGAGAAAGGTTTTCGTCAAGCAAAAATTCTTCGGGGCGCGCCCAAATATCCACGCTGTCGAAAGAAACGTATATAGGCATGTCGCCAAGCACCGTAACACCTTTTTTACGAGCATACGAAAGCACGTTTTGCCACTGTTTTTCAAACTCATACTGTATAAAACGCCAAAAATCCGCTTCGTCTTTAAATTCTTCGGCGTGGGTTTTAGCCGTTTTGTAATATTTATATTCGTTATCCCAAGTACTCCAAGCGGCATAATTATGAGTTACTTTCAACGCCATGTATAAAGCGTAATCGTCGAGCCAACTCTTATTTTTGTTGCAATAATCGACATATAGCCCGACTTTTTCAAATCTTGCGTACGCTTTTGAAAGTAAATTATAGCGTGTGCTAAAAAGCCTTCCGTAATCGACGCTGTCGCACTCTACCTCGTATTCTTTTAATTCTTCACGCGTCAAAAGCCCGTCTTTATACAAAAGATAGGGGTCGATAAAATAAGGGTTCCCGGCAAACGAGGACGGGCTTTGATAAGGCGAATCCCCGTATGCCGTAGGATTAAGCGGCAAAACCTGCCATACTTTTTGACCTGTTTCGCAAAGAAAATCTATAAAATCGTAAGCCTCTTTGCCGAAACCGCCTATCCCGTACTTATTAGGAAGCATAGACACGGCACAAAATATGCCCGCCTTATGTTTAAAACCGAAATTGTCTTTCATCTTTTTCCTTTTTTAATAATAAGTGCGTCTCTTTTAACGAAAGACCGCCTGCCTTTTGTTAAAAGTCGACCTATAAGCCCGTTTTCGAACTTATTACACTGTTTCCTATTTGCTTAAGTAGAAGCACTTAAACGCTTTATAGGCTTCATATAAATCTTTTTTGGAAATTACTTCGAGCGGTGCATGCATCGAAAGTACGGGCACGCCTATATCGAGCGTATCTATATTGCGGTTTGCAACGTATTTTGCGATAGTACCGCCGCCGCCTTGATCGACTTTTCCGAGTTCACCCATTTGCCAAGTTACGCCGTTACTGTCTAATAAACTTCTTATTTTTCCGACGAGTTCGCAAGAAGCGTCGCTCGTGCCGCTTTTACCGCGTGATCCCGTATATTTGCAAAGCGCAACGCCTCCGTTTACGAATGTTGCGTTGTTCTTTTCGTAAACGTCGGGATATAAGGGATCGTAAGCCGCGGTAACGTCAGCGGAAAGACAAACGGAATTCATCTTTACCTTATTCTTGTTTTCGCCGAAAAATTCACTTATTTCGTCGATTAAGTCATACAAAATCGAGCATTGCGAACCCGTTACGCCGTCGGAGCCCGTTTCTTCCTTGTCGGCTAAAAGACAAATGCAAGTATCTTCGGAGTTTTCGCTGTCCAAAAACGCGGTAAGCGCGGGATAAGCGCAAACTCTGTCGTCGTGGCCGTAAGCCGTAATCATCGACCTGTCAAGCCCTAAATCCCTTGCGTTTTGCGCGGGTACGATACAGAGTTCGGCAGATAAAAAGTCCGTTTCGGTAATTCCGTATTTTTCGTTGAGAATCTTTAAAACGTTAAGTTTAACGCCGTTGTCCGCGTCTTTAGAAACGCTGTCAACGCCCAAAAGTACGTTCATCCCCTCGCCCGTAAACGCCGAGCCGAGCGATTTTTGCGACTGGTCTTGCGCAAGGTGCGGTAAAAGGTCGGTTATGCAAAGCACGGGGTCTTGTAAATCGTCGCCGATTTTCACGGTTACTTTCGTTCCGTCCTTTTTAACGATAACGCCGTGTATAGCCAAAGGAATCGTGGTCCATTGATATTTTTTAATGCCGCCGTAATAATGGGTTTTAAAATAAGCCATACCTTCTTTTTCGTATAAAGGATTTTGTTTTACGTCGAGCCTCGGCGAGTCTATGTGTGCGCCGACTAATTTAACGCCGCGCGAAATGTTTTCGCCTACCTTGAAAGCGCAAATGGATTTTAATCTGTTGTTAAGATAATACTTGCCGCCCTTTTTAAGTTCGTCGCCGAAATTAAACTCTTTATAGCCTTTGCTTTGTAAAAGGCTTTCGGCGTAACTTACGGCTTCGCGCTCGGTTTTAGCGTTGTCGAGGAAATCTTTATAACCTTCGGCATAATTAAAAACTTCGTCTAAAGTCTTAGCGTGAGAAAGATTTTCACGTTTATAAGTGAGTTCGTTAACTGTCTTTTCCAATTCTTTTTTAGTCATAGTATTTCACCTTTTTCTATTAAATGTAATATTTTTATATATTGTATCACACGTTTTTATAAGTAATCAAGGATTTTTGAGAAAAATATGAAAAAAGTTTCAATTTTTCCATTCTTTTACTCGCTTTTTACTTTCGAAAAGCCATTTTGCCAGCCCGAAAACTTGTAGTAAATAAACAATATTACACTGCTTATTATCCAAGTCAACGGATATGCGGGGTATATGTGAGAAATATCGTTGTCGATTTTCATTATTACAGTGATGTAAATAATTCTGAAAACGCACCACACCGAAAGCATTACAAACATAGAAACCGTCGCTTTGCCCGCACCCCTACAGACCGCCGCAACCCCGTGCGAAAACGCCAAAACGCCGTAAAAAAGCGCAACCGTTTTTGCTTGCATGCTTCCGTAATATATAACTTCCGGCGCATCTTCGAAAAAGCCTATAAAACTGTCCGCGAAGACGTAGTAAATAACACCTATTATTTCAGCCAGCGTAACGCAAACGATAAGGCCGAATCTCGCACCCTTTTTTGCGCGTTCGGTTTTTCCCGCACCGAGGTTTTGTCCGATAAAAGTCGATATTGCCATCGTAAAACTGTTGATCGGCAAAAAAGCAAAACCTTCCACTTTGCAGTGTGCGCCGTAACCCGCAGTGGCAAAAGCACCGAAAGAATTAATATAGGACTGCACTATGGTGTTTGCCAACCCGATAACGGAATTTTGAACGCCCGACGGAATGCCGTACCTTATTATTTCCGACGCTAAAGAAGGGTGTAATTTTACTTTTTTGAAAACAATCGGAACAAGATTTGTTTTTTTAGACAGCCACAAAAAGCACAAAACGACGCTTACAAGCTGTGATACGACCGTCGCAAACGCAGCCGACCAAACGCCCCATTTAAATACCGCGATGAAAAGAACGTCGAGCGCAACGTTCGTTAACGAGGAAAAAATTAAATAATAAAGGGGGCGTTTGCTGTCTCCTAAAGCGTTCATTATGCTTTGGCAAACGTTGTACATGACAAGCGGTATGCCTCCGAAAAAATAGAAACGAAAATATTCCGTAGCTTCAGCCATAACCGCTTCGTCGGTTTTCATAAGTTTTAACAAAAAAGGTGTTAGCGTTACGCCTATTATAGTCAGCAAAACTCCGCCTATAAGCCCGATAGCGACGTGTGTATGTATGGCTTTGTCCATAGAATCGTAGTCGCCCGCACCGAAATATTTTGAAATCACTACGCCCGCGCCTAAGGATGTTCCCACAAAAAAGCTCGTCATTAAAAAGATAAGATTACCCGACGAGGTAACCGCCGCAAAAGCGTTCGTTCCCAAAAACTTGCCCACGATAAAAGCGTCTGCCGAATTATAAAGTTGTTGGAAAAATTGACTTAACAATATCGGCAAAGCAAAACTTATCATAAGCGAAGGAATTTTGCCTTTCGTCATATCCTTTTGAAACTTTTTAGCGGCTATAGCCATAAGACGACCCCTTTTTTTCAATCCTTTGATTGCATTATACCGCTTTTTACTTAATTAATCAACCCGTTTTTTGTAAAATACGATTTTTTGCTTTTCTTTTTGGAAACAAAATTATATAATGTATTCGAAAGCTTATGCTCGTAAAATTTAAAAAGGTATAAATATGGTCAAAAAAACGATTAATTACGAATATGCAAAATACGCCGCGGAAAAAACAGCGGAACTTTTAGCGATAGACAGCCCTACCGGCTTTACCGAAAAAGCCGCCGCTTTGGTAAAGGATAACTTTGAAAAGTTAGGCTATAAGTCGGTTTTTACGGTAAAAGGCGGCGTTATGGTCGACTTCGGCGGTAAAGACGAAAATTCAATTTTACTGGAAGCGCATACCGATACTTTGGGCGCAATGGTCGCCGAAATAAAGTCAAACGGAAGACTTCGCTTAACCAATATAGGCGGAATGAACGCCAATAACGGCGAGGCGGAAAACGTAAAAGTTTACACCCGCACGGGCAAAACCGTGGAAGGAACTTTGCAGCTTATAAACGCTTCCTTGCACGTCAACGGCGAGTATAACGACACAAAACGCACCTTCGACACGACCGAAGTGGTTTTGGACGAAGACGTTAAAAGTAAAGACGACGTAAAAAAACTCGGCATCGAAGTCGGCGATATAGTCGCGTTCGATCCGAGAACTAAAATTACCGAAAGCGGATATATTAAAAGCCGTTTTTTGGACGACAAGCTTTCGGTAGGCATACTTTTAGGGCTTGCAAAATATCTCAAAGACGAACAAATTACTCTTAAAAGAAAAGTTTACGCCCACATCACCGTTTACGAAGAAGTCGGACACGGCGGCTCGGCATCGACGCCGACAAGCGTAACCGAAGCAATAAGCGTCGATATGGGTTGCGTAGGACAAGGGCTTAGCGCGACCGAAAAGCAAGCGTCGATTTGCGCAAAAGATTCACACGGCCCCTACTCTTACGAAATCGTAGGCAAACTTATCGACGCCGCCAAAAAAACCGAAGCCGATTACGCCGTTGACGTCTATCCGCATTACGGGTCGGACGTCGAAACCACCCTTTCCGCGGGCGCCGACGTTAAACACGGACTTTTAGGCGCCGGCGTTTACGCAAGCCACGGCTACGAAAGAAGCCATATCGACGGCGTGTATAACGTTTTAAAAGTTTTATACGGCTATATTGCGCTTTAATTTTTCTTAACGTCAAAAAAACCCTTGACATAACAAACGTTTAGTGTTATATTGTAACTGTCCCGTGGGGGAGTAGCAAGCGCAAAAAAAATATAAGCGCAACAAGTCAACATATCGCCCGTAAAAGGTCTGGCTTGTTTTAATATGCGAGACTCACGTATAACTTAGACTCGGTCTTATTGTAAACTATAGGTAGCAATCTTTTGCCGTTCGGCAAAATCTTTGTAAAACTGTCTTTTTACCACAAAAACTTGCGTTTTTGTACTCCCGAGTATGTAATACTTCGAAGTTTCCGTCCCTTGCAAGCAAGGCGTAAACTTCTTGTGTTAGAGCTATACGTGCTAAATAAAAAATTTCAGCGTCGGATATAGCGATATATCCGACTTTTTTATAAGGATTTTCAATATGTGGAATTTCGAATTTTTTCTAAACAGTATACTTTTGGGCATCGGGCTTGCAATGGACGCTTTTTGCGTCTCCTTGGCAAACGGTATGAACGAACCGAAAATGCCTTTAAAAAAGACAGGGCTCATCGGCGCGACGTTCGGCGTTTTTCAAGCAATAATGCCCCTTATAGGCTGGCTTCTTATACACACGGTGATAACTTACTTTAAAATCGTCGAACATTTCATACCCTGGATTGCACTTTTATTGTTGGGCTATCTGGGCGGAAAAATGATATACGAGGGCATAAAAAACAAAAATCACGACGAAAAACCCGCAACGACGTTTGCCGCACTTTTAATCCAAGGCGTCGCAACGTCTATAGACGCTTTGTCCGTAGGGCTTACGATTGCCGAATATCAATTTATTTTTGCACTTGTCGCAGCTTGCATTATTGCGGTAGTAACCTTCTTTATTTCGGTCGGCGGAGTGTTTATAGGTAAAAAATTCGGAACGGCAATATCCGGTAAAGCAACGATAGTCGGCGGAATAATACTTGTCGCAATAGGCGCGGAAATCTGCATTAAAGGCTTGGTTTCGCTTTATTGTTAATCGGATAAAACGACCTATACAAAATCCACGTAAGCATTATAAAACATAGGGCGTAAATATATCTATCTTTTTTATTCGGGTTTTGCAAAAAATCGGTTATCCTCAGCTTGAATTATTGCTAAAAACACGCAATAATCGACCTATAGCGCAAGATTGGCTTTTTTAAATCGAATTGTTTTTGTTCTAAAAAGCGTGCATAAATTTTCCATCTGCTGTTTTTATCCGATTGCTTTTTGCAATATTTTTATAAAACCGCCCGCCGTGTAAAAGTACATGCTTATATGTTCTCATTGTTTTACAAACCTTTTCACCCCTCGACGATTCACCTACTGTTTTATTTGCGTAACCGCAAATCATCTTTGTAGTAATACAATAAGTTTTGTTTGCTTGCAATTTAAAACAATAGGATCGACTTCAGTTTGTAAAAACAATGAAGCGGGGGCTGTCACATTAAGTGACGGCCTCCGCTATCTTTATAACAATATTTACTTACAAAAATCGCAAAAGCAAAGCTATAAGTCCGTTAATCGCGTTTATTCTTGCTAAAAACCCATAAAGCACATCGTAAAAATAGCCTATATTGCACGTAGCGATTAATGCCGAACAACAAAACTTTCCGCCGTCGGTAGCGAACGAATTACGGTTTAAAGCGCAAAGTCTTACGCACCTTCTAAAAGCATTTTATCCGCA
>CAYNLN010000025.1:0-21644 GCA_964398065.1 uncultured Christensenella sp. | reverse complement strand
ACAGCGTTACTTCGATTGGTTCTTCTGCGTTCAGTGGTTGTGACAGTATCAAAAAAGTATATTACGGAGGTACCGCAACCGAATGGAACAACATAACAATAAATGATTATAATAGTTACCTAATAAACGCCACACGTTATTATTATAGCAAAACTCAACCGACCGATAGTGGCAACTATTGGTATTATGACGACAACGGAAATATCGTCGAATGGGTTTATAACCCGACAGGGCTTAGTTATGCAATTAATCAAAACGAAAATACTTGCGCGATAAAGGGCGTCGGGGCGTCGTGTACGGATACCGATATTGTTATACCTTCGTCGATAGACGGCTATAACGTAACCTCGATCGAAGATAAAGCCTTTTATAATTGTACTAATTTAAAAAGCGTTACGATTGGCGATAACGTGACTTCGATAGGCGATTCTGCGTTCTGCGGTTGTAGCGGTTTAACAACCGTAACAATTCCCGACGGCGTAACTTCGATTGGTAGTTATGCGTTCTATAATTGTAGTAAACTTCAAAGCATAACAATTCCCGACAGTCTTACTTCGATTGGTGATTCTGCGTTCAGGAGTTGTAGCAAGCTTCAAAGTATAACAATCCCGGACAGTGTAACTTCGATTGGCGAATATTCGTTCTCCGGTTGTAGTGGTCTAACAAGCGTAACAATCGGTGAGAGTGTAACTTCGATCGGTAGTGGGGCGTTCAAAAATTGTAGCAGTCTAACAAGCATAAATATACCTAATAGTGTAACGTCAATTGGTTTTGATGCTTTTTATAGTTGTAGTAAATTAATTAACAATGTAAAAGGCGTTCAATATGTCGATGGTTGGGTTGTGGATTGTGACACTACTATTACAACGGCAGATATTTTAGCGGGTACGCACGGTATAGCTGATTATGCTTTTTCGCAATGTCACAGTTTAACAAGTGTAACAATCCCTGATAGCGTAACTTCGATTGGTTCGGGCGCATTTTATGTTTGTATGAAATTGACAAGCATAGTGTTTGAAGACACTACAGTTTGGTATAGAACTAAAAGTGTGTCTGATTGTATAAACAAAATTGGTGGAGACGAAACAAGCGTATCAGATGCCGGCACCAATGCTATCTACTTTCGATCTAAGTATGATTTATATTATTGGTATAAAAAATAAATATTATTTAAAATTTAGGAGTAGATTATGACTACATTGACTAAGGAAGAACAGATAATTTATGATCAGGTATTAGACGCTATAAGCAAATTGAAAACCGGAGAGGATTTTTGTCTCGATAAATCCTTTTATGAGAATAACGGGATTACAGCAACTACAACGCAAAGACAAAAAATCGGAAAATTTTTTAAGCAGCAAGTGGCTTGTTTATCCGGCGTGGAGTTTGACAAGTGTTATCACGGTTGCGATAAATGCGGTTACAAAGACAGAACAAATAGGGTACGCTACAAAAAACTTTGATATCGTTTGTCGAAAAGACCGATATGCTGATATATTAATATTTAAGGGAGTGAGAATTTTGTTCAAATTTAATATTACTGCGCAAGTAAACCAATATATTTCTGTAAGTGGAAAGGAATATTCAAGATTAATCGCATATGATATATGCCACAAACAATTTGTAAAAGCAATTAAAGCTCAAGTTTTTGATTATGATAATCTCGCACTGCACTTGTATTCGTTTTTAGCAAGCTATGGAATGGTGTGCAGAAAAAGTATTCTACTGCAACACAATTATAAGTTTTTAGTTGATGTAGTCAAAATTGTTTGCGATAGCAAATATACTTATTTATTGGATATCGATATTTTTTCTAATTCATTTGCTTTGCAAGACTATATCGTTGGTTTGCTTGAATTGAAAGATAAGATATCAAAAGTATTGTCCTCGGAAAAACAAATTAGCGACACTTTAACAAGCAAGATAATATTAGGAGCACTTGGCTGTGTTCCGGGCTATGATCGTTATGTGATTACTTCTATGAGAAAATTACATATATGTTCTAAGTTTTCCGCAAAGGGGCTTCAGGATTTACTGAATTTTACTAAGAAATATGAACTTGAAATATCAAGCGTACAAAAAAAATATAGTTCACAAGGAATTGATTATTCCGTAATGAAATATATCGACTGTGCACTATGGAATCATTAACAGTTATTGTTAATTAGTCGTATATTAAAAAATTGCCGATAACGGGCTCATAGGCTTAGTTATCGGCGTTTTTTATCGTTAATTATGCGGTGTTTTTTAAACCATTGCATTAAAACATAATAAACTTTTTATGCTTTTATAAAATCTTTCAAACGTGAAATTAAATAAAGGGGAATATTTAACACTTCTTTACCGCCCACGTCTTGGCGCGTGGATGTTTTTACGGAATATTTAGGCGAATATTTTTTTATATATTCGGCAAGTGAACGCGCCTTGACGTTTCTTGCCGATTTTACTTCGACGGGAACGATTTCCGCACCGCTTTGAATAACAAAGTCGACTTCCGCGGTATTTCCGCTCGACCAATAATAGGCGACGTCGTTAACAGACTTTAGTAATTCGCACAGCACGTAGTTTTCCGTCATGGAACCTTTAAATTCTTTATATGCGGGCGTCGTGTTTAAAACGATTTCGTAAGGAGTTTTTGACAATTTCCGCAAGATGCCGACGTCTGCCATATATATCTTAAAAGAAGTTTCGTCTGCGTAAGAGGAAAGAGGAAAAAAGGGCTTTTCGATTTTACAAACTTTGTATACAAGTCCGGCGGAAATTAGCCATTCGAGGGCGTCTTCCAAATCTTTTGAACGCCAACCTTTTTTTACGTGTCCGAAAACGAATTTCGTGTTTTCTTTTGCAAGTTGAATCGGAATAGAACGCCATATCGCCGTTAGCTTGGTGAAATCTTTTATAGGGGCGTGTTTTGCAAAATCGAGTTCGTAACTGTTTATAATGGATTGTTGTATGTTTTCAACGTTTTCTATGTTACGTGTCTTGCACCATGCTTCTACGACTTCGGGCATCCCGCCGGTAACGTAATACTGTTTTAGATAGGTTTCAAGTTTGTTGGCAACGACCTCCGGTAAATTGTCGCCACGTTGAAAGTTTTCTACGAAATCGGCAAGGATATCGGAGTCTACCGCTCGCAAAAACTCTGAAAAATTCATAGGGTAAAGAGTGAGAAAGTCTACCTTTCCCACCGGAAACGAAAGTTGGTTGCGTAAAGCAATTCCTAAAAGCGACCCCGCACATACGACGTGGTATTTAGGGGCGTTTTCGCAAAAGTATTTCATTGCCGTTAAAGCCCTTCCGCACTCTTGGATTTCGTCGAAAATTAAGAGCGTTTTATCGGGATCGATTGTCTTTCCTAAATATAAGCCGAGTTCGAGTATAATGCGCGAAACGTCGTAATCTTTTTCAAATACCGTCTTTAATGCATCGCTTTCTTCAAAGTTGAAATAGGCGTATGATTCATAATAGCGCTTGCCGAATTCTTTTAGCAAATAGGTTTTTCCGCATTGCCTGACACCTTTTAATATTAATGGCTTTCTATTAGGGTTTTCTTTCCAGCTAACAAGTTGTTTGATAAGTATTCGTTCCATTTTTGCGACACCTTTTTGCGTTTTATCTATTTATTTTGCGAGCAACTACTGCAAATTTCATATTTATTATAATTTAGGCGACAAAATTTGTCAAGTGTTTTTTTACTAATTATGATTTTTAGCGACTTAAAGAATTAAACTTTAATCGATTTTTACTATTACGGTTGAAATATTACTACATAACCGGCATTGAAGATTTTGTATATCCGGGGGATCTGGTTGTAAAAACCGTTGATTTTTCGTTTGAGAAAAACTTAATCTATAATAACAAAAAAACACCGATAATCGGCTTATAGGTCGACTTATCGGTGTTTTTATGATTGGTTTTCAATAATTTTTGCAATTAATCGCTTTATAATTGTTTAACGTAAATCGTTTTACAAGGCAAAACTAAAAGCGAAAAATAATATTGCCGTTTTAGCATTTATTATTTAAGTTTAATGACGGTTTGACCGCCCATGAAGGGACGTAAAACTTCCGGAACGGTTATACTGCCGTCTTCGTTTTGATATTGTTCGACGAGTGCGGGGAAAACACGGCTTGTGGCAAGTCCGCTTCCGTTTAAGGTGTGGACGAAACCGATCTTCTTATTTTCGTCTTTATATCTCGTATTGTTTCTTCTTGCTTGATAGTCGTTGGCGTTGGAGACGGAACTTACTTCCTTATAAATGCCCATGCTGGGAATCCAAACTTCGATGTCGTAAGTTCTCGCCATCGACGCCGAGCAGTCGCCCGCGGCAAGTTTGGAAAGTCTAAAATGAAGCCCTAATTTTTCCATTAAGGAGCAAGCTTTTCCTACTAATTCTTCAAAGGCTTTAGGGGAATCTTCGGGACGGGTGTACTGAACCATTTCGACTTTGTTGAATTGGTGGCCCCTTATCATGCCTCTTTCTTCGGCGCGGTAGGAGCCCGCTTCTTTACGATAGCAAGGGGTGTATGCAAAGAACTTCATCGGAAGGTTTTTAGCGTCGATAATTTCGCCCGCGTACATATTAACGAGTGCCGTTTCCGCCGTGGGAAGCATAAATCTTTGTTTCTTTTTATCTTCGGCTTCGCTGTCTTCTACCCAATAAACTTCGTCGGAAAACTTAGGAAACTGACCTGCGCCGAAACCGCAGTTATATCCGAGCATATGCGGGGGAAGAATAAACGTGTAGCCGTCGTTTAAGTGTTCGGAAATAAAGAAGTTTAACAGCGCCCATTCGAGCCTTGCGCCGTCACCGCGATAGAGC
The DNA here is from genome assembly GCA_964398065.1 of uncultured Christensenella sp. Taxonomy (GTDB): domain Bacteria; phylum Bacillota; class Clostridia; order Christensenellales; family Borkfalkiaceae; genus UBA4636. Next base: position 16,822 of record CAYNLN010000025.1, on the reverse strand, counting down.
CAATATCCTCCGCCGGAAAGTTTAACGCCTCTTTCGTAGTCGATAAGACCTAGCGACGTGCATAAATCGACGTGGTTTTTAGCGGCAAACTTAAAATCGGGCTTTTCGCCGAAAACTTTAACGACTTGGTTATTTTCCTTTTCGCCCGCTAAAAGATCGTCGTCGGGGGTGTTCGGAAGTTTAGCGACAAAGTCGAAAATTTTCGAAGAAAGTTCGTTTACCTTTTCGTCGCGTTTAGCGATGTCTTCGCCCAAAGCGCGCATTTTGGCGAAAATTTCGTCAACGGGCTTGCCTTGTTTTTTAAGTGCGGGGATTTGGGCGGAAACTTTGTTTCTTTCCGCCTTATCGGCTTCGACTTCTTGTAAAAGCGTTTTGCGCTCCTTAACCCATTCTAAAAGTTCGGTAAAGTCAACGACGCAACCTTTTTTAGCAAGCGACGCCTGTACCTTTTCGGGGTTTTCGCATATCAATTTAATATCGAGCATATTTTACCTCAGATAAAATCGGAAAAACCGATTTATTCGTATTTTTAATATATTATAAAACATTTAGCCCAAGTTTGCAATTGATTTTCTTATAAAATAATTATTTTTGTCAACGCTTTTTAGAAAGGTTTGATATTTGTTTGCCAAATTTGACCTTATTGTGCTATAATGAGCCGTACATAAAGGATATTACTATGAAAATATATAATACTTTAACGAGAAGAAAAGAAGAATTCGTGCCGCTATCGGGCAACAAAGTAAATATGTATGCGTGCGGCATTACCGTTTCGGGCGAGGCGCACATTGGGCACGCCTATCAAGCGCTTATTTACGACGTCGTAAGGAATTTCCTTGTAAAAAAGGGTTACGACGTAACTTACGCAAGAAACTACACCGACGTCGACGATAAAATAATCGCAAAATCCAGCGAAACGGGTATACCTGCTTTGGAGTATGCCGAAAAAATGATCGACAACATCGATTGCCAGATGAGAAGGTTCGGCGTGGGCGACCCCGATACTTGGATGAAAGCAACCGAAAACATCCAAAATATAATAGATTTTATTGCGGAACTTATAGAAAAAGGACATGCATACCCCACAAAGGACGGCAGCGTTTACTTTTCCGTCGAAAGTTTCCCGTCGTACGGTTGCCTTTCTAACCGTAAACCCGAAGATATGCTCGACGGCGTAAGGATTTCAAACGACGATCAAAAACGCGCGCCGCTCGATTTCGCATTGTGGAAGTCGGCAAAACCCGGTGAGGTTTTTTGGTCTTCGCCTTGGGGCGACGGAAGACCCGGTTGGCATATCGAATGCTCGGCAATGAATCGCAAGGCCTTCGGCGAGCAATTAGATATTCACGGCGGCGGCAGAGATTTGATTTTCCCTCACCACGAAAACGAAATTGCTCAGTCCGAGGCTTTGACGGGCAAACCTTTCGTTAAGTACTGGATGCACAACGGGCTTATAAAAGTTAACGGGCAGAAGATGAGTAAGTCTTTAGGTAACTCGCTTCTTCTTTCCGACCTTTTGGATAAATACAGCCCTGACGCTATTAAGTTTGCGATGCTCGAAACGTCCTATCGCAACGATATAAACGTAACGGATACTCTTTTCCCCGACGCGGAAAAACACGTCGGCGAATTCTATACCGTTATAGACGAGGTTTTGTCGAGCGGACTTAAAAAAGTCGAAGGCTTCGACAGTGGCATCGAAAAAGATTTCGACGAGGCGATGAGCGACGACTTTAATACGGCGCTTGCGCTTTCAAATCTTTACGGGTATTTCAAAAAGGCAAAATCATATCTTTCGGCAGGCGACGGAAGGGCTGTCAATATCATAGACGATATTAAATCCGCTTATTCCGTATTGGAACTTTTTATGTCGGACGCGAAAGTTTATCTAAACACTTACGTCCCAAAAGATACCGCGCCGTCTGAGGTTTTGACTTTGCTTGACGAGATGCAAGCGGCAAGGCTCGTTAAAAATTACGCTTTGGCGGACGAGATTAGGGCGCGCATAACGGGGCTCGGGTATCGTGTGATGATATCGAAAGACGGGGTCTCCGTTAAAAAAGCCGACTGAGTTTTTCCGAAATTTTTTACAGTCGGACTTTCGTCTTTTACGGCGATATAATCCGATCAAAAAGTTTTGACATAAGGTAAAAATCGGGCTATAAGCCCGTTATTGACAATATTTTGCATAAAAGTTTAAAGGTTTAAGGATATAGAAATGAAAAAATTTACGGCAGAAGAATTAAGAAATCTGTATTTAAAGTTTTTTGAAAACAAAGGGCACAAGATTATACCTTCGGCGAGTCTTATCCCCGAAAACGACCCGTCCGTACTTTTTACGACGGCGGGCATGCATCCGCTGGTACCCTATCTTTTGGGTGAAAAGCACCCTGCGGGTAACCGTCTTACGGACGTTCAAAAATGCGTGCGTACGGGTGATATCGACGAGGTCGGCGATTTATCGCACCTTACGTTTTTCGAAATGCTCGGCAACTGGTCGCTCGGCGATTACTTTAACGAGGAGTCTATCGGTTGGAGTTATGAATTTTTAACGGGTAAGGATTATCTGAATATTCCCGTGGAAAATTTAGCGGTTACCGTTTTTGCGGGGGACGAGGACTGTCCGCGCGACGAATCGAGCGCAAAAAGATGGAAAGAACTCGGTATTCCCGAAGATAAGATTTTTTATCTTCCCAAAAAGCACAATTGGTGGATTGCGGGCAAAACGGGTCCTTGCGGTCCCGATACCGAAATGTTTATCGACCGCGGCACGCCTAAATGCTCGGAAACTTGTTCGCCCGCTTGCGATTGCGGCAAATATTTGGAAATTTGGAACAACGTCTTTATGCAATACTACAAAAACGAAGACGGCAGTTATTCCAAACTTAAACAAAGAAACGTCGATACCGGTATGGGGTTAGAGCGTACTCTTTGCATTTTAAACGGCGTCGAAAGCGTTTACGATACCGAACTTTTCGACGAAGCAAAAGCCGAAATCTATACGCTTACGGGTAAAAAGTACGGCGACAGCGATGAAATTACCAAAGCATACAGAATTATTTTGGACCACGTAAGAACCGCAACCTTCCTTATCGGCGACGTTAGAGGCATCGTTCCGTCAAACGTTGACCAAGGTTACGTTTTACGCCGCCTTATCAGAAGAGCCGTAAGATTCGGCAGAAACATAGAACTTCCCGAGGGTAGTCTCGCTAAAATCGCGGCGTGCTACGTGGAAAAATATAAAAACGCTTATCCCGAACTTACTTTAAACGGCGAGAAGATTTATCAAGAACTCAATAAGGAAGAAGAAAAGTTTTCCAAAACGCTCTCCGACGGCTTGAAAGAATTCAATAAAGTCGTAACTCATATTCAAGGTACGACTTTCCCCGGGAAAACGGCGTTTAGGCTTTACGATACCTTCGGTTTCCCGTTAGAGATTACAGAGGAACTTGCTAAAGAACAGGGCTTTACGGTCGACGTCGAAGGATACAACAACGCTTTTTCCGAACATCAGAAAAAGTCTTCCGTCGGCAGCGAACAAAAGTTTAAAGGCGGCTTAGCCGACCAAAGCGAAACGACGGCAAAGCTTCACACGGCAACGCACCTTATGCAAGCCGCGCTTAAAAAAGTACTCGACCCGTCCGTTTCTCAAAAGGGAAGCAACATTACGACCGAAAGATTGCGTTTCGATTTTAACTTCGACCGCCCGATGACGAAAGAGGAAATCGAAGAAGTAGAAAAACTCGTTAACGAGGCAATTAAAGCCGACGTCCCCGTTACTATGGAAGAAATGAGCGTCGACGAAGCAAAAGCCTCGGGCGCCGTAGGCGTTTTCGATTCGCGTTACGGCGAAAAAGTTAAGGTTTATACTATGGGCGAGTTTTCAAAAGAAATTTGCGGCGGACCGCATGCGTCGCGTACGGGCGATTTGGGCGAGTTCCGTATCGTAAAGGAGCAATCGTCGTCTGCGGGCGTTAGAAGAATCAAAGCGGTCTTAGCCGAAAAATAAGAGGCAAAATACCTTGAATTTATTGTTCGACAGACCTTGACAATAAATTCAAGTTGTTATATAATAGTAATTACAAAACAGCATGCGTGCTTTTACGCCGCGTTTAAAAATAAGACAGACATTACTTATAAAGAGGTAGAAAATATGAACGAGAAAATTTATCTCAGCCAAGAAGGTAAACAAAAATTAGAGGAAAAACTTCATTATCTTGTCGAAACCGAACGTCCCCAAGTCGTTGAAAGGCTTAAAATCGCACGTGAGTTCGGCGACCTTTCCGAAAACGCCGAATACGATGCCGCTAAAAACGAACTCGCAAGAGTGAGCGGCGAAATCGAACAGATAGAAGCCCAACTGAAAGTTGCGGTTATCTATGAATCCACCGCGGGTAACAACGTCGTTACAATGGGTTCTAAGATTAAAGTTTACGACCACGATATGGACGAGGAAGTCGTGTATTCCATCGTCGGTACCGCCGAAGCGGATATTACAAACAATATGATTTCCAACGAATCGGCAGTAGGCAAGGCGCTTTTAGGCAAAAAGATAGGCGACACCGTTACTGTAGAAGCACCCGGCGGAAATTACGATTTGACCGTAAAAGAAATAATCGCTTAAGTTTTCAAAAGTGGCGCTATAAGCCGATTATCGTGCAAAAATTACGTTTATTAAATTAAAAGGCGGATTAAAAATGAAAGGAAAACTTATTACATTCGAAGGTTGCGAAGGCTGCGGCAAAAGCACTCAGGTTCGCCTTTTAAAAGAATATCTCGAAAAAACTAACCAGCCCTTTATCGATACGAGAGAGCCCGGCGGAACGGCTATTTCCGAAAAAATCCGTTCGGTTATTTTAGATAAAGACAATGCCGAAATGGTTGACGAGTGCGAAGCGCTTTTATATGCGGCGTCCCGCTGTCAACTTTTAAAGCAAAAGGTTTTGCCTGCGCTCGAAGAAGGTAAAATCGTTATAATCGACAGATATTTCGATTCTTCTTTTGCCTACCAAGCCTACGCAAGGGGGCTCGGGTATGATTTTGTCGCTCGCGCAAACGCTTTCGCGATAGAAAACGCAATGCCCGATTTAACGGTGTTTTTCGATATCGACCCCTATCACGCGTTTATTCGTAAGGGCGGCGCGGATACGAAAGACAGGCTGGAGCTTGCGGGTATAGAGTTTCACGGTAAAGTTTACGAAGGCTACAAATCGCTTATCGCTAAATTTCCGCAAAGGATTGTTTCTGTTGACGCTAACAAAAGTCTCGAAGAAGTTCAAAGCTCTCTTCTTTCGCTTTTGAAAGATAAAGGTATGATACAATGAAAACGCTTTTAAAAAGCACGTCGTGTTATAAAATTATGGCGGCGGATAAAAAAGCCGGAAGACTTAATCATGCTTATCTCGTGACGATAAAAGACGGAGATATGCACGACGAGTATTTAAAGATTTTGGCTAAACTTATCGCTTGCGACGACGAGGAATTTTGCGACAAATGCAGGGTTTGCAGGTTAATTTCGGAAAAATCCCACTCGGACATTACGTTTTTTCCTAAAGACGGAAAACTTAAAACGGATTCGGCGGACGAACTCGTTCGTCAAAGCGTCGTAAAGCCTTTCGAGTTAGATAAAAGGATTTTCGTCGTAAGAAAAATCGAAGAACTCAATCAATATCAAAACAAATTACTTAAAACGCTCGAAGAACCGCCTAAAAACGTCTATCTTTTAATTTCGACAGAAAGACCCGTCGCGGTTTTGCAGACGATAAAATCACGTTCCAAATCGGTAGAAATCCCCGACTTTTCCGATGAGATGCTGTATGGCTACGCAAAAAGAGCGGGCATGAGCGGTGAAAGGTTGGATCTTGCCATAAAACTATGTGGCGGCAAGGTCGGTAAACTTATAAGGTATTACGAAAACGACGACCTTCTTTCGATAAAAGACCTTTCGACCGATATGATTTGCAATATGACGCCAAGAAACTTACCCGAATACGCAGGCAAACTTAAAAACGTTTCGATGGCGGATTTTATAAGCGTTACCAAACTTTTATTCGAAAAACTTATGTGTTATTTTGCCTCCGGCGCAATAGACCCGTTGTACGAAAATTTGCGTTCCGCAACCGAAAAGTGGCGCTATGGGTCGGTTATCGCCGTAATTGAAAGGCTTAATAAGTTTGAAAAGAGTATGAACTTCAATATAAACAGCACAATACTTTTAGACGGCGTGTTGTTCGCTTGTATGGAGGAAAAAAGCAAATGGCAAAAATTGTAGGCGTCAGATTCCGCAATTTCGGAAAGGTATACTATTTTGACCCTAAAAACATAGATTTTAAAAAGGGCGACGGCGTCATCGTCGAAACTACGCGCGGAGTCGAATACGGTACCGTCAGCATAGCAAACAAAGACGTTACGGAAAAAGAAATAGTTCAGCCCCTTAAGCCCGTTATACGTAAGGCTACCGATAAAGATACCGAAATCAACACGAAAAACCTAAACAAGACGCCCGAGGCTAAAAAAACAGCGGAAGAACTTATCGAAAAGCATAAACTTAAAATGAAACTTATCGACGTCGAATTTACTTTCGACGGCTCGAAAGTGGTGTTTTATTTTACCGCACCGACGAGGATAGATTTTAGAGAACTCGTTAAAGATTTGGCGGCGGCTTTCCGTATAAGAATAGAACTTCGTCAAGTGGGTATTCGTGACGAAGCGAAAATTTTAGGAGGCATCGCGCCTTGCGGCAGAGAAGTTTGTTGCAAAGGCTGTATGCCCGACTTTAAAAAAGTTACCATAAAAATGGCGAAGGTGCAAGGTCTTTCCTTAAATCCGAGTAAGATAAGCGGTCTTTGCGGCAGACTTATGTGCTGTTTGGAATACGAAAACGCTTACTATACCGAAATTTACAAAAAGATGCCTAAGGTCGGCGGAACCGTTAAAACACCCGAAGGAAACGGTGTGGTTATAGCAAACAATATGCTTACGCTTTCTGTTAAGGTTAAAATCGATAAGGGCGAGGGCGCGCTTATTTATAAAGATTTTCCGCTTTCCGAAGTTACTTTTTCCAGGTCCAATCGTGCCGACGCCGACGATAAGCTTACCCCCGAGGAGCAGGCAGAACTTAAAGATTTGGAAGAATAATAAAAATAACCGAAAAAGTATGTTAAAACGTGCTTTAATCCATATACAAAAATCATTTTTTGTGTTAAAATAATAATAAATAAAGCCGCATTAGGCTAAATATAATAATAACGGAGGTATTTCACTATGGCTTATAAGATTTCCGACGCTTGCATTTCTTGCGGAGCTTGCGCTGACAACTGTCCCGTTAACGCTATTTCCCAAGGCGCTAATCAGTATGAAATTGATGCTGATCTTTGCATTTCTTGCGGTGCATGCGCTGACAATTGCCCTGTTGGTGCTCCTTCCGAAGAATAATCTAAAAAAGGGCTGCTACACGTTATTGTAGCGGCTTTTTTTATTGATAAGGTTTTTAAACTTCGCGCTATGGATATTAAATTGACGCCCGATAAAAAAATCGAAGACCTTATGGTCGGAGGTTTACAAATAATTCAGTCGAAAAATCTTTACCGATTCACGAGCGATTCGGTACTTTTGGCAAAGTTTCCTAAAAAGGGGGCAAAAAAAGTACTCGATTTATGCGCGGGAAGCGGTGTTGTCGGCTTGCACTTTTTTGGTGAATACGGTGCGGAAAGCCTAACTTTTGTCGAGGTGCAAAAAAGTCTTGCAGAAATGTGCAAGGAGTCCGTGCTTCTTAATAATTTGCAAAAAAAAGCGGAAGTCGTTAACGAAAATCTAAAGGATTTCGACGGTAAACGTGCTTACGACGCCGTCTTTTGTAATCCGCCGTATAAAAAGCGAGACAGCGGATATCTTCCCGAAGACAACCATTTGGCTGTTTGCCGCGCGGAAGTCGAATGCGTATTCGACGACATTACGGCGTGCGCCGCACGCGCGCTTAAAACGGGCGGGCATTTTTATTGTTGTCATAAGCCCGAAAGACTTACCGACGTTGTTACCTCATATAGAAAGCACGGTATCGAACCTTGTCGTATAAGGTTTATAGTCGGTAAAAACACGGATGATGTTTATTTGTTTTTAATTGACGGCGTAAAAGATAAAAAACCACCGCTTAAAATCGAAGGCGTGTTTGAAAACAATGCTGTCGATTTTAAAGGGTAAAACAGTGCAATTTTTTAAAAAAGTGGGGCTATAAGCCCGTTATTAAGGTTATTATGCTTTATTTTGTTTCCACACCGATAGGTAATTTAGGGGATATTACATATAGGGCGGTCGAGGTTTTGTCTTCCGTCGACGTCATTGCTTGCGAAGATACGAGGCACTCTTTACCCCTGCTTAATAAATACGAAATTAAAAAACCGCTTATCGCATATCAAAAGTTTAACGAGGCTGCGGCGTCGCAAAAAATAATCGAAATGCTTAAAAGCGGTAAGTCCGTTGCCGTGATTTCCGATGCGGGTACCCCCGTTTTGTCGGACCCCGGTAGCGTACTTTGTAAGGCTTTGATAGAGGCGGGCGAAGATTATACGGTAGTGCCGGGTGCAAACGCACTCCTTCCCGCACTTATTTTGTCGGGACTCGATACCTCGTGCTTTACGTTTATAGGATTTTTACCGGAAAAAAACAGCGATAAAGAGAAACTTTTGGATAGTTTTTCGTCGGTTAGTTCGACGCTCGTATTTTACTGCGCCCCTCACGATATTAAAAAGACTTCCGAGGCTTTATATAAGTCCCTCGGCAAAAGAAAAGCCGTTGCCGTTAAGGAAATTACCAAAATTTTTGAAACCCGTACGGAATTTTATTTGGGGGAGGTTCCCGACGTCGATTTAAGAGGGGAGTTCGTTATAGTCGTGGAAGGTAACAAAAATACGGAAAACTATCAAGATTTGTCTATCGAGGAGCACGTTGCGCTTTACTTAAAAGACGGTCTTAAAAAGATGGATGCGATAAAGAAAGTCGCAAAAGAAAGAGGAATGCAGAAAAGCGAAGTTTATAAATACTTTGTAAACGACGAGGACTAATTTGAATAAGTGCCCCTATAAGCCGATTATCGACGGTTTTTAATGCCGTTACGTGCAAAAAAGCACGCTCGGTGCGGAAAGTTTTTTATCTAATTTTTTATAGCGGGTACGAATAATTAAATAAATCCGATAAAAAAATCGTTTAAAATCAGATATTATGTGCGGCGGCTTAAATAGCGTCGCATTTTTTCTTGACCGCAAAAAAAAATAGTGATATAATCTAACAGATAATTAATTGTGAAGTAGTATAATATACTAAGAGGAAATTTTTATGGCTCGTGAAGAATTAAACAGAAACTTGGCGCAAATGCTCAAGGGCGGCGTAATAATGGACGTAACCACGCCCGAGCAAGCGAAAATAGCCGAAGCCGCAGGTGCGTGTGCGGTTATGGCGCTCGAACGCATTCCCGCGGATATTCGTGCGGCGGGCGGCGTTTCGAGGATGAGCGACCCTAAGATGATTAAGGGTATACAAAACGCGGTTTCCATTCCCGTAATGGCAAAATGTCGTATCGGGCACTTCGCGGAAGCGCAGATACTCGAAGCGATAGACGTAGACTATATCGATGAAAGCGAGGTTTTATCCCCCGCAGACAACGTTTACCATATCGATAAAACTAAGTTTAGCGTGCCTTTCGTATGCGGGGCAAAAGACCTCGGCGAGGCTTTAAGAAGAATTTCCGAGGGCGCGTCTATGATAAGGACTAAGGGCGAGCCCGGTACGGGCGACGTCGTTCAAGCCGTTACCCATATGCGCCTTATGCAGTCGGAAATCCGCAAATTAACCTCTATGCGTGAAGACGAACTTTACGAAGCGGCCAAACAGATGCGCGTTTCGTACGAACTTGTAAAGTATGTGCACGAAAACGGCAAACTTCCCGTAGTGAATTTTGCCGCCGGCGGAGTAGCGACGCCTGCGGACGCGGCGCTTATGATGCAGCTTGGTGCGGAAGGCGTTTTTGTCGGAAGCGGTATTTTTAAATCGGGCGACCCCGAAAAGCGTGCTCGCGCTATCGTTAAGGCTGTTACAAACTATGACAATCCCAAGATTTTGGCTGAGATTTCCGAAGACTTAGGCGAAGCAATGGTCGGCATCAACGAACAGGAAATTGCTCTTTTAATGGCTGAAAGAGGTAAATAATTTTGAAAATCGGCGTTTTTGCCCTTCAAGGGGCTTTTATAGAACACGAAAACTGTTTAAAAAAACTCGGCGCGGACGTTGTCGAGATTCGAAGACTCGAACAGTTTTCGGATGATTTGGACGGGTTTGTGTTGCCCGGCGGCGAGTCTACCGTTCAAGGCAAACTTTTAAAGGAAGAAGGTCTTTTCGAACCTTTAAAAGAGGCGATAAAATCGGGTAAACCCGTTTTCGGTACTTGCGCAGGTATGATACTTCTCGCAAAAAAACTTTCGGGCGACGACACGGTGCACTTAGGCGTTATGGACGTAGTTGTAAAGCGCAATGCTTACGGCAGACAGTCGGGTTCGTTTAAAACCGAAGCCGAATTTCAAGGCATTGGAAAGGTCCCTATGACGTTTATACGTGCGCCTTATTTCGAATCGGTCGGAAGTAGCGTCGAAGTTTTGGCAACCGTTGACGGCAATACCGTCGCGGCAAAAGAGAATAATATTTTGGCAATTTCCTTTCATCCCGAACTCGGCGAGGATTTAAGGGTACACGAATATTTTTTGAATATGATTAAACAAAAATAATAAAAGTCCGCCTATAGGTCGATTATCGAATGTTTTTTCGCCCTTTAAGGCGGATTTTTATATGATTTCAAAATAGTTTTAGTTTTTTTTAAATAAACCTTGTAAACCGAAATTGCGTTTAACTCGTGTAAAAAATTACTTTTATCGGCTACATTAAAAATAAAGCAGCGAAAAATCAAAAAAGTACTTGAATTAATGACAGCGGTTTGATATAATGTGTATAGATAACGAACTAAACTTAGACTATCTACGTTTATGTACGTTTAATTTATTAAAAAGGTGAAGGTATGAAACTTTTTAAAGTTAACGATAACTTGCAATATGTAGAAAACCCGCACGTGGATAAAAACACTTTTATCGGTCAGGAGGTCGACGAAAACAAACCTCTTCCGACGTACGCGGACAATAAAGATAAATTGCCTCGTCCCGTTTGGGAGGGGCACGAAAGCGCAATAGGCTGTTACTATAAAGCGTGGGAAATCGCTTTCAGAAACTTACGCAAGGCAAATAAAGAAGCAGGGTTTGTTTCGGATTTTATAGATACGGCGTTTAACGGCTATCTTTTTATGTGGGATTCGTCTTTTATCGTAATGTTCGGTAAATACGCGCGTCATATTTTCGATTTTCACAAAACGCTCGATAATTTTTATTCCCACCAGCATAAGGACGGTTTTATTTGTCGCGAGATTTGCGAAAAATACGAGGGCGAGCAATGGACGCGCGACGACCCTTGTTCTACGGGACCTAACGTTTTGCCTTGGGCGGAATGGGAATATTATTTGTTGACAGGCGATAAAGAACGTATCGCTAAAGTTTTCGACCCCTTACTTGCCTATCACAAATGGCTGCAGCTGAATCGTTCTTGGCAAGACGGGGGATATTGGAGTTGCGGAAACGCTTGCGGCATGGATAACCAGCCGAGACAGGAAAAAGGCTACAACCCGATGCAGTCGCACGGCTTTATGACCTGGATAGATACTTGCGCGCAGATGTGGCTAAGCGGAAGTACTTTAATAAAAATGGGTAAACTTTTAGGACGTGAAGAGGAAACCGATTGGCTTAAAGTCGAATGCGATATGCTCGAAAAACTCATTAACGAAAAGATGTGGGACGAAAACACGTCGTTTTATTACGATAAATACAGATACGGCGATTTAAGCAAAGTTAAGACTATCGGCGCGTATTGGACTTTACTTAGCGGGCTTGTTCCCGAACAGCGTGCGGAAAGGTTCGTCGCTCATTTGGATAACGAAAAAGAATTCAAACGTCCTAACCGCATACCTTCGCTTTCTGCGGACACGCCCGAATATAACGCCGAAACGGGCGGATATTGGCTCGGCGGGGTATGGGCGCCTACAAACTATATGGTGTTAAAAGGACTTACTAAGTACGGTTTTCACGATTTGGCTTACGAAATCGCGACCGATTATCTTAAAAACGTTGTGAAAGTTTTTGAGGAAACCGATACGCTTTGGGAAAACTATGCGCCCGAAAAAGCCGCAAAAGGTCAAGCAAAAGCAAACTTTGTCGGTTGGACGGGGCTTGCGCCTATAAACGTAATGTTCGAATACGTTTTCGGCATTCAGGCAGATATGGCGGAAAACAAAATCGTCTGGCGTGTTAATTTGACCGACGAGCACGGTATCGAAAACTATCCTTTCGGCGATACGACGATAACGCTTATCGCCGCTAAACGAAACAACAAGTTCGAGGAACCCGAAATCACCGTAAAAAGCGATAAACCTATTACGATCGAGGTTTATTGGAACGGCGGAAATAAAACATTGAAATTTTAATAAGAATATGTCTATTAGTGTATTTGAAAAGGAAAAACACTGCGGTTACGTCGTCGGAAACGGAGTCATTTCTGCCGAAGTGACTTGTAACGGCAGAATGTTTCAAAACGTAAGGTTTAATCCCTCTTGTTTTTTGATGGGGAAAAATCAAATTCGTTATGCCGGTGAGTGCGGTTTTTTCTTCGAATCGGAAGAAAAAATCGTCGCCGATTGTAATCTCAATTGGTCTGTCAAGGAAAAAACTTATCCCAAATACGTTGCGGAAACGCTTTTAAACGGATTGTCCATAAAGCTGCGTTCGTTTGCACCGATAACACCTTTTAACGAACATGATTTGTTTTTACCTGCTATAATAGTTCGATTTTTCGTGACGAACGAGGCTGATTGCGATAAAAAGTTGCGTATTGTTTTTAAAAACGAACTGCAAGAAACTGCTAAATGCGCGTTTTTCGCATTTTCGGGAGATTGCGGTAACGAAACGCTTGCTAACATTAAAGCGCATTCGTCCGTAAAAGTTGATTTTTGTTTTGGTATATATGACCAAAACAACGAATGGCGCGCTGTTTTACAAGATGAAAATTCTATGCGGAATTACCTTTTAAAAAATTTCGACGCATTGGAAAACGGTGTGGATGAGTTTATTTCGCTCATGCCGCAAATAGGCAATGACAAAATAGACGAATATATTCGTTGGTATTCGCAGGCGGCGATACTGTTAACGAAATCTGCCGTTGACAGGAACGTGATAACAATGGGGTACAACGAATTGAATCAAAGAGACTCTTTCTGGACAAGTTTTTTACATCTTGTATTGTACCCGCAGTTAGAAAGAAGAATGATAGAAATTTCTATCGCCAATCAAAAATCGGACGGGAAAATACCGACCACCATTTTGCCCCTTATAGAAAGAAAATACGACGTCGATATAAACGAGTATTTTTGTTTGAGAATAGCGCGTTATTATCGTTTTCACGGTGATAAAACTCTTTTAAAAAAGTGGTTTGCTTCTTATAAAAAATCTGTAGATTTTATTTTTAGCGTCGATAAGGACGGGGATTTTTTACCCGAGCAAGAACCTTCGTCAAACCCGGAGGGATTTTGGTACGATTGGAAAGACGTGCGGTATATCGAGGGAAGAAAACTTGCCCCGCATGTATGTTTGCTATGGCTTGCCGTTTTAAAAGAGGGCGTTTTTCTTGCCGAGGAACTCGGCGATAGCGCCACTGCGTTAAAGTATAAAAAAGCGTATGCATCCGCCGATAAAAAGATAAACTCGAAATATACGGGAAAAACAGATGGGGGGATGTGGAACGGAGATCATTATGCCGAAATTTGGTATGACGAAAAAATGCGTTCAGAGGTTTTACAAGATCAAACTGTGGGAATATTTTTCGACGTAATTCCTAAGGAAAAAATAAATCTTATATATTCTGCTCTCGATAATAATAGGTGTGAATGCGGAATACGCGAAACTTACCCCTATCGTAATACGGAAAAAGGGTGTGACGAAGGCGGGGTTTATCATAACGGCGGTGTGTGGCCTTGGTTAATGTTTTGCGATATAGCCGGTCGATATAAAAACGGGTTTGCCGAAGATGCGGAAAAACTCTTTGAAACATTGGGATATTTTGATTTGGAACTTCCGGGGGATTTTCGTCCGAACGAATATCTAAACGGGGAAACCACCGATAATTGCGGACTCGAAGTCCAAGGCTGGTCGGCCGCCGCTTTCGGTGTTATATATTTCGGCGCTTTTGAGATTTTTAGAAAGAATAAGAAGATTTGTATTAAATGCAATTTACCTAAACGCGAATTTTCGACAAAAATAGTTTTGCAGAACGAACGAATCGAGGAAATAACTTGCGACGGTAAACGGTTGATTAATCTTGTGTTTTAGTACTGTTTTGCAAATTAAAAATTAGCCATTTGAAAATATAATATCTCAAAAGTTCGTCTATAGGTCGATTATCCGATGATTTTCCTATTTTGACGGGCTTTTTTGATTAAAATAATTATTTAACTCGGCGTGATAAAAGCCGATTCCATGAATTAAGCGTGTCGAAATATGAAAAAGTCTGCTTATAGGTCGATTATCGGCTAATAATTGTGTTTATTTACGGATTAAGGGAAGTTAACGTATTGTTTTTGTCGAGTTTTGTCGAAAAAACGAAAAAGACGTTAAAAATCGCTTTGATATTATAGTGCGTAGGGTTAGGATATAAATGATAAATTTATACAGAAATCAAGGGCTGTATATGTATGCTTTTTGGATGGTTGTCCTTATCGCCGGCATAGCCAATGTAGGCGGTGCCGGTTTAGGTGGACTTATGGGTGCACTCTTTCATCGTAACTCGAAAAAAAATAGTAAGTTTGTTATTGAGTTTTGCGGGCGGTGTGATGATGTGTGTCGTTTGTATAGATTTACTTGTCGACGCAATAAGTCAAAACGAAGGCTTGGCACTCTTAGTTCCGAAAGTCTTGCGATTTCTTTAAGTTTGGCAAGCGGAGTCATGCTGTGCGTGGTTTTTGGCGAACTTTTACCTGAATCGATTTTAATGTGACGTTTAAAAGCCATTGCGTTTGCAATGCTTGTCAGACTTTCGGTCGGATTGATAATTTTGTTTATTTAGTTTTTGAGGACGGCTCTGTCGTCCTTTTTTTCAAACTAACGTAAAATTTTGCTCGAGTTTGCGAAAGAGAAATAAACGCCGTAAAAACGCTTGCTTTACGCGCGACTATATTATATAATATATAAAAAGCGCGGCGGGCTTAAAATGGAAATATTGGATTTATACGACAAAAATCGCGTAAAGACGGGCGAAACGATGATAAGAGGCAGTGTTTGTCCCAAGGATAGATACCGCTTAGTCATACACGTCTGCGTCTTTAACGATAGGGGAGAAATGCTTATTCAGCGTCGTCAGCCTTTCAAGAAAGGTTGGTCGAATTTGTGGGACGTTACGGTGGGCGGAAGCGCCGTGAGCGGCGACGATAGCAAAACCGCCGCCGAAAGAGAACTCAAAGAAGAATTGGGGTCAGATATCTCGCTTAATAATTACCGCCCTGCGGTAACGGTTAACTTCAGTTTCGGTTTCGACGATATTTACATAGTCGAACAAACGGTAGATTGAAACGCGCTTAAGTTGCAAAAAGAAGAAGTCGCCGCCGTCAAGTGGGCGAGTCTTGACGAAATACTTTTTAAAATCGCGGCTAAGGAGTTTATTCCTTACGACGTTAATTTTATCAAGTTTCTTTTTGCTTTGCGTACTCAAGACGGGCTTCACACCGAAAAGGATTTTACCTCTCCTAAAAAGATTTGACGAGTAAAGTATTTATATGCCCCTCGGTAAAAAGCGACTTTTTATGGCGTGCGTCGCGGATTTTTCGTCGGCACGCAAGCCTTTTTAAGAGTAAAAAAAGATTTGTCGGGCACTTTTTATACAAATTTTCAAAAAATATAAATTTTTTCAAAAACGGCGGAAAATCGTTTGACAATATCACGGTAATATTGTATTATTGATACGCTGTGTAAAAAGGGTTGAGGTAAAAAGTTACTTTAAACCTCGTAAGTGAACGACGGTTCAGACTGCGCGGAAGATAATTTTTACTGACAAATGTGGGGGATTTACCCCTGCGACTAACCGAGCCCTTAAGGATATTGGTCATCTGCAAAACACGGCGCAGATGATTTTTTATTGTCTTACGGCTCGATACACACGGCAAAGTTGTAAAATCTGTTCCCGACAACAACACACAGCAAAAAAGGGGATAGAAAGGGCAAAATTTAGGTCCTAACCGCCCGACAACTTAAATAGTTAGTATAAATACGGAGGAATTAACAAATGGCAGGACAGAAAATCAGAATCAAATTATCGGCTTACGACCACAACATGGTTGACCAAGCCACGGCACGTATCGTAGAAACGATGAAAAAAGCCGGCGCTAAAATAAGCGGGCCCATTCCCCTTCCTACGGAAAAGGAAATCGTTACTATTTTGCGTTCCCCGCACAAGTATAAAGACAGTCGTGAACAGTTCGAATTAAGAACTCACAAACGTCTTATCGACATCTATTCGACCAACGCGAAGATATTAGACAGCATTCATCTTCCCGCAGGCGTAGACGTTAAAATTAAGTTGTAATCGTTTTTTTAAAATATACGGAGGTGAACTTTATCGATGAATAAAGCAATCATTGGAAGAAAATTGGGTATGACGCAGATCTTTTCCCCCGACGGAAAAGTAATCCCCGTTA
>CAYNLN010000024.1:0-22676 GCA_964398065.1 uncultured Christensenella sp. | reverse complement strand
TCTTCGGCGAAGGCAGAATCGATAAATTCCGTGAAATGATTTGTTCCGAAACCGTCGAGGAAAGACAAGAAGCCCTCGATAAAATCGAAGCAATGCAGCAGGAAGACTTCGAAGGCTTAATGGAAGCGTTAAACGGCAATCCCGTTACCATAAGATTTTTAGACCCGCCTTTACACGAATTCGTTCCTCAGGAAGAAGAAGACATTCAACTTCTCGCCGACACTAAAGGTAAGACCGTTGACGAAATTAAAGCATTCTGCAATTCTTTACACGAATTCAACCCCATGATGGGTCACCGCGGATGCCGTTTGACGGTTACGTACCCCGAAATCGCAGTAATGCAGACAAGGGCTATTATTAAGGCGGCTATCAACGTTACCAATCGTCACCCCGACTGGAACCTCGTTCCCGAAATCATGATTCCGTTAATCGGCGATGTGAAAGAACTTGCTTTCTGTAAAAAGTACGTTGTCGAAACGGCAGACGCTCTTATTAAGGAAGCGGGCAGCAACTTAAAATACGAAGTCGGTACGATGATAGAAATTCCTCGTGCGGCTATTACCGCCGATAAGATTGCCACCGAAGCCGAATTCTTCTGTTTCGGAACCAACGACTTAACCCAAATGACTTTCGGCTTCAGCCGTGACGACTCCGGTAAGTTCCTTAAATCTTACTACGACAATAAGATTTTCGAAAGCGACCCGTTTGCTAAACTCGACACCGAAGGCGTCGGCAAACTTATGGAACTTGCAGTTAAGTTAGGTAAGGCTACCAGAAAATCCTTGCACGTCGGTATCTGCGGCGAACACGGCGGCGATCCTTCTTCCATCGAATTCTGTCACTCGATCGGTTTAACGTATGTTTCTTGCTCGCCGTATAGGGTTCCTATCGCACGCTTAGCGGCTGCTCAAGCCAACATCCGTAATCCGAGGGGCTAAGGTTTAGTTTTTACAGCGATTAGATTTATTCTGAAAATCGGCAAATTTAGTCTAAATGACGAGTAAATTTAGTTTAAATAACGATTACAATTCGGTATTTGAACTATTAGATAACGCAAAGGGGCTGTCGCGCAAGCGACAGCCCCTTTGCGTTGTCTGTTATACCTTGTAAAAACTTATGTTAAAGTTTAGGTAAGTATGACGAGTTCTTCTTTTAGTGTGTTCAATAATTAAAGTCCCGAATCTATTACGTCTACTTCCGAAAAAAGCCAATCCGACTGCGTAGGGTCGCCGAACGCAAGAGATGCTCTTGCGAGTTTTATTTCATATCTTTTTCCTTGCGTTGCGGTACCGTATATAGTAAAATCCCTAAAAAACGGGTTCGGGTGTCTTCTGTATGCATGCTTTATTAAAATACTTATATTCGCCGTTACCGTTTCAATCTGAATATTCGCAACCAGCCCGCTAAACCCTTTCCATAAAAGTATGCCGTTAGCATATAGTTCTGCTTCACTAGCTTTTTGTAGCAGTATACCTGTCGGAAAATAAGGTATTTTAATTTTTACGGATTTGTCGATTTGTAAAGGCGTGCCGCAATATATACATTTGGGCGCCTTGTCTGAAACAATATTCCCGCATTCGGGACATTTGATCATTGCCATTTAAAATAATTCTCCTTGAAAAAAATAGTAAAATAAAAAAGTGCGCCAACCGAAGTCGACGCACAAAAACGCAGACTCCAATTGTCGCCAAACAATCTAACGTAGCAAAGGTGAAACCTTACCATTAAGAATGAGCCGCATTTTTTACGAATATGGTTTTCTTAATGGTATACTTAAAAAAGGTATAAAATTCCTCTGAAAGAAAAAACACCTATTGCTACGAGTATTAAGATTGTTTGGCATAATTAATATAACACATATAGCAATATTTATCAAGTGTTTTTTATAAAAAAACACAATCGGTTTCTAAAAAGTCGATTGTAGATAAATAATATAAGCGGCTCCGGTCAATAAAAAATACGTATTTTTTATATCTAAAGTGCGCAAAAAACGTCGATTTTCCTGCGTAATTTATGTAAATTAAGGAAAAAAATCCCTAATCATTAACCGAAT
This sequence comes from uncultured Christensenella sp., assembly GCA_964398065.1. Classification (GTDB taxonomy): domain Bacteria; phylum Bacillota; class Clostridia; order Christensenellales; family Borkfalkiaceae; genus UBA4636. The sequence goes on along the minus strand of CAYNLN010000024.1, from coordinate 20,623 downwards.
TAACGCAAACCACTTGATATTAGCAGTGTTAAGGAGAAAACAAAAAACGCAAAGCGAAGGGCAATGCGTTTTTAAGCATCTGGTTAGTGTCTTTTTGAAATTTTTGCGACAAACTTATTTTCGGCAATATAAAAGGATTGAAAAAATTAGCGGCGTATGCTATAATAAAATATATAATATTAGAGAGTGTATCATGGGGTTTTTAGCAAAGTTGTTTGGAAAAAAGCAAATAAATAATACTTTACCGATTTTTTCCGAATATATTCAAGCAGAAAAATTCAATAGTGACTTAGTGCAACTTTTATCTGAGGATAAATATATTGCGCGTAGTGATTATGAGAGTTTAGTTAATATATACAGACCGACCTATGAGTTTTATAATAGTAACAAAAAAGCAAACACTTTACAATATTATTGTAAAACGAATAGTCTTAATGAAAAAATAATTCTTTCATTTTTAAGTAACTATGAAAATATTTCTGATTTAAAAAAAGGGTCCACTATTGTTAGTGAACATAATGAATCTTATATTAAAAGCCATTTGCTTTCTGAAAAGCAGTATCTTGATAATATTTTAAGCGAAGTTGATTCTAAAATATTGTTGGATGAAGAACAACGTAGAGTTATTTTGTCAGATGAAGACTATTCACTCGTGATTGCTGGCGCCGGTGCAGGTAAAACAACGACCGTTGCAGCAAAGGTGCGTTATTTAGTGGAAAAAAAGGGTGTTACGCCTGATCAAATACTTGTTATATCTTTTACAAATAAGGCTGTCGGTGAATTAAAAGAAAAAATAAACGAAGGTCTTTTAATTCCTTGCCCAATAACTACTTTTCATAGTGCGGGTTATGCCATTTTGCAAAAACACGAAGCTGAAAAGAAGTTGATTGTTAGTGACGGATTTTTATTCAATACAGTTAATAATTATCTTAAATGCAACATTTTAGAACAACCTGAACTTGTTGATAAACTTATAATGTTTTTCGGCTCATATTTCGATACTCCGTATGAAGGCGATGACATAAATTTATTTTTCAATTATGTTTCCAAGGCTGATTTTTCTACACTTAAAGGAAATATTAATGAGTATAATGCTCAGATTATAGATAGGCGAACAGGAAAAACTATAACGATAAAAAATGAATTTGTTCGCTCAGTGCAAGAAGTCCAAATTGCAAATTATCTTTTTTTACACAATATCGAATACGACTATGAGTGTGTTTATCCTTATCACATATTAAAAGCTAAAAAACCTTATACACCCGACTTTTGCATAAGGCAAGGCAATAATATCGCTTATATTGAACATTTTGGAATCACTGAAAGCGGGAAGCATAGTTTTTATTCATCGGAACAATTAGCCAAATATAAGCAAGCAATAAATGACAAAATTTGTTTACATAGAAAGCACGGAACGAAACTTATATACACTTTTTCGTCTTATAACGATGGAAGGGATTTACTTGAACATTTACAAGAAAACCTTATAAAAAACGGTTTTAAGTTACAAAAACGTACGTCTAAAGAAGTTTTTGAAAAATTACTAAATACCGAAGAAGATAAATATATATCAAAGTTAGTAAAACTCATATGTGTTTTTATCAACAATTTTAAGACGAATGGTTATAATATTGATGATTTTTACAGATTTGAACGTTCAAATACAAATATTAGAACAAAACTGTTTTTAGATATTTGCAAAGAGTGTTATCTTGAATACTCAAAAAAACTTGCTCAATGCAATGCTATAGATTTTCAAGATATGATAAATGATTCGGCAAGAATACTGCGCGAAAAGCAAATTGCGAAAGAAGTTCTTGATTTTAAATATATAATCGTAGACGAGTATCAAGATATTTCAAGACAAAGATTTGATTTAACAAAAGAATTATCAAAACTTTGCAACGCTAAAATTATTGCGGTCGGTGATGATTGGCAATCTATTTATGCTTTTAGTGGCTCTGATATAACGTTATTTACTCATTTTTGCTCTATTATGGGTTATGGAGAAGAATTAAAAATTACTAAAACTTATCGTAACGCACAAGAAGTTATTGATATTGCAGGAAATTTTGTCCAAAAAAATGAAAGTCAAATAAAAAAATCTCTAATTTCACCAAAACATATACAAAAACCGGTTGTTATTGATACTTATAGTGAAGAATTTGATAGAAAAGAATTTAAAGGAAAAGGTGGAAAATATTTTCATTTGGGTAAAAAGGTTGAGGATTGTATTGGTGCTATTTTAAGCGAAAGTAAACCAAATTCGTCTATCTTGCTTATAGGTAGATTTGGCTTTGATGCCAAAAATTTGTGCTTCTCTAATGACTTTGTTTATGACGAACAAAACAATAAAATTATAAGTAAGAAATATAGACAAGCAAGGCTTGAATTCTTAACGGCACACAGTTCAAAAGGCTTGGGCTATGATAATGTCGTGATCGTCAACGCAAGAAATGAAATTTATGGTTTTCCTTCTAAAGTTGACAATGATCCGGTTATGCAATATGTCATAAAAGATGATAAATCTATTGAGTATGCCGAAGAACGTAGATTATTCTATGTTGCGATGACGCGTACGAAAAATCGAGTTTATATAGTCACGCCCGAACAGCATCCGTCTGAATTTATATTAGAATTGCTAAATGATTACCCTAATATCACCCTTCGTGGAAATATCAATAAGGAAAATTCAGCAAATGTTGGAACTATAACAAAATGTCCTATATGCGGTTATCCTTTACAACTGCGCTGGAAAAAGAATTACGGCTTAAAACTTTGGATGTGTACTAATGAATCGGAAATATGTAATTTCATAACAAATGATATTAGCGGCGGAGATCTATCTGTACAAAAATGTGACAAATGTAAAGACGGATATTTAATTGTAAAAAAAGGCAATAAAGGAACTATATTGGGTTGTACGAATTATAAATCTGACGGAACAGGCTGCGACAGGCTTATGTCGCGAGAGTACTACTTAAGGTGGTTGTCTACAGATTATGAAGAAGATGATTCTATAGATAGATCCTCATATGTAAAAGAGATTAGACAAGAAATACCTGTAATGAAACCTGCAAAAAATAAGCCTGCAGCAGTTGAACATAAGAAAGTACAAGTACATACTGTTGATTATCAAGAAAAATTCATTGAAAAAGATGGTTTTTTAGTTGTCGTGGATAATGATGGTCAAATTATTACGGATATGCAGTTGCTGGCACGTTTAAGGGAAATACGTGCAGAAATAGCGAAAAAGGAAAAACGAGCTGCGTACACTGTCATAACGAACAAAGGTCTTGTAAGTTTGGCAACTTATCGTCCTACGACTAAAGAAGAATTTATAAACCTTTATGGGTTGGGTGAAACAAATTATCGGTCTTTTGGTCCTTTATTTATGAATGAAATAAAAGAATTTTATAAATAATGCGGCGCCGGTCAATAAAAAATACGTATTTTTTATATCTAAAGCGCACAAAAAACGTCGATTTTCTTGCGTAATTTAAGTAAATTAAGGAAAAAAATCCCTAATCATTAACCAAATTAACACCAGTCCCTTGACATTAGCAGTGTTAAGGAGAAAACAAAAAACGCAAAGCGAAGGGCAATGCGTTTTTTTGTTTGCGACTATAAATATGAAGCCGCCGCTGGTGCGGGTAACAGGACTTGAACCTGCACGAAGTTACCCCATTAGAACCTGAATCTAACGCGTCTGCCAATTCCGCCATACCCGCATATAAATAAAAAATAAATGCCTTAAATTTTTACACGGCAAGGCAACCGAGGCGGGCAATAAAGCATATCCGCAAAAACAAACGTAGGACAAAACAACGTTTAGCACATAATATTATTTTAGCACATCGCAAGTTTAAAGTAAAACAAAAATCAATCGGTTTTAACATTAATTACGTTCAAGTGTGTTTTTTTAAAAAAATTTAGGGTAGAATTCGAGTAGTTACCTAATTATTATTGTACAAACTTTGATTTTTCCAAATATGAACATTAATGCATGTTTTTTCGTCTTTAGACAAAAAGAAGTTGCAAAATAGTCCTTTAAGTGTTACAATATATTTAGTAAGAAGATAATTTTTTATATGATAACTTGCTTGTTTATGTTTTTACGCTGGCGAGGTTCAACAGATTCATTGCACTTTTAAATGAATAAAACTTCTTGCCATTAGTTACAGTATCAACGAGGGTTTTTATGAATATTTGCGATTATGTTTCACAGCTTATAAGTTACGCCAAAAAGTATCTCGACTTAAATCCGCGCGACGCGGTTTATGCCCGTAACAGGCTTATAGAGGCACTTAATATATACGATTACAGCGAAAGCGAAGATGTAAAAAGTATTCCCGAGCTTCCCGATTCGATACTAAGCGGCATATATGCTTGCCTAGATGAAGAGGGGATAGAGTATGATGCTCAAACGCTTAGTGCCAAACTTATGGATGCCGTAATGCTTAAGCCGAGCGAATTCGAAGAAAAATTCTATAATTTATATAAAACGGCACCCTCGAAAGCGACTGAATGGGCAAACGACTATGCAATACGTTCGGACTACGTCAAAAAGAGCGCTATCGACAAAAATATCAAGTTTTCAGCTTCAAACGGGCTTGAAATTACGATAAACTTGAGTAAGCCGGAAAAGAACAATAAGGATTTACAAAAGCAACTTACCACGGTAAGCACGAGTTATCCTAAATGCACCATTTGCAGAGAAAACGAAGGTTACCAAAAACCCGGATTTTCGCGCAGGAATATGCGCACAGTGTCGCTTGTACTTGACGGTAAAGACTGGTTTTGGCAGTATTCGCCGTATGCGTATTTTAACGAACACGGCATCGTAATAAGCGTTGAGCATACCCCGATGGTTCTTAACGAGAACACTATAAACTGTCTTTTTGACTTTGTCGAAAAGTTTCCGCACTATTTCGTAGGCAACAACGCGCCCTTGCCGCGCGTAGGCGGGTCGATACTTATGCACAACCATTTTCAAGGCGGCAAAACCGTTCTGCCTATGCAAAAGTGCGGCTATAGGTCGGTTTTCAGCACAAATGAGTATAAAAACGTAACCTTCGGCGTACTCGACTGGTACAACACCGCGTTCCGTTTAAGTGGCGAATCGAGAGAGGAAATTACAAAACTCGCACTTAAAGTAATTAATGCGTGGGAAGTTTACGAAAATGCCGAATTAGATATTATCCCTCGGTCAAACGGCGAAAAGCACAACACGGCAAGTTGTATAGCAAGAAAGACTGACGGCGGATATATTCTCGATATGATTTTGCGTAACAACCGTGTAAGCGACGCTCACCCCGACGGAATTTTCCACGCACACAAGGAATATCATCACATAAAAAGCGAGTCGATAGGTTTAATCGAAGCGATGGGGCTCTTCATTTTGCCCGCACGTTTAAAACGTCAACTTTCGGTTGTCCGCAACTATTTAACGGGTGATACGGTTTACGATAAAGATGCGCTAACTTCCGATATGGAAATTTTCGCGCCTATGATCGAAAGACTTATTGCCGAAAACGGCGTTACGGATAAAGCGACTGCCGATGCGGTGATTAAAAATGAACTCGAGACCGTATGCGCAAATATACTTTGTAACACCGCGGTATTTAAAAACGACGCCAAATCCGAAAAAGCCTTGTGCGATTTTTTGCTTGCTTTAGGTTTTTCAAAAGTCGATTAACTTTTCAAAAAGAGCAAAAAGTAGGGTTATAAGCCCGTTATCGATATATTTTTAGCGAATAAGCTTAAACGAATTCTTTTTTATTATTTTTATTTTTTAAAGAAAATACGTTGACAAATCACGTATGGTTTGTTAAAATAAAATAGGTTTCTACGGGGAGTAATCGGTAAGATTTATCTTGCGGTTAAGCCGTTAGCACGGATGCGAATAAAAAGCGTCCCGGTTTAACATTAAACGATAAGACTGTAGGTATGCGACGCTTATTAAGGATAAGCTTTGTCTACCTATAGTCTTTTTTAATTTTAATGGCTACGATAAACCGATCTGATTGCTTTTTTGAAACCTAACTTATTGTAACTACTTCACTTTAGGAGGATTTTTTGCTATGGAGTTTTTGCTTGACACATTGCAAGCGGTAACTTATGAGCACGTCATTATGTGGCTTATCGGCGGAATACTTATCTTTCTTGCCATAAAGAAGGATATGGAACCCGCATTGCTTTTGCCCATGGGTTTCGGTGCGATACTTGTAAACATACCGTTTTCGAACGTATTGTCGTCTGAAGAGGGCGCGGGCATTATCGAGTGGCTTTTTAACGTCGGCATAGAAGCGTCGGAAGCCTTACCGATTTTGTTATTTATAGGTATAGGCGCAATGATAGATTTCGAGCCTTTAATAGTCAATCCCAAATTGATGTTTTTAGGTGCGTTTGCACAACTCGGAATTTTCTTGACAATCATCCTTGCCGCGCTTTTGGGCTTCGATATAAAAGACGCTGCCTCGATCGGTATAATCGGGGCTGCTGACGGACCCACGTCGATACTCGTCGCGCAGGTTTTAGGCAGTAATTATTTAGCGCCGATAATGGTCGTTGCATATTCCTATATGGCGCTTGTGCCGATTATTCAACCGGCGGTAATAAAAACGATTACGACTAAAAAAGAACGCCGCATACGTATGGAATACAAGGGCAAAAAAGTTCCTAAAATCGTTAAGATACTTTTCCCGATAGTAATAACGCTTGCGGCGGGACTGATTGCTCCCAAAAGCCTTGCGCTCGTCGGATTTTTGATGTTCGGAAACCTTTTAAACGAATGCGGTGTTTTAGGAAGTTTAGCCGATACGGCGAAGACAAGCCTTTCTAACCTTATTACGCTTTTGTTAGGCATAACGATTGCTTTCCAAATGCAAGCGGAAAACTTCCTTAAACTCGAAACGCTCATGATTACGGGGCTCGGACTTTTCGCGTTCGTGTTCGACACGGTAGGCGGCGTTTTGTGCGCAAAGGTAATGAACTTATTTAGCAAGGAAAAAATTAATCCCATGATAGGTGCCGCCGGTATATCGGCTTTCCCGATGTCCGCAAGGGTAATACATAAAATGGGATTAAAGGAAGACCCCGATAACTACTTATTAATGCACGCCGTAGGCGCAAACGTATCGGGTCAAATCGCTTCGGCTATCGTCGGCGGGCTTATTATAGGACTTGTTATGTAAGGAGGAAATGACTATGTTATCTTTATTACTTGCAATAAATACAGAAACTTTAAACAAATCGCTTACGATTTTGTGGCAAGGACTTTTGGCAATTTTAGTCGTCGTCTGCATAATTATCGCCGTAACGTATTTACTTAAATACGTCGTTACGAAAGTAACCGAAGGAAAAAATAAAAGCGTAAAACCCGTCGATAACGATGAGGAAGACGATTAGTCGGTTTTATTCATAAAACCAATAGCGACAAAACTTGTTTTCGTCGGCAAAAATTAACCGTCGCAAAAGTCGTTAGGTAATAAAAAACGTTAATAACCGACTTATAGGTCGACTTATTGCATTATTTTTTATTCGATACGGATAGTAAAAATTCGGCGGCGGCGCTTTTTTAGCGCCGCCGCTATAATAAAAAAACTATAGTAAAAAACGCCTTACGGAAAATTTTTCCGCAAGGCGTTTTTTGTGCCGAAAATGCTTGATAATCGGCTTATAGACTGATTTATAAGATAATTACAGCCAAGTTTCCTCGATATAGTGGATGTAATCTAAACTTCTTAAAGCTTCGATTATTTCCGTATGAGTTTTGTACTTTTTAAGTTCGGGGCTTATAATCGAAAGTGAAACGGAATATACGCTTAATCCCGAGCCCGCGTATGCGCGGTTTGCTTCGATTTCGTCGATTCTTAAGCCTAAGCGGCGTAAGGTAGAAACAAAGTTGCTAAGGTCGTTACTGCGTTTTAATTCGAGGTAAATTTCAAAGTGGTTGGAGCGGTTTCTAAGGTAACTTTCGAGCGCTGGGAAAGTTGATAAGCATAAAATCAACAATACAAACCCGATTAATGTTACCGTATAAAGCCCTGCGCCGCTTGTAAGCCCTAAAATGGAGCACGCCCAAAGACCTACCGAAGTCGTAAGCCCTTTAATTTGGTTTTTCGAACTCATAATAAGCGAATGCACGCTTATTACGGCAACGCCGACAATGCCCGCACAAGACATTACGTAAACGGTCGTTCCCACTTGGTCTAATAAGTAGGATTCGAGTATCATTATAAGCGAGGTCGAAAGTGAAACCAAGATAAAAGTTCTTAGCCCGGCGGAGTGTCTTTTGCTGGCTCTTTCGCAGCCGATGACCGCCGCAATTAAGACGGCTAAAAGTATTCTTAAAATAATGCTGTAAACGTTAAGTTGTTGTGACCAGGTGCCTAAAAGTTTTGCAATAGGATCTATCATTTGTTGCCTCCTTTAATATTAGAGTCTTTTCTTAGCATGGAAAGCACTTTGTTTTCCTCAGACAAAAGTGTTTCTTCGGCGGCTTCGGTAAAAGCCGCTTCCTCTTCGCTGACGGTTTCTTTTTTAAGATCTTGCTGAATTTTTTGAATACGTTCCACTAAAATATCGACCGTATTTTTCGGCGTGCCCGAATCGGTGGTTTCCTCTACGGGTGCCAAATCCTCGAGTTTCGTTGAATAGGATTTGGACAAATACAGCGAAAGTTTTGCGCAAACGGGGCCGATAAGTTCGTATAAAACGCTCGACGCAAGTATTATCGTTTGCAGGGCGTTACCTTGTTCGCCGCCCAAAGTCCTTGCGCCCAATGCCGCAAGACCTATCGCGACGCCCGCTTGCGGAATAAGAGCAAGCCCCAAGTAATTCGTCGTTTCTTTAGGTTGTTTCGTGATAAGTCCGCCCAAAAACGCACCTACGTATTTACCGATGATTCTTACGATAAAGTAGAAAATACCGATCCACAAAAGGGAAACGTTACCGATAGAGCCCGACGGATTAACGAGCGCGTTTAAGTCGAACGATAGCCCCGATCTCACGAAGAACAAGAGTAAAATCGGCGGGCTGAAGTAGTTTAATTGTTTGAAAAGTTTATCGTCTTCGGAAACGTTTATGTAAACGGTTCCCATAGCCATACAGCCGAGCAGTGGCGAAATATCCATAGCCGCGCAAATACCGCAGAAGGCAAAAATAAGAGCAATCGCAATGATGAGTCTGTTATCGGTCGAACGCTTTTTCTGTATAAAAAGTTTCATTATAAGACCGAAAACGCAACCGAGCAAAAGCGTGCCGAGGTTTTTAAGAATAGGGATCGCAATATCGCCGAAACTAAAACCGTTACCCGTCTGCGACGACACGGCAATCGAAATCGCAACGCTGTAAGCTAAAAGCGCAACTATATCGTCGTAAGCGACTACTTGTAAAAGCGTGTCGACGAAATGTCCTTTAGCGTTAGTCTGCCTTATCGTCATCATCGTGGAAGCGGGTGCGGTCGCCGACGCAAGAGCCGCCAAAACTATCGAAAACGCAAGCGAAAGCCCTAAAATGTAGTAGGTGAGTATAAACACTAATAAGGAAGCGATAAGGGCTTCCAAAAGCGTTATTACGACGACTTTACCGATGCTGTTTTTAAGTTTGGAAAACTTGAAAAACTCTCCGGCGGAAAAGGCTATAAACGCAAGCGCGATATCGGCTAAAAATTCCGTACCTATGACGATTTCGTTGGGAATTATCTTAAAGCAGAAGGGTCCTAACAAAATGCCCGTTATAATGTACGCCGTAACGTTCGGCAGTTTTAACTTTTTCGTAATGCGGGTCATTAAAAAGCCGCTCAAAAGCATTACGGATATGGAAATTATTACCGACGTGACTTGCGAACATGATGAAATCGCGTCCGCAATCGTGCCGGATAATAATCCGTTTGTAACCGTGATAAAGTTCATTTTTCCCTCCGAAAAAAGCAAAGAAAAGTATCGGGCGTTAAATATTCGTTACGAAAAATAAAATCTTTGCAGAATTTAACATAGCGGCGTAAAACATATGGATTTTTTGTTTTTAACAAAAAAAAGAAAAAATCGCATCGTTTTTGCACTTCGATGCTTGCTTTTTTACTCGTAATAGTATATCATAAAATAACAATAAAGTAAAATTATTGTTTTTCAGTTAAACATAACAAAATGTTATAGTGAGGATTTTTTAAATGTTGGACGCCAAACTCGAAACTTTGCTAACCGTTGCGGAATACAAAAACTTTACAAAGGCGGCGGAGGTCTTGTCGCTTACTCAGCCCGCGGTAAGCAAACATATTACTTCGCTTGAAAAAGAATACGGCGCAAAACTGTTTTTGCGCGGAAACGGCGATGTTTTGCTTACTAACGAGGGTAAAATAGCCGTAACTTACGCCCGTAGGCTTAAAGCGCTGCACGAAAAAATGATACAAAAAATATCCGACGAGGAAAAGCAAATTTCTCGTTTCAAAATAGGCGTTACGCACACGTCCGAGAATAATAAAATTACCGAAGTTTTGGCAAAATATACAAGCGAATACGCCAAAACAACCATAACGATTATTACTGATACTATAACTAATCTTTATGATATGCTTGAAAATTACGAGATAGATATAGCGATTGTAGACGGTAAGCGCAACTCTACCAAACTAAATTATCTTATGCTCGACACGGACTATCTCGTTTGCGTTTTAAATAACGACAACCCGCTTTCCAAGCGTTCGATGATTACCGTTAACGAACTTAAAAAAGAGAGTTTGATTTTAAGACTTCCGTCTTCCGAGACAAGGCACCTTTTCGAGGCGACTTTAACGAGCATAAACGAATCAATCGACAACTTCAACGTTACCTTGGAAGTCGACAACGTCGCAACGATTAAGTCGCTTGTAAGAAAAAATATGGGCGTATCGATTTTGCCGCAAAGCGCATGTATAAGCGATGCCAAAAAGGGTAAAATTTCCGTTGTGCCGATTGAAAATTTAAGTATGATGCGCGAGATGAATATTGCCTACGGTAAAGATTTTACCCATACGGAACTTCTTAGGGACATTGTCCGTATTTATCGCAGCACGATGGCAAAGTATAATTAATTATGGTCGATAACGGGCTTATATCGGCACTTTTATAATTTTTTAATCGTATTTTCGCAAAAACAAGCAGCGGCTTTTTAAAATGTTTTCGTTAAAGTTTTTAACTTCATTTAAGGTAGGCTTGGTAAAATATAGAAAACAATTAGGAGATTGCTATGAAAAATTTTAAAAAATTACTTATCTTTATTTTAGTCGTCTCAATTTGCGTATCCGCCCTATGTTTGTCGGCTTGCAGCAATACGGGCGGCGATTTTAACGACGGCTTCGGCGGAGGCGGAACGGTTTCCAAGCCTTCCGACTATGTAAACGACGAAATTCAAGACAAAATCGAAAATGCCGGGAAAGTCGACGTATCTAACTCGACTTTTAGCGGCACCGTGCCGAGCACCGTAACCGTTTTAGACGGTGACGAAGTCGAAATCGCAAAAGACGGCGACTATTATTTGACGGGTAGTCATACTTCGGTTACGATAACCAAAAAGATTACCGCTCACCTTTATTTTGAAAACGTAACTTTAAACGCTCAAGAGGGCAAGGCGTTTTCCACTAAAAAATCCGAAATAACTTTAACGCTTATCGGCAGCAACAAAATTACGGCTGCAAGCGATAACGCCGTGCACGTAAAGGGCAATCTGACCATAAACGGCGAGGGCAGTTTAACGGTCGAAAGTCAAAGCAAAAACGGTATAAAAGTTACCCAAGCGCTGACCGTTTGCGACGCTAAGATAAGCATTGCTGCCGAAAACCACGCAATCACGGCGGAAACCATTGTGTCAAACGGTGCCGATATAGGCGTTACTTCGGCGGGAAAAGACGGGTTGCACGCAGAGTGCGACTACGACTACGACGAGGACGACGGCATTGACTTGGAAAAGTGCGTATTTACGACGGAAACGGGTTTTGTTTCGCTTGTAAACACAAATTATACGTGCAACGTCGAAGGCGACGGTATTCAGGCAGATACTTTCGTATATATCGACGGCGGCAGTTATGATATTAAAACAGTCGGTACGTTTGTTGCGGATACTTCCGCAAACCGCGCCGAGTACGATTTAACCGACGACGATTTCAGATACGTCTATAGCCGCAGAGAATACCAAAAGGTCGACAGCGATTACCGCGGCAGTTCGATTATGTACGCCTTAAAGCAAGGTTGCAAGGGCGTAAAGGTAGGCGAAATCGAATTCGATTCCGACGGTGACGGCGAAGACGATAAAGTAGTATCCGACGGCGATTATTTTATAATGATTAAGTCGGGCGATTTTAAAGTAGACTCTACCGACGATGCCTTCCATACGAATTCCGGCGATATGACGATATCGGGCGGGAATTTCACGATCGACACGACCGACGACGGTATGCACGCCGACAATCTTTTAAAGGTCGAAGGCGGCGATATAGACGTTTTAAGTTGTTACGAAGGTTTAGAGGGCGCTTACGTCGAAATCACGGGCGGCAATATTTACGTTGTCGCGACCGACGACGGCATTAACGCCGCAACCGATGTAACGAGTATAAAAGAGCATATTATAATTTCAGACGGAAACGTTTTAGTCGATGCGGAAGGCGACGGGCTCGATTCCAACGGCACGATATTAATAAGCGGCGGCGTAGTTACCGTCTACGGTCCCACTAACGGCGGCAACGCAGGACTCGACGCAGATGACGGCATACTGGTAACCGGCGGAGAATTATTCGTAACTTCAGCGCTCGGAATGATAGAAACGCCGGGTAAAAATTCCACTCAATACGTGGTTTCCTACGCTTCGAATAAATCATATATTTATGCGAGCGCAATAATTACCGTAACCGATTCCGACGGAAACGTGGTTTTGACTTCGACCGTATCTAAAAGATGTCAATCCTTGATATTCAGTTCGGCGAAATTCGAGTCGGGTAAGACCTATAATTTATACGACGGCGATACGCTTTTGGAAACGTTTACCCTATCAAACGTAATAACTCTACTCGGAAACTCTCAAAGTCAAGGCGGTTTCGGCGGAAATATCCCCGGCACACCCGGCGGACGTCCCGGTAGATAAAAAGCACAAAAGTCTGTCAATAGGTCGGTTATCGGCGGTTTTGACAGACTTTTTCAACTATTAAAAACACTTGCAAAAACTTTTTGAGTATAGTAAAATAGTATTACGAGGAAATGTTAAATTATGAAGTATAAAAGCGGAAATGTCTTTTTCGGCGTATTTATGACAATATTCGGTTTAGTGTTTTTACTTCTCGGCATAGTCGCGTTAGGGTATTCCCGCATAGCGTTTTGGATTTTTTTAGCGGTGTGTCTTGTTTTTTTAACGGCGGGCGGCGTTGAGATAATAAGGTTTATTTTAGACCTCGGCACGCTAAAAAAGGGTAAGCCGTCCACGGCAACCATCGTCGAGATAAAAGATTTTAGCGAAATTTTGCCCTTAAACAATCAAAATCTGAAAAAGGTCGAGTATTCCTACGTATCGGCAAGCGGAAATGAAGTGCGTTATTTGGCAAAAGTGCCTCTTTCCGTCGTCGAAAAATTTGCGGAAAGCGGCACGGTGCCCGTTCTTATTTATAAAGACAGGGCAATAATAGATATTAAAAGCATTTAAGAATTGCAAAACAAACAAAAAATATAATAATAGAAAAACAAAAAGTTCGTCTATATGCCGATAATCGACCTATAGACGAACTTTTTATAATAAATTTTAGTTTAAAACTCTTGATAAAAACTCTCTCGTACGAGCCTTTTTAGGTGCGGTAAAGATTTCGCCCGGGGTGCCTTCTTCTTCGATAACGCCGTTGTCCATAAACACGACTTTGCTTGCAATATCTCTTGCAAAACCCATTTCGTGGGTAACGACAACCATCGTAAGTCCGCCTTTGGCAAGGTTTGTCATAACTTGCAAAACTTCGCCGACCATTTCGGGGTCTAAAGCCGAAGTCGGTTCGTCGAAAAGTAAAACTTCGGGTTCCATTGCCAAAGCGCGCGCAATCGCAACGCGTTGCTTTTGTCCGCCCGAAAGTTGAGCGGGGCGGGCGTTAAGGTAAGCGTCCATACCTACTAAAGCTAGGTATTTTTTAGCGTTTTTTTCTGCTTCTTGCTTGGAAACGCCCAAGACCACCCTCGGACCTATCGAGCAATTTTTTAAAACGTTCATATTGTTAAACAGGTTAAAGGATTGGAAAACCATTCCTACTTTCTGTCTGAAAACGTTAGGGGAGGCAGTGTTAACGATGTTTACGCCATCCATTAAAATTTCGCCGTCGGTCGGTGTTTCGAAAAGGTTAATGCATCTTAACAAGGTACTTTTGCCGCTTCCCGACGAACCTATAATGCACGTAACGTCGCCGCGGTTTACGGTAAAGTTGATATCTTTTAGAACTTCGTGCTCGCCGAAGGTTTTTTGCAAATGCTTAATTTCGATAATGGTATCGGTCATTAATTGCCACCTCCGTTAAGCGTTTTTTCGCGCGCGTAAGAATCGGCGTCCATATTTTGCGAACCTAAGACGGCGTAATCTTTTTTGCCGTCCATTTTCTTTTCGACAAAACGTAAAAGCCTCGTAATACTAAACGTTAACACGAAATAGATAGCGGCGACCAAAAGATATGTCTGGAAGGTTTTGTACGTTGTCGATTCGATTGTTCTTGCTTGAAAGTATAATTCGGTAAAACCTATAACGTTAAGCACCGAAGTATCTTTAATGTTGATAACGAACTCGTTTGCGACCGAAGGCAAGATATTGCGTAGCGCTTGCGGAAGCACTACGTGCATCATCGTTTGAAAATGCGTCATACCGATAGAAGCCGCGCCTTCTTGCTGCCCTTTATCGATAGAAATAATGCCGCCTCTGACGATTTCAGCCATATAAGCGCCCGTGTTTACGGAAACGATTAAAATACCCATCGGCACGATAAACTGTATTTCAAGCGCAATTTTGGGGTTGGGAAGAAGCTCTACGATGCCCCAGAAGATAACCATTGCCTGAACCATCATAGGCGTGCCGCGGAAAACTTCGATGTACGCCGTCAAAACGACGTCGGCGATTTTCTTTAATGTGCGTAAAAATTTATTTTTCGGGGTCGGGATTGTTTTAAAAATACCTATCAAAATCCCGAGTACAAGACCGATAATCGTACTTACCAAGGAAACCAAAAGGGTAAAGCCTACGCCTTTTAAAATATCTTGGTAATAATCGGCAAGTATTTTTCCGATACTGGTAAAAAAATTCATCTTAGTTCAGCCTAAATTAATTTATTTTGTTAAAAATTATTCTTCGGTGTCAGTGTTTTCGACGTTCGAACCTGTTGAAAGACTTATTGCGCGCTCTATCATTTCTTGACGTTCGGCGGAGGAAATTTCCGCTAAAGCGGCGTTAACCTTAGATAAAAGTTCGGAACCTTTCTTTAATCCTACGGCAATTTGAACGTCTTCCGCGGAAGCGGTAAAACCGGTGGAATTATTAACAAGATGTACGTAGGTTAAGCCTTCAACGGCTGCACAGTCTGCTATAGCGCCGGGTTCTTCGGCAACGTAACCGTCGATAGCGCCTTTGCTAAGCGCATAAGTCATCGCGGGGAAATCGTCCATGGGCGTGCCGCGGTTAATGCCGTAAGTCGCTGCTTGGTTTTGAAGCGCTAAGTCGTGGAAAGTGCCTATTTGCGCAACTAAATTCGCACCGTTAAAGTCGTTTAAAGAGGTCGCATTTGCGTATTTACCGTCGGCTTTCACTACTATAACGAGTTGGCTTTCATAGTAAGCGTCGGAAAAGTCTATTTCCTCTTTTCTTTCTGCGGTGGGGCTCATACCTGCGATGATAAAGTCGAGCGTACCCGCCTTTACTGCACTTATCAAAGCGTTAAATTCGTATTTTACGATAACGAGTTCTTTACCTAAACTTTCGGCAATCTTTTTAGCGATCATTACGTCGTAACCGTTTGCGTATTCCGTTGTGTTGAAAATTTTTACGGCGCCGTTACTGTCGTCTAACTGGGTGTAGTTAAACGGAATGTATCCGCATTCCATACCTACGTAAAGTTTATCCGCAGTATCGTCGTTTCCGCCGCAAGCGACAAAGGACATCGTGGAAAGGGTGAGGACGATTGCAAGCATCGTCATAGCGATAAGTTTAAGTGTTCTTTTCATTATAATATATCTCCAAAAAATATTTTGCGAAGAAATTAAAAATCCGTACGGCGCAAAGGTCGTACGGAAAACATGCAAAATAATCAATATAAAAAATGATTACATAATAGCCCTCCGCAACGGCAAAACCTTTGCGACAGTCTGTAGCGTATTTCGTTACAGCCCAACAAAAAGCCCCACGGACGGGAGTTTTTGTTTCGGCAATGCTTCCTTTCGGCGGCTTCTACATTCCGTTTCCGAAACCGTTTACTTTTAAGCATCGCACCTCTATATGAATATGTTATGATTTTAGCAGTATCCGTCGTTAATGTCAAACGATTTTATATTGTTTTTTGCAAAATCCTCATAATTTTTTAATTTTTAAAAATATTCGCGAAAAATCAATGAATGAATATTCTCGCCGCACAAGCTGCGTTTCTAATGCGTTTATGTGTAAAAGCTATATATAATTACGAAAAAAAATCGAGGCAAAGAATGCTAATTTCTTTGCCTCGAATAATGATTTTTCGTAATTTCTAATCTTCTGTGCTTACTTTTGTCCAAACTGCATACAGATAGGTTCCGTACGGCAAGTTTACGTAAGCGTCTTCCTGAAGATCGAAGGTAGCCATATACGTCACCGTAAAGTTCGTAAACGCTATTTTAAAGGTTATAAGTTTCTTTTCGACAATAACATTCGTAGCCGTTTCAGCCGTATCCCACCCTGCGAACTCGTATCCGTGCCGATAGGGGATTGATGCTGCGCCTTCCGTGTAGTTTTTACAAGTTTTTGTAAACCTCGATATATACGGCGTGTTGTTTTCGTAATCGAATACGCACCCATAATAGACGTGGGAATCTTCGTACCAAGTATAAGATATACCTTCTATCGGAGGATATGCCTCGGTATAATACCAATTTTCATTGTCTTTTTCGGCATCGGTATAAACGGTTGCTGTCCAAAAAGCCCCTGTACCGATAGTTTCAACTTCACGCGGCAACGTTATCGAAAAACTATAATCGTTATGATAGAAAGCACGTTCTCCTATAGTCTTTACCGATTTCGGGATTGCAATGTAAGAAAGAGACGTACAGAAGTAAAAAGCCCCCGCACCTATTTCGGTTAAAGTATTTGACAGCAACGCTTCGGTTAAGTCTTCGCAACAAGCGAAAGCCGTTTCTTCTATTACTGTAACGCTATCCGGTATTTTTACGAGTTTTAACTTTGCGTCACTAAACGCCGATTTTTTTATTTTAATTAAATTTTGCGGAAGTGTTATTTCTTCTATCGGGGAATTCGAAAAAGCGTATTCGCCGATACTTTCTACGTACTCCGGTATCACGCTTGTTTTGCATCCTGCGACTACCTCGTTATAATTTTTGGATATAATCGTATTATTACTGCTCTTATAATATTTGTTGTCTTTATCCACCGTAATGATTTCAAGATTATCGGCGCCCGATGCCAAATCGCCGGTTATGTACTCGACGCTTGACGGAATATTTATGGATTTTAACTTCTCGCAACCGAAAAATATTTGATTTGGGGCAGAAATGTTAGGAATACCTATTTTCTTCAATCCTACGTTTAATTCGATAGATGCTAAGTTTTTGCAGTAAGAAAAAGCATTTTTGCCTATTTTTTCGATTGAAGACGGCACCTTTATCGAAGTGAGCGCAGTGTTATAACTAAAACAATAATCGTTTATTGCAGTTGCGTAATCGGGAATGGTACAATTTGATCCGAATCCGTACAAAACGTCTGTTCCGCCTTGCTTAAGTATGCAGTTTCCATCGCATTTATATGTTTTATTATCCTCGTCAACGATTACTTTCGATAAGTTTTCGCAAGAGGAAAACGCCGAACCCAATGTAGTAACGTTTTTTGGTATGTAAACTTGTGTTAAGGAATTACATCCTGCAAAGGCATTACCGTTAATTTTCGATAAATTTGTCGGAAAATTTATTTCGGTTAAAGATTCGCAATTAGCAAATGCATTAATTTGGATTTCGTTTAAAAAATACGGCAAAATAACGTCTTTTAAGTTTTTACAACCATCGAAACAACCGTTTTTTATAGCGTCGATTTCGTCGCTTAACTTTACGCGTGTGAGTCGAGCACATTCCTTAAAAGCGTATTGTCCGATGTCGGTTATCGTATCTGGTATAATAACCGTTATGATATTATTACATTCTTTAAAAGCGTTATCTGCTATTTCGGTAATAGGTTTGCCGTTTATAACTGAAGGTATTACAAGTTTCTCGGATAAACTTTCGGTATCTGCCGATTGAATTTTATACGCTGTGCCTTGTGCGTTTTCTTCAAACGTTAAACCGGTAGGGTAGCAGACAGTGTAATTAATTGCGCTCGATCTATTTGAGTCGTATGTTTCCGAATAGTCGCCTAAAGCAGTGACGGTAATTGTATAGTCTTCGTAGTTTTTTGTGATTTCAAAAATATCTAATTGATTATCGTCGGTTTGATAATCTTTTCCGTTTATAGTAACAAGATATCCGTTTGCACTGTCGACTTCTTTCCAAAACAGAATATCGTTTTCGATTTTTAAGTCTTGCGGCGCGTTTAAAACGCCGCTTTTACTGCATGCGTAAAAAGAACTTGCACAACAAACCGTAAAAATTATCAATAACGCCGATAGTAGTTTAATTCGTTTTGACATAGACAGTCTCCTTTTTATGCATCGCATTACCACAATGTATTACCAACTAGAAGAGTAGTTGTGATGGTAATCGTTTCCGGAGGAACTTCCCGAGTAATCCGGTTGAAAAATCTCCCATGGATCCATCATGCTGTTGCCGTCTTCGTCTATCTCATCAGAAATGGGTATGTAGTCCATCCATCCGTTTGAAGAACCGCTGAGAGAGAAATACGTTGTTTCGCAATATCCGTTTACGTGTGCGTAGCCGGTCGGCGTATTATCGCTTAAGAAGTCGACTATTGCATCGTAAGAATCCAATGGTTCCGGTGCGGTAAAAAGGTTAGAAGAACTATCGGGTATGCTTAAGCCGTCAGTGTAGCATAAATAAATAGGAAAATTATTGTCAGCAAAATTACGAAGTTCAAGCATTAGGTCAAACCACGCCTGCGTTAACTGTAGTTGATTGTCCAAATTTGCACCGATTGCATAAACGTACTCATTATTTAAATATGTGTAAAATAATTCGCGTGAATTTGGATCGTCGTAATTTATTGTCGTGTAGTTTTTTACATCGTAAAAATCATTATTACCCAAGTAACAGATTATGTTGGTATTATGCAGTGCGTAGATTTCTCTGCTGGTAAGTCCTGCGTTTACCTCTGTTCTATATGCCTCACGGACTAAAGGTATTAACCATTCGTAAAAAAACCACGCCAGGTGATAATCGTTCGTTGTTATACCATTTGATAATGTATAGTCTAAAATAATAGTACAGTTATCAAGACAATCCGTATAACCAACTTCAGTTATCTCTGAAAAAATATTTAATATAAATGTTTCGAAAACAGATATATTAAAATGTAGATCTACGTAATCTAAAAATGCTTTTTTATCACCGAGTCGTGATTCGTTTGTCCCGTTAATAAACATAATTACGCAACCATTATTTTTCCATGCGTAAAACAACATCTCTAAATAGTCCGGTAAAAGGTAGTTTCCGAGTGACTGTGTTTCACGAGTGAACCCTTTACTTAATTCAAAAACAATGTAAGCATTGTTAATGTCAAAATAATTAAAAGACATAAAATAGTTTCTAAGTGCTTCTTTAAAATCTGTATCAGACCAATCATACAAGTAGCAAAAGTCAACGACTTCGTCATCTAATAGGTTTTGTCTGAATGTTGTGCAGTGCGTATTGTCACTAAAGTAGTACAGAGTTTTAGTTTCGTCGTCATCATCGTTGTCATTAAGCAAAGACGTCGAATTTGTGACAACTTGCGCATATGTCTCTTTCGGTGTTGTTTTTACCGTAAGAAATCCAAAAGCAGTGGCGACGATAGTTATCGCTAAAAAAGATGATAATAGTTTGTTTGTTAAGTTTTTCATAATAATGACTCCTCTTATTTTTATAATTACTCCTTTTATTTTTTGCGACTCAGTTGCTCCTATAATGTAAACTCAAAATGTAAAGCACGGTATCGGTTGAAGCATGTGGCGCATTGACCGAAAAAATTATCTTGTACACAAAACAAGAACAACTGCTCGTTCAATTTAATTTTATCAAATAGAAAATCATCTGTCAAGTAAAAACAATGAATTTTTTTTATAGAATTTTATCAAAAATTGTATGTCCATAATTCGTGTCAATCGCGTCACGAAAAAGTTTCTTGACGGTCGGTTTTAGTCAAGACGACGAGGAGAAAAGGAGAAAACAAAAATAGCATTTGCCAACTGCAAATGCTATTTTGTTTGCGACTAAATAATCGAAGTCGCCGATGGTGC
>CAYNLN010000023.1:0-23565 GCA_964398065.1 uncultured Christensenella sp. | reverse complement strand
TAGGTGTTTCTATTTTAGATACCGGTTTATCTTCAGTCACTTATGGGACGGGCTTTGGCACAGGTTACAAAAATTTATACATTCACCTTGACGAAGGAGAAAAAATTTATTTCGGTATATATGATAATTCGACTTCAACAGAAACGGTAGAGGTAAGAATTTCAAGCCAAACCACATCTTTTAAATGGAAAATTGACGGTGAATTTATAACAGGCAACTCTATAGAATTAGAGCAAGGCGAGTCCGCTACGTTAGAACTTATTGTTAACGATATCGTTTCGGTAAAATCGTTTAGAATAGATAATGCTGATTATAAGTTTACTACAAGCGGTTCTACTATAACTATAGATCCTAATTGTCGAATATCAAATTACTTCGAAGTAAAAGCCGTTATGCAAGACAGTATAGTCGGCGGAAACGTAAACGGTATAGCGAACCCGAATTTTTACGGTTATTCCTTATTTATCACGCCTATATTAAGCAATAATTACGCCGTAACGACTTATAGCGACCAAAACGGTTACGGTTTTACTTGGAGTAATAGTCATATTACGGGGATAGATTATAAAATTACGGCGGGTTCGAACGTTGTTGAAATTAATAACGGCAACGGAAACATTATGAGCCAAATCGATGCGTGGAACTACACGAGTTTAAATGACGTTAAAATTGAACTTCTTAAGATACACGTAGTCGGATATGATATGGACAAGCAGGTCGATTATTCGGTTTCTAACGGTACGCGCGGACTATCTGTGGGCGTAAAATATGTGAATATATATTTTGCGGGCGGAAACGGGACGACTTCTTCTCCGTATGAAATTTCTTGTGCCAGACATTTAGATAACGTGCGGGTAGCGACGTATCGAAATTATAGGGTAATTAATGCCTTTAGATACGACGGGGTTTGGGCGCCGATAGGCAGTTTTTCGGGTGTCTTTGACGGAAACGAAAAACTCATTTCTAATATTACTATAGATTGCACGGGCGGTAATACTTACAACGGTTTTGTCAGAAGTTTAAGCGGCACGATAAAAAACACGGTCTTCGAGGGTGTTAATATTACACTCGATACAAGCAGTTATGCGTATTGCGGAGTGTTTGTAGGTAAATTACTTTCAAACGGTACTATTTATAGGTGTAGGGTAACGGAAGTTAACGTTACGGATAAAAATCAAGCGGAAAATCACGTAACCGTTACCAACGGCAACGATTACTTTTCGGTAGGCGGAATTGCCGGGTGCATATACGGAGGAAAAATCGAAAGAAGTTCTTTCTACGGCAATATTACGGTTAACGCTACAGCCGATTGCGACGTCGGCGGCTTAGTAGGGCGTAATTACGGCGGCACCGTTAATATGTGCGCAACCAAAGGGTTTATATCGGTAACATCCACTTTAAAATCGACGGAATTAAGAGTCGGAGGTTTGGTCGGCGTAAACGCAAAACTCGGGACTTCTTACGGTACACCGACAATAACCAACAGTTATTCGGAAATGACTGTATATGCCGATTGCACGGAACGAAAAAGCCACGCATATTCCGGCGGATTGGTCGGCGTTATAGACGAAGGCACGGTTAGATATTGTTATGCAATAGGTACCGTTACGGCAAGAAGTAAATACAAAACGGCTTATGCGGGCGGTTTTGCCGCAAGTATCGAAAACAGTAACGTATCGAACTCTTTTGCGACCGGTGCCGTTTACGCTAACGGTAATTACCGCGGCGCCGAAAAATCCTATAGCAAATACGGTAGGTTTTGCGCCGTCTCTACCGATAACACGTTGTCGACGCTGTATTGCTATAAAGATTCTGCGTTTAAATCCGGCAATACGGGCAGCGAGCTCGTGTTGTCTTCGTCTTGCTGCACGGAAACGACTTTAGGCGTTATAAAGGATCCGTCGTTTCAAGAAAACACTTTAGGTTTCGACAAAACGACTTGGTATATAATATATACCGAACTTTGTTACCCGAGACTCAATAGTTAAACGGCGTTTTAAAACATCAAAAAAAGTGTGTAAGCGAAAAATGACTTACACACTTTTTTTAAATTGTCGCTTTTAATTAAGCGTTAAAAGCGTCTTTAAACGATTTGCCGAATTTCAAAACGGGTTTTTTGCAAGCGGGAACTTGAACTTTTTCGCCCGTAGCGGGGTTAAGCGCTTCTTTAGCGGGTACGTCTTTAACTTCGAAAGTACCGAAACCTACTAAGGCAACCTTTTCACCGTCTTGAAGTGCTTGTTCCAAAGTGTTCATAAGTGCTTGATAAGCGTCAGCCATCTGCGCTTGGGTAAGACCTGCTTCGCGAGCAGCGATTTTAACGAGTTCGGTTTTTGTCATAATTTCCTCCAATAATTAAAAATCGAGTATCGAAAAGGCGCAAATGCCTTTACGTACTTATAATATAACCTAAAATTACGTCGATGTCAATATGTTTTTGCAAAAAAATTTGTATTTTTTCGCTAAAACAGCGGTTTTTTTAATAAAACGAGCAATTTTTATAAAAACAGAGCCTTTTTATTTGAAAATCCTTACGACAAAAGGAATTTATAAGTTTAAGCCTAAGCCCGAAGTTTTTATCGATAAACTCAATGGGATATTTCCCTAAAAGCCGCATTTTTCATACGTTCGGTGGCGGCGCTTAAAGGTTTTTTTATAAAAAGTTTTATAAAAATCGAGTAATTATTGTCATAAACCTATTGACAAATCGAAAACTCGATATAAAATTTAGACGCCGAGAAAAATTTTTTAAGGAGAAACAACATGAACGACAATTTAAGAAGAGTTACCGTCACCAAAACGCCCGTATACCAATCGGACGCGGGGGCGGGCGAGTATGATTTTACGCTAAACAGGTATTATCAAGGTAAGGACTTATCCCTGCTTACCGCATACTTAAAAATAAGTTTTCAAGACGAAAGCACGGACAAGATATTGTTAAGCGACGTATGCGTTACAGAAGACTCGTTAACCGTAAAGTTTACCGTATCAGAAGCCTTTTCGCGTGTGGCGGGAAAAGCAGAGTGTCAACTGTCTTTCGAAAGTACGGACGGAGAGGTTGTTATAAATACGGAAGTATTTACCGTCGACATACTTTCGTCTATCGAAGTGGAAAGTTACGGTCAGACGATTTTGCCGAGCGCCATAAGGCTTTTACAAATTAAGCTTCAAAAAACGTTAGAAGAACTAAACTGTCGCATAGACCTTTTAAACGCCGCTTTCAAAATAAAAAAAGTAAGGGTCTCGGCGTCGAATTTCACTAACGGAGAGCAAACTTTATCGCTTCCCGAGTTATCTGAGGGCGGCGTCGTAACCTTTTCTGTCATAGACGGCGCTAACGCATGCCATGACGCGGGCGTATATATATCCGAGCAAGACGAGGGAACGGTAACTTTAAAATACCTTACCGCGCCGACGGGCGATTTTACTTTGCGCTTTTTTATAGCAAATCCCGTTCCGACGCCTTCGGCGGATGAAACCGATTAGTTTTTAATAATCCGCAACGTAAAAATAAGCAAAATAATTACAAATCGTTAATCCTTGTCGAAAAGCGCGCAATTTATTTGACATAAATTTACGAAACGATTAAAATTATCTGTAGAATATATTTAATGCGGTAATATTTTTCCGCAAAGAAGAGGTAAATTATGTCGGAATTTTTAGCCGGAATGAAAAGAACCAATATGTGCGGCGAACTAAGGCTTTCTGATCAAGCCAAAACGGTTACGGTAACCGGTTGGGTGCAAAGAAGAAGAAATCTCGGTAGCCTTATTTTCGTAGACTTACGCGACCGCACGGGTATCGTGCAGATAGTTTTTGACGAAACTACCGAAAAAAGCGTTTTCGAAAAAGCCTCGCTTATCCGTTCGGAATACGTTTTGGCTGTTAGCGGCACGGTGCGCGAAAGACAGTCTAAAACAAATAAAATACCGACCGGCGATATAGAAATTTTAGCGGATACTTTAAAGATTTTGTCGGAAGCCGATACGACGCCTTTCGAAATCACCGACGAAACGAGCGTTAACGAAAACCTTCGCTTAAAGTATAGATATCTCGACTTAAGAAGACCGTCTTTACAGCAAAGGCTTATAACCCGTTCCAAAATAGCGGTTGCGACGCGTAACTACCTCGCCGAAAACGGATTTTTGGAAATCGAAACGCCGTATCTCGGTAAATCGACGCCCGAAGGCGCAAGGGATTATCTTGTTCCTTCGAGAATAAAAGAAGGCTGTTTTTACGCGCTTCCTCAGTCGCCGCAACTTTATAAGCAACTACTTATGATAGCGGGCTACGACAGATATTTCCAAATCGCAAAATGTTTCCGTGATGAGGACTTAAGGGCTAATCGTCAGCCGGAATTTACTCAAATCGACCTCGAAATGAGTTTTGTCGAAGACGAAACCGACGTTATGTATCCCGTCGAAGGGTTGATAAGACGAATCTTTAAAGATTCTATCGGTATGGACCTTCCCGAAGGGCATTTCAGGACTATGTCTTGGCAAGAAGCAATGGAACGTTTCGGCTCCGACAAGCCCGACACAAGGTTCGGTTTGGAACTTAAAAACGTTTCTGAAATATTCCGCGGTTCCGACTTCAAAGTCTTTTCCGACTGCGTAACCGAAGGTAAAAGCGTTCGCTTGATAAACGCTAAAGGGTTTGCCTCCAAGCTATCGAGAAAAGACCTCGACGCTCTTTCCGAAGTTGCCAAAACGTTGGGCGCGAAGGGGCTTGCTTGGCTTTCCAAACCCGCGGGCGAACCCGTTAGATCGTCCTTTAACAAGTTCTTAACCGACGAAATCGTCGAAAAACTTACAGCAAAGGCTAACTTGGAAGACGGCGACGTTTTGCTGTTTGCAGCCGACAAAGATACCGTCGTTTTCAATACTTTGGGCGGCATAAGACTTTACCTTGGCGACAAGTACGACTTGTATGACAAAAACAGTTACGATATTTTGTGGATTGTGGACTTCCCGATGTTCGAGTACAGCGAGGAAGAATGTAGGTACGTTGCCATGCACCACCCGTTTACCGCACCTAAGACGGAAGATTTGCATCTTTTAGACAGCGACCCGACCAAAATGCGCGCTAAAGCATACGATATAGTCATTAACGGTCAGGAAGCGGGCGGCGGCTCGATAAGGATTCACTCGCGTGAACTTCAAAAGAAGATTTTCAACGTTTTATCCTTTACCGACGAAGACATCGAGCGCAAATTCGGCTTTTTCGTCAATGCGTTTAATTACGGCACGCCTCCTCACGGCGGCTTGGCGTTAGGTCTTGACAGGCTTGTTATGCTACTTACCAAAACCGACTCGATTAAAGACGTAATAGCATTCCCCAAGGTACAAAACGCTTCTTGTCTTATGAGCGACGCGCCTTCAACTGTCGAGAAAAAGCAACTTGACGAACTTTATTTATTGATAAACCATAGCGAATAATTATTGTCGATTATTAAAAATCTCCGCCTATAAGCCCGTTATCGGCATATTAGGCGGATTTTTTCATGTCATTTTGTAAAATTTGCCGATAGGAAAGGGGTGTTTCGGCAATAATTATACGTAATTTCGGTTTAAAATTACTTTTAGGACAAATATTTTTCGATAAATGCTTGACAATTTGCGATTCTGTGGTATAATTAAAGAAAAAACAAGGCAAAAACAAGGCAATAAGCCTGTTTTTAGGCAAAAAGGATTGTTATGAAACCCATTATAGCGATTATGTACGACTTCGATAAAACCCTTTGCACGCGCGACATGCAGGAATATACTTTTATTCCGAGCGTCGGCATGGAACCTACCGAGTTTTGGGCATATGCAGGCAAAATATCCGGCAAAGAGGGAATGGATAACATACTTGCCTATATGTATTGCATGATCGAAACCGCAAAAAAAGCCGGTAACCCTATCACGCGCGACACATTGGTTGCGTGCGGTAAATACGTCGAGTACCACCCGGGCGTTTACGATTGGTTCGAAAGAATTAACGCTTACGGAAAAGAAGTCGGCGTACAAATCGAGCATTAC
Source organism: uncultured Christensenella sp. (assembly GCA_964398065.1). Lineage (GTDB taxonomy): Bacteria > Bacillota > Clostridia > Christensenellales > Borkfalkiaceae > UBA4636. The sequence continues at coordinate 17,542 of CAYNLN010000023.1, read as the reverse complement.
GTTTTGTCATCGGGATTAAAAGAAATCATCGACGGCACCACCATCGCACCCTTTTTTAAACGCATTTACGCTTGCGAATTTTTATATCGCGACGGGCAAGCCGTTTGGCCTAAAACGTCGGTAAACTACACAAACAAAACACAGTTCGTATACAGAATCAATAAAGGCATACTCGACATTAATAACGATAAGGATTTAAACAGGTCGCTTCCCGAATCCGAAAGGCGCGTAAGGTTTCCGAATATGATTTACATAGGCGACGGGCTTACCGACGTTCCTTGTATGAAACTCGTTAAGCAAGGCGGCGGGCACTCTATCGCCATTTATCATAAGGAAGCAAAGGAAGCCGCTATTCCTTTATTAAAGCACGACAGGGTCGATTGGATGTTCGAAGCCGATTACCGTAAAAACAGCGCGCTCGATAAAGCAATGAAGATGCTTATCGAAAACTTGGCAAACGAAAACAAACTTATTGACATTTCGATAAAGCAAAAACGCGATATTCCTACAGAGGATTAAACTGACTTCGCATATTAAGTCGAAACCTGTATTTTTCTAAGAGGGGCTTATATTTGCCTCTCTTTTTCTATGCACTATATAGTAGATAAAGGAGTGTAAATATCTTTTTCGCACTAAAAAACATTGACATATTAAGGCTATTGTGGTATATTTCTATCAAGCGTTTTGGCGTGCGCTTAAAATAAAGCGTTCGCTGAAAAACAAGCGATAAACAAGGAAACTTAACTATGATTAAATGCTTTCAAGACAGAAGTTTTTTGCTTAGCGGCGACGGTTACGATTACTTTATGTACGTAAACGAGGCGGGCTATCTTCAACACGGATATTACGGGGCGAAAGTTAGCGATAACGACTTGGAATTTATAAAGTTCGTTAATAAAAACGCTTCGCCCAATCCTGAAAATATCAATTCGGACTTTACTACCTCGCGCATGCTTTCCGAGTGCGGTAGTTACGCCCACGGCGATTTTTCTCCGCCGACCGTAATAATCGAAAGACCCGACGGGGCGGCGATGAGCCGTTTTAAGTATAAATCTCATAAAGTTACGAAAGGCGCGGCACAAGTTAGTAAAATGCCTTGCGTAAGGCGCGCGGAAGAAACGCTTACCATAACTTTGAAAGACGATTTTTCCGATACGGAAATCGACCTTAATTACATTGCTTTCGACGATTTACCCGTTCTTGTCAGAAATCTTTCGGTACGTAACGTCGGAAACGAGACCATAATCGTCAAAAAGGCATATTCTTTCTGCGTCGATTTACCCGACAACGGAAGTTATAACGCCATGCGTCTTATCGGCAAATGGGCTGAAGAACGCACCCCCGTTACAACGCCTATAAAGGAAGGCGAACTTCGTATCGAGTCGGCACGAGGGTATTCTTCTCATCAAATGAATCCTTTCCTCGCACTTTTAAAGGGCGAAGCAAACGAAAACGAAGGCGTATGTTATGGTTTTAATCTTATATACAGCGGTCCGTTTGCTATTTCTGCCGAACTAAATTATCTTAACAGATTGCGCGTGGAAGGCGGTATTCAAGACCAAATGTTTTCCTGGCATTTAGCGCCTAACGAAGAACTAAACACCCCGCAAGTCGCAATGTGCTTTTCTTCGCAAGGCGTCGGAAAAATGTCGAGGGGATATCACGACTTTTTCCGTAATTACATTATCGACCAAAGTAGGGTTTACGAGCGTCGTCCCATAGTCGTTAACAACTGGGAGGCTACTTATTTCGATTTCGACAACGAAAAACTTTTCAAGATTATAGACGAAGCGGGTAAGTCGGGCATCGACACTTTTGTTCTCGATGACGGCTGGTTCGGGCAAAGAAACAGCGATAAATGCGCGCTCGGCGATTGGTACGTTAACGAGGAAAAATTGCAAGGCGGGCTTTATTCGGTAATAAACCGCTGCAAACAAAACGGGCTTAAGTTCGGACTGTGGATAGAGCCGGAAATGATTTCCGAAGACAGCGATTTATATCGCGCGCATCCCGACTGGGCTATCGGTAAAAATGGCGTCGAGCCCGCACGTTGGCGCAACCAACTTATATTAGACTTTACAAGAAAGGACGTCGTCGATTACATCTACGGCGTAATGTACGAGATTTTAAATAAGTACGACATATCTTACGTTAAGTGGGATAAAAACAGAGAAATGACGGAGTTTTTCTCTCAAGCCTTACCAAAAGACAGACAAGGGGAATTCTGTCATCGTTACACGCTCGGTTTTTACGACCTTGCCGAAAGACTTACGAAAGCTTTTCCGAATATCTTTTTCGAGGGTTGCGCGGGCGGCGGCGGCCGTTTCGACGGCGGTGCGCTTTACTATTTCCCGCAGATTTGGACAAGCGACTCTACCGACGCTTTAGAAAGAACAAAAATTCAATGGGGGACTTCTATTTGTTACCCGTTATCGTCTATAAGTTGTCACGTTTCGGACTGTCCTAATCACCACACCCATCGCACTACGTCTTTCGAAACAAGAGGCGCTATCGCTTCTCTCGGTGCTACGGGGTACGAACTCGATTTGTCTAAATTATCCGACGAGGAAAAGGCTCAAGTAAAGGAGCAGACGGATGCTTACAAAAAAATTGACGACCTCATTTTAAGGGGTGATTTATTCCGTTTGGCAGATCCCTTTAATACTAATTATTTTTGCGAAATGGTCGTGTCGAAAGACAAAACGCAAGCCTATTTAGTCGGCGAACGTTTCCGCACGGAGCCTAACGACCACGACAGAGTCCTCTATATAAACGGACTTGACGACAATAAAATGTATCTAATAGAAGAACTTTCCGTAACGGCAAGCGGCAAGGCTTTAAAAAACGTCGGCGTTTTATACCCGAGGGTATTAGATACGGGAAGCTGGACTTGGCATTTACACGAAGTTAAATAATTTTAAAAATGTTTTTATAGGCTGTCTTTTCACGAAAAAGTCAGCCTATAAGCCCGTTATCGCTTAAAAAACCGAAACAAATAAAGAAGTGGCGGTGTTATTATGAAGGATTTTAATTTTTTTGAAAACGAAATAGACGAACTTTGCAATACCGCGGAAAACGCTTTGTTTGCTTCCGAAGACGGAATAGACGAAGAGACAGCGTCACGTCTTAAAAGTTTTTCCGACGACTTTAACGATAAAATTTTCCGCTACGAAAAATTAAAACTTAAAGTTGGAAGGCTTTTGGATTACGCCGCGCTAAAAAATAACGGGGTAAAAAAAGAAAAGCTTTTCGAAATTAAAAACGAGGACGATTGTTATCTTGAAAAGGTCGACAAACTTTACAAAAACAATTACGAAAAGCACGACTTTATGTTCGGTTATCCCGCCAATATGGAAAAGGACAGTTATCTTTTGGAATACCTTAGGTTTTTAGAAAGTAAACTTTACCTTATGAATAATTGCGGCGACCCTTACGAACGGGGTAACTACGGCATGGACAGCAAGGAAACCGAAAGGGAAATTTTAAGCACATTTGCCGACAGTTTCGGGCTTAAAGAAGGCGAATACTGGGGTTATGTTACCACGGGAGGTACGGAAAGCAACTTTTGGGGCATACGCGAAGGTTTTAACAAGTATCCGAACGCAAGACTTTATTTTTCCGAAAAAACCCACTACAGCGTTGAAAAATTCGTTTACAATAACCGCGTCGGCGCAGTGTATCCGTACACTATAGTAAAGTGTAACAAAAACGGTTCCGTAAGCGTTGAAGACTTAAAACAAAAAATAGGCGAAGACCGTCAAAAGTACGGCTATAAGCCCGTTATCCTCGTTTTAACTTGGGGAACGACCAAGGAAGGCGCCATCGACGACGTAAAAACGATTACGGATTATCTAACCCTAAACGGTATCGATTATTACTGTCATTTGGACGCCGCGCTTTACGGCGGAATAGGAAAATCTCAAACTTCAGCGCCGACGATTAAGGATTTGAAAAGTTTAAAAGTCGACTCGGTTTCGGTAAGTTTACACAAGTTTTTAGGCGCGTCGAGGGCTAACGGCATTTTGATATCTTTAACGCGCGACAGACGTAAAATTATCGACTATATCGGGCAAGAAGACTCCACGCTTTTAGGCTCTCGAGATTTTCCGCCGTTTTCGACGCTTCAGCGCATTAAGGAATTTTTTACTTTAAAAAAAGACGACCACTACATAAAAAACGTCGTGTATTTTAGAAATCTTCTTAAGGAAAATTCTATCGAATACGAAACTTTCGACGAAGAAAAATGTAATATTTTCGTTATACAAAAACCGAGCGACGAAACTTGTAAAAAGTATCAATTAACCACCTACAAAGAAGACGGCGTAGACAAAGCTCACGTTATAATCTTTCCTTTCCATAAGGAGGAAATAATGAAAAAGCTTGTTTTAGACGCTAAGTCGGACTTTGATTTTAAAAAACAAAATTGATTCGTGCGTTTTTTTGCGCATCGAAGGCGAAAAATGAAAGAAAAATTTAAAAATTATCTAAAAACGCTTCCTAAGCGTTACTTTATCACAGCGTTTTCGGGAATGGCCCAAGGGCTTTTCGTAACACTTATTGCGGGCACGATTTTAGTGCAAATAGCCTCTTTTTTAGGAGACAATTACTTTGCTAAAACTCTTTTATACATAGCAAATATAGCAAAAAGCCTTATGGGCGCGGGCATCGGTATAGGTATTTCCTATGCGCTCGGTAAAAACAAACTGCTTGTTTTATCCGGCGGCGTTGCGGGGTTTGTCGGTGCTTTTGCCGATAAACTTTTTATAGGTAGTTCTCCTTTTACCGAGATAACGCTCGGCGTGCCCGGTAATCCTATCGGCGCATATGTCGTTACAATGCTTGTCGTAGAGGTCGTCGGATTATATGCGGGCAGAACGAAACTCGATATACTCTTGGTGCCTTTAGGCACGATGATATTGGGCTTTGCGGGTGTGTTTGTATCTTATCCGTTTATTTGGCTTATCGATAAACTCGGGGTTTTGATTGCGATCGCAACGGATTTTGCACCGTTTATAATGGGCTTGTTTATTGCCGTCGTAATGGGTGTACTTTTAACAATGCCTACGTCGTCTGCTGCCATTTGGGTTGCCGTTTCGGCTCCCGTTTTCGCACAAGGAGATCCGTCGCAAGTAAATGCTATGCTTTTAGCGGGCGGAGCGGCAACCGTGGGGTGCGCTTGCCATATGGTAGGTTTTGCCGTCGCATCCTTTAGGGAAAATAAAGTGGCGGGGCTTATATCGCAAGGCATCGGCACAAGTATGTTGCAAATTCCGAATATAATGAAAAAGCCAATAATTATGCTTCCCATGATAATCTCGAGTGCGATTTTAGGACCTTTGTCGACCTGCGTTTTTAAACTGAAATGCGGTTCGTCGGGCGGAGGAATGGGAACTAGCGGACTCGTCGGCGTTATAGATTTATTAAATAACGGAAGCGGCTTTTTCTACGTTTTCGGCGTAATTTTATTAATGATTATTCTGCCCGCCGTGATAAACCTTGCCATCGGCGAGTTCATGCGCAAAAAGAATTGGATAAAAGAAGGGGATATGAAACTACCCGATTAAAAGTTTTTATTGCTTTTATAAAAAGTAATCTAAAGTCTACTTAGAAAAGAGTTTGTTTTAACAAGAACGGACTTAGAATAATTTTAAAAGAAAATTTAATAAAAGCGGCGTCCGCAAAAAATGCGAACGCCGCTTTTATATGTTAGAACGATAACGTTAAAATCGCAAAAAACTTAAAATAGTTTTTAATCGCGAACAACTAAAGATTGTTTAAAAATGCAAATTTAAATCGTTGAAATTGCCAAAAACAAAAAAACGCCGATAACGGGCTTATAGCCCCACTTTCGGCGGTTTTAATGTGTGTAAATTATGTTATTTGTTAGGTTCAAGCAAAACAAAAGTCTTCGGCAAAGTTAATTAAAGAAGGTATCGTTTATGACGGCGGTAACTTTTTCTTCGGTAAAGACCGTGTAAGCAAAAGTTTTGTAAGCGGCATACTTTGACAGTGTGCCGGGGTTTATAAAAAGTATTCCGTCTTTTTCTTCGATAAGGTTATCGTGAGTGTGACCGTATACGACGACGTCGCAATCGAGTTCTTTTGCCCGTAAATACAATTTTAAAAGTCCGCCTTTTACGCCGTAAGCGTTTCCGTGACACAAAAGGACTTTTTTATTCAAAATATTAAACACGAGTTCTTTAGGAAAAGAACAAGCAAAATCACAGTTTCCGCAAACGATTTTTGCTTTTTTACGGATTTCGGACGGTAGTACGTTAAGATCGTTTACTCCGTCGCCTGCAAATAATACAATATCTGCTTCGCGTAAAATCTGTTCGAGTTTTCTAATCGCATCGGTGTTGCCGTGCGTGTCCGAAAGTATTGCTGTTTTTACCATAAGTCAGCCTATAAGTCGATTATTAAAGGTTTTGCGGTAATATTTTATATAAATTAGCGACGGCTTTAGCGCGGTGTGATACTGCGTTTTTTTCTTCTTCCGACACTATCCCGAAACTTTTTTGAAGTTCAAAGCTAAAAAATACGGGGTCGTATCCAAAACCGTTAGCCCCCTCGGGCGAATATAAAATTTCGCCTTCGGTTTCGCCGATTGCGGTATATATTTTGTTATCCGTAATAAGAGTGACAGCCGTTTTGAAACGTGCTTTTCTGTTTTTTACGCCCTCCAAGTTTTTAAGGAGCAAGGTGTAATTTTTTACGTCGTCGCCGTGTGTGCCTGCGTATCGCGCGCTGAAAACGCCGGGGGCGCCGTTTAAAGCGTCGACCATAAGTCCGCTGTCGTCGGCGAGAACGGGAAGTTTGCAAAAATCGAAGACTGTTTTTGCCTTAATGTAAGAATTTTCTTCAAAGGTCGAGCCCGTTTCTTCTATATCGCCGTCAAATCCGATGTCGGTAAGAGACAAAAGTTGAAATTTGTTATTTAAAAGCAGACGGTATTCGTCTAATTTACCTAAATTATTAGTTGCTACAACGATTTTCATTTTACACCTTTAATATTTATTTAAACAAAAAACGGGTTGCCCCGTTTTTAAGTATTTGGAACTATATGTCAAATGATGTCGACTATAAGCATACCGGATTCGGCGTCGAAGTTTATGTCGTTTGCCATTTCCTTAATTTTATCCATTGCTTGAGACTGTTTAACCGTGGGTATGGTAAACAAATTGGGGTTGACGGCAGAGTTAGATAAAAGATTGATTGCCGAGTCGATATTTCCGTAACCGTTCGTAACGCAAATAAAACTTAGTTGCTTTTGAAGCGCAACGTTAAAGTTGACTTTTATCGAAGGCGCTCCGAAACCGGCAAAGCAAACGGTTGCATGCTCGCCCGCAAGTTTTAGCGAAATATCCGTGTTCAAATTCGAACCCGTCATATATACGACTTTTTTGGAAAGTCTTGCGCCGGTGAGTTCTGAAACGTTCTTTTCGAGTTTGTTATCGCAAAACAAGGTGTAGTAAACGCCCGCGCGTTTTGCAAGTTCGATATTCTTTTCGTTGTTGTCGACCAAAATGGGAATGCCTTGATAGTACATTACGAGTTGTGCCAAAAAGATACCGAGCATATCCCCGCCGACGATTATGACGTAATCGCCCTTGTTTAAACGTAGTTTATCCACGACTTTGTCGCAAATCGCAACATGGTCTATAAAAAGGGCGTTATAGTCGTTAACGCTGGGCGGTAAAAGGGAAATATCTTCGCTTTCCAAAACAACGAAGTCTCTTAAAAACCCGTCTGTATTTTTGCCCGCGATTTTAAAGGCAGAGCAAGTTTCTTTGTCGCCGTGGAAACATTCGAAACATTTACCGCATGCGGTTTCCGGGTGCGGAAACACCCTTAAGCCTCTTTCGAAGCCGCTTGTGGAGTTTTCCGACACGGCGGAAATTTTACCTATGCCGATACGAGCGGGAATAACCGGATATACCGCGCGGTTATCGCCGAGATAGGTGATAAAATCTTCGCGTAAAAGCATTGCCTTGGTAATGATAACCTTAGCGCTGTCGATACTGTCAAAATTTTCGGTTTTACTTATTGCGTTGAGTTTTTTAGGCCCGATAATCTGAATGCCGTCCATAGCGCCTCCAAAAATGTCTCTATATATTTTACTATAAAATATGCATTTTGACAAGCCTTTTTAAAGAAATTAGGTAATTTTTTGCATTTTACGCATTTATTAGGGGAGATAATGCGTAAAAACGATAAAAGCGTTAGGCTTTTTGTTGTTTTTTTGTTTTATTACGAGATAATAATAAAAATTAATCGTACTAAAATGAAAAGGGCGTAAAAACAGTTGACAATATTTTGCTAATATAATATAATTACTGTCGGCATCGGAAATCGATGTAACTATTTTGCGAGGTGCAAAGCTATGAAGGAAAAAATTCATCCTAACTATAAGATAGTCAAGGTGCAATGCGCTTGCGGTGAAACTTTCGAAACGGGTACTACTAAAAACGTAGACGTTATTAAGGTTGATATTTGTTCGAAATGCCATCCTTTCTTCACCGGTAAGCAGAAGCTCGTTGATACGGGCGGCCGTGTAGACAAATTCAAAAAAAGATACGGTATTTAGTAAACATCGGCAGCTCCGTTACATATTTGGGGCTGCTTTTGTTTTATTCCTCGGTTATTCTTTTACCGTTTAAAGCCGAAATTTACAAGCGGTAAATTTACATATACAACGAGTGCAACGCCGTTTGTTAGTCGTTGCTTAAAAAGGGCAAATAATGAGTAAACATAAAAAATGCAATCGTACAAATATCGGCGGTCAAGCCGTTTTAGAGGGCGTTATGATGCGCGGCGCAACGTCCGTGTGTACTTCGGTAAGGGATGAAGAAGGCAATATCCGCGTCGAAACGGAAAGGCTTAAACCGTTAAAGTCTAAGCCGCTTATTTTGCGTTTGCCCGTTATCCGCGGCGTAGTCAACTTCTTTTCGTCGATGGTGTCGGGTTCGAAAACATTAATGCGTTCCGCCGAAGTTTACGGCGAGGCAGAACCTACTAAATTCGAAAAGTGGCTTTCCAAAACCTTCAAAATCGACATTATGAACGTCGTAACTACTTTAGGTCTTGTGTTAGGCGTGGGGCTTGCTGTATTTTTGTTTATTTGGCTTCCGCAGTTTTTGACGGGACTTATAAACAAGGCGGCGGGCTTAAACCCGACGGGTATTTTGTTTAACCTTATCGAAGGTCTTATCAAAATGGCAGTCTTTGCGGGGTATATTTTGCTTACCTCTCTTTTAAAAGACATCAAGCGCACCTATATGTACCACGGCGCCGAACATAAAACGATAAACTGTTACGAGTACGGTATGCCGCTTACGGTCGAAAACGTTAAAAAATGTTCGCGCATTCACGACCGTTGCGGAACGACTTTTATGTTTTTCGTAATGTTTGTAAGCATTATAGTATTCTCGCTTGTCAACTCCGTCGCAAAAGCCGAAAAGATTTATAGAATCCTTTTGAAAATCGCACTTTTGCCCGTTGTTGCCGGGCTTTCGTACGAACTTTTGAAAGGGCTTGCAAAAACAGACAGCCCGCTTGCGCTTCCGTTAAAAGCGCCCGGTATGCTTCTTCAAAAAATCACGACAAAAGAACCTGACGAGGGAATGATAGAGGTTGCTATCAATTCCTTTAATAAAGTGCTCGAAATGGAAAAAGACCCGTCGATAAAGCCGCAAAAGTTCGTTACGGCAATGCGCGCGGATAAACTTTTAGACGAAGTAAAAAATATTTTAGAAGGCGGCGGCGTTACCGACGCGTCGGATGCGGAATGGATAGTGTCTATTTGCGCTTCCGTAAAACGTTCCGAGGTTGTATCGAGCCAAAAACAACTCTCTCCCTCCGTTGTCGAAAAAGCCTTAAACTACGCTAAAGAGCGTGCGACGGGCAGACCTTTATGGTACGTTATCGGCGATACGGACTTTTACGGTTATACCTTAAAAGTCGACGAAAGAGTGCTTATTCCTCGTCCCGAAACGGAAGAGGTCGTTAAAAAAGCCCTCGAATATATCGGTAAAGAATCGTCCGTTCTCGATTTATGCACGGGAAGCGGGGCAATTGCAATCGCTATTAAAAAAGAAAAGGACTGCCGCGTTACGGCTACCGATATATCGGAAGGCGCAGTCGAACTTGCAAAAGAAAATGCCGAAATCTTATGTGCGGATATAACTTTTTTTGTAGGTAACCTGTTCGAATCTTTGGCGGACGAAAAGTTTGACGTTATCGTATCGAATCCGCCCTACATAAAAACCGAAGATATATCTAAACTCGATAAAGAAGTTTCCTTCGAACCCGCCCTCGCGCTTGACGGCGGAAAGGACGGATTGGACGTTTACAGGCTTATAGCCCGACATTTTAAAGATTATTTAAACGACAAAGGCGTTCTTGTCCTCGAATGCGGACAAGGAGAATCTAAACAAATCGCCGACTTTTTCCAAGATTACAAAGTATCGATTTTTAACGATTTAAACGGCGTCGACAGAATTATCGTCGTCGAGACATAATTCGATAAAAATCGACGATATTCGACAAAAATCGACGATAACCGACCTATAGAGGGACTTTTTAACTTAAAAACACAACATTACATTAACGGAGATTTAAAAGATGCTTTCTAAACTCGAAGGAATACTTTTAAGATACGAAAATTTAAACGAACTTATCGCCGACCCTAAAGTTCTTTCCAATATGGAAGAATGGAAAAAGTACGCAAAAGAGCGTGCCGATATGGAGGAAACCGTCGAAAAGTACAAGGAATATAAAAAGATTGCCGACGATAAGGCTTCCGCGGAGGAACTTATAAAGTCGGAAACCGACCCCGACATGAAGGCAATGCTCGAAGAAGAAATTTACGATTGCAAACGCCGTATGGAAGAAGTCGTCGAAGAGTTGAAAATTTTGCTTATTCCCAAAGACCCGAACGACGACAAAAACGTCATTTTGGAAATCCGTGCGGGTGCCGGCGGCGAAGAAGCGGCGTTGTTTGCTTACGAACTTTATCGTATGTACGTTAAGTACGCCGAAAAAAATCGTTGGAAAACAGAGGAAATCGATTCCAACAACACCGAACTCGGCGGCGTTAAGGAAGTTACTTTTTCCGTCAGCGGCAAAAGCGTTTATGCAAAACTGAAATTCGAAAGCGGCGTTCACCGCGTGCAAAGGGTTCCCGAAACGGAATCGCAAGGGAGAATTCATACCTCGACCGCGACCGTTGCGGTTTTACCCGAGCCCGAGGACGTCGAGGTTAATATCGAAGACAAAGACCTAATAATCGAAACTTGCCGTTCGTCGGGTGCGGGCGGTCAGCATATTAACAAAACGGAATCTTGCATAAGAATGGTTCACATTCCGACGGGCATTGTCGTCAACTGTCAAGACGAAAGAAGCCAAACCAAGAACCGTGAAAAGGCTATGAAGGTTATGAAAAGCCGCGTTTTCGACTATTATAACTCGAAATACCAAAGCGAGTATTCGGAAAACAGACGCAGTCAAGTCGGTACGGGCGACCGTTCGGAAAGGATACGTACCTATAACTTTCCGCAAGGCAGGGTTACCGACCACCGCATAAACAAAACCATGTACACCCTCGAAGAATTCATAATGGGCGACATCGACGAAATGGTCGAAGCATTGCGTATTGCCGACAGGGAAGCGAAACTTTCGGGCGAGAGCGAGGACTAATAAGTTTTTACGGCGAAAAAAGACGCAAAAAAATCGCCAAAAGGTAAAAATCCCGTGAAGTTCTTCAAAAGTTGTAAAATCTTTTGCAAAAACTATTGAAAAATCTTTAAAAATAGTTTATTATATTAATACTACAAATAAAATACCCCATGTAGAGAGGACATTTAAAATGATTCAGATTTTCTGCGGACCCAAGGGTGCCGGCAAAACAAAAATAATGCTCGAAAAACTTAACGAAGCTTGCGACGTCGCTAAAGGCGACATAGTGTTTATTACGGAAAAAAGATTTAATACCGTCAGCATTAACTTTAAAGTTCGTTTACTTTATACAGAGGAGTTCGGCGTAACTAAACTCGATTCCTTCATCGGCTTTGTTAAAGGACTTTTGGCGGGTAACGCCGATATAGAATATATTTTCGTCGACGGGCTTTGCAAAATGACCGGATACGAAACCGAAGACGTGGATAAATTCCTTAAAGAAATCGAAGTTTTGGAAAAAGAATACGGCTTTAAGGCAATATTTACCGTTAGCATGGACGAGGCTAAAATTCCCGAATCCGCTAAGAACTATATCGTAAGCTTGGCTTAATTTTTTAAGGCAAGTATTTTATGCCGTCAGCGATGACGGCAAATCGTTTATTTTAAGGTGTAATTTATGGATAAAAAGACGGTTTTCAGTGCCGTTCAGCCGAGCGGTATACCGACAATTGGCAACTACGTCGGCTCGATTAAAAATTGGGTCAATATGCAAGACGAGTATAATTGCATTTATTCGCTTGCCGACCTTCATACGCTTACGGTAAAGCAAGTGCCTAGCGAACTTCGTCAAAGAAGTTACGAACTTTTAGCGCTTTATTTGGCGTGCGGTATTAATCCCGACAAGTCCGTGGTTTTTGCGCAGTCTCACGTTTCGGGGCATGCGGAACTTACTTGGATTTTAAATACGATAACTTACCCCGGCGAGTTAACCCGTATGACCCAATTTAAAGACAAAAGTCGTAACCACGCCGAAAACGTCAATATGGGGCTTTTGGATTATCCCGTGCTTATGGCGGCGGATATACTTTTGTACGGAACGGATTTAGTACCCGTCGGCGCCGACCAAAAACAACACCTTGAAATCGCAAGGGATTTGGCGGGGAGATTTAACAATCGTTACAGCGACACGTTTACCGTGCCGGAACCTTTAATTCCTAAAATGGGCGCAAAGGTTATGAGTCTTCAGGAACCCGATAAAAAGATGTCTAAATCCGACGCTAACCCGAATGCGTTTATTTCGATGAACGACACTACGGACGATATTATTAGAAAGTTTAAACGTGCCGTTACAGACAGCGATGCCGAAATTAAATACGACCCCGAAAACAAAAAGGGTATAAGCAACTTGCTTACCATCTACAGCCTGTTTAGCGGCAAAACTATCGAGGAAGCGGAAAAAGAATTTTGCGGCAAAGGTTACGGAGACTTCAAACTTGCCGTCGGCGAAACCGTCGCAAGTGCGGTAACGCCAATTTCTTTTGAAAAGCAAAGAATTTTAAAAGATAAAGCTTATCTTAACGACGTTTTGAAAAAAGGCGCGGAAACGGCAAACTATCTTGCGCAAAAAATGATGCGCAAAGTCTATAAAAAAGTCGGGCTTATTCAACTTTAATTATGTTCGGATATATTAAACCGTACGATCCTTATTTATATAAAAAGGACGACGTGCTATATAAAAGCGTTTACTGCGGCGTTTGTAAGTCTATAGGCTCCACGTGCGGACAAATGGCAAGAATGAGTTTGACTTACGACATAGCGTTTTTGACCGTATTTTATCGCAGTCTTTTAGGCGAAGACGTTACGCTACTGCAAAAAAGATGCATTGCGCATCCTTTTACAAAAAGACCTATCGCTAAAAGAGACAAAGTCTTCGATAAACTCGCCCTTGTAAACGTAATTTTGGCAAGGCATAAACTTGTCGACGATAAACTCGACGAAAAAAAGGGTAATATTAAAAGCGTTTTCGTCGCAAGCGGCTATAAGAAAGCCAAAAAGATTTTACCTAAAATAGACGACATAGTTTTAAAAAGATATAACGAACTTAGAACTTTAGAAAAAGCCGATAACGGGCTTATAGACGAGGTTTCTGAAAAATTCGGGCTGATGTTAGCGGATATTTCGGACGAACTTTTTCAAGAGAAGGCGACCGAAAACACACGTAATTTATTCTTTTACGTCGGCAAATGGATATATATTATCGACGCGCTCGACGATTACGACGATGACGTCAAAAAAGGCGATTATAACCCGTTTGTTATAAGATACGGGGAAAAAAGCGCAAAAAGTTTACTCGAGAAAAACATCGATGATTTCGATTTTATGTTTTCCGATTTGTTTATAAACATTAAGGAAAACTTAAACGCAATTAAATTCAAATTTAATCGCGATCTTATCGACAATATTTTGCTAAGAGGCATTCCCGCAAAAACAAAAAGCGTTATCGAGGAAAAACTTTGCGGCAAAAAACATTGCGATAGAAAGCGTTACGGGAAACAATAATGACAGATAAATATTATAAAATTATAGGCGTTGATAAAAATGCAAGCGACGAAGAAGTCGCAAACAGATATTTCGAACTTCGCAAACAATATCTCGAAGACAGATTTTTAGACGGCGAAAAAGGTAACGAGGCGGCAAGAAAACTTACCGAGCTCGACAACGCTTACGAAGAAATCAAGCGCGAAAGAAGCGAAACTATTGGCGGCGGCGAACAGAATTTATTTAAAAAAGTCGATGCCGCATTAAAATCGGGCGACGTTTCCGAGGCTCAGACGCTACTCGATTCTTTCGACCAAAGGAACGCCGAATGGCATTATCTTCAGTCGGTTGTTTTTTACAAAAAAGGTTGGATGAACGAGTGTAAAAAACAACTCGAAATCGCCATGTCTTTGGATAGCGAAAATAAAAAGTATAAAGAAACTTACGACAGATTGCTTGAAAAAATGAAGTCGGGAAGTCAAAACGGCGAAAAGGCGAAAAACGGTGAGGAAAAATCTTACGGTCCGCAAGCGGAAAGCAGACAGCCGAATTTTGACGAGCCGCAAATGGGCGGCGACAGTTGTATGGATTTTTGCTGTCGTATGGCGCTTTGCAATATGTGCTTAAACTGCTGCTGCAATATGCGATAAACTAATTGAGATAAAGTATAAAATCGGTCTATAAGCCGATTAACGACGTTTTTTATCTACAGGTTATCGTTTTAAACGCGGAGGCTTTTTGCAAAAAATGAAGTTATCTAAGGTAATTGCTTTGTCCGCACTTTGTACGGCGGGCGCATCGGTTTTGTTGGCGGTCGGCGCGTATTTTCCGACGCTTAGCTATAGTTGTATTTTTTTAGCAAGCGTTATTATATTGTTGCCGCTTGCGAAAAACACATATAAAGGCGCGATACTTACGGTTATAGCAAGCACGATATTAAGTTTGCTTATAGCAAGTTTCAGTTTCGAAACGGCGCTTCCGTTTGTGTTGTTTTTCGGGTTTCATCCGATTGTCAATAAATTTTTCAAAGAAAAAAAATTAAACAAATTTCTTGCTTACGTTATAAAAGACGTATGGTTTGTCGGTGCGATGCTTGTTTGTTATCTTGTCACCGATATGTTTATTACCGATAACGAAACTTTAAAACGCTATATGGTTTACATAATAATTTTCGGCGGAAGCGTTTTGTTTATCGCATACGATTACATGATGTTTTATTTTCAGCGCGCCATGGACGTTATCTCGAAGCGCTTGAAAATTTAAAGGTAAAATATGAAGAAAAACGACTTATTGACGGGTTTTTGCGACGAAATAGGTTATAACGGGGAAGGTATCTTCCATATAGAAGGCACGACTTTTTTCGTGCCTTATTGTTTAGTCGGCGAAGAAGTTACTTTTAAAATTTTAAAAATTAAAAACGGCATAGGCTACGGCAAGGTTGTTGAGGTTTTACAAAAAAGTCCGTCGAGGGTTTTACCCGTTTGCAAGGTTTTCGGCAAATGCGGTGGGTGTCAACTTCAGCATTCGGCATACAATAATCAACTGCAAGTAAAAAAGCAAACGGTTATTACGGCGTTTAAAAAAATCGCCAATATAGATTTAACTGTCGACGACGTGTTTTTCGGCGACAAAACTTACGGGTACCGCAATAAACTTCAGCTTCCGGTAAGAGAAATCGACGGCAAAGTTAAAGTCGGTTTTTTTAGAGAAAACAGCCACGACGTTGTCGAAACGGATACTTGCGCAATTCAGCCGAATTGGGCGGACGACGTTATTAAAATAATAAAGGATTATGTCGACGGAAAAACCGTTACCGCATATAACGACGTTTCTAAAAAAGGGCTTATTCGCCACGTTGTCGTTCGTGAAATCGGCGGCGAATTTATAATAACGATAGTTTGTAACGGTAACAAGTTACCTTGCGTTAACGGGCTTATAGACGCACTTTTGCAAAAATTTGATAAATTTTCGCTATACATTAACGTCAATAAAAATCAAAATAATACTATAATAGGCGATAGTTTCAAACTGCTTTACGGAAACGGCAAAATCCAAGTCGACGAATTTGGTATACGCTATTTTATCGGTCCCGAGTCCTTTATGCAAGTCAATACCGAAGTAAAAAAACTTTTGTACGAAAAAGTAATAGAACTTGCTAAAGTCGACGGCGACTATATTGCCGTCGACGGCTACAGCGGTGCGGGCGTTATGACGGCAATGCTTAGTAAAAACGCTAAAATGACTTACGGCGTCGAAATCGTCAAAGAAGCGGTTGATTGCGCCAACGAACTTGCCGAGGCTAACGGGTTACAAGATAAAATGCAGTGCGTTTGCGCCCCGTGCGAGGACGTGCTTCCTAATATTATCGAGCGCGAGGCTAAAAAAGGACACAAAACCGTGTTGGTGCTCGACCCGCCGAGAAAGGGTGTTTCGCTTAACATTTTAGAGTCTACGTTAAAATCTAAACCCGATAAGATAATTTACGTTGCGTGCAGTCCTCAAAGTTTGGCGCGCGACGTCGGAATTTTAACGGGAAGTTTAAACGCCGACGGTAATAGGATGGTAGGCGACTCGATAAACGAAAAATCCGTTTATAAAATCGAAAAAACCTACCTTTTCGATATGTTTCCTCAAACCAAGCACGTCGAGTGCGTCTGTTTGCTCACAAAGAACTGCAAATGATTTATAACCATATAAGAGGATGTGAATACAATGGAAAATTACGGTGAAATGTTAATTTATCAATCCGATGACGGTCTTACTAATGTTGAAGTTAAAATACAAGATGAAACAGTGTGGCTGACTCAGCAACAGATGGCGGATTTGTTTCAGACCTCCAGAACTAACGTGGTAGAGCATATCAAACATATTTATGAGGACGGCGAATTGGATGAGATTTCAACTTGTCGGAAATTCCGACAGGTTCGAAAAGAGGGCAATCGTGAGGTTTCAAGAGAAATTCCGTTTTATAACCTTGATATGATAATTTCTCTTGGATATAGAGTAAAATCTATAATTGCAACAAACTTCAGACGCTGGGCAACGGAACGTTTGAAGGAATATATGATTAAAGGCTTTACAATGGACGATGAGCGTTTGAAAGGTAACGGTGGCGGTGCATACTGGAAGGAATTACTCGACCGTATCAGAGATATTCGCTCGTCTGAAAAGGTTTTATATCGTCAGGTGCTTGATTTGTATGCAACGAGTGTTGATTATGACCCACACAGCGAGGAATCAATCAGATTTTTCAAGATTGTTCAAAATAAGCTGCACTATGCTGCACACGGACATACGGCGGCAGAAGTAATATTTGAGCGTGCAGATG
>CAYNLN010000022.1:0-24814 GCA_964398065.1 uncultured Christensenella sp. | reverse complement strand
GCGGCGGGTAATTGAAGCTTTACAACAGCCGTAACTTTTTTTGCCATAAACTTACCTCCATATGCGTGGTATAAACAAGGCACCATGAGAAAAAATTTAATGCCTCTCCCACAAACGCCGAAAATGTTTCCGCATTCGGCGCATTTATCGTATTATATATTATATATTATTGATGCGCGTGCGCACGCGCGCGCAAGGAATGACGAAAGAAAGGTTATTAAGCGTCTTCGTTAACCCTTTCGAGTTCGACAAACGAAAGGTCGACGCTCGTTTCCCTACCGAAAACCTCAACCTTAACGGTTGCCTTTTGGGTTTTGGGTTCCAAAGTTTCGACGCAGCCTATCATACCGGCAAGTGCGCCCGATACTATACGAACGTTGTCGCCGACACTCATATCGACGTTTTCGACCCAATCGTCAAGACGCATACGCTTTACCTCTTCCGGGGTAAGCGGTGCGGGACGCCCCATAGGACCGACGAACCCCGTTACTCCGCGAGTATTCGTAATCAAAAACCAAAGGTCGTTATTGTAAACCATCTTTAAAAAGACGTAAGTAGGAAACTTCTTTCTTTTAACGTATTTCTTCTTACCGTCTTTTTCTTCGATAGTTTCTTCTTCGGGTATTCTGATTTCGAAAATCGTATCGCCGAGGTTATTGTTTTCGATAAGTCTTTTTAAACCTTCCTCGACAATCGACTCGTAACCGGAATAAGTATGAAGCACATACCATTTTGCATTTTCCGCACTCATTTTTGGCACCTATATTACTTGCCGATAACCTTTAAAAGTTCGGTAAGACCAAAGTCAATCGCCGTAACGACTACGAGGAAAAACAAAACGACAACCAAAACGATGCCCGTTTGTTTTAAGACTTTTGAAAAATTAGGCCAAGTAACTTTTTTAAGTTCGGAAACCATTCCCGAGAATTTGGTTTTAATCCAGCTTCCCGCTCTTACGAAAAAGTTAGGTTTCTTGTTTGCCTTTTTGTCGGTTTTCTTGCTTTGAACGTTTTTTTCTTTCATGATTCACCTCGAAAATTCCCTTAAGGGAGCAATACCGTAAACGAAATAAAAATTACTTCGTTTCTTTGTGTTGAGTATGCTTTTTGCAGAACGGGCAATATTTACTAAGCTCGATTCTGTCCGGAGTGTTCTTTTTGTTCTTATATACGTCGTAATTTCTTTGATTGCATTCTGTGCATGCCAACGTAATTCTTGTTCTTACACCCTTTGCTGCCATATTATTTGCCTTCCTAAAAAATTAACACCCCCATTCGAGGTGCTAAAATATTTTACTATATTATATAATACTTGTCAAGTGTTTTTGTCGCTTTTTTGTAATTTTTTAAAGACTTAAAATGTCTGCATTTTTTGAAAGATTTTTTAAACGGTTTTTTTAGCCCTCGGCTAAATTCAAAAAATTAACAAAAGCCGCCTCTAAGCCCGTTATCGTGTGTTTTTATAAAAACCCGTACCTAAACCGCAATTTATGGATATGAAAAACTTTTTAAAAAATTTTTCTTTTTCTAAATAGAAATCGGGCGCTAAACACGCCCGATCGATATGTTTTTTTAAATTATTCCTGAACTTCGGCTTCTTCAGCAGCTTCTTCGACTACTTCTTCTGCAGTTTCTTCAACAGCCTCTTCGGCAGCTTCTTCAGCGGGTTCTTCAGTTACTTCTTCGGCAACCTCTTCAACTACTTCTTCAGCAACTTCTTCGGCAGCTTCTTCAACTACTTCTTCGATTGCTTCGAGGTCGGTTGCCGCGATTTCTTCTAAAGCGTCGGTATCTACGTCGTAATCTACATCTTCGTCACCGACAACGCCGCCGTTTAGTTTTGCTTGCTTTTTAGCCTCTCTTTCGGCAAGGAAGTCTTCAACGACCTTCATAGCGTCGACCTCGACGAACTTCTTGTTTTCGACCAAACCGTATTTTGCGGCGCATTGGTCGATAAGTATCTTAGCATATCTTACGGCACGACCGGATTTGATACGAAGCATCGTGGGAACGGTTTCGTAAGTAACTTTGTCGCGCATATCTTTACATCTAAATTTAGGATCGGTTTCGGATACGTCCATGTTAAGGTAAAGCTTCAAAGTCTTACCGGCAACGGACAATTTAACAAACTGCAAACGACCTTGGTTGATAGATTCGAACTTCTTGGAGATTCTCGCTTTCAACTTCTTGAATCTTAAAGCGTAGTTCTTGACTTCGTCGTATCTGTCTTGGATGACTTCGTCCGCGAGCATCATCTTCTGTGCGAAGTTCTTGTTGACGTACTTCGGCGCAGGAACTTCCCCTATCGCTTCGACGGCGGCAACCGCTTCTACGGCGGGCGCTTCCTCCAAAGCTTCCGAAGCGGCAACTTCTTCCGTGACGGGTTCTTCCGCAGTAACTTCTTCCGCTATAGTTTCGACAACTTCTTCCACAGCGGGTTCTTCATTGGTTTCAGCCTCGACCGTTTCTACTTCCTCGGTAGCGACGACTTCTTCCATAGCGGGTTCTTCCGCTACCTCTTCGATTTCGGTAACGACGGGTTCTTCCGCTACAGCCACGGGTTCGGCTTCGAATACGGAAGGCTCGTTAGTTACTTCCGGTATGGCGTCACAAACCACAATGCGACCTTCGGCATCTACTTCAACTTCTTCTAAGATAGCAAAAATTCTTCTTTTCATTTCGCCTTCCATAATAATTAAACCTCTCTTACAAATTGTGTGGATAACTTTTTGACACTTAAAGTTCTACACAGTTAGTATTATATAATAAAAAAAACAAAATATCAAGTAATATTGCAAAAATATTTAAAATTTTTTTTAAAAAATTTGCCTCCGGGTCGATTTTTTTGATTTTTTTTGAATTTGACCGCTAATTTTTGTTGCTTTTTATTCAAAATAGGACTAAAATACGCTACTGTACGGAAAAATTACGGGCTAACCGACTTATAGCCCGATTTTCAAAAGAAGGAATATACACTATGGACACTTACGTAATACTTTTGCTCTCGCTGGCGGCGCTGATGGCGTTGGGGCTGCTTATGACAAGGCTTTGTAACCTTATCCACCTACCCAACGTAACAGCCTACCTTTTGGCGGGTCTTATTTTAAGCCCGTACACTTTCGGAATCATCGACGAAGAATTAATTTCCTCGTTCGGGATTTTTTCCGAAGTCGCACTCGGCTTCATTGCTTTTTCGATAGGATTTTGTTTTAAAGTTTCTCACCTAAAAACCCTCGGTAAAGGCGTATTTATAATAACGATCGTTCAAGCGCTTTTAACGGCAATCTTAGTCGACGTAGCAATGCTTGTACTTTACTTTTGTAACGTCATAGACTTACCCGTCGTATTTGTTTTAGGCGCAATCGCAACGGCAACGGCGCCCGCGGCGACGCTTCTTGTAGTTCATCAATACAACGCGAAAGGTCCCGTAACCGACACGCTGTTACCCGTTGTCGCCATCGACGACGCCATCGGCCTTATTATATTTTCGATTTCGCTTGCCGTATCGCAAGCCTTGGCGGGCGGAACGGCACTTAGCTTATCCGTTTTATGGGAACCCCTTAAAGAAATCGTTTTGTCGCTTGCAATCGGCGCAGGGCTCGGCTTTATAGTTTCGGGCGGCGTAAAAATTTTCCATTCGAGGGCAAACAGACTTACCATAATAATACTTGCTATTTTCGCAGGCGTTGCTTTATCTAAACTTTTGAACCTTTCAAGTCTTCTTCTTTGCATGATGATAGGCGCGATATATTGCAACTTCGACAGTCACACCGAACCCGTTATGGACGTTTACGACCGCTGGTCGCACCCGCTGTACGTACTTTTCTTCGTCGTATCGGGTGCACAGCTTAACGTAAGACTTTTATTGTCTGTCGGCGTAGTAGGCATTGTTTATATAGTAGCAAGATCGTTAGGAAAATACGGCGGTGCGGCAATCGGCTCTACACTTGCAAAATCCGAGCCTAACGTAAAAAAATATTTAGGACTCACCCTATTACCGCAAGCGGGCGTGGCAATCGGTATGGCACAAGTCGTTTCGGCAGACCTCCCGGAATACGCACCGCTTATAACCACGGTCGTACTGTCCGCAACCCTCGTTTACGAGCTTATAGGCCCGCTTGTTACTAAATTCGCCCTTGAAAAAGCCGGTGAAATACAAATTCCGCCCAAAAAAGCAAAAAAAGCCGAAAAACAGGCTTAACGGCGGACTTTTATAACAAAAATGCAGACTTCGATGTTTTTACGCAGTCTGCATTTTTTGTTATTGTTTTTTATCTACTTAGAAGCGTTGTCGAGGGGCTACGTTCTAAAATTTCTGCAATTTTTCGAAAAGATAGTCCTTTGGATAGCAATTTTTATAGATATTTTCTTTCATTTAGTGCAAAATGCGTGTAGGACATTGTGCTTACTCCTGTGTAATTTGTTTGTAGCTAATTACATTTTACACTTAAGTTCGCACTTTGTCTTCTTTTTTTAGGTGTTGCACTTCAAATTATAACCTGCCCAGGCTCCTTTGCGTAAAGGGGCCTTTTTATATCTCAAGCCCTTTGAGTTATGATTCGCCGTCCCTTATTGGATATAAGGGAAGATGCCTCGTAGAGGCGGAGAGGGATTGTTTCTATATCAATTTTTTCAAATCCTCGTTAGCCTCCCACTTGGGGGAGGTGGCTTGACGCAGTCAAGACGGAGAGGGTTGTCTGTAAGGTGAGTAACAACTTCTTTCGACCCTCTCACCCGCTACGCGGGAGCTCCCCCAAGGGGGAGCCTTTTATAATTCGCAAATCCTTATTTGCCTCCTTTGTGTAAAGGGAGGTGGCTTGACGTAGTCAAGTCGGAGGGATTGTTTCTATAATTTTCAAATCCTTATTTGCCTCGCCCCTTGTTACCCAATGGGCAGCATTTTTTATCACGCAATCACCATTTAGTTACTTCGCCGTCAACGTAATGCCAATAATCGCCTTCCGCAGACGGCTTTGTATCGGAATAATAATATATTGTCGCACAAGGAAAAACTTCAGAGTCTTTGAGTTCGTTTTTCAGCATCAGATTATTCCACTCCGCCGACGTCCCGGTGTAATACACACTTGTCAACAAGTCGCATTTATAAAATGATTTTTTATCGATACTTTCTAATGACTTAGGTATAACTACCCGCTCAAGATCCGAACAAGCGGAAAATGCTACTTTTTCAATAGTTTTTAGTTCGCTTGGAAAAACAATTTCACAGAGCCCGCTGGATGAAAAAGCCCTATTACCGATCGTCGTTAGACTTTCCGGGAAAATTATGCGTTTTAAATCGTCGCGTAGTTCTAAAGCGCCCGAAGCAATTATTCTAACCCCGTCCGGTACGACGAGCGTTTCGCCCTCGATATCCCCTTTGTGGTCATATAATACGTCGCCGATAACGACTATACCGTCGGGCTGAGCATCATACCAAGCAGTATCTGCAAAAATCCCAATCCCTACTGTTTCGATGTTTTTTGAAAGAGTAATGTCTTTTAGCATTTTACAACCGTTAAAAACCCCGTTTCCTATCGCTTTAACGCTATCGGGGATTACGATTTTGGTAAAATTTTGTTCCGTATGTTTTATCAATAATTTGCGATTATCGTCACCGAACTTCGTTTCACATTTAAACGCATGGGCGTCGATTTCTTCAAGACCGTCGGGTAAAAGGACTTCCTTTAAAGCGCAATCGGAAAAACACTCTTCAGGAATAACTTTCAAATTTTTAGGTAAAACTACTTTTTCAAGATGAGAACAGCCGTAAAACGCATTTACTCCTATCGACGTTACGCTATCGGGAATAGTAATTTCGCTTAGCCTTACCATGCACGAAAAAGAGTGTTTGCCGATTGAATTAAGCGTAGCCGGAAGTATCACGCCCGTCGTTTGCGTATTACAAGCAATCTCGGTAAAAGGATCCGGAGATGCTTCCGAGGAGGTAGAAAAAAATGCATTATCGGATATTTTTGTAACCGGCAGACCATTGAAATAAGCCGGTATATTTACGACGCCTTCGAGATCCGTCCACCCGCAGGAAACTTCATATCCGCTTTTATCTTCGAGCAGTTTGTAAAGCAAACCGTCATCGTCGTAACCGTACTCAACCGGCACGGTAATTGCAAAATTAAAAGTTACCCATTCCGAATCTATATAGTCTTCCTCGTCGCCTACCGCAATAACTTCGATAATGTACTCCTTTTCCTCAATGGTAATTTCCAAAGTGTTAAACTTGTTATCTTCGACTTCGTATTCCTTTCCCTCGAAAAGAACGGCGTATTTAACGGCGTTTTCAACTTTATCCCAAGATACGATTCTGTTTTCGAAAACAAAATTGCACGGGGCGTCGAGGCGTACGGGATTCTTCCCGCACGCCGTTAAAGTAGCCGACGTAATAATTGTCATAATCAGCAGTATAACTGCATTACTTTTTTTGTTTATCATTAAATCCAGTTCCTCATATTCATTTGCTGTTGAATTAGTTCTAATAAGTCAATCGAATCGGTCGTCTGTTCACCATATAAACCGATAAGATAACTATCTTGATAACAACTTGTCCCGTCGGGACTATATTGAATAGGATCTGCTTCAAAAACGTAAATCTGTCCGCTGTCTTGCAAATCTTGTAAGAAATCGTAATAATAAGCATCAGTTGAGTTCCACGCAAGCGCACAGTTATATAGACTAACCGTCAGTTCAAAAAATCGTTCGTCGCCTAAATCGCTTCTATCATATATAGCGTCGGATAAAATGTCGACGTAAACGTCCTGCGAAACGTGTACTATAATCTTTAAATCGATACCGACAGCCGATAACGTAGAGCCGAGTCCCGTCAAATTTGTTGACGGACTAATTTCGTACACTTCAATGACTCTGTTCAATATTGTACGTAAAACAGAACTATTATGATATAACTCTCCAAGGTCAATATATAGCGGGTTGTTAATGTAAATAAATTCATCGTCAATAAAAATCGTCGTTTCAGAATAAAGTTCTTCACAATCAACATCCTCAGTTGTATTATAAGACTCAAAGTGTGTCAATGCGTGAGAAACAAAATCGAGAACCCGACTGCCATCTGATTGGTAATACACATCGATATATTCGCGCGTCGTTTCCGGTACTGCGGGATTGATATTGCTTGAACCCGTAACAAATATAGTTATACAACCTTGTTGTTTAAGGCTACAAAAAAGATTGTACAATATATTTGTCTCCGTAAAATAATTTTTTATATCTATAACAACCACGCATTTTTCGCCGAACCCTGAAAAATATCCGTCGTTTACCAACGTTGTCAACGAACGATTGTTTTGTCTGTCGTAAATAAACGCATAGCTTTCGTCGCTAAACCCGTTTTCAAAATAAGTTTGCGACAAAGTCGGGCAATCGTCGTAGAAACAATAAATAGTGTTGTCCGTACCGATAACATAATCATCGCTAAGTGCTTTCGCTTGTTGCTTTGTTCGAGGCACAAAAACCGCTATAAAGCCGTAAAGTAAAGTTAAGGTTAATACATAACTTATTAGTTTGTAAATCATTTTTTTCATTATAGTTTCTCCTTTATAGTTATTATTTGTTTTTGCTTTTACGGTAGTAAACCGATATAAATCCACATGTTTATCACCTCTGTCGTAACGTTACGGTTTTATTAAGCGCAAACAACTACCACACGGTAGGTTCGCCGTCTACGTAATGCCAATATTTACCCTCGCCTAAAGGGTTTGAATTCGAATAGTAATAAATTGCTCCGCCGTATAATTCCTCGAATAGTTCAGCTTGATCATCATTCTCAAAAAGGCTTTGCCACTCGCTTAAATTTCCTTCGTAATACACGGTAAAATTACCGCTCTCTGAAAATGTTTGTGCAGATAGTTTTTTTACCGATTTGGGCAAAACGACAGTGCGCAATTGATGACATGCTTTAAAAACATACGGCAGCAACTCCGTCACCCCGTCAGGAATTATTAATTTCTTCAATTCCGTACTACGAAAAGCCTCGTTGCAAATAACGACGCCCTTGGGTAACTCAACCGTCTGTATTTTACAAGTAAAAAACGCTCTGGCTGCGATACATCTTACGTAATCCGGGATAGTTAACGATTTTTCCTCGAAGACGCCCTTATAATTGTAAACTAACTCGCCTATTACAATCATACCATCGGGTTTTAAGTCATACCAAGCGGTTTTTCGGAAGACATCGTAACCGAAATAGTTAAACTTACCGTTCACCTCAATGTCCGCAAGGTAAGTACAACCCATAAAAGCCTCGTCACCGACAATCGTAACACCGTCATGAATAACGACTTTCGTTAAGTTTTGTTCGGTTCGGTAAACGGTTCCGCTTTCGCCGTCCGTAACTGAATTGCACTTAAAAGCGCATGAACCTATTTCTTCCAAAGCACTAGGAAACTCAATATATTTTAGCGCACAGTCGGCAAAACAACCTTCTGGGATAACTTTTAGGTTTTTTGGTAAACTTACGTTTTCCAAGCGACTACAGCCGTAAAAAGCGTAAGCCCCTATCTCGATTACGCTGTCCGGTATAACCAATAAGGATATACCCGTAAACCCGCTTAAAGCGTAGCGACCTATACTTTCCAAATTCGTATTTAGCATAATAATGTTAACGGAGTCGTTACAATACGCACCCGTAAGCGGATTGGGGCGCTTGCGAACGTCTCTGCTCGAAAAAGCATAATCCGCTATTTTTGTTACAGGTAAACCGTCAAAGTAATCGGGAATAACAAGCATACCGCTTAAATCGGCAGTACCTTTTGAAATTTCGTAACCGCTTTTATCTTCTAAAAGCGTATACAAAAAGCCATTTTCGTCGTAACCGCTTTTTAAAGGTTCCGTAACGTCGAAACGGTATTTTGCGAAAGCGCCGTTTTCGCCTCCTTCAAAAACAGCCCTTACCTCGACAAAATATTCGCCCGCGTCTTTAATGTACGGCAAAGTGTCGAAAGTGTTTTTATCCGTCTCGTATTCCTTGCCGTCTAACGTTACGACGTAACCTTCTGCGTTTTCGACCTTGTCCCACGTAATAATACGATTTTGAAAGGTAAAGTCATGCGGGACGGCGGCGCTTCCGTTACTACATGCTAACAAGGCAAAAAGCACCCCCGACGACAAAAGCACAGGGCTTAAGATTGTTAATAATATTTTGCGCTTCATAAAAAGCCTCCTTCAAACTGTCGCGTAAACAAGACAATAATCGTTCTTATGTTTATGTGTCGCAAACAGTTGTATATCTTTTAATAATATATTACCATAGTATAACCGATTTGTCAATAATTTATGACAAAAATTTATACCGTCATTAAATATTTTTTGTAAAATTTACAAGAAAAAAAGGTTTAAACGGTTATTACGGCATCTTAAAGTTACTTAAAATCCAAAGCGGTAAAAAAACATCGGCGCAATATTTTGCGTCGATGTTTTTTAGTATTTCTATTTATGTTTATTTGTTTCTTAAAGTTTGCGGATATAATCTATGGCGCTCATTGCCGCAATCGCGCCGTCGGATACGGCAGTGGTCAATTGACGAACGTTTTTCTTGCGCGTATCACCTGCCGCAAAAACGCCGTCGGTTTTGGTTTGCATATTTTCATCAACCAAAAAGTAGCTGTCTTCCGTCAAATTTGCAATGTTCGAAAATTTCTGATTATCCGCAATAAGTCCTATGCAAACAAAGACGGCAGGCACTTCAAGTTTAAACTCCACTCCCCTTTTTACGGCTTTAACACCGGTAAGGCTTTCTTCGCCCAAAAAGTCCGTAACGGAAGTTTCCGAAAGCGTAATAATGTTTTCGGTTTTATATAAAAGGTCTATAAGGGCTTCGTCGCCGAAATATTTATCCGTAAGCGTTAAAACGTAAACTTTATTACATATAGAAGATAGCAACAGCGCAGACTGAAGCGCCGTGTTTCCGTCGCCGATTACCGCAACGTCTTTACCTTTATAAAAGGCTCCGTCGCAAATGGCGCAATAATAAACGCCGTTACCCAAAAGTCTTTCTTCCGACTTAAACGGAAAATGTCGTTGTTTTACGCCGTTTGCGATAATTACCGCTTTGGCGGTATGCTCGCCCGCGTCGGTGCCCACCGTAAACGTGCCGTCACCGTTTTTAACGACCGCCGTAACGGTTTCGAGTTCGAATTCCGCACCGAGTGATAAAACCTGTTCGAAAAGCCTGTTCGAAAAATCGCTGCCGGATATGGAATCGTAGGACGGAAAGTTTTCTACTTTAGGCGAAAACGCTATCTGTCCGCCCACCGAAGTTGACTCTAACAAAAGCACGCTTTTATTGTTGCGTAAGGCGTAAATCGCCGCGGTCATTCCCGAAGCCCCCGCCCCGACAATGATAATATCTACGTTCATTATTTATTTTCCTCTATGTATTTTTTGATGTTCGAAGGATTAACTATTTTTTCAACGCCGCAATCGGATAAAACAAGCAAGGTAGGCGCTTCCGTAATCCCGTTGGATTTAAAGAATTCCTCGTCGTCCTCGACGTATTTTTTATCGTACACAGCGCCGTTTTTATTGAGTATCATTTGAACCATAGTGCATTTCGGACAAGTTTTGGTTGCGCACAAAATATATTGCTTTGCGCTTTTTTGACTTATCGAAACTTCGCAAGTATTCGTTTCGGCGGCTGTTTCCGACTTTTTGTCGTTTTCGCTGCGTTCTATAATTTTATCGACGTTTAAGTTTTCGGAAACATTGTAAACTTTTCTGTCTTTGTATTCTTGCGACTTACCGTCGTTCCAGTTTTGGACGGGGCGATAATAGCCGGTGATCCTCGAGTACACTTCGGTTTTTTGACCGCAGTGAGGGCAAGTAAACTGTTCGCCCGCCAAATATCCGTGGTTTTTACAAACGGAATATGTCGGCGAAAGCGTGTAATACGGAAGTTTATGATTTTCGGCAATTTTTCTGACTAAAGTCGCCGCAGATTTCCAATCGGGCAATTTTTCGCCTAAAAAGGCGTGAAACACGGTACCCGAAGTATACAACGTCTGTAACTCGTCCTGGATTGCAAGCGCCGAAAACACATCGTCGGTATACCCTACGGGAAGGTGCGAACTGTTAGTGTAATAAGGCGTTCCGTTTTCGTTTGCGGTTTTAATGTCGGGATAAGATTCCTTGTCGTGCTTTGCCAAGCGGTAAGAAGTCGACTCGGCAGGGGTTGCCTCGAGGTTATACAAATCGCCGTAAGCCTCTTGGTAATCGGAAAGTTTTTCCCTCATGTGGGTAAGGACTTCTTTGGTAAACTTTTGCGCTTTTTCGTTTGTCAAATCGCAGTTTATCCAGCTTGCGTTAAGGCACGCTTCGTTCATACCGACCAATCCTACGGTTGAAAAATGGTTGTTAAAGGTGCCCAAATAGCGTTTCGTGTAAGGATACAGTCCCTCGTCCATAAGTTTCGTAATAACGGTACGTTTGGTCTTTAAGGAGCGTGCCGAAACGTTCAAAAGCCTGTCGAGGCGTTTGTAAAATTCTTCCTCATTCTTAGATAGGTATGCAATCCTCGGCATATTAATCGTAACGACACCGATAGAACCTGTGTTCTCGCCGCTTCCGAAAAAGCCGCCGGATTTTTTACGTAATTCTCTTAAATCGAGCCTAAGTCTGCAGCACATAGATCTGACGTCGCTCGGTTCCATATCGCTGTTGATGTAGTTTGAAAAATAAGGTGTGCCGTATTTTGCCGCCATTTCGAATAAAAGTTTGTTGTTTTCCGTTTCGGACCAGTCGAAGTCGCTCGTAATGGAATAGGTCGGAATAGGATATTGGAATCCCCTACCGTTTGCGTCGCCTTCTATCATTACTTCGATAAAGGCTTTGTTGACCATATCCATTTCCTTTTTACAGTCTTTATACTTAAAAGGCATTTCCTTGCCGCCGACTATCGCGTTAAGTTCGGCTAAGTCGTTAGGCACGACCCAATCGAGCGTAACGTTCGAAAACGGTGCTTGCGTTCCCCAACGGCTCGGAGTATTCACGCCGTAAATAAAGGACTCGACCGCCTTTTTTACTTCACGATAAGTTAAATTGTCTACTTTTACGAAAGGCGCTAAATAAGTGTCGAAAGAGGAAAACGCTTGCGCCCCCGCCCATTCGTTTTGCATAATGCCCAAAAAGTTAACCATTTGGTTGCAAAGCGTTGCCAAGTGGCTTGCCGGCGAAGAAGTGATTTTACCCGTTACGCCGCCCAAGCCTTCTTGTATAAGTTGACGAAGCGACCAGCCCGCGCAGTATCCCGTCAGCATCGACAAATCGTGAATGTGAATATCTGCGTTTCTGTGCGCGTCGGCGATTTCCTTATCGTAAATTTCGGAAAGCCAATAGTTTGCGGTTATCGCCCCCGAGTTTGACAAAATAAGCCCGCCAACCGAGTAAGTTACCGTCGAATTTTCTTTAACGCGCCAGTCGGCAACGTTCAAATACCCGTCGACTATCGACTTGTAATCGAGCATCGTCGCCTTCATGTTGCGGATTTTCTCGCGCTGTTTGCGATACAGAATGTAACTTTTTGCAACGTCGTTGTAACCCGTTTTTATTAAAACGTTTTCAACGCTGTCTTGTATGTCTTCGACGGCGATTTTGCCGTCCGTTATTTTCGTTGAAAAATCCGAGGTAACGTTAAGCGCCAATAAATCTATAACGCCGGGATGAAATTCCTTTCCGCTTGCCTCGAAAGCTTTTGTGATTGCCGAAGTGATTTTCGAAATGTTAAAATCTACTTCCTGTCCGTCTCTTTTGACTACTCTGTACATAAATTCTCCTTTAACGTTTATTGCGCAAAAAAACGAAGTACGCCCGAATAAAAGGGGTGAAAAAAAGGCACGCGCCGTGTTTAAAGGGTCGGCGCCGTTTGCCTTAAAAATGCGACTTTCGTTTATGTGCCTTTATATACTACCATACGCCGCTTGTTATGTCAAACGTATTTATAGCGGTTTTAGAAAATTTTTACTACATTTTGTGTTGATAAAATTTACAAAACACAATATATTGTGCTTTTTGTATTTTTCAGCTTATTCACCCGATATGCGAAAAACTTATATATTTTACAGTGAAAAAACTTATCGTTTCCCACTTTTAGGGCAGTTTTAAATACCGCGTTTGAATAAGTATTCAAGACTGTAATTTTCACGGTTTTTAACCGCACCGCAATATATGGGTTTCACTCTTTAAAAACTTTCGTCTAATAAAAAAAGAACTTCGAGTAAACATCGTCACTGCCTTTCGGCACATTAAAAACGCCTCGCACGAAGCCTTGCAAAGTGCGGATATTTTTATCCTTTCCATAAAGACAAAAAAACATACCGAAGAACAAAGCGTTCGACGGTATGTCGGTTTAATCGAAATTTAATATTCTTTTTAATAGGCACGTCGGTTTTTGAAACAAGTTGCGCTTAAAAGTTTTCGCCTTTAAAAAACCGCCGCCCCTTTTACCACTATCGCTATGTCGGCCGCTTATTAAGCGCCTTTATAAGCGAAGTAACGCCCGTATAGCCCAAATATAAAGACACGCAGCAAGTCCCTATCAAATCGAAATAAAACGACACCGTTTGGTCGGTAGATATTAGCACGACCGACAGCGCTAAGGTTACGGAAGCGTCGACAAAGGTCTTCGCGCGGTAAAGTTTGCTTTGAACGATTAAAATATTATTGTTAAGGGATTTACCTAATTTAGTGTATCTAATCCAAAAAATACAGTTTGCAATAACGCCCAAAACGGCAATCGCAAGCCCCGGAATAACGTTTCCCTTTTCTTCGCTCGGCGAAAAAATCGCCAAAAAAAGCATTATTAAAGAACTTACAATCATAGCCGCGCTGACGAAAATATCGGCAAACTTTTCGAGTTTTTGTTTTTTTGTTATATCCGACTTCTCTTTATCGGTCGTAACCGAATATATGACGAACGACGATATGATTGCTAAAAGTTCGATGCTCCTTCGTATAAAGTCGGCAAGTTGAGTCGAACTTTTGCCCACGATAAGACCGATTCCCACGACAAGCGGTCCCGGCGCACTCATAATAACCGACCAAAGAAGAGTGTTTTTGCCCTTTTTACCTTCTTTACCCGTCATAAAACACCCCCGAAAAGCCACAGCACGGGAATCGTTACCGCAAGCGCCGCAAAAGGACACGTTACCGTATCTAATCCGTTAGGCGTATATAGTTCTACGGCAGCAACGCTTAAAGAGGTAACGAGCGCCGTAACGATTACTCCGTACCAAGCAACTATATTTAACAAAAACAAAATGAGCGCAACGACAAAAAAGGATGTTGTAAACATCGCAAGCGTGCCCTCTAACGTTTTCTTTTTATATATTTTATGTTTGCCGAATTTTGTTCCCGCAAGCGCCGCGGCGGCGTCGCCGTAGCCCCAGGAATATATTATCGCAAACGATAACTGTCTGTTGCCTATAAGCCCGTGACACACCGTTATTATAGTTGCAAACATTACGAAAACTATTATTAAACTGCTTCTTAATTCTCCCTTTTTCCTTTCGGTTACCGTCTTAGAATACGACGAAAACCTTTCGAAAAAGTATAAAATCGGATAGGCAACGACAATTATAAATACGCACGTCAAAACGGAAAGCCACCAAGTATCATACGCGTAAACAAAAACAAACAGCGACGTAAGCAAAATAAAATGCAGTATCTTTCTGAATACTTCGTCGGGTATCTTTACTGTTTTTCTGAAAATAACGGCTACCGTCGCGCACACGATAAAATATGCGCAAAGTATAACTATTCCGACTAAAAACTCTTTCATATCGCCTCCGTAATTATTTATTTTCGTCCGCCGCCCTAAAAAATTCCATACATCTCGCTAAACGCCGCGGATTTCGACTTTTTTAACGGTTTTGGAAACAATACGCGCGTACGCCTCTAAAGCAGTCTTAGAAGGCGTTGTAAAATCGCCGCCTAAAATATCCCCCGAGGAAGCGAATGCCTGCAAATAGTACTTTTCCGCACCCGCTATCTCGCGCGAGATTTTTACGAAATCTTCCTCGGAAAAAAGTTCGTTTGAAACGGTAGTCCTGAATTCGTACTCGACCTTACCCGATAAAAGCAACGCCACCGTTTCTTTTATCGGCGTAACGTCAAAATCCTCTACCCCGACCGTTAGCGGATACTTGTCTAAGCAGTTTTTTATGTCCGTTGCGGCGTAATCGACAAGTTTTTCATCTATAAGCCGACTTAGCTTTTCGGGATTAGTGCCGTTGGTGTCGAGTTTTACGGAAAAACCTTTTTCCTTTATTTTGCGCAAAAAATCTTCTATGTCGGGTTGTAGCAAAGGTTCTCCTCCCGTAACGGCAACGCCGTCCAAAAGTCCCTTCCTCGAGTCTAAAAAAGTAAAGAATTCTTCTTCGTCTATTACGTAATCGTCCCCCGCTCTTTTTTCGACAAGCGACGCATTGTGACAAAACGGACAACGCAAATTACACCCGAACGTAAACACCGTGGCGGCGCACTTTCCGGGGTAATCTAAAAGCGTTAATTTTTGTAAACCTTTTATTATCATAGTTTTTAGCCGTATATAGCGCCGCCGCATTTTTGAGTTTTTTATCTACGGTGAGGCACTCGAAAAAGTTGTTGCCGCATTGTTTTTAGCAATCGTTTTTATACATAGGCTTTCCGCCTTGCACAAAACTATCCATAACGCAAAACTATCTATAATATATCATAACGCCCGTTTTTTTTCAACGAAAAGAAACGGGCACGCGCTTATATTTTAAAGTTTTTTATCTAAATGCTTTTTATGTTCGCAGATTTTCAAATCTTCGATTAAACATTGCTTCTCAATAAAGTTAAAGGATTTATCCATTGAAACGCCACTTGATTACGTTAATCCATGGCGATCTCCATAATGCTCGTCGTTGGACGCAAAATCATCTACAGCCTCCATATTATCCCATTGTTCCGCCCACTCTACGTAACTAAACTTGTAAAATTCTTTTATTGCGGTAATTACGGATTGCTTATCTTGGTTAACCAAATAAACGTATAACATTTGTGCGAAGGAGTCAGGATTCTTAATCGTAGAGGGATCGTCTATTTGAAAAACATCTCTCATATGATCGATAACGACGTACTTTTTTAAGGCTTTTTCCATGTCGCCTTTTACGTCTTCTTTCCAAATCATCTTTTTAGTTATAAAATCTTCTTTGACGATAGGTTTGTTGACTTCACTATACTCGGCGGTTAGCCCGATGGATAAAACACCCGGCTTAAAATCGTCGTCTATAGACGGCAAAGTATATTCCCTCTCAGGTGTTTCCTCACACCCCGTAAAACACAAGGCACAAGGGAAAATAACCGCTAATATAACGACAAGCGCTATAATCTTTTTTAATACTTTTTTCATTGCTATTACCTCCTTAAATTTAACAAATAATGCGAATAACGGGCTTATAGACCGACTTTTGTAAAAAAGCGCAAGGGAAACTTAATAAAACCCCTTGCGTTTTAGTCACTGTTTTTATTTAGTCACTTTTGAAAACAAAATGCCAATGCGATACTCGATTCAAACTTATACGCAAGAAATCCTTTCACTCTTTTTGTTTTTATTATACATTATAAATAATACAATTGTCAATATCCTGCTAAAACTTTCACGCAATTTTCACGATTTTTCTTACCCGTGAAAAAGTAAAATGATTAAAAAATACCAAGACGGTTGACTTATCTTTTTATTATTGATATAATACAAGAAAGCGGAAAACAAATGCTTTTACGGCTTTAGCGGCAGTTTTGCAAATTTTTTACCAAAGGGAAAATACAAAAGAGAAAATATTAACTTTCTTCGGTGTATGACAACTTTTGCAGGCGAAATCATGGTTTTAAGGGATTATCAAAAACAATGCGTCGATATAATCGACGGTTTAAAAGGAGGGTCATATCTTGTTTCGATGGCGACGGGGCTCGGTAAAACCGTCGTTTTTTCGGCAATAAAACGGCGCGGAAAAGTCCTTATTATTTCCCATCGGGAAGAACTTGTCCATCAACCGCTTAAGTATTACGACTGTCCTTGCGGAGTAGAACAAGCCGAAGAATCTTCTTCGGGGGAAGAAGTTATTTCGGCGTCCGTCCAAACGCTTGTGAAAAGGCTTCATAAGTTTAAGCCCGACGAATTCGATATAATAATCACAGACGAAGCCCACCACGCCGCCGCCAAAACCTATAAGGAAATTTATTCGTATTTTACGCCGAGGTTACATCTTGGTTTTACCGCCACGCCGAACCGCGGGGATAAGGTGCGCTTAGACGACGTTTTCGAAAAAATCATATTCGAAAGAAACCTTTTATGGGGTATTAAGCACGACTACCTTACCGACGTAAGATGTCTGCGCGCTAAAATATCGTGGAATTTAAAACCCGTAAAAGTACATATGGGCGACTTTCAAACGGGTTCGCTCGAAAAAGCAATCGATACCGACGGCGTCAATAACGAAATCGCTAACGTTTACCGAAAATACGCACGCGGGCAAACGCTTATTTTTGCAGCCTCCGTACGTCATGCGGAAAATATCGCGGCAAAAATACCGGGTGCGGTTGTCGTTTCGCAAAAAACAAAAAATCGAAACGCCGTTATAAAAGATTTTACCGAAAGAAAAATCCCCTGCCTTGTAAACTGTATGATTTTTACCGAAGGCACGGATATTCCTCTTATCGAAACGGTAATCATCGCGCGCCCCACAAAAAATCAAAGTTTGTACGCGCAAATGGTCGGCAGAGGTTTGCGTAAATACCCGGGCAAACGCTTTCTTAATCTTATCGACCTTGTCGGCGTAACGGACGATCTCGATATTTGCACCGCTCCTTCGCTTTTAGGGCTCGATTTGACAAGCGTTCCTCACTCGAAAATTTTCGATATCGAAGGAATGCTTACAAACTTAAAAGAAGTCGTCGACGACGTTTCGGATTGTCCGGAAAGCTGGATCGTAAACGTTAAAACCGTAAAACTGTTTGCTAAATCGCAAGGGGTAAACACCTACGACATAAATTGGACGAAAAAGCCGAACGGCGACCTTGTTTACCAGTTTGCCTGCGGCGACAGAATCGGCATAAAGGCTATAAACGAAATAGGTAAAACAAAGCTTATGTTTTACACTTTCGACGAAGAAGAAAAAAAGTTTAAATATTCCGAAAGTCAAGAAACGACGCTCGAAGACGCACTCGAAAAAGCTTACGACTATTTTACTTTTTTCCACCAAGACGAAAGGGCGCTTTGGGATTTGAAAAACTATTTTGTTTGGCAAAACGCACCCGCTACCGAAAAACAAATTTCCTATATTAAATCCAAACTATCCGAGAACGAATTTGCTTCGATAAGTCAAAACGGACCGCTTACAAAGGGCGACTGTTCGCAAATTATTAATGCGCTCAAAATTAAAAACGCAACCAAAGGCGACCTTTACAAAATGCATCTAAAGGCAAACGAAGCAAAAGAAGCCGAACTGAAAGCCAAAGAGGAATCGGATAAACTTAGAATAGAAACAATTTTTATCACAAAGTTTAGAAATAAGTTTTACGCCGTAAAGCACAAAACAAGGCTCGTTATAACAGACAGTTGGGAAGTAGCATTGGATCTTATCAACCAATTAGACGGCAGAGACGGTACACGCTGTTTTTGTAAAAAATGCCCCTCTAAAGCGCAGGCAATCGAGTTTTTAAGGCGCTAAAATTTCCGCTAAGAAAAAAACCACAATATATCTGTAGGAGGCACTTTTTATGCCGTTATTCGATTATAAATGCCCTAAATGTAACAAAAAACTATCTACGTTAGTTAAAAAATACGACCAACAAGTACTTTGCCCCGACTGCGAAACCATAATGGAAAAAGATTATTCGGGCGTAGTTTCGGGCGGGCTCGGCAAAAAGCCCTCGTCTTGTACGGGCGACTGTAAAAACTGTTCCGGCTGCAAATAATCCATCGTAAAAAACCCGCTTATAGGCGATAATCGACCTATAGGCGGGTTTTTTTGTTTTTTAATTTTTATTTACCGAATTTTTCTTCGTAAAAACCGATACATTTTTTAATGGCTTCTATCGCACAATCGCGATGACAAATTTCTTTCACCGAAGTAACTTTATGTTCGAGCGTCTTATACACCTCGAAAAAGTGCATCATTTCCTCGAAGATATGTTTAGGAAGCTGATCTATATCGGTATAATCTTTGTAACTCGGGTCGCCGAGCGGCACGGCAATGATTTTTTCGTCAAATTCGTTATTGTCGTACATTCTGATAACGCCTATAGGCTTACAAGTTACCAAGGTCATGGGATATATAGCGTCGGTACACAGCACTAAAACGTCCAAAGGGTCGTTGTCCTCGGATAAGGTTTTAGGAATAAACCCGTAGTTAGCGGGATAAACCGTGGAAGTATATAAAATTCTGTCAAGTCTTAATCTTCCCGTTTCCTTATCGAGTTCGTATTTAGACTTGCTGCCCTTAGGAATTTCGATAAGCGCCTCGAAAGTTTCGGGGGTTATTCTTTCCTTTCTTATGTCGTGCCAAATATTCATATAGCATCCCCTTTAAAAAATTAACTTTTTTGTTCCTTAATGCGTTTTAAATAGCATTTTCTGCACATTGCGACGTATCTGTCGTTACCGCCGATACAAATCTGATCGCCTTCGGTTACGATGTTTCCCTTTTCGTCGATACGCGCGTTGACGGTCGCCTTCGAACCGCACTTACATATAGACTTGATTTCCGTAACGGACTCGGCAATTTCGAAAAGCCGTTTGCTGCCCGGGAAAAGATGAGTTAAAAAATCCGTTGCAAGCCCGAAACATAAAACGGGCACGTCGAAGTCTATAACTATATCGTCAAGTTCGTCGACTTGCTTAGGCGTTAAAAATTGACATTCGTCAACTATAACAACTTGACAATCGCTGTATTGATTTTTATAAATTTCGTAAATGTTTTGCTCGGAAGAAACAGACACGCAAGGCTTTGAAAGCCCTATCCTCGATTTAACGATTGCAACCCCGTCGCGCGTATCCACCGACGGTTTTAAAAGAAGAACTTTCATATTCCGCTCTTCATAGTTAAACTTGGTAATAAGCGCCTGCGCCGTTTTAGAGCACCCCATCGCTCCGTATTTAAAATATAATTTTGCCATAAGTAAATTTTCTTCCCGTTTATATAATGATTTTTTCGTTCATATTCCCCTTAAACATAAAAAATCTTATTCTACTTTTGCAAGGATAATCGGCCTATAGGCGGGTTTTTCATCCGAAATGACAGTTGACGCAAGTAACATTTTTTCGCTTTCGAAAATTTTGTTTTGCCTATTGGTGTAAAGCGTCGCAATCTTATCGCCTCGCTTTACGTAGTCGCCCGTCTTTTTATTAAGAATAATCCCCGCGGAAAAATCTATAACGTCTTCTTTGGTGTTTCTGCCCGCGCCCAATATAAGCGCCGCCGTGCCGTAACCCTCGGTGTTAACGGAATATATATAGCCTTCTTTATCCGCTAAAACTTCGTGTTCGTACTTTGCCGTTTCGAAAAGTTCGGGGTTATAGATTACTCTTTCGTCGCCGCCTTGCGCCTTAGCCATTTCGGCTAAAGTCCTTAAAGCGCTTCCGTCTTTAATAACGCGTTTTACCGCCTCGGTACATTCGTCCAAAGTACCCTTTTCGGCGAGGTAAAGCATATTTGCCGCTAAGTCGATGCAAATTTCAGTTAAATCGTCGGGACCTTTTCCGTTTAACGTGGCAATCGCTTCTTTCACTTCTAAAGCATTGCCGATATTGTAACCCAAAGGTCTGTCCATATCCGTAATCAAAGCAAGCATCTTTTTACCCGCCTTTTTACCGATATCAACCATCATTTTCGCAAGCGACTTACTGTCGTCTAACGTCTTCATGAAAGAGCCGCTACCCGTTTTTACGTCCAAAACTATGCAATCGTCGTCGGCGGCAAGTTTTTTACCCATAATGCTCGAAACGATTAAAGGCTTACTTTCGACCGTTGCCGTAACGTCCCTTAACGCGTATAAAAGTTTGTCTGCGGGCGCCAAATCTTGCGACTGACCGACTATGGCAATACCGGTTTTGTTTACGATGTCTATAAATTCGTCTTTGGGAATATCCGTTTTTAGTCCAGGGATAGCCTCGAGTTTATCGATCGTACCGCCGGTATGACCTAAGCCCCTACCGCTCATTTTGGCGACTTTGACGCCTAACGTAGCAACGATGGGCGCAACGATAAGGCTTGTCTTGTCGCCTACGCCGCCCGTCGAGTGTTTATCCACCCTTAAACCGTTGACGTCGGAAAAATCGAGTTTATCGCCGGAATCCCTTACAGCCATCGTAAGCGCAGCGGTTTCCTCGAGGTCCATACCTTGAAAGTATATCGCCATAAGCAGCGCCGACGCTTGATAGTCGGGGATATCGCCTTTTACGTAACCGTCTATAAACCAATTGATTTCGGCTTCCGTAAGTTTTCCGCCGTCGCGTTTTTTCTTTATAATGTCATACATTCTCATAATTTTCTATTCCTTTTTTGTTATACATTTGTTAAAAAATAAGCCGTTAACGGGCTTATTGCCCCACTTTTATAAAAAAGTCGTGCTTTATATAAAACTTTACGCGGCATAGACGAGGCTGTCTTCGTCGTAAAACGTAAGCGTTCCGTTTAAGTATGCCAAAACGTCTTCTTCCACCAAAACGACCGTACCGCTCGGTAAAATGTAACTTCCGTTAAGAGTAACTTGTTTTACGTACGACGGACTCATTATACTGTTTGCAAAATCGTAACTTAAGTCAAGCACATAGTGACACCCTTGACAAGTTGCTCGGTTATTGACTATTTCCGAAGCATATACCCAATGTCCCGTCGTTTGCGTTCCTGTAATATTACAAATTGTACACATTTCTATGTGCTTTGTTCTATCATAATACTTCCAATCATCATAAACATGCGTATGGGTCCTTCCCGTAATATTAAAGCTAATCGTATCGGAATGATCGGAAAGACGATAATACGATGCTATATAATATATCCCCGGTTCTAAGGTCATTTCAAAGTTGTATTTACACGCCCCGTTCCCATAGCTACCGTTTAACGCAATAGGCGTCAAATACTCATCGTAAAACTCAACATTGATAGGACTGTCAGCAACTATACTAAAAGTATATTCAAACGTGTTGTCAACGTACAATTTTGCAATTGGCTTTTTCTTGGCAAACAACGCACTGCCCGCATTAACAGCGCCCCTAATTAACGTCATCGGCTTACTTATACTTGTTGCATTTTTACTTGCAACTACATTTAAAACAGCTTGTGCAGCGTTCAGTTTTTTTACGGTTTGTCTATCATCTTCAGCGACTGTAATAACGATATCGTCGGCACCGTCAATAATAGCTTCTTTTATTTCAGCTACGGTAAGATTCGGATTAAGCGACAAAAGTAGTGCCGCTACGCCGGTTACAAACGGTGCGGCAAACGACGTACCGATACCATAAGCATAACCGACATCAAGATCATTCGCTGTTTTTCCCTCGCTTTCAGGATATGTACTCAATATGTTTTGTCCCGGCGCATAAATGCTAACCGAATTAGCACCATAATTGGAACTATGCACTTTCAATGGGGCAGCGTTTATTGCCCCCACAGAAATTACATTGTCTATACCTTCATAGTTGGCATATCCCGCAGGATAATATGGTGTAACGTCATTGTCGGTATTTTCATTACCCGCCGCAGCGATTATTATGCCTCCGTTTTCGGAAAATGTTTTTATTGCCGCAATATGGTTTGCTTTTGGCGCCCATGGAGAGTGATCTGTGTACATATAAGCAAAGCTTGCGTTTACTATACGTATTCCGTTATTATACGCCCATACTAAACTGTCCGCAAAAGAATCGGCGTCTCTGTCCAACAAATAGATATCCACGGGGGCTATGCCGGAAATACCGATTTCGTTATTAACAGCAGCGCCGATTATGCCAGCGACAAGAGTGCCGTGCGTTGCGGAGGCAGACGAAGCCGGGGTGAAATTTCCTCCGCAAACGTTTAAATCCGGA
Organism: uncultured Christensenella sp.; assembly: GCA_964398065.1. Classification (GTDB taxonomy): domain Bacteria; phylum Bacillota; class Clostridia; order Christensenellales; family Borkfalkiaceae; genus UBA4636. Next base: position 1,747 of record CAYNLN010000022.1, on the reverse strand, counting down.
TGGTCGGTTTGGATATTGTTTTCAAAAATACCTACTTTCACCCTTTCCCCTGCGTTTGCGTCTAATATATTAAGTACTCTGTCCAAGCCGATACCGTTGTCTGATTTTAGTCCCCATTGGCTGTCGAAATATTCGTCGTTCGTTATAGCGCAATCTATATCCAATGCATTACCCCATTCCTCTGCCCACTCTACGTAACTAAACTTGTAAAATTCTTTTATTGCGGTAATTACGGATTGCTTATCTTGGTTAACCAAATAAACGTATAACATTTGTGCGAAGGAGTCAGGATTCTTAATCGTAGAGGGATCGTCTATTTGAAAAACATCTCTCATATGATCGATAACGACGTACTTTTTTAAGGCTTTTTCCATGTCGCCTTTTACGTCTTCTTTCCAAATCATCTTTTTAGTTATAAAATCTTCTTTGACGATAGGTTTGTTGACTTCACTATACTCGGCGGTTAGCCCGATGGATAAAACACCCGGCTTAAAATCGTCGTCTATAGACGGCAAAGTATATTCCCTCTCAGGTGTTTCCTCACACCCCGTAAAGCATAAGGAAAACGGGAAAATAACCGCTAATATAACGGCAAGCGCTATAATCTTTTTTAATGCTTTTTTCATTCAACCACCTCCTTAAATTTGAAAAATAACGCAAATAACGGGCTTATAGACCGACTTTTTTTAAAAAATTATTTTTTAATCAAGTTGTCGGGACCGAAACGATCGGGCAAAATATCCCTTAAATTATATACCGAAATATTTTCCGGCGTACCTAAGACAATTTGAAAATCGTCTTGGCAAAATTCCGCCATAACTTGCCGACAAACACCGCACGGTGCACAAAAATCGGGGGGTTCACCCTCTTTTCCGCCAACGATCGCTATTTTGCAAAAATCACGTTCGCCTGCGTTAACCGCTTTAAAAAAAGCAACTCTTTCGGCGCAAATCGTCGGCGTGTAAGCGGCGTTTTCTATATTGGCGCCGGTATATATTTTTCCGTCTTTCGTCAATAGCGCCGCACCTACTTGAAAGTGAGAATACGGCGTGTAACTATATTCTCTTGCGTTTATTGCGGCTTTTAGTAATTCTTTATCAGTCATTATATTTCCTCCTAAAAGGATTGTGTGTTATGAAGAAAAACATCAAAAAGTCCGTCTATAAGCCCGTTTTCGATGTTTTTCATTAACAAACGATGTTTTTACCGCCGCTTCTTAGCGGCGGTAAAAACATTATTTAAGTACTTCGTTTAAAAAACTCGTACCCGCGGTATCTTCTTTGTCTACGCCGAAATACTCCAACACGGTTGCCGAAATATCTGAAAATGTAGGACGAGTACCCAAATTGACGGGTTTTATTTTGTGTCCGTACATAAGCATCGGCACGTATTCCCTCGAGTGGTCCGTCGACGGCGTTTTGGGATCGCAACCGTGGTCTGCGGTTATTATCAACACATCGTCGTTGGAAAGTTTCGGCAAAAACTCTCCGAGCCACTTATCGAATTCCGTCGCCGCTTTTGCGTAACCGTCAACGTCGTTTCTGTGTCCGTAAAGCATATCGAAATCTACCAGATTGGTAAAGCAAATGCCGTTAAAATCACGTTCGAAAACGCTTGCGGTTTTCACCATTCCGTCGGCATTGGAAACCGTTCTGTTGGACTCGGAAATCGATTTACCGGCAAAAATATCGTAAATTTTTCCGACGGAAATCGTATCGAAACCCTTCTTTTTTAAAAGATCGAGCAT
>CAYNLN010000021.1:0-25016 GCA_964398065.1 uncultured Christensenella sp. | reverse complement strand
CCGCAAAAACCGTTACGGCAACCGCAACCGCGGACTAATTCGTAACCGGCGTATTCCATAGCCTTCATAATCGTAAGACTTTCGGGTACGCTGTACTTTTTACCGAAAAAATATACGTTAACAAATTTTTCCATATTCGTTACCTCTTAATACTCGTCGGGAAGTTCGTCGAGCTGGTCCATTCTAAATACGGGACCGTCTTTGCAAACGAATTTATCGCCTACGTTGCAACGGCCGCATTTACCGATTCCGCACTTCATTCTAAGTTCTAACGTAGTGTATACGCGAGTTTTTGAAAAGCCGAGTTCGAGAAGCCCTTGAAGGGTGAATTTTATCATAATCGGAGGACCGCACAAAACCGCCGTCATTGTAGGGTCTAAACCCAACTCTTTAACGTAAGCGGGTACAAAGCCGACGTGTCCGTCCCAACCTTCTTGCGGGCGGTCGATAGTTAAATACACTTCGAAATCTTTTTCGTTTTGCCACTCGTTTTTAATCTCGTCTATGTCGACTAAATCGTCTTTACTTCTCGCGCCGTAAACGACTACGACTTTACCGTAATTGTTGCGATAATGACGAGCGTAATTTATAACGCTTCTTAAAGGCGCCAAACCTATACCGCCTGCGATAAATAAAAGGTCTTTTCCTTTAAAATCGTCGCCTTCGACGGGGAAAGGAGTGCCGTAAGGACCGCGTACGGTAATTTGCTGACCTTCCTCGATAGAGTGAATAACTTCCGTCACGCAACCGCACTTTTTAATGGAAAACTCCATAAATTCCGTATTTGTCGGCGAACTGGTGATGCTGAACATACATTCGCCTACACCGGGGATGGACACCATTGCGCACTGACCGGGCATATGTTCGAAAAGCTTTTTGCCGTCGAGCCCCACGACCCTAAAGGTTTTAACGTCGGGCGTATCTTTTCTGATATCGGTTACCACGCCTATTTTGGGGATCAAATTTTCGTTAGTCATTTTTGCTACCCCCTATTTTTTTGATAACTTTAACTATGTTGAGATGTTGCGGGCATTTTTTAACGCATCTTCCGCAACCGACGCAACTGTACATACCGTATTGAGAAGGATAGTAAACTAATTTATGCATAAAACGTTGACGATAGCGTTGAGTTTGCGTGGTACGCGGGTTTGCCGCCGCCATCTGCGTGAAATCGCTATACATACAACTATCCCAACAACGGAATCTTATTATGTCTTTATTCGTCTTAAAATCCCTTATATCGAAGCATTGACAAGTCGGACAAACAAATGTGCAAGCGCCGCAACCTAAGCATGCTTCGCTTAATTCGTTCCAATCGGGAAGATTAAAAAGTTCGTTAAGGTTTTCAGGTTTAAAACGACTTAAATCGAGACTGTAAAAAGGCAATTTTTCCGTAATCTTTTTTGCTTCTTCCTTTATTGCGCCTACGTTAGCGCCGTCGGTTTCTACAGCAAGGTCTTTAACGAGACTTAAGACGTTTTCGCCTTTTTCGGTATTAGGTCTTAAATATAACGCATCGTTATCGAGCCAGCAAGTTACGTCGCCTAAAGGTTCGGTACAATCGATACCGAAAACCGAGCAGAAGCAACTGTCCTCGGGTTTACCGCAAGCGAGGGTAAAAATAATTCTGCTATCTCTTCTTAACTTATAGAAGGTATCGACGGGTTCTTGCAAAAATACGTTGTCTAAAACGGAAAAGGCTTTGTAATCACATGCACGAACGCCGAATACTACGTAATCGGTAAGTTCTTTTCTTACGTCTTCTATAGTAAGGTTTTTGCCCTCGGTACGAAACTTCATCATAGTTTCGCTTTGAGGGAAAAACACGTCCTTAGGAGATTTTACCGTTTTTAAAGTGTCGATATCTACGATATCGCCCTCTTTATAGTAGCCGTAATTTACCTCTCCACCCTTCCTCAAAGGAGCGTATAAAGGCAATTTTGCGGAAATTACTTGATAGAAGGCATTTAAATCGTTGCGATTAATCTTTAACATCTATTTTGCCTCCTTGGTAAACACTTCGTCGGGGTTTTTATCGTCGGCGGAAAAACTCGTTAAAGGAGTTTTGCCTTCGGCTTCCTCACCCGCTTGGAAATCGCCGTACAAACCGTCGATATCTTTGATAAACTTACGATTAAGCAAATGAAGCGGTATTCTTTGCGGACAAACGCGCGAACATTCGCCGCAATCGGTGCAACGACCGGCAACGTGGAAAGCACGTATTACGTGGAAAAGTTGTTCTTCGAAACTTACGTCGTTCGCTTTCGCCGCCACGCCGGATTTCGGGTTATCGAAAACACATTTTATACAGGTACATGCGGGGCAAACGTTACGACAAGCGTTGCAACGTATACATTTGGATAACTGTTCTTGCCAGAATTTATATCTTTCGTCCGCCGTCATCGCTTCGAGTTTTGAAACCTCCGAAAAACGATCGTTTTTAGTTTCGACCATTTCGCCTAATACGATTGTTTCGTCGGAAACGACAAACTTTTTACCTTTGCAAGAGAGGCACTTTTCTAAAAGCACACTGCCCTTTTCGGTTGTTTTTTCACCGTAAAGCGTGTTAAATTTTGCGGTCTCGCCCTCGTAACTTACGCTATTTATCGAATTAATACCTAAAGCCTCGATTTTGTAGTTATCGAGTTTTCCTTGACACTCTATACCGATAACGTAAACGTTTTCCCTGTTTACGCGATGCTCTTTAATCAGTTCGTTTAAACTGTAAGTGTCGCAAGGTTTTAAAAATACGGCTGTTTTACTGGGCTTTTTAGTTATGTTTATTAAATACTTACTTAAATTTGCGCCGCAAAATTCGTTGTAAACAAATCCTTCTAAAGATTCCGCCGTTTCAAAGGTGGCGGGACTCGGATCGTATACAAATTCGCCTTTGGTCCATCCGACGACGCGTTGAACGGTTCCGTCTTCGAGTAAGGATTTCGCGCGACTTACGATTTTTAATTCAAGTTCAGTCATTGTTACTCTCCTTTACCCTTAAATCGCTCAAGCGCTTGTTTTCGCCGAGCGCCGTAACTTTTTCCACAAAATCATTCATAACTTGGGAAAATTTCGCACCTTCCGCCGCCGATACCCATTCTACGCGAGTACGTTCTTTTTCAATGCCTAAATAGTCGAGAAAACTAAACAACAAAGACATACGACGACGTGTGTAGTAGTTACCCGTTACGTAGTGGCAATCCCCGGGATGACAACCGCATAAAATTACGCCGTCGGCGCCGCGTTGGAATGCTTTTAATATAAACGTCGGGTTGACCCTACACGAGCAAGGTACTCTTATAATTTTTACGTTTGCGGGATAACTTAAACGACTCGACCCCGCTAAATCCGCACCCGCATAACTGCACCAGTTGCAACAAAACGCGACTATATTGGGTACGAAAGGTTTGTTTTCAACATTTTCGGAAACGTTTTTGCTTATTTCTTGCATATTGCTTCAACCTCCGAAAGTATTTGAGAAGTGGAAAAACCGCTTAAATCCATAGCGCCCGACGGGCACGTTACGGTACAAGCACCGCACCCTTGACATACCGCGGGATTAACGACGGCAACTCTTCTCGTCTCTGTTTTTCCTCCGCCTAAACGGAATTCTTTGTCTATATAAGTAATCGCACCGTAAGCGCATACGTTTGCGCATTGACTGCAACCGTTGCACATCGTTTCGTTGCTGTGCGCAACGCAAGGATTAGTCTTAAGGTGGTCTTTAACGAGTAGTCCTATTACCTTAGCGGCGCAAGCCGACGCTTGAGAAACCGTTTCGGGAATATCCTTGGGACCTTGACACATACCGCATAGATATACGCCTGCGGTCGGAGATTCGACGGGACGAAGTTTAGGATGCGATTCGTTAAGGAAATTGTTGGTATCTATACTTGCCGTCAAAAGCGTAGCAATCTTTCTAACCGACGGTTCGGGTTCGATTGCGGTTGCCAAAACAACGAGGTCGCTTTCTATGGTAACTTGTTCGTTATCGATAAGGTTACTGCCTTGAACCATCAGTTTGCCGTTTTGATTATATACTTTACCGACCATACCTTTGATATAGTCGACGCCGTACTGTTCGACCGCGCGGCGATAGAATTCGTCGTAGTTTTTACCGGGACAACGAACGTCGATATAGAAGACGTGAACTTCGGTATCGGGGTATTTTTCACGAATAAGCATAGCGTGTTTAGCCGTATACATACAGCAAACTTTACTGCAGTACGGTTTACCGTTACCGCTTACGTCGCGTGAACCTACGCATTGAATAAACGTAATGACTTTAGGATGTTCGCCGTCGGACGGACGAAGCAAAACGCCGTTTGTGGGACCCGCCGCATTCATTAAACGCTCGAGTTCTAAAGAAGTAATTACGTCTTTATTGTCGGAATATCCGTATTCGTTAAAGTTTTCGAGCCCTATCGGTCTATACCCGGTCGCAACTACGATAGCGCCGTATTCACGTTCGATATACTCGTCTTTCATTTCGTAATTTATAGCGCCCGCGCCGCAGAATTTACTGCAAACGCCGCACTTACCCGTTTTAAGTTTCAAACATTGCTCGGGGTCTATAACGGCAACGTTAGGTATAGCTTGCGCAAACGGGATATAAATCGCCGTACGATTGTTTAGGTTCATATTGAACTCGTTAAGCCCTTTTTTGGAAGGACATTTTTCCATACAAACCTTACAGCCCGTACATTTAGTTTCGTCTACGAAGCGTGCTTTTTTGCGAATTTTGACTTTAAAGTTACCGACAAAGCCTTTTACGTCGTCGACTTCGCTATAACTTAAAATATCGATTTTTTCGTGCTGAGCGCAGTCTACCATTTTGGGCGTGAGAATACACGCCGAACAGTCAAGCGTCGGGAAGGTTTTATCGAGTTGAGCCATTCTGCCGCCGATAGTGGGGTTCTTTTCGACGATATCGACTTGGAAACCCGCATCGGCAATATCTAAAGCGGCTTGTATGCCGGCAATTCCGCCGCCTATTACCAAAGCACGTTTGATAACGGGGCTTTCCCCTGCTTGAAGCGGGGCGTTGAGACGAACTTTAGCTATAGCCGTACGCAAAAGAACAAGGGCTTTTTCGGTCGCTTCTTCTTTATCTTTGTGTATCCAACTGCATTGTTCTCTTAAATTGGCAATTTCGACCATGTACGGATTTAACCCCATGCTTTCGGCTGTTTTGCGGAAAGTCGCCTCGTGCATACGGGGTGAACAAGAACCGATAACTATGCCGCCGAGGTTATAATCCTTTATGGCGTTTTTAATAAGTTGTTGTCCGTTTTCCGAACACATATATTGATAGTCGGCTGCAAACACGACGCCCGGTTCGGATTTAATAAGTTTAGCCAAACGTTCGACGTCGACGGTTGCCGCGATATTGCTACCGCACCAACAAATAAATACACCTATATTTTGCATTTGATTTCTCTCTTTTGATTTTTACTTGTTGTATTTCCTATAAGCACTGACGATAAGTTGTTGAGGGACAAGGTCGTTTACAATCGGCGGAATGTCTTCTGCCGTAAGACCGTTTGCACCTTGCATTCTCGTAACGGTAGTCCTTACCGCTTCTACGACGGATTGAGGCGCGACTCCCCTCGGGCAACGTTCGACGCATTCCATGCAAGAAAGACAGTGCCAAATCGCCTTGCTTTGCATAAGTTTGTCTAATTTACCTTGAACGAGGTAGGTAACGAATTGATGCGGTTTTATATCCATTTCTTTAAATGCGGGGCATCTGCCCGAGCATTTACCGCATTTCATACACTTTTTTACGTCCGTGCCGCTTCTTTCCATAAGGTTTTGTTGAAGGTTTTTATCCATTGTCTTTCACCCCCAACGCTTCCGCCAGCAGTTCGGTAAAATACACGACTTTAATATCCGTATCGTTATGTTTCGTCAAGTTATATAAGCAAAGAGGACAAGCCGTTACCACTATTTCCGCGCCGTGGGATTTAGCGCTTTCCAAAACGACGTTGCTACGCTTTTTAGGAAGTTCGGGGTCTTTAAAACCTACGTAAGCGCCGCAGCATTCGTTGCGCATAGGATATTTTACGGGTTCGGCGCCGATTGCACTCAAAAAATCTTCGATAATACGAGGGTTTTCGGGGTTATCGAAAGCCATTACTTTACCCGGTCTCAATAAAAGACAACCGTAATACGCGCCGACTTTTTTACCTATGGGACTAACTACTTTTTCGCGAATTTTGTCGAAACCTACGACGTCGCGAAGCATTTCGAGGTAATGAATAACCTCGGTTTCGCCCGAGTAAGCCTCGTCGAGTTGTAAGTAGTTATTGACTTTCAAACGCACGTTTTCGTCATGCTTCATATCGTCGTTTACGCGCTTTATTACGTTGTGACAGGCAGAACACAGGGTCAAAAGTCTGCCTCCTTGTTTTTTAGCGTAATCGAGGGCGCGTACAGCCGATAATTTTGTTGCGATCTCGTCGCGTGCGGTAGGATACGTGCCGCCGCAACAAGTCCAGTTTTCAATTTCTTCCATGGTAACCCCTAAAGCCTCGGCGGAAAGCCTTGCATAAACGTCCAATTGCTTTCCCTGAGTTTTAAGAGTACATCCGGGATAATATGAAATTTTCATAAACAAATTCCTAAATTTATTGTGGTAAGGACAACGTAAAACAAATTACGCCGTCCTTTTATGTTACTTTTGAGGATACGCCATTTCTTCGGGATGGAAAACCTCGTCAAAGCGTTCGGGCGTTAAAAAGCCGAGTTTGACGCACGCTTCCTTTAAAGAAATGTTCTCTTTGTATGCAAGTTTAGCGGTTTTTGCGGCGTTTTCATAGCCGATATAGGGGTTTAAAGCCGTAACGAGCATTAAAGAGTTGTGAAGATTATGCGCCATTTTTTCTTTGTTGGCGCGAATACCCGTAACGCAATTTTTCTCGAAAGAAGTTACGCCGTCCGCCAAAAGACGTGCGGATTGTAAAAAGTTATACGCTATAACGGGCATAAATACGTTGAGTTCGAAATTGCCTTGGCTTGCGCCCATGGAAACGGCAACGTCGTTAGCCATAACTTGAACGGCAACCATCGTTAAAGATTCGCACTGAGTGGGATTAACCTTACCCGGCATAATCGAGGAGCCCGGTTCGTTTTCGGGAATAAATATCTCCCCTAACCCGTCGCGAGGTCCGCTTGCAAGCCATCTTACGTCGTTTGCAATCTTCATAAGGTTGCACGCAAGCGCCTTCATTGCGCCGTGCGCAAACACCATGGCGTCCTTACTTGTCAAAGCGTGGAACTTATTGTTCGACGTAACGAAATCCTTACCCGTTATGTCGCTTACGACGTTAGCAACTTCAACGTCGAAGCCCTTGGGTGCGTTAAGCCCCGTGCCTACAGCAGTTCCGCCTAAAGCAAGTTCCTTAAGACTGTCTAACGTAAGAGCGATCTGGTCCTGAGTCTTTTCGACCATTGCGCGCCAGCCGCTGATTTCTTGAGAAAAAGCAATGGGAACAGCGTCTTGAAGATGCGTTCTACCGCTTTTTACGATCCCCTCGTTTTCTTTTTCGAGCCTTCTTAACGTATCGATTAATTTATCGAGCGCGGGGAAAAGTTCGTTTTCGATCGAGAGAACGGCTGCAATGTGCATAGCGGTCGGGAAAGTATCGTTACTGCTTTGCGACTTGTTTATGTCGTCGTTGGGATGAAGAAGTTTTTTGCCCGCAAGTTCGTTACCGCGGTTTGCGATAACTTCGTTGGCATTCATATTGGACTGAGTACCGCTACCCGTCTGCCATACGACGAGCGGGAAATGATCGTTAAGTTTTCCGTTTATAACCTCGTCGCAAACGGTCGTGATGATTTTACATTTTTCTTCGGAAAGCTTGCCGAGTTTGTAGTTAGCGATAGCCGCGGCTTTTTTCAATATACCGAATGCGTGAGTGATTTCCCTCGGCATAACTTCGGTACCGATTTGAAAGTTTTCGTGACTGCGCTCGGTTTGCGCCGCCCAATACTTATCCGCGGGGACCTTCATTTCGCCCATCGTGTCTTTTTCGATGCGATATTCCATGTTTTAGAGTCTCCTACAATCGAATTAAAGGGTAACTTGCGCGATAGTTTGCTTCAAAACTTCCGCACTGTGTTGTAATTTTGCAATTTCTTCGTCCGTAAGTTTGCTGTTGATTTTGCCTTTTACACCGTCTCTGCCGATGATGTTTAACGTGCTTAAGCAAACGTCACTTACGCCGTATTCGCCGTTCATCATAGTGGATACGGTCATAGCCGTGTTACTGCCCGTAAGGATAGCTTTTACTATGTAACAAACAGTACTTGCGATTGCGTAGAAAGTCGCGCCCTTTCTCGAAATAACTTTACTACCCGATTCGCGAACGTATTTTTCGATTTCGGGAATATTTATTTTCGTCGTAAACATATCGTTCGATTTGGATTCGACGATATTTTGATATTCTTCGACAGGCATACCGGCAATACGAGCCAAACTCCAAGGCGTAAAGCCGCTGTCGCCGTGCTCGCCGTAAAAATACGCGTGAACGTTACCGACTTCGAGACCGCAATAATCTGCGATACGACTTCTTAAACGAGCGGTATCTATAATGGCACCGCTACCGATAATCTTGTTTTCGGGAATGCCCGAAAGTTTACAGAAGGAATAAGTCAAGATATCGACGGGGTTGCTGACCATAATGTATACGGCATCGGGCGCATACTTGGTAATCTGCGGAATAATGCTTTTTTGAATACCGATGTTCGTCTGAATAAGTTCGAGACGGGATTGACCGGGTTTACGTGCGATACCCGAAGTAATAATTACGATGTCGGAATTAACCGCATCCTCATAGTTACCCGCATAAACACGGCAGCTGCTGTCGTAAGATAAACCTTGACGAATATCTTGCGCTTCGCCCATTGCGCGGTCTTCGGCAACGTCGATAACGACGATTTCTTGCGCCAAACTGCGACAAGTCAAAGAATAAGCGATCGTCGAGCCGACTCTTCCGCTTCCGATGATGGTGATTTTGTTCATATTGTTGTCCTCCTTCGTGACAATGCGTAAAAATTTATTTTCAAATTCAACACGCTCGTTTTTCAGTTTTGCGTAACTAAAAAATCTCGCGCCGAGGGGCTAAAAAGAAGCGTAATACCCTATTACCCCATTTTGTTCTATGTTATTTTAACACTTTAAAGTGAAATAATCAACTACTTTATATTGTAAATATAAAAATAGTGCTTCCATTTTTATGAAATCTTTGTGATAATTTGCATTTTCGAGCGAACAAAAAACAAAAAATAAGCGTTTTGCGTAAAAGTCGTATCTAAAAAACGACCTTTAGAAAAAAATATCGAAACACGGGAAATCGACGTTTAATCTCTAACTACCAAAAACGCCGATTTTTTCTTGAAAAATATTATAAAAAAACCAAATCGATAAATATTATATCTATTTGCAAAAATGTTGTCGTTTATAAACTTTCAACCGTCTAAAACAAATAGAAAAAAATTTTTTTAGTTCGTTTCATTTTTTGTGTTCAATACACAGACACTTGTCTTATAATTTATAATATAAAAGGATTAACCTAAATTCAATTTTACCAATGATTTTTTAAAAAAATCGTGTTTTATATAAAAAACGTTGCCTAATATTAGGCAACGTTATCAAACTATGAAAAACAATATCACTGTCGCATTTGCATTTGTACGGTTAAAGTCCCTGAAGTCGACGATATGTTTTTCGGGGAAACGACTATTAAATATACTTTGTCTTCAATCAAATCCGTATCGATTCTCGCCTGTCCCGACCCGCCGCCGTCATCGTCTTTTCGGACGACAGTTTTCTATTTTTCATAACTATCCTCCGTTTTATCTTTGTCTTATAAACTTCACGCTTGAAACATTTGTTTTTTCCATCACCACGATTAAACATCTTTGATACGGCATAGTCGTATCGGCTTTATCCTTGTATTCCAACTTATAGTACACACTTAATTCATCATTGTCAAATACTATTTTTTTTATGTAATACTTTCTATATGGGTTCGAATCCGCAAAAACGTACAAATATACATTTTCCTTCTCAAAATCTACCGTTAAGGTATTTTCCTTGAAAACAGTTTCATAAGTATCCTGATTATCGATTATAAACGTCCTATTTTCCGGGGATATCGTATCCTCGTAATACCGATTGTTTAACCCATTTTCGTCCTCGACATAATCTTTGTTTTCGTAATAAGCGCCCCGCACCTTATTCTCATCAAGAAACGACTGTAAGACCCAATCGTTTGCTTGGCTATACATCATAGCATTGTACTTATTTACGGAACAACCTATCAACATAACAAAAATCATAAACACCGCAAGCCCCAATATAATAAGTTTTCTTTTTGTCATAATATAAGCCTCCTAAATATTTTTTGTTTTTAACAATAAATGTTAGATAATAATATAGGTCTATCCTCCTATTTTATTTTCCTCTATATTAAAAAGCTACACGACTTATTATAATAAGTCGGCTTCTTAATTTTCAACAATAATTCTCCTTCTTTTATTTCTTATTTTTCAACAAATACAACGGTATCTACTTGTATTTTATCGAGTTTAACCACGAACCAACGCCCGTAAGGCTTTGTAGCGTCACCGACACCGGATTTATTTTCCGTTTTATAGGTAATTGTCAGTACGTCGTCCGCTATCGTTAAACTTACAAGATCGCAATTTCTACGATATATCGATCCGAACGTATATACAACTAACGTTTGAGTGGCAAAATCAACTTTAAGTTCATTGCTGTTTTCATTAAATATTTTATTGTATTCCTCTTGACTATTAACGATAAAAACACGTTCGGTAGGATATTCGTTGTTTGCGAAACAATTTATCGGGTTATCGTTAATAAAATCTTCCTTTATCCAATCATTGGCATAGTCGAAGAGTTCTGCATTGTATTTTATCGCCGAGCAACCCGTAAATAAAGTAAAAATCATAAGTAGAACAAGCCCTAATGCAATAAATTTTCTTTTTGTCATAATTTTTTCCTCCTGAATTTTTTAAATTTCAAATAATAAAAATTAAAACCGTCATCGATTTAAACTCTCGTTTAAACGTTTTTTAATAATAGTTGCAAAACGAAAAACAAATCGACGCTTTATGTCTTATAAACTAAATATCGAGGACTATTCCGATTGATAAACGAAATAAAGCAACCGTAAGCGAAATAAACGCAAACAGTTGCTTTAAATAGTTAATTTATGCGTCGCGTACGACTCTGCCGCCGGTCAACAAAATCATTTTTGCGGCGTTAATGGAGAATTCGTCCGCTTCAACGATAAGAGGTTTATTTAATACGCCCCTGCCGAGGACTTTAAGATATCCCGCTTTTTTAGGAAGCAGTTTTTTCTCGACAAGGCTTTCGAGCGTTACTGTTTCGCCCGCTTTAAAGTTTTGCGATAAAGTATCGATATTAATTATAACTTTAGCGTTGCCTTTATTATACTTAACTTTTTCGACGACCACGTCTTCGATAAGGCTTTCGGCTTTTTCGTTTGACATGTTCTTATCTGCACGGGTAACCGAAACTTCTCGAACGATTTCAAAGTCTCTTTCGGCAAGCGGAACGACGGGTTCTTCCAAAACGGGTTCTTCTTCTTTCAAAGGTTCTTCTAAAATAGGTTCTGTCGCAGTCTCCGTTTCTTCTTCCGCCGCTACGGTTTCTTCCTCGGCGGAAGATTCTTCTTTAGCCGCGGGTGCGGAGATGTCAAGCGGTTCTTCGTCGGTAGATACTACGGGTTCGTCTAAACCTGCCTCGAGATCGACTTCCAAAATGACAGCCATCGGAGGCACGTCGTCAAGTTCTTTCGCATCGACGGTTTCGATACCCACAACGGTAAAATCGTTGTTAGCGTCGTCAAGCGTAGCAGCAACTTCGTCAAGAGTAGCGTAATTCCTTTCGTTTAATTGCAATTCCTTATCGTCTTGTTGCAATTTGTCGTATTCCTCTTGCGCTTTCGCACCTTGCAACTTAATCAATTTATCCATAACTAACTCCTTAGTGGTGCGGTATTCGGGATAGTAATCCACTTCCTCTTTTTCGATACGTTTATAGCCGTTCTTTTCAGCCATCTTTGAAATAAGTTCTTTTGCCCATCTGACGGACCTGTTGGACTTAATCTTTAAACGCATCGGCACCTGCGAATATTTTTTAACGTCGCTTACGTCTTTATATATGTACTTTGTGTCTTGGAATTCTTCGGGCTTTAAAGCAAGATAAAGCGAAAGCGTCTTTCCCCTGATTGCAAATTTTGCTATAGCCGGTCTTCCTAAACGAACCGTTTCGAAATGCCAACTCGTTCTTGCTTTTGCTTTTTTATAAGACAACAACTCGTTTTTGAGTACGCTGTATCTTTCTTTTACGAGATCGTTCGACTGTACGAGTTTTGCGGTAAAGCTACGTAAGTATCTTACGTTTATCTCTTTTCCGCCGAAGAAAAGTTTGCCGCCGCCCGATACTTCGTCGTCGACTAAGTTTGCGCCTTCTTTAAGCGTGTCGGAATAATCCTCTTCCGTACTATCGACTTGAGTTTCGTCTTCAACGGAATAATCCTCGCCTAAAACGGTAGAATCTGCTTGTTCCGAATCGCAAACTTCATTGTCTTCTGTATATGCCTCGAACGTTTCAGCTTCGTCGGGATGAACGATTTTTTCGAGTTCTATTGCGTCTTCTATATCGTCGTCGGAAACGGTAGCCGCTAATTCTTCGTTTGTAACGTCTTCTTCGTCTTGGTAAACGTCGAGGGTTTCCTCCTCTTCCGAATGGGCAAAATCTTCCGAAGTTTCTGCTTCGGCTTCGATATCTGCGTTTTCGTCACCGACGATTTCACTATCTTCTTCGACTGCTTCGAAATACGATTCTTCGCCGCTATCCTTAACTTCTGCTTGCTCGGGTTGAGAATCTTCTATAACGTCTTCGATTTTTACGTCTTTTACGTATTCTTCGGTTTCCTCACGGAAAGTATCTGAAGTTTCTTCGACTTCCTCTTGTTCGACAGTGTTTTGTTGCGTTTCGACCTCCGCACACTCGGTTTGAACGGACGAAGGCTGCTCTTCCCCTACGGATAAAGCCTCTTTTAAGGAAGCCGCATCGCAACACTCTTCTGTTTTATCCGCGTTATCTATGTTGCCGCTGTTTACGCCGCTTTGGGTGCGTTTAAGTAAAAAGAGTACGAAAAACACCTCTAAAACGCTTGCAACGGCAATTATCGCAATAAGCGGTACCCAGTATTCCGCCGAAGCGGCGGCTGACATTATTGAATAGATATAATTAAGCATGGTAACACCCCAAAAGGTAAAAAACTCCTATTTTTGCGTAACAAAAAAACACACAACCTAACGTTGCTATTTAAGTATATACTAAGACGTTCGGTTTGTCAAGATTTTTGGCAAATTTAGTTGCAAAAACTAAAATTAAAATTAAAGTAAATCGCCTTTTGTTTTTTTCGCTAAGAGCCCTTTTGTAATCTTCGAAGAAAATATTTATATAATTCCACTTTGACGCCGTTTTACATATTGACTTAGTCGAGCGTAAAAAAGCGATTTATATATAGTATTGCGAAGACATAAAAAATAAACCCCTCTTAAAAATAAAGAGAGGTTTATAAAAAGCTAAATTATTTTGCTGCTTTTATAGCGGCTTCGGTACCCGCGTAAATCATCTTACCCGATTTTTTAACGGTGAAATCCGAATCGTCGTCATCGTCGTTTTCGTCTTCGAAATAAGATTCTGCCTTTTCCCAAGCCGACTTACAAGCGGATGCGTCTTTGAAATAAACGATAGTTATCAATTCGCCGCTATCGTCGCCGCCTTTAACGCCTGTCAATACGGCAACTATATCGCCGCGTTCGCAGCCAAAAGCCGATTCATACCCGGAAAGTGCGGCAGAAGACAATAAGTTGTCCGACGTAACCAAAACAGTCGTATAACCTGCGTCATCGAGACTTTCTTTAGCCTTTTTCGGGTCGGAGTTAGGTGCGCAAGCAACAAACGCTAACAGTGTAAATACCGTAACGAGCATGCATGCTAAAACTTTTGAAAACTTTTTCATAATGTTACCTCCTTAGAAAGTAATTAAAGTATAAAGCAACTTTTGACGATTGTCAACAAAAAACAGCAACGATTAAGTAATTTGTGCCGAATATTTTTATCGTATAAAAGTACTTCTGTAACAACATAACTATTTTTGCCTATCGGGTACCGTCGTTAGATTAGGCATATTAATTTAGTTAGAAAAAAACATCGGCTTAACCATAAACCGATGTTTTGTGGAGCTACTGACCGGATTTGAACCGGTGACCTGCTGATTACGAATCAGCTGCTCTACCGACTGAGCCACAGTAGCATTTATTATTAAACAAGAACCTTAAACGGGTGCGTCGATTTCCGACAGCTTTATTATTGTAACACAAAAGGAATTTCAATGCAAGGCATTTTAATCTTATTTTCGTGATTTTTTAAAATAAATTTTACTTTAGCGACATTTTCTTGAAAATATCGCTTAAAAAGGTTGACAATTAACCGATAATTATATAAAATATTAGCGTTGTTTAAAAATTGCTGCTATGGCTCAGTCGGTAGAGCGCATCCTTGGTAAGGATGAGGTCGGCGGTTCAAATCCGCCTAGCAGCTCCAAAAGGGTCGTATCGTTTCGGTATTACCCTTTTTTATTTTTCGACCGAATAGGTTTTTTCATATCAAAGCGAACTATATCGTATGTTACGTATGTTTTTACGATATAAATTTAAAGGACTTAATCTTAT
Organism: uncultured Christensenella sp.; assembly: GCA_964398065.1. Taxonomy (GTDB): domain Bacteria; phylum Bacillota; class Clostridia; order Christensenellales; family Borkfalkiaceae; genus UBA4636. Next base: position 10,211 of record CAYNLN010000021.1, on the reverse strand, counting down.
GATAGAGTTAATTTCCGTAAAAAAGGAAGATAGAGAACTTCTTTGGAATATTCATCAAAAATACCTTTACGAAATGACTAACTTTTATGACGATACAATGGACGATAAAGGTAATTACGAATACGGGTATTTCGACGCATACTTTACCGAGCCGAAGCGTAAAGCATATTTTTTATACTCGGATAACAAGTTAGCGGGCTTTGTAATGATAAATCCCTACTCCTATATAGATAAAAGTCCCGATTACGTATTGGCAGAGTTTACCGTTTTTCCGATTTATCGTAAAAAACATATCGCATCCGAGGCGGCAAAAGCCGTTTTTGAAAAACATCCCGGCACTTGGGAGGTAAAATACAACGAAAAAAACGTGGCTGCAAAAAACTTATGGAACAAGATTTGTGGGAAATACAAACCTTTGAAAACTCGTGTAAGCGAGTTTGAAACGGTTTTATCTTTCACTGCAAAATAGCAAAAAAGCAAGTGAAACCGTTTGTGCTTCACTTGCTTTTTTATATATTGGAAAATTCAAATATCTACAAATAATTGTTCTTGATAAAATCAACTATAATAGGAGCGGTATAAGTTTCAACAAAAGATTGCGACAGATGTATACCATCAATCAAACAAATCCCGCAATTACAGCTTTTTGTAAGACATCAAAAGGCGCTTTTTCTTTTTTCGCCATTTTTTCTCCTTGTAAAACCTATTTTAAGCGTAAAAGTAAATAGTGTAACCGTCTATTGTCAGACAAACGGTAAGTTCTTTTTTTCCGTCACGGTACTTCGTGTAAGAAACCGTAGCGTATCCTTGTTTTTCGTCAAAATCGATTTTGTAGATTCTACTGTCTATACTGTCGCTGAAAAGAGTATAGCCTCCTTCGTAAGCCTTACCGCTTGTATTGTCATTAAGCGTAAGTACGTTATTACTTGCTTTTAGCCGTACGTCGACGATTTTTGCATCGGGATAAGATTCGTCCGCCGCCCCTATCGCAACGGTTTTTAAAGAGTCGTCTTCTTCTTGATAAATTGCGGTACGCAATATATACTCGTTGTCTTCGATGTTTAAGTTATTACCGCCGCAAGATGTAAAGGTAAATAAAAGCACGACCGCCAAACTAACGGTTATCAACGTAATCAAACTTTTCTTCATATCGAAAGAGCACACTCCTTATCGCCGTATTCGGCAAAAAAGGAAACTTCTCCGTCTATGACGCCTTTCACTATATATAAGCCGTCGTCGGTTTTTTTGCCGTATAAAGTTACCGTATCGCCGAGCAAAAGTTCTTTAACGTAATCTATGTGCAAGTATGAATACTTTGCAATATCCTCACCGCATACGTCTGTCAAAAACTCGGCATATTTTGCGTTGTTTGCGTGATTATTCGTGTCTATATCCGACGAGCATACTTGCCTTGTGCCTAAAAGTTCGAAATCGTCCCCGTCGGGTCTTACGCGAATGAAATTTTCCGCAAAGTTTTTTTGAGAAGAATATTCGTCTATTCCCTCGTAAATATTGTTAACCGGTATTATTTTGCGTTCGTTAAAGTCTATTATCGTCCAAATGGCGTCGCCTACGCAGATAAGTTCGCCGCTTTGATTGAATATTCGATATTCGCGGCGGCATTTTGCAAAAGTAGGTTTTAACGGCCAAGTTTTTACGGTAACGGAAGAATACATTTCGAAAGGCTTTAAAATTTTGTATCTTACGCCGACTAAAATCCAGGCAAGTCCTTTAGCCAAAAAATCCTCGAGCCCGCAACCCGTCATATTTGCATGGTAAGCCGCTACGTCTTGAAAAAGATCGAGAATACTCGATTGCTTTATAATCTTTTCCGATGTAAAATCCGACGTCCTTAAAGGATAAACTTTTTGTGCTTGTCTTAACATAATTCACCGCTATATTTTATACCGCTACGTTTTGTTTAGTAATGTTATCACACAATTTTAAGTTTGTCAAAGAAATTTAAGGAAACGACGCGCGTTTCACGAAAAATTCTTACGTCGCTGACTTTACTGTAAAATAACTTTACAAGTCGCCACATTAATGGTAAAATAAAATTAAGCAATTAAGGAGGCTATTATGGTCAAACTTTCAAAAAAGAGCATTATTGTAGTCATACTCGCTATCTTTACCGTCCTATCGCTATCGGGTTGCAGTCTCGATATCTTCGGCGGGCACACTCATACGCTCGAACACGTTTCTGAAACTCAATCGACTTGCATTTTACAAGGCAACGTCGAATATTGGTATTGCACGGATTGCGAAAAATATTTCAAAGACGAAAACGCTAAAGTCGAAATCTCTTTTTCCTTGACTAAAAAATCGCTTGTTTCCCACGATTTTAGCGAATGGGTAGCAAAAAAAGACGCTACCGAGGACGAAGAAGGTTTAAAGGAAAGAATCTGCACCGTTTGCGGACTTTCGGAAACTTTAAAGATAGATAAACTTCCGCACACGCACTCGACTGTTCGCGTCGAGGCAACCGACTCCACTTGCGTAAAGCAAGGCAACGTAGAATATTGGGTTTGCTCCGCCTGCGGCGATTTGTTTTTAGATCAATCGGCGACTAACAAAGTTACCGCACAAGACGTTAACAAGCCTTTAGGCAATCACGCTTACGGCGAATGGAGTACAACAAAAGACGCTACCGAAGACGAAGAAGGTTTACAGGTAAGAACTTGCTCCGTCTGTAACGACGAGGACGAACAACCCATAAGTAAATTACCACACTCGCACAAATACGAAAGCAAGTGGACCTACGATACAAACGGGCATTGGCATGCGGCTACTTGCTGCGCCGACGCGCCGAATAAAGATTATGCGGCACATAACTTAAACGGCGAAAATAAATGCACGATTTGCGGTTACGACCAAGCGGCTATAGATATCGTGACGTTTTCGAAAGGCAGTTACGGGTACTCGACGCTAAGCGAAACCGAAAAAGCCTTTTACGATAAAATCGACGACGTCGTCGCTAAGTTCCACAACGAAGGCAACGCAACCGTGCAAAGTTCCGGAAGCAACACTTTCAGCGTCTTGCAAGCAATACACTACGCCGATATAGGGCTTACCAAAGACAAGGCACTCGGCGTTTATAAAATTTACAAAGCCGATCACCCTCTTTACTATTGGTTGGGAACGACTACCCTGTTTAACGACACGTATATAATCCCTGTCGTTATCGACGACTACGCTACGGAAAAAGTAAGAACGGAAACCAACAAGCTTTTATACGACAAGATATATGAGTACTATTATCTTGCAAAGTCCGACGACAACGACTACCAAAAAGCCCTTTGCTATCACGACGCAATTATCGACGCAATAGATTATGCTTACGACGAAGACGGCACTCCTTGCACGGAAGATTGGGCACACAGCGTTTTGGGCGTATTTTTAAACGGCAACGACGGTATATCGGGCGCCGTTTGCGAGGGTTACGCAAAAGCCTTTCAGCTACTACTCAATCTTTCTAAAATCGACAATTTGACCGTTTCGGGCGTCGGCGTTACCTCGTCGGGCAGCGAAGGTCACCTTTGGAATATGGTAAAACTCGGTGAAGTCTATTACTACTTCGACTTAACCTGGGACGACCAACCGTTAAACGGCAGAGGCAGAATTTACGACTATTTTTGCGCAACTAAAAACGACGTTGCCGCAAGCCACCTCCCAAACGTTTCGCTTTCCGCAAGCGGACTTACCAGCGACAAACTTTACGACCTACCCGTAAACGAGGCAACCGACGAATATGCCTACTTGGCAAGCGTTTATACAACCTTTACAAGCGACGATTGTAATTACGTAATCTGCGGTTACGACGAAGTTCAACTTATAGAATGTACTAAATCGGGCGTCGTCAATTTAGAAAGTTACGTAACGTACGACTCGCGTACTTACGAATTGGTTTCGATAGGCAGTATTTACGGGGACGTAAACACGCTCAAGGCTGTTTTCGGCGCTTTTGCGACAGACATAAAAATTCCGAAAACCGTTGATTTTATTTGGGATTTTGCCTTTAGAGGCAACGCTATTAAGTCTATTTCGGTCGATGATGAAAACAAGTATTTCAGCGACGACAAAGGAATTTTGTACACTAAGTCTAAATACACGCTCATATACTTCCCTGCGAAGAACGAAAACGTAGTTTACACCGTTCACCGAAACTGCCGCATCATTGCACTGAACGCTTTCGAATACGGCACGGTAACTTCTCTTTCCTTACCGAAAACCGTAACGGAATTTTACATTCCGAACTACGGCGTAGGGTATGCGGACAACGATGCCGAGTACCAATTAAGGTTACCGAGAATTACCGCACAATGTAATGCTTTAAGCGGCGACGCTAAACTTACTTTTGACGAGTTTGTCGCCAAAACGCAAATTAAAAACGTTAACTTTATAGAAGATTAATTACATAAAAAAACTTCCCGCAGATCGCTTGATTTACGAGAAGTTTTTTGTTTCTTACCTATTAAGCCTTTTTACCGATTAATCCGAACGCTTTATAAAGCGGGAAAAACAGCGCCGTAACGGATATTGCCGTACAGATAACTTGGGGTATCATAAACGGCAAAGACGCCTTAAAATAAAGTAACGTCGACCTTTTATCGAAGCCGAGCCACAGCGGCGTCAATACGTTGTCTATCATCGTAAAACACACCGTGCATATGCAAGCGATAATTACTAAAAGCGGTAAAAATTTTAAAACGTTTTTTATTTTATGTCCCAAAAACCCGAAGCAGAGCGTCAATAGGTTGAAATATATTATGTAAAGAACAAATACTATCGGATAAAAACCGAAAATCAGTTGCCTTAAAAAGGTAAATGCAGTGGCGGCAATCATTCCTCGCCTGACGCCTTGCGCAAAAGCATACGCAACGAAAAGTACCGTAACGAGTTCCACACCCGGCACCGCGGACAAAGCAAACTGAACCGCTATCACAAGCGCAACAAAGACTGCGATATACGCGCTTTCCTTTGCGGACCGTGCAAAACTATTCTGTTTTTTAATTAATCCTTCGCGCATATCGATGTCAAAAGTAACCTATTACCAAGAAAAATCGTAATATTCGTAAACCCAAACGTATGTTTCGCCGGCTTTTGCTTTCAAAGTGCTCGCTCCTAAAGCCGATTGATAACAAACTTTTCCGTTGACCGTTACGGTTGCATAGTCGTACCCGTTTTCTTTATCGGACGTGTAAAGCATCCAAGAATACCCCTTACTCGAATTAAGAGTGGATTCGATAACCTGCTCTGCTTTTCCGTTAATCGACGTAATATAAGCGCCATAACTGCTTTCGTAGTATTCGAAAGTTAGTTTTCCTAACTCCCTTAAACACAGTAAAGCGTCCAAAGCAGATACGTTGCCGTCGGTTTCGCCTACCGTCATAACGATTTGCGTTTCGGTCGTAGCGGGATCGAGTTTTGCGGTAAGGGTCCCCTTTTGACTATATCCGCAAGCGGTCATAATCGACAAAACCAAAACAAGTGAAGTTATTATAGTTATTAATTTGGTCATGCGTTTCATAATATAAACGCCTCCTTTAAAAAATTATCTTTCTGTTATAGGCTTTATGCCCGCCTTTTCCAAAGCGCGCGGCCACGGACCTAAAAAAGCCTTGATATAAGAAACTTCGAGGGCGGAAAAATCGCTTCTTTTCGGGTATCTTGTTTCTCCGTGTGCCTTGATTTCTCGATATTTGTTTTTCAAAAGTAAAATGCAATCTTCTTTTTTCATATTTTAAAATAAAAAAACTTTTTTATCCGATTACAGATAAAAAAGCGCAGCACTTAAAAATCTTTCGATAAAAAGGTCAAAAATCCCCTATCGAAAAATTGAAACGGCTGCACTTTTCATGTCCAAAAATGCTTTTGGCGAACTTTCGCCTACCAAAACTTCGTGCAGCGGGTATTCCGACTTAAAAACGACTTATATCGCTTAATTACGGTAATGACGGTTGCGACGGATTTACACCGAACTTCCCACCTTAATGCCCGTTTTTAGGGACAAAACCGCACGAGTATGTATTTAGTTGTTTTTATGTAAGGTTATATTTTAAATAAATTCCCTTACGCAAGTATTTTAACAATTAAAAATGAATATGTCAACGCAATTTGCCGTTGATAAAAATTATTAGGCATTTATTTTTGATTACGGTTTCTTTTTTTTATAATCGGTTTGTCGTTAGACGATAAAAATGCACCTATAATCATTAATACCAGCGCTATAAAATAAGTGTAATCGGGTTTTTCGTGAAACATAACAAACGACATTACTGCGCCGATAAAGGGCGAGATTGCGTAAAAAGAACTTGTTCTTGTTGCGCCGAGTATTCTTTGCGCGTATACGTAAAAATATATGCTAAGCCCGTACGCGACAAAACCGACTGCCATAACGGCAATAAATGACCAAGCATAAGTTATTCGCTCGCCTATAATTAAGCCGATTATCAGCGAACCCAAGCCCGAAAATACGCCTTTTAACAAGACAATCTCTAACGGATCTTTCGACGATATTTTGCGGGTACAGTTATTTTCGAATCCCCAACAAACAGCCGCAAGCAAAATTAAAAGCGAACCGTAAGAAAAAGTAAGGCTTGAAAGGTCTTCTACCGACAAAACGGCGCACGATATCGTTACAAATACTATGCCGAACCATAAACGACGACTTATAGTCTCTTTAAAGACAGCCAAAGCCACTATCGCGGTTGCGACGATTTCGAAATTATTTAGTAGCGACGCCGTTGCGGGAAAAGTGGTTTTCAGCCCAAACATTAATAAAATCGGCGCCAATATATCGAGAAGTATCATCGAAACGGTAAACGGAAGTTCTTTTTTCGTAAGTCGTTCTTCGCGGTGGGTATCGGAAGCCACCTTTCTTAGCGGCGCGATTATAAGCATTCCTAAACCCGCACCGAGGTACAAAAAACCCGCCATAAGCGTCGGCGGCATATAATTAAGCAATAATTTACCGAGCGGCGAATTTATCGCGTAAAACACAGCCGCCAAAATTGCAAAGAAAATGCCTTTTTTGGTAGAAAGTTCTTTCATAATAGTTTATCTATAGCCGCTTTTAATTCGATAATTTTGTTTTCGTCGTCGCATTTTACAGCGTCTACTATACAGTGGTCGAGATGATCTTTTAAAATCAATTTGCTTAAGTTTGCTATTTCGGCTTTTACGGCAGAAAGTTGTATTAAGACTTCGGAACAGTCTCTGCCCTTTTCGACCATCGTTTTAACGGCGTTTAAATGCCCTATCGCTCGTGATAATCTGTTAATCGTCGCTTTTGAATGTTCGTGTTTATTCATAATTTCTCCACATCCCCCTAAGGGGGATATAAAGATTATAGCAAAAATACGACGTCACGTCAAATAAATGCAGATATGAATTCTAAAACGTTTATGTTTACACCTACCTTGACATTAGGCATAAATCAATCTTCGCAATGAGGGCAAGAATACCGACGCTAAGGATAAATCTAATTTGTTTATTGAGGAAAAAGGTGTGTTTAACGGTTTGCAATCTGTAATCGTGAACGCGAGAAGTAGCTTTACCTCAACAAGGGCAAATATAGTTAGATGCATTAGTAGAGAGATGAACGTCAATGAAATTATTTTTTCTGAAAAACCGATAACAATGCTGTTGCGTAAATCTAAAAATCCGATATAATGTTTTTATCGAGCATAATTTTGTAACCTCCTTAGTGTTTTTAGTAGAACTATTATATAGGATACTTGATTTTTGCTCAAATTTTTTATTACTCTTTTACGACACACCAATATTTATATTAGAACCAATTTTTTTAGAATTATCGTACACTTTTTATTCGCACCCACCCAAACATTTGACATAGAAGCCTATTAATTCAACTATACTTGGAAATAGGGTTCTGTCGTCCAATCCTCTCTAAACAATCACAAAAGTGCTAACGAAAAACCGTTCGCACTTTTGTGGTAGAGCACGTCGACACTAAGACGAATTTTTGAAACGCTTGCTTTTTTATATCGCTTATCTTTAAGCCGTGACAAAGGGGCAGCAAATGCTTCAATAAGTTTATACATTGACGAAACTGAGTTCTGCGAATGGATTTTATTCTATAACCGACTGACATAATAACGTCAAAGTTATAATAATCTACTTGATATGTTTTACCGTATCATATCTTACTGCGATTTTGTTGCGAACTTGATGAGATGCGGTAAGAGGAATATTTGCGGACTTATTTACTCGTCGAAGTCAACATTATTTCGCAAGAAATTATCGCTTACCCAATCAGGACACATATCCAGCAAATCATAAATTGCCGATTTTAATTCTTCTTTGGACAGCCCCGCTAAATACTTTTCTAACGCTACTTCTTTTTTGTTCTGCAATTCTTCCTCGTATTGTTCTGCCAGAGCAAACTCCCTTTCAAGTCTTTTTACCTCTTCGGGAAACGCCTTCAAAAAAGTAGCTATTTGATGTTTACAAACAATTCGCCTACCAGCAACGTGCGGACAATCGCATTTAGATTTTCTCGGATGCTGAATATCAATATATACGTGGTATTTGGCTTTGTCCGATCCTTTTACCAAAGAAGAAAACGTCGTTTCACTTTCTTGCTTGATTTCCAACACCTTATTTTCTTTATAATAGTCGTAGCCTCTACAAACAGACACCCAACTTGCACATTCTTTTAATCCCATGGTTTCCTTTTTGTTATTCGTCGGATTTTTTATTCAAACTTTCGGCAATCAATCTATCAAAATCGCTTTCGTAACTTTTATCCTGTAAAACGCGATATAGTTCAAATTCACTTTCCGCGAACGCTTTCGCAATTTCAGCAGTAATCTTACCTTTATCATTCAAAATGTCCGCATCGTTAAACTTCAAAAACGCATCTAATTTGCTCGCCCAATCTGCCATTGTCATAGGAATATGTCGCCTTGCTTGACGCGTAGCATAATCCAAATACATCGTTACGATTTCGTTTAATTCCTTGATTTCATCGACTTGCAAATAATTTTTCGCAATAGATACGTCAGATTTAACGATTTTTCCTGACGGAGCGTTTTTCCAAGACGTCAAACCCATATTTGGTTTTGTATGATCAGCACGCCCGACAATAAGTTCTGCCGCCGTATTTCCGTGAACGGCATAATGCATTTTATTCTGCACCGTCGCAAAAAAATCTTGTGTAATTTTACTATCCAACGAGTAATCAACCGCTGTCGAATAAATATCCGTTATTTTTTGATAGAATCTACGTTCGCTTGCGCGGATTTCTTGAATTTCCGAAATTAAATGCTCAAAATATTCCTCATCGAATATTTGACCGTTAATCAAACGAGTTTTATCAAGGACGTAGCCTTGCTTTGTAAAAGTTTCCAAAACCTTTGTCGCCCATTGACGAAACTCCGTTGCTCTTTCAGAGTTCGTACGATACCCAACTGCAACAATCGCAGCCAACGCGTAGAACTTATATTGATACGTTTTTCCGTCGTCGGCAGTTTGTGCAAATTTTGCACAAACTTGATTTTCGTCCAACTCGCCACTTTCAAAAACATTTTTCAAATGCTTGGTTATAACGCTTCTATCTACTCCAAACAGTTCCGCTATTGCTTTTTGTGTCAACCAAACGTCTTTATCTTGAACACGAACCTCAATGCCTTCTTCATTCGCATCCCTTGTAAAAATAAGAAAATCTATCGTACTGTTTCTTATTTGTATCTTTTTTGTCATATCTTAATCCTCATATTATCGCGCTTTGGATGTTTCCATTTTTACAGATTCAATGACGGACAAATATTAATTATGTTTATTAACATAATTCACCATTGTCAAAGTTATTATAGCATTTTACATCTATTTTGTCAATTATGGCTCTATATAAATGTGGGGCATGCAGAAAAATACCCCAACATTTGACGTAGAGCCCATTTTTCTTTCTCAAATTTTATTTTTTAGAACTAACGTACACTTTTTATTTTTACACCAACCCAACATTTGACAAAGAGGCACCTTAAACCGTTACTGCGTAACGGGAGGTGGAAATTTGCACCCAAGGTGCAAAAGTGTCGTCGCTCGCTTAGTACGAGAAAGATATATGACGCAATAATACTCTCTCCTCGCGCGAACCACCGAAAATTGTCGGGCTTCAAACTAACATCCCGCTCCACCACAAAAAGGATACCCGCTTGGGTATCCTTTTTGTGGTGGAGAGAGGTGGA
>CAYNLN010000020.1:0-27764 GCA_964398065.1 uncultured Christensenella sp. | reverse complement strand
ATAGGGCTATGCCCGAAAATGAGAAGCCACCCGCTTGGCGGGTGGAGTTTCACTGACTATAGTTTATGCCAAAACGGCACAGATTCTGTTTCGGAAAGAAATTCAATTAATACATTCCGCCCATGTTAGCGGGGGCTTGGGGCGCTTCGGGTTGGGGGATATCGGTTACCAAACTTTCGGTAGTGAGAAGCGTGGACGCTATCGACGCCGAGTTTTGAAGTGCCGAGCGTGAAACTTTGGTCGGGTCGATTATGCCGGATGCGACCATATCGGTATATTCGTTCGTCAAGAAGTTGAAACCGTAATTTGCTTTCTTTGCCGTTACGACCTTGTTTAAAATAACCGAACCGTCGAGCCCTGCGTTCGCCGCGATTTGTCTTAAAGGCGCTTCTACCGCTTTGGCAACTATTTCGGCACCGGTCTTTTCGTCGCCCTTTAAAGACTGAGACAGGCGTTTAATTGCCGGTACGGTACTTAAAAGCGCGATTCCGCCGCCCGGAACGATGCCTTCTTCTACAGCAGCCCTCGTTGCGGCAAGTGCGTCTTCGATACGAAGCTTCTTTTCCTTCATTTCTACTTCGGTTGCGGCACCTACGTTAATGACGGCAACGCCGCCCGCAAGTTTGGCAAGTCTTTCTTGAAGTTTTTCCTTGTCGTAATCGGAAGTCGTTTCCATAATCTGCGCTTTAATAGCGTCGATTCTTGCTTTAATTTGTTCGGGGCTTCCCGCGCCGTCGATAATAGTCGTGTTGTCTTTGTCGACTTTAACTTGAACGGCTTTACCGAGCATATCCATTGTAAAGTCTTTAAATTCAAGACCTAAATCGGAAGAAAGTACTTGACCGCCCGTTAAAATTGCAATGTCTTCGAGCATTGCTTTTCTTCTGTCGCCGAAGCCCGGGGCTTTTACTGCAACGCAGTTAAATACGCCTTTGAGTTTATTGACTACAAGTGCCGCCAAAGCGTCGCCTTCAACGTCGTCGGCAATAATCAATAAACGCATGCCTTGTTGGGCGATGGGTTCGATTACGGGCAAGATTTCTTGAATGGAAGAAATCTTTTTATCGGTTATTAAAATGACGGGGGAGTCGAGAACTGCTTCCATTTTGTCGGTGTTCGTTACCATGTAAGCGGAAGCGTAGCCGCGATCGAATTGCATACCTTCGACGGTGGTGAGCTCGGTCTTCATCGTTTTGCTTTCTTGAACGGTAATAACGCCGTCTTTGCCGACTTTTTCCATTGCGTCGGAAATGAGCTTGCCGACGTCTTCGTCGCCGGCGGAGATCGCCGCAACTTGCTCGATTGCTTTTTTGCCGTCGATAACTTTCGAAGAAGCTTTTAACGAATCGACTGCGGTGTCTACCGCTTTCATAATACCTTTCTTCAAAATAATGGGGTTTGCGCCCGCCGCTAAGTTTTTAAGACCTTCCGAAATCATTGCTTGCGCCAAAACAACAGCCGTCGTAGTGCCGTCGCCCGCAACATCGTTGGTTTTCGTTGAAACTTCTTTAACAAGTTGCGCACCCATGTTTTCAAACGGGTCTTCGAGTTCTATTTCTTTCGCAATAGTAACGCCGTCGTTCGTGATAAGCGGCGCACCGTACTTTTTATCGAGTACGACGTTTCTGCCTTTGGGACCTAAAGTAATTTTTACGGTGTTGGCAAGCGTGTTAACGCCGACTTCGAGGGCTTTTCTTGCTTCTTCGCCCGTTTTAATTTGTTTTGCCATAATTATATGATACCTCCTTATTCGACGATAGCCAAAATGTCGTTCTGGCGTATGATAGTAAATTCTTCTCCGTCAACTTTAAAATCGCTTCCGGAATATTTTGCGTATAGCACCGTGTCACCGACTTTAACTTGCATGGTAACTTCTTTTCCGTCGATTACGCCGCCGGGTCCGACTGCCACAACGGTGGCAGTTTGTTGCTTTTCTTGCGCGGAAGAGGGGAGTATAAATCCGCTCTTAGTGGTTTCTTCTTTACTCGTAGCCTTGACTACGACCTTATCAAATAATGGTTTGATCTTCATTTTTTGAGTAATCCTCCCGATAAAAATCATTTTTAGCACTCTTTAGTTAAGATTGCTAACTGTAATTATAGTCGCTTTACGGAAATTGTCAACAGTTTTGTTATAGGTTTACGAAAATTACGTCAATTATTTTGTCGATTAGGTAAAAAACTTGTTTTTGCAATTATTTTTCGGTAAAAATGTCTTTAATTTTATTAGGTAAGAAGAATTTTTAATTAATTTCTTGCAAATCGGCTTAAATTGTGATATATTATTCTTGTGCGCAGGAAGTTTTCGATTATTTTAATTTATGTTTGCCCGATAACTTTTGGATTTCTTCCTAAAAAGCGCACATAGCGTTCGGGCTTTAGGTAGTATTATGGATAAATGGGATAAAAGATTTATCGAAATGGCAAAAGTCGTCGGAGGCTGGTCAAGTTGTTATCAGGAAAACCGCCAAGTAGGTGCCGTCATCGTAAGAGAAAAACGCATTTTAACCACAGGTTATAACGGCGCTCCGTCAGGTATAAAAAGTTGCAAAGATAAAAAAACTTGTCTTCGTAGAGAACTTAACGTCGAAAGCGGAACGCGTCACGAACTTTGTTACGCCGTCCACGCCGAGCAAAACGCAATTTGTCAAGCGGCTAAACTCGGTATTACGCTCGAAGGGGCAACTTTATATTGTACCCATCAGCCGTGCGTGATTTGTTGCAAATTGATTATTAACGCCGGTATTAAAAAAGTTATCTATAACGAAGGTTACCCCGACGATTTTTCAATGGCAATATTTAAAGAAGCCGGTGTACAGGTTATAAAATATGAGGAGGAGGTCTAATTTATGAATCCTATAGTTACAATTTTAATGAAAGACGGTAAATCGATGAAAATCGAACTTTATCCCGAAATCGCACCCAATACCGTTAACAATTTTATTTCTTTGGTTAATAAGGGATATTACGACGGCATTATTTTTCACAGAGTAATAAGCGGTTTTATGATTCAGGGCGGCGACCCGAAAGGTTTAGGGACCGGCGGCCCCGGTTATACCATAAAAGGGGAGTTTGCTAAAAACGGCTTTAGACAAAACAACCTTAAACATTTAAGGGGAACTGTTTCGATGGCTCGTACCATGATGCCTAACTCTGCCGGCTCTCAGTTTTTTATAATGCATCAAAACGCGCCGCATCTCGACGGTCAATATGCCGCCTTCGGTCGCGTTATAGATGGGATGGAGACGGTTGACGCGATTGCTTCCGTTCAAACCGACTATGCAGACAAGCCTACTTGCCCTCAAGTAATGGAAAAAGTTACCGTTGAAACTTTCGGGGTCTCTTATCCCGAGCCCGAAAAATATTAAAATGAAGGCAAAGTGCTTATTTTTTGATTTAGGCTCTACTTTAATCGACGAAACCGAAGCGTACAGGCTGCGCGTTTTAGAATGTATAGAAGGCTCCTCTATCTCTTATGAAGAATTCGACGATATGCGTAAGAAATTTGCACACGATAATATGACTTGCGGGGATAAAGACGCCGCAGAATATTTCGGGCTTACGCTAAAGCCTTGGCGTAACGATGTCGAGTATCCGTATAGCGATGCTGTTTACGTTTTAGACGAATTAAAGAAAAAGGGTTATCGTCTTGCCGTGGTTGCAAACCAAGCGGAAGGAACGGTTAAAAGACTGGAAAAATGGGGGATGCTTTGCTATTTCGATTTTGTTCTCGCTTCTTTTGAAGAGGGCGTTTCCAAACCCGATAAAGAAATATTTTTTCGCGCCGTAAATAAGGCTAACGCCGAAATAGGTGACTGCGTGATGATAGGCGACAGACTCGATAACGATATAAAACCCGCTAAAGAGTTGGGCTTAAAAACAGTGCTCGTAAAACGCGGCGTTGTCGCGCCTTATCAAGAGGTTATCAGCAATGAATTTCTTCCTGACGTTACCGTAAACGGTTTGACGGAATTGCTTAAGATATTTTAATTTATTGACTAAAGGACTTTTATCTAAGTCCTTTTTCTTTTTAAAAAATCTTATTACGAACTTCGTAAAAACTTTTAAAATGCCGCTTAAAATAAGTGATTTTTGAAATAATTATGATGTTGACTATGGAATAAATTGTTACGACTTCATATAATAAACTATGATTGCCGATTTTCACAACGATTATTTAACCGTTAGCAGTACTGCCGCGGTTTTAAAAGAATATGCACAAAGTAAAAATATAATTGTAGGAGCCATTTTTAAAGGAAGCAGAGATTATATTTCGGCAAAAACTATCTTAAATTTTTTCTTGAAAAACAGAACCGAAAACCTCTATTTTGCTTTTGAAGATTTTTCTTACGACGAAGATATAAATAATCTTATTCACGGACTAATTAGATTTAAGCCCTCTTACGTTAGTTTAACTTGGAACGGAGAAAACAGCCTCGCTTACGGCGTAGGGTCATCGGGAAAAATTAAGCGTAAAGGCATCGAGGTAATCGATGCCTTGAAAAAATTCGACGTGCCGCTCGACGTTGCGCATTTATCTGAAGAAAGTTTTTACGACGCGTTAAATTATACCGATAATTTAATATGTTCGCATACTTGTTTTTTTGAAGCAAACAATCACCCTCGTAATTTAAAGCACGGACAAATAAAAGAAATCGTAATGCGTGGAGGTCTTATAGGTCTTGCACTTTACTTACCGTTTTTGACAACGAAAAATGAAGGAAATATAATCGATGTTTTTAAGCATATCGATTATTTTGCGCAAAGCTTCGGGGTACAAAATCTATCTTTAGGCACCGACTTTTACGGATGTAACGATTTGCCATCGGGCTTTAAAGACTATGCTTTCGAAGAAGAACTTTACGAGTTTTTAGATAAACACGGATACAAAAGAGTTGATATCGATGCGATACTTTATAAAAATCTTGCTAATTTTTTAAATAAAAAGCATCTTAAACCGTGTTAAGGCATTTTAATGCTTGAAAAATTAACGGTTTCGGTGTAAAATAATATCGTAATTAATATGTATAGGTGAATTATGGATTATTTGACTACTTACAACGCTTGGCTTAACGACGAAAGATTGGATGCAGACTCGAAAGCCGAACTTTTATCGATAAAAGACAACGATTCCGAAATCATGTATCGTTTCGGGGCTTCGCTGAAATTCGGCACCGCGGGCATGAGGGGATTTATCGGCGTCGGCACTAACATGATGAACGTTTATACCGTCAAACGCGCTACTTCGGGGCTTAGTAAATATATATGCGGCTTAGGTGAAGATGCTGTTAAAAGAGGCGTTGCCATATCGTACGATACAAGAAGAAAGTCTCGAGAATTCGCACTTGCCGCCGCGGGCGTTTTAATCGATAACGGAATTAAAGTTTATCTTTATAAGAATCCGAGACCCGTTCCTATGCTGAGTTTTGCTGTAAGAAAATTGGGCTGTATATCGGGGATAATGATTACTGCAAGCCATAATCCTAAAGAATATAACGGTTACAAGGTGTACGGCGAGGACGGTGCGCAGATGTCGCCCGAAGCAACAAAAGTCGTTGTTTCGTATATAGACGAGATTGACGACTATTTATTAGTTAACGGCAAAAAAGTCGAAACGGATTCCGATGTCGAAGCGTTAAATAGTTGCGGAGTACACTTGTTAGAGCACGATTTTGAAGAATTATATTATGCAGAAATCGTCAAATTAGGGCTTTCGCCCGCAGCGGTAAAAAATCAAGGCAAAGATATTAAACTTGTTTATACCCCTGTACACGGCACAGGTTACGAACCCGTTATGACGGTTTTGTCAAGGATGGGTATAAAAGCAAACGTCGTATCCGCCCAAGTCAATCCCGACACAGAGTTTTCTACCGTAGAAGTTCCCAATCCCGAATATCGCGAAACGCTTTCGATGGGCATCGATTTAGCAAACGAAATCGGTGCGGACGTTGTTTTCGGAACCGATCCCGATTGCGACAGACTCGGCGTTGCCCTAAGAAACAATCAAAATGACTTTGTCGCGTTAAGCGGTAATCAAGTCGGCGTATTGATGTTAAATTACGTTTTAACGAGATTGAAAGAAGACGGAAACTTAAGAAAAGATAGTTTTGCCGTTAAAAGTTTCGTGTCGACGGGGCTTGCAAAAGCGGTTGCGGATGATTTTAACGTTGAAATCAAAGAAACGCCCGTCGGTTTTAAGTTTATAGGCGAAAAAATCAAGCAAGCGGAAGAAAGCGGAATAGGCGATTTCGTTTTCGGCTTTGAAGAAAGTTGCGGGTATTTAAGGGGCACGCACGCCCGCGATAAAGACGCAGTCGTTGCAAGTATGCTGTTTGCCGAACTCGTTTGCTATTACAATGAAAAAGGTGTTTCCGTTTTTGAAGTTTTAGAAAATATATATCAAAAATACGGGTACTTTTTAGACAAAACAATCAGCATTGCCTTTAAAGGCTTGACTGCAATGGATGAAATGAATGCTGCCGTCGACAGAATAAGAAACACCGATATTACGCGCATCGGCACGGAAAACGTCGTTGCCATGCGTGATTACCTCACAGGTGAAAGGGTTTCGTTCGGCAGAACCGAAAAATTGGAATATTCTAATTTGAATTGTATTTATTTCGAACTCGAAAGCGGCGGTTTCGTTTGTCTAAGACCGAGCGGTACCGAGCCTAAATTGAAAATTTATTATTCCGTAAAAGGCGATTCAAAAGATACTGCCGAACAAAAATTTGATAGAGTATCTAACGCTTTTGCGGCTTTAATGAAAAACTAAATTCAGTCATAAAACAATAAAAAACCGTCGGTGTATCGCTAAGCAAGCGTGCCGACGTTTTTTTGCATTTAAAAATAAAATTTTAAAAAGAGTATTTACAAATGACTGATTATATGTTATAATAAAATTGAAATTACAAAAGGCAAGTAAAAAGCCCTCTTACGAGGGCGCATCGCCAATGCGAATAAGTGATTAGAATAAATTTTTATTTGAACTCGTCTTGTTATTCTATGCTAAGTTGTACTTATAGAATTTCCGTATCGTCAGTACGTGATTTTCACGCCTAATATAATTTGAGGTTTGAGAGTCTTGTTATTCTATAAGTAGCCAAAACATTTTAAATATAACAAAAAAACCAACCGCGAGAGGCTTGCATTAAATTGCGAGCCTCTCGCGGTTGGTTTTTATAAAATAATCGATATAATAAATACAAATTAAGCTTAATTTTTATTTTTAAAAAGGTTAAGACAAGGGGTGAGTGTTAAGCGATTGCTTTAAAGCGGCGACCCTACAAGCACGCTTGTAGGCTTCGGTCAAATAGTCGACAATCTCCATATTTGCATAGACGTCGTTTTCGTGGCGATTTGGCTTGCTGCTTAAGTTTAACTCGAATGTGAGTTCTTTATCGAATCCGCAACTGTTAAGTCTATCTACGATATTGCGCCAATCTGCGATTCCGTCGAAGGGAAGAAGATGAAGGTCGTCTGTCCAAAAAATCTTTCCGTCGTAGCGGCTTATTCCCAAGTTGTCGTTTAGGTGTGTGCAGAAAAGTTTTTTCCCGTAAAGTTTAATAAGGTCTTGGCTATGGTTATAACACATTTCGTGACCCGTGTCCCAACAAAAACCGACGTTTTTTTCATTCGAAAATCTGTTCATGATTGCGGCAAGGTATTCTTCGCCCTCGGTGTTTTCGAATGCAAGTTTGATATCGAGTTCGTTTGCTCTTTTTACGACGGTTTCTATGTTTTGGAGCCCGAATTCGGTAGGATTATGGTCTTCGAAACCTATAAAAGCGTGCATTACGACTATCGGTGCACCCGCGTCTTTGGACTCGTCAAGGCATTTAAGTAGTTCATCGATTGCGGCGTTTGTTTGATTTGTTTTTTCCCAAACGTGATTCATCTTATTGTACGGTGCGTGTACGGATTGAAGGAAAACACCTTCGTTATTCGCGACGTTTACTAATTTTTTAAGATCGATATCATTTGAATACGTTTGAAAAAATCCATCAAAGCCTACTTTTTTAAAAAGCGATATTTGCTCTTCCTCGGTTGCCTTAGGCGTCGAGAGCGTCGCTATACATAATTTTTGATTCCACATATAATTATCCTTCTTTTATTATGTGATGTGTTTTTAACATTTTTAGTTATTATAGCAGAAAAATTAGAATAAAGTCAATTATTTTTAATTTTAAATGTTGTTCAATTGAGTTATGTTAAAATTAATGAAATTTTTTATTGTGTAGACATTATATGTAATTTGTTTTCCGCAAACGGAAGAATGCTAATTATAGACAAGGGCGGAATGGGAATGTTAATTGGTATTTTAAAGGCATTCGTTTGACAAACGACTGTAATTAATATATAATAATTGTAATCTTATTTTTAAATTGTTTTTTTGTCAATCGCGTCACGAAAAAGTTTCTTGACGGTCAGTTTTAGTTAAGGCGACGAGAACTAAGGAGAAAACAAAAAAGCATTTGCCTAAAGCAAATGCCGTTTGTTACTGGCTAAATAATCGAAGTCGCCGTTGGTGCTTGCTTAGGCGGACTCGTAAGGAGCATAAGCGACGGAATAGCGATTGCTACCGAAGGTCAATCGCGTCACGAAAAAGTTTCTCGACGGTCAGTTTTAGTTAAGGCGACGAGAACTAAGGAGAAAACAAAAAAGCATTTGCCTAAAGCAAATGCCGTTTGTTTGCGACTAAATAATCGAAGTCGCCGTTGGTGCCGCTGGCCGGACTCGAACCGGCACGCTTTTGAGGGCGAGGGATTTTAAGTCCCTTGCGTCTGCCTATTCCGCCACAGCGGCAAGCACTCAATTCAAATGCTTATATATAATAACACAAAAGGAATATAAAATCAAGGGTTTTATTTTAATATTTTAAAAAAAATGGATAAATTTGTTTTAATTGACGGTAATAGTTTAATCAATCGTGCTTTTTACGCGACTCCGCCTATGCAAGCAAGCGACGGTACGCCTACAAATGCAGTTTTCGCATTTATGAATATGCTTGTAAAAATTATTTCGGAAGTATCGCCGAAATATATTTTGGTAGCGTTTGACCGTAAGGAACCGACTTTCCGACATAAAATGTTCGAGGATTACAAGGGGACACGTAAGCCTATGCCGGACGACCTTGCCGCACAAATGCCTATCGTTAAAGAAGTTCTCGATGCTGCGGGTATAAAACATTTCGAACTTGCGGGTATCGAAGCCGACGATATTATCGGTACTATGGCAAAGCGTCACGGCTGCGATACAATTATATATACGGGGGATAAGGATAGTTTTCAACTTGTCGACGATAAAGTATCCGTCCATTTTACGCGGCGAGGAATTTCCGATATCGATCCGTATACAGGTGAAAACTTCAAAGATAAATACGGTATTGACCCTATTAATATTATCGACCTAAAGGCGCTAATGGGGGATAGTTCAGATAACATTCCCGGGGTGAAGGGCGTAGGCGAAAAGACTGCTCTTTCCCTTATTCAAAAGTATACTACTATCGAAAATTTATACAATTCAATTGAAGAAATTACAGGTAAGTTAAAAGAAAAATTGATTGACGGCAAGGACTCGGCTTACTTATCTAAAACATTGGCAACCATAAATACTTCGGTTGATATTCCGCTCGAAATTAACGATTGCTGCTATAGCTTCCCGTTTAATAAAGGTTTAAAAGATCTTTTTATTAAGTTAGGTTTTGTCAACATATTAAAAAAGTCGGAATTATTTATTAAAAACGACGAGGATAATAACGCCGCTCAAGTTAATAATAAAGCGGTTATCATAACAAAAATAATTGATAAAAACGAAATTACGAAATTCGTAAATTCAAATAAAATCGCTTTAATAATCGACGATTTTGTGTCTTTTTATAATTTTGGGGAAACAGAATGTCAACTTTCCGTAAAAGAATCGTTCTTCGATGAAGGGTTCGAATATGACGAAGCGATAAAAGCGCTTGCTCCGATTTTTGAAAATCCAAAAAACACCGTTATAGTTTATAGAAAAAATCAACTTCTTCATAGACTATCGCATTATGGCATTACGCCAAAGTGCTCTTTTGAAGACGTTTCGATTTTAAAGTATCTTGTCGACTATACAAATAAAGACGAGGAACTTTCCACTGTATTTACCGCTAAAGGATTGAATAAAAATACCCCTGCGTATTCGCTATCGCTATTATACGAAGCATACTTAAGTCTACTTTCCGATGAGGAAAACAGGGTGTATAATGAGATTGAAAAACCGCTTTCCGACGTACTTTACGATATGGAAATCACCGGGTTTAAAGTCGACTTAGAGTCGCTTGAAAAAATGTCGTCCTACTATAAAGCGACTTTGGATGAGTTGCAAAACAAAATTTACGACCTTGCCGGCGAGCGTTTTAATATAAACTCCACTAAACAACTTGCGGATATTTTGTTCGTTAAACTTAACCTTAATCACGGTAAAAAGACTAAATCGGGATTTTCTACGGCGTCGGAAGTTTTAGAGGAATTAGTCGATTCGCACGAGATAGTTCCGCTTATTTTGAAATACAGAAGAATAGCGAAACTAAATTCGACATATATCGACGGTTTCAGAGGGCTTATCGATAAAAAAACGGGACTTGTGCACACGACTTTTAATCAGGTGCAAACGGCTACGGGGCGGCTCTCGTCAAGAGAACCCAATCTTCAAAATATCCCCGTAAGGGACGAGGAAGGTAAGGAAATACGCAAACTTTTCAGCGCAAGGTCTGAAGACAGGGTTTTAATCGATGCGGATTATTCACAGATCGAATTAAGACTTTTGGCGGCGTTTTCAGGTTGCAAGCCGTTAATCGATGCCTTTAACGAAGGAAAAGACATACATACGGCGACAGCCGCAATGGTTTTCGGTGTTTCGATGAATGACGTAGGCGAAACAATGCGCAGAACCGCCAAAGCGGTTAACTTCGGAATCATTTACGGTATCAGCGATTTCGGGTTATCGAAGACTTTAAAAATTTATCCTAAAAAAGCAGGCGAATATATAAAAAAATACTTCGAACTCTACCCCGAAGTAAAAGTTTATATGGATAAAAACGTCGCCGACGCGAAAGAAACCGGATATGCCAAAAGTCTTTTCGGAAGAAAACGTTATATACGCGAACTTTCCTCTTCGAACTATAACGTAAGGTCGTTTGGCGAAAGAGCGGCAATGAATATGCCGCTGCAAGGCTCCGCCGCAGATATTATGGCGCTTGCCATGATTAATGTCTATAACAGACTGACTAAAGGCGGTTTTAAATCTAAACTTATACTTCAAGTCCACGACGAGCTTATAATCGACGCATATAGCGACGAAGCGGAAGAAGTTAAAAAAATCCTTGTCGAAGAAATGGAAAACGCAGTAAAACTGTCGGTGCCGTTAACGGTTTCGGTGTCTGCTGCTAAATCTTGGTATGATGCAAAATAAGTAAATAAAAGGGTTTTTGTTATGTTAAAAGTTGCTATAACCGGAGGCATAGCCTGCGGGAAATCAACCGTATCGGAATATTTAACTTCAATCGGATATAAAGTTTACAGCGCCGATAAAATATATTCCGACCTTTTGTCCGACGAAAGCGTCGTTTTAAAAATATGTGATTTTATAGGCGTTTCGCCGCAAAACGAACACGGCAAGATTGTACTCGATAAAAAAGCCGTGTCGGAAAAGGTTTTTACCGATAAACGGCTTCTCGATAAATTAAACACATATACGCACGCTCTTGTTTACGCTAAAATCGATGAAATATTGGATAACACAAAAGAAGACATAGTGTTTTTTGAAATCCCGTTGCTCTTTGAAAGCAAAAAAGAAGACGCTTTCGATAAAGTGATTGTTATATTGCGAAATACGAAGGAAAGGCTTTTGGCTGCGAAAAAGCGAGACGGCTTAACCGAAGACGAAACTTTGTTAAGAATGAAAAATCAAATCGATTATGATAATTCCGATTTTTCTAAGCATACTGTAATATATAACGACGGTGACGTTAAGTCGTTATGTTTAAAGGTGCAACGTATTGTCGACTTATGGAAAGAATACAATAATTAAATTTTTAGAAATTATAATTTGTTTGATGTTATGCGTCATTTTTGCAACTTCGATTTTTGCATCGAACTACAGAATCAAACGTTACAATAAATTTGTAATTAAAAGCGCCAATGCTTTTAACGTTCGACAAGAATTGATTTTGGCGGTTATTAAAGTCGAAAGCAATTTTCATGAAAAAGCAAAATCGGATAAAGGTGCATACGGGCTAATGCAAATCAAAAAGAGCACGTTTAACTACGTTTGCAACATATATAGTTTGGATTATACCGAAGACGATATTTTTAAACCCGAGGCAAATATATGCGTCGGCACCGCTTATCTCGATTATTTATATGGAAAATTTAAATATGACGTTGTTGTTCTTGCCGCTTATAATGCGGGCGAGGGCAATGTAAGACTTTGGCTTTCCGACAGCGCTTTTAGCACGGACGGAAAAACACTTATGAAGATACCGTTTAAAGAAACGGAAATGTATGTAAATAAAATTCTACGATACACAAAATACTTCGAGGATAATAAAAATGAAAACAGTAGTTCAACGCGTTACGTCGGCAACGCTTACGTGTTCGGGTAAATCAATTTCTTCAATCGACAAAGGGATAGTCGTATACTTCGGCGTTCAAAAGGGCGACGACTTAGAAAAGGCGACGTATCTTGCAAAAAAGATTTCCAATCTTCGCATATTCGAAGATGAAAACGGAAAAATGAATTTGTCCGTAAAAGACGTCAAAGGCGAGGTTCTTGCGGTGTCGCAATTTACGCTTCTTGCCGACGTTTCGCACGGAAACAGACCGAGTTTTTCGCTTGCCGAAACGCCTGAAATCGCCAACAATGTTTATGAGTTTTTTATGAAAAAGCTTATCGAAGAAGGGGTAACGGTAAAGAAAGGCGTATTCGGAGGCAATATGAAAATCGACCAATCAAACGACGGTCCCGTTACTATAATTTATGAGATATAATGCGAGATTTTTGGTGATTTTATGATTGACGTAATTTTAAAGAAAAGGCTTATATCTGAAGGTGCGAACCTTGTCGGGTTTTGTGATTTGGATTTTTCGCCTATAGAAGATCAGCCGTATTTAACACACGCCGTTTCGATTATCGTAAAACTATCCGACAGCGTTTTGAAAACTATTAAAGACCGCCCGAGTATTTCATATTTTCAGCATTACAGAACCGTTAACTATAAACTCGACCAGCTTGCGCTTTCGGCTGTATCGATTTTAGAAAGTAACGGTTACAACGCATTTCCGATTGCGGCGTCCCAAAGCGTGCCTACGAATAAATTCAGCGGTATTTTTCAGCATAAAACTTGCGCAAGAAAAGCGGGGCTCGGGTACATAGGTAAAAACAGTTTATTTATTACAAAAGAATTCGGCAGCAAAATTAGGCTTGCCACGGTGCTTACGGATGCGCCGCTTTTTCCCGATAAGCCGCTCGTTTTAGAAGGGTGCGGAAACTGTAATATTTGTAAAAATGCTTGTCCGTGCGGTGCTATTTACGGTGAAAATTTTGATCCGGAAAGCCCGCATAAAGAACTTTTCGATAAAGAAAAATGTTCTCGTAATATGAAAAATTACAATGATGTAGGACGCGGTGCCGTTTGCGGTATCTGTATGAAAGTCTGTCCTAAAAACAAATTAAACTGATTTCCCCGTATATTTTATATTTCGGTTGTCAAGAATAGTGTTATCTTTTTATTGAGGTGACATATGAAACGTAAAAAAAGAAAAGTCGCAAAACTTACCGAAACCGATTATAACAATTACATTATGTCTTTAAAAGAAGAAACGCCCGCTAAGGCGATCGTTCCGGATAAAGACAAAAAAGAATAAACAAAAGTCCGAGAAGATTTAACGATGTAGATAAGCGTTCACGCGCTTTCACACATTAAACTTCTCGGACTTTTGTTTATTTTAGTTCTTTGCTATTGCGAGTAATGCTTTTTCAGCGACGTTTTCCGCAGTGAATCCGAATTTTTTGAAAAGTTCGGGGTATTTTCCCGAAAGTCCGAATTCGTCTATGCAGACAAGTTCGCCGTCAAGCCCGGCGTATTTATGCCAAGAATAAGCCGAACCTGCTTCGACGCAAACTCTCGCTCTGACTTTTTTAGGTATAACGCTTTCACGGTATTTTTGAGATTGGCTTTCGAAAACTTCCATCGAGGGCATCGAAACGACCCTTGCGTCGTAACCGCTTTTAAGTAATATTTTGCGTGCTTCGATAGCGATTTCAACTTCGGAACCCGTGGCGATCAATAAACAATCGGGTGTTTGCTTCAAACTGTTTTCGACAATATAACCGCCTTTAGATATGTCGTCGAAATTTTTCGAGCACGGTTTAGTCTTTTGTCTCGTAAGACAAATTGCGGTAGGTAATCCCGACGTTAGCGCGCTGTACCAAGCCGCCGCCGTTTCCAAAGTGTCGCAAGGCCTCCATACTTGAACGTTGGGAATAGATCTCAACGCGACAAGTTGTTCGATAGGTTGATGGGTCGGACCGTCTTCGCCGACGCCGATGGAATCGTGTGTAAATACATATATAGCAGGCGTTTTCATAATCCCTGCGATTCTTATTGCGTGCTTTAGGTAGTCCGAAAAGACAAAAAACGTAGAACAGTAGGGGGTAAGCCCTCCGTGAACTGAAATGCCGTTTACGATTGCACCCATTGCGTGTTCGCGTATGCCGAATTGCAAATTAGAACCGTTTCGGTTGTCGGATTTATAGTAGTCTTTTTCATCGAGTTTAGTCAAATTCGACGGGGTAAGGTCTGCGCTGCCGCCGAAAAGATTTTCGACCGATTTCGAAACTACGTTAATTACGGTATGACCTGCGTTCCTTGTCGCTACCGATTGAGTGTTGTCAACGCTTTCGAGCGACTTTTTAACCGACGTATGGTCATTTAACTGCCACTCGTTGAATTTTTGAGCAAGTTCGGGGTATTTTACGGAATATTCCGCAAACATCTGCTTCCAAGTTTTTTCGGCTTTTTTGCCGCGATTAACTGCTTTATTCAAAAGCGGTTGAATTTCTTCAGGGTATTCGTAGGGCGCGGACGTCCAGCCGAGGTTTTCCTTCATTATGCGAAGATTCTCTTCTCCTAAAGGCGACCCGTGTACTTTTGCGGTGCCTTGGTTAGGCGCGCCGAAACCGATTACGGTATGACACATAATCATAGACGGTTTTTCCGTTTCCGAGCGGGCTTTCAAGATTGCGCGTTTTATTGCGTTGTGATCGTTTCCGTCGACCTCGAGAACTTGCCAACCGAGGGCTTTTTGTCTTGCCACTATATTTTCGTCGAAAACACCGTCGACAGAACCTTCTATCGTAATTTTATTGCAATCGTAAAACAGAATCAATTTGCCGAGTTTTAAACTTCCTGCAAGGGAAGATGCTTCGTAGCCGATACCCTCCATAAGACAGCCTTCGCCGCAAAGAGCGTAAGTGTAATGGTCTACAACAGGAAATCCTTCGCGGTTAAATTCTGCGGCAAGTTTGGTTTCGGCTATTGCCATACCTACGGCGTTGGCGATACCTTGACCCAGCGGTCCTGTGGAAATTTCGACGCCGGGCGTATGACCGTATTCAGGGTGACCGGGGGTTTTGGAACCTAATTGACGGAAATTCTTCAAATCGTCCTTAGTGATTTTATAGCCGAACATATGAAGAAGCGTATAAAGTAGCATCGAGCCGTGTCCCGAGGATAAAACGAATCTGTCACGGTCGACAAAGTCGGGATTTTTAGGATTGAATTTTAAAAAATCGTTAAAAAGGGTAAACGCAACCGTAGCTGCGCCCAAAGGGAGCCCCGGATGCCCGGAATTTGCTTGATTGATTGCTTCAGCCGATATAACGCGTACGGCATTCACTGCGGTTTGAAATTTGTCCATTATTTTGCCTCCTAATATAAAAATTATACAATTGTTTTAGATTTCAGTCAAGGGAAAATTAATTTTTAGCGCAATAAAATGCCTTTTTCCGAAAAAAACATATATTTAGCGTAAAATCGCACGCAAAATCTTTCAAAAAGGCAAAACCTACGTCAAATAACGAAAAAAAACCGATTTTTGCTTTACAAAGGGAAAAACTTGTTTTATAATATTTATATTAAAAGAATACTTTAAACTATTTATTACAAGAGGCATCTATGGCAAAAGAACAACAATTTGTAAAAAACATAGCCAATATAGAAGAGGATTTTCCTCAGTGGTATACAGACGTGGTTATCAAAACCGAACTCGTCGATTACGGTCCCGTTAAAGGCACTATGGTCATCAGACCTTACGGTTATGCGATTTGGGAAAACATCCAAACCGAACTTAATAAACGTTTCAAAAAAGCGGGCGTTAAGAACGCTTATTTTCCCATGCTTATACCTGAAAGTTATTTAAAGCGCGAAGCGGAACATGTAGAAGGCTTTGCGCCCGAAGTCGCCGTGGTTACGCACGCAGGCGGGGATAAATTACAGGAAAATCTCGTTTTGAGACCTACCAGCGAAACTATAATTTGCGAAATGTTTTCCAAGTGGCTCCAAAGTTATCGTGATTTGCCTATAATCATGAATCAATGGGCTAACGTTGTCAGATGGGAAAAAACTACTCGTCCTTTTTTAAGAACGAGCGAGTTTTTATGGCAAGAAGGTCATACCGTTCACTCTACCGAGGAAGAGGCGCGCGAAGAAACAATGAAGATGCTCAAAGTCTACGAAGACTTTGCCAACGAGTGTCTTGCCATCCCTGTGTTTACGGGGATTAAAACCGAAAAAGAAAAGTTCGCGGGCGCCGTCGAAACTTACGGCATGGAGGCAATGATGCTTGACGGTAAAAGTTTGCAAGCGGGAACTTCGCATTATTTAGGGACGAATTTCGCAAAAGCGTTTAATATGAAATTCCTCGATAAAGACAATGTGCTAAAATACGGCTATTCCACCAGCTGGGGTGTTTCCACGAGGCTTATCGGTGCAATAGTAATGGCACACGGCGACCAACGCGGTTTATCGTTGCCGCCGATTATTGCTCCTATTCAAGTTATAGTTATACCCGTTGCACAGTTTAAAGAGGGCGTTTTGCAAAAAGCCAAAGAAGTTACCGAGAAACTTGTCGGTATGGGTATAAGGGCGGAACTCGACGCAAGAGACGCAAGCCCCGGATGGAAGTTTAACGAATGGGAAATGAAAGGTTGTCCTATAAGGCTCGAAATAGGTCCGAGGGATATAGAGGTAAATCAATGCGTAATCTCCCGTAGAGATAACTTCGAAAAATCCACCCTTTCGCTCGATAACTTAGACGAAGTCGTCGGTCTTTTGGATAAAGTTCAAAAAGATATGCTCGAAAAATCCAGAAAGATGCGCGATTCGAAGGTCAAAGACGCCCGAAATATGCAAGAAATATTAGAAGGCGTCGAAGGGAAAAACTTCGTTAAAGTCAATTGGTGCGGATGTAGAGACTGCGAAGATAAAATCAAGCAAGACACGGCTGCAACCGCGAGGGTTATAATCGGCGACGCCGACGAAGGTGCGACTTGCGCCGTTTGCGGTAAAAAGGCGACGAAGAAAGTTTTGTTTGCAAGAGCGTATTAATATTTAGCCGTGTATTACGCTAACACGCTTTTTAGAACAAATTTAATCGGAATAAAAAGTTACTAACGAAAAAATCGTTTGCATACAAAAGATTATCGGTCAAAATAATATTTAATATGCAAATCGGTTTTTTTGTTTAGGTAATTTGCACCGATACAAATATTACCGTTTCCGCATAAGGAGGCATTAATGATTCAGTCTTTACTGAGAACTATAGAAGAACTTAGTTCGATGACAACTTCACGTTTTTCAGACTTAGTTGTCGACGAAAGAATGTTGGTACTTTATTTTTTGATAATTACCGCATGCATCTATATTGCAAGTTTTGTGTTTAAAGCAATCGGCTTATATACCATTGCTAAACGCGAAGGGAAAAAGCATGCATATCTTGCGTTTATTCCGTTTGCGAGTTATTACCTAATGGGTAAAATAGTCGGCGGAACCAAAGTCTTCGGTTATCGCGTTAAAAACCTCGGTTTGGTTACAATGATAGCAATGATACTGAATTATGCGTTAAGCATAACGTATGACCTTTTGTTGTACGGAGACGTTATTGTCGAGTTTATAAAGACGGGGACGATAGGCGTGTTGCCCGAAACTTACGGAAACGTTTGGGTCGACGTAGTTCTTACGCTTTCGAATGCTTTGGTAGGTTTGGCTTTGGTGATTTCGGAAGTATTTTTAATAATGACTTTCTTCATGTATTACGGCAAAAAGAATCAAATTTTGTTTTCGCTTTTATCGATATTTATCGAACCAGTTTTCGGAATTTTGGTATTCGTTGTCAGAAAACGTGAAAGATTTAATTACAGCCAATATATGAAAATGCGTTTCGACTCATATACGGCGAACCGTTCGGGCGGTGGTTTTAATAACCCTCAGGAACCTTTCGTTTCGCACAACAGCACGCCAGACCCGTATTCCGATTACGACGTAAAAACACACAAAAAAGAAGAAGATATCGACGTTTTTGAGGATTATTCCGACAAACGTAACGATACTTAGCAAAGCGAGGATTTGCTATGATTAAAGAAGATAACATAGCGGCAATTTCAACCGCGATGCAACCGAGCGGCGTTGCGATTATCAGAATAAGCGGTTCATCTCCGCTAGATATCGCAAAAAAGATGTTCCGTTCAAAAACCGATGTTTACGATTTCGAACCTTATAGGCTTTATGTCGGTACTATAGATTGCGGCACTTTTAAAGATTTCGGGATGTGCGTTTACTTTAAAGCACCGAAAAGTTATACCGGCGAAGACATGGTTGAGTTCCATTGTCACGGCGGGCAAGCAATTACGAGAGGTGTTTTGGAAACCTGTCTTACGCATGGCGCAAGACTTGCCGAAAGAGGCGAGTTTACCAAACGTGCGTTTTTAAACGGAAAACTTTCGCTTTCCTCTTGCGAAGGATTGATAGATATGATTAATTCTCAAAGCGTTGCGGAAGTTAAAGCCGGTTACTATTTGTATAGGGAAAATTTATTAAAGCGAATTAAGGAATGTCAGTCGGACTTAACTTACGTTTTGGCTCTTATCGACGCTAATATCGATTACCCCGAAGAAGATATCGAAAGCGCAGAAATAGACGACATCGAACAAAGGCTTAACAAAGCCCAAACGGCATTAAAAAAACTTGCCGACACGTTTAATGTCGGAAGCAAGGCTAAAAACGGCGTCGGTGTAGTTCTTTGCGGTAAACCCAATGTCGGTAAAAGTTCGCTTCTTAACGCGCTGCTGTGTTGCGATAAAGCAATTGTTACCGAAATCGAGGGCACGACAAGGGACTTAGTGGAAGGCAGCATCGAAATTGACGGCATAAGATTTAATTTTTACGATACGGCGGGTATTAGGGACTCGGATAACACGGTTGAAATTATCGGCATAGAAAGATCTAAACGTGCAATTGCCTCCGCCGACGTCGTTGTTTTTATGCTCGACGCAACAACGGGCTATACGCCTTACGACAAGGAAGTTTACGATTTAGTAAAGGACAGAAATCCTATAACGGTCGTAAACAAGGTTGACGCGTTATCGAACGCCGTACCGTATGATAATTACGATATTTGTCTTTCGGCGAAATCGGGTGAAGGCGTTAACGAACTTAAACAGTTGATTTATAAGCGCGCAGGGCTCGATACGGTCAATTTCGACGGCGATTATCTCGTCGAGAGAAGGCATTACGAGGCGCTTAATTCGGCAATAGCGTCGATTGGCACCGCATTGCACGCTTTACGCGTAATGCCCTTGGATATAATAACCGTTGACCTAAGACAAGCGCTTTTGTCTTTAGGGCTAATAAGCGGCGAAACGGCAGACGAAAACGTTATTAATGAGATATTTGCAAAGTTTTGCGTTGGCAAATAACACCAAAACATCAGATTTTTTACTATTATGGAATCCGTTGCATTAAATCTTTTAAACAAACTGAATAATGCCGGATACGAAGCATATATTGTCGGCGGTGCGGTCAGAAACAAACTTTTATCGATTCCGATACATGATTACGATATAACGACCAACGCTACGCCTTGTCAGATTAAGGAAGTTTTTTCCGAGTTTAATTTTATCGAATCGGGGCTTAAGCACGGAACTGTCGGCGTTATCGTCGGTAAAAACGTTTTCGAAATCACGACTTATCGCGTTGACGGCGAATATATAAATCATAGGCGGCCCGAAAACGTTAGTTTTACTTTGAGTTTGAAAAAAGACCTCGAGCGGCGTGATTTTACCGTTAATGCCATGGCTTACGGCGCAGATTTAAAAATTATCGATTATTTCGGCGGCAAAGAAGATCTTGCCTCGGGTATCATTAGGGCGGTAGGCGACCCGAAAACGAGATTTAGAGAGGATGCGCTAAGAATTTTAAGGGCGATAAGGTTTGCCTCGGTTTACGGATTTACAATCGACGAGGAAACTTTAAACGCTATGAAAAGTTGTAAGGCTTTTCTAAGAGATATATCCGTCGAAAGGATTTTTTCAGAACTAAATATAGCGGTTATCGGTGAATATTTCCCGCAAACTCTATATACTTGCAAGGAAATAATTTTTGAAATTATACCGGAACTAAGAAAGACTGACGGATTCGAACAGTTTAGTTTATCGCACGATTACGATGTTTTCAATCATACCGTTGCCGCGCTATCTTATTGCAAGGTTAAAAAGCCTCAAATTTGTTGGGCTTTATTGCTTCACGATATCGGTAAGCCCGATTGTTTGATTTTCGATAAACAAGGTATAGGGCATACGCCGGGTCATATGGAGCGTTCAAAAGAGATTGCAAGACCGATTTTAAACAGATTGAAATTTCCGACCAAACTTAAAAACGATGTTTTGACGCTTATTGGCGATCACGACAGAGGAATAAGCGATTCCAAGTACTCGGTGAAAAAATATATCAGCGAACACGGATTCGAACTTTGTTATGACCTGTATTATTTAAAAGTCGCGGATAATTCGGCGCATTCCGTTTACGGACTTAAACGTTATCGCGCGAGAGTCAGGCAGTTAAAGTATTATCTCGACGAAATAATCGGTAATAACGAGATTTGCGAAATTAAAGATTTAGTTATAAACGGGAACGATTTATTGGCACTCGGAATAAACGGACATAACCTCGGTTACGTCAAAAATACCATTTTCGATTTAGTGCTTAAAGGCGAAATTAACAACAATCGAGACGAGTTGATTTTTGCAGCAGAATCTATCGTAAACGATTTGAAAAACGCTGATAAAAAGTGTGATTTATGAAGTTTTTATGAATGACAGAATTATGATTTTAATCGGCGGAGGAGAGATTAAATCCAAAGCCACGCTTAAGATAGACGAGTACGTTTCCGCGCTTGTAAAAAAGCGCTGCGGGGAACGTAGGCCTATGGGGCTTTTCATTGGCACAGCAAGCCACGACAGCATGCCGTACTTTAACAGTTTTCGAAAAACTTATACGAGTGTTTTCGATATAAAAGCCGATTGCGCTCTTATTTGCTACGGTGAAATGAATATCGAAAAAATAAGCGACAAGATAGCGCGTGCCGATTTTATATACGTCGGTGGCGGCGATACGGTTTTTATGCTTAACAAGTGGAAAGAAACGGGCATGGACAAGCTTATTTTGGAAGCGTATAAAAAAGGGACCGTTATTTGCGGACTATCGGCAGGCTGCATTTGTTGGTTCGATAAAATGTATACGGACAGTCCCTCGGTAACGGGAAACGATTCTTACGGTTATCACGACGGATTAGGGGTATTAAACGGGCTTGCGTGTCCGCATTACGACGACCGAATTACCGATTTCGATGCCTCGTTTTTAAATAGCGGATGCGATTTTGCCTATGCGGTCGAAAACTTATCGGCATTAGTTTTCAATAACGAAAGGTTAAACGGTGCTTTGTCTGCGGGCGGAGACAGCTTTGTAATTAAAAAAGACGGTGAAAAAATCGTTAAGAATAAAATTAATGTTTTCCTATAATTTTCGCATATATAACACATTTATGTTTCAATTTTAACCGTTTGGTGCTATTATTTATTAAAACAATGTTTATGCGCTTTAATGCGTTTACTATAAAAAGGAGAAAAATATGAAATTACTTATTGTTGACGACGAAGCGATGATTAGGCAAGTTCTTTGCGAATATGCCGATTTCGAGGGCTATGAAACAGACGAAGCCGAAGACGGAATGGAAGCGATAAAAAAATGCAAAGACAACGCTTACGACCTTATCATTATGGACGTAATGATGCCTAAACTCGACGGTTTTTCCACGGTTAAGGAAATCAAAAAGATTTCGGACATTCCCGTTATCATGCTTTCGGCAAGAAGCGAAGAATACGACAAACTTTTCGGTTTCGAGTTAGGTATCGACGATTATGTAGTTAAGCCGTTTTCGCCGAAAGAAGTTATGGCAAGAGTTGCCGCTATAATTAAGCGCAAACAAAAAGGCGACGCTTTGCAAAGAAACGATTCAATGAAGTTCGAGGGCTTAGAGGTCGACATCAAGGGAAGAAACGTTTTCGTCGACGGCGAAAAGGTTGACCTTACCCCGAAGGAATACGAGTTACTTTTCTACATGGTAACCAACAAAGGTATCGCCCTTTCGCGCGAGAAGCTTTTGGCTGACGTTTGGGGGTTTGATTTTTACGGAGACGACAGAACGGTCGACACTCACATAAAAACTCTTAGATCGCGCCTTAAAGACTATAAAAAGTTTATCATTACCTTAAGGGGAATGGGGTATAAATTCGAGGCATGAAATCTCAACATAAAGGAAAAAGGTTAACCAAGCTTAAGTATAATATTTGGTTCTATCTTGTCATTTTTGCGTTGCTGATAGTGGCTATTATTTGGATTTTCCAGATTTTGCTTTTCGATATGATTTTTCAGCAACGCAAGATTGAAACTTTGACGTCGCTCGGTAACGTGATTTCCTCGTCGATGAACACGGAGTCTAACGTAACCGACGATACGGTATCCGGCTGGCTTTCCATGGCGGTTAACGCTAACGAAGCCGGCATTTTTTCGTACGTAACCGAATACGACGAAAACGGCGTGCTTAATATCGATACTATAATTTCTGCTTATGCCGATTTCGACGAAGAGGATAAATTGCCGCAAAACGGCTTTAGAAACGACGAAAACGGAAGTATCGACGTAAACGTTCGTAACGGGAGCATAACCGACAGAGTCGTCGAAATAGTCAATACGGCGATTTCTGCTTTAGAACATCAGCAACAATCATATATATGCGAAAGAAGCGTAAACGGGTCTAACGACGGCTACTTTTACTATGTTTCGAGGATTTCCAACGAAACAATAGACGGATATCTTGTTTTAGTAAGCAATCTCGACGCCTTATCCGAAACTATTCGAACCATTCAGTCGCAACTTATAATAGACTCGGGCGTTGTTGTCATTATTTCCTTTTTTGTAGCAATGTATATTGCCATAAGGATATCCAAGCCCATCGGACAGATGTCTAAAACTGCCAAAAAGTGGGCAAACGGCGACGAAAACGTTACTTTTGTCGGTAACGATTTTGAAGAATTACGAGAACTTGCCGACGCTTTGAACTATGCAAAAGACGGTATCGCCCAAACAGGGGTTTTACAAAGGGATTTACTTGCGAACGTGTCGCACGATCTTAAAACACCGCTTACGATGATTAAGGCGTATGCCGAGATGATTAGAGATTTATCGGGTGACGTAAAGGAAAAACGCGACAAACATACAAAGGTAATAATCGACGAAGCCGACAGGCTAACGATGCTCGTTAACGATATCTTAGACTTAAGTAAACTTCAAAACGGTATGAATACCCCCGATTTAAAACCCGTAAATCTTTCGGAGCTTCTTAACACGGTGTTATTCAGAATGACTGAATTTGCCAAGAATAACGGCTTTACGATAAAGACGGATATAGAAGAAGACCTCTCAACGATTTGCGACGCAAGACAAATCGAACAGGTTTTATATAATCTTATCGGTAATTCCATTAATTACACGGGCGAAGATAAAACCGTTTGCGTTAGACTGAAAAAGAAAGACGGCGTAATTCTATTTGAAACGATTGACAGCGGCAAAGGTATTTCCGAAGAGAAAATTCAAACTATCTGGGATAAGTATTACAGATTTTCAGAAACCCATCAAAGACCTATTAAGGGTACGGGGTTAGGTCTTTCAATCGTAAAAACGATTTTGGAAGGACATAAACTTAAATTCGGCGTAATCAGCGAAAAAGACGTAGGGAGCAATTTCTTTATAGAATTCGTGGAATATGATGGACAAGTTTGATAAATTATCGCTGCTTAGCAATAAAAAAGACGACGAAGTAATCGTTTCGGTTATAGAACCTAAAATCGAAAAAAAGGAAGACATTCAAAAAAGACCGACGGTTTTTTCCGCATTTTTAGCAACGCTCAAACAAGATAAATCAAGAATGTACCCCTCAAAAGGCGCGGTTTTGCCGAATCTAAGGAGTACGGTTAATTGCTTCATTGCTTTGGTTTTTTTATCGGCTGTAATGGTTGCTTCTTGGTACTTTATAGACAAAACGGTGTTTATCCCCGTTGCACTGCTATTTTTATCGATTGCGATACCTTGTTTGATACTTGTATTTTATTACGAGTTCGACGTCGGACATCGAATACCGCTCGGCAAGCTATTGCTTCTCGCTATAGTCGGTGCGTTGACGTATATCTTGGTTTCGCAAGTTATTTCGGAAGTTTTCTATTTGATTTTTTACGAATCTTTAGTTGATTCCGTTATCGTTCCGATAATTACAAACGTTGTGATGTTTATCGTGGTTTTTTTGGCTACGAGCTTTTTCCAAAGTCGTTCGGTAAGGGATTATTTTTTAATCGTTGCTTTCCTTGTAATGGGGTACGTGATGTGCGAATGTTTCGTAAACGGCTTTTCATCGCTTTTTATTTCGGGTAAAGTAGGGGACAATGTTTTATATAACGTAAGAATCATCGTCGATAACGAAGAAATGCTCGAAAAAAGCATGAAAAAACTTTTAGACGGTATGGTGTACGACTTTATAGTGTGGCCCTTTTTATGTTCGTGCTGGGGTACGATTTATGCATATCTTATGTACTATCTTGCCGATTCCAAACGTAAAAAGAATGAAATTCCCAAATCGATGTATTTATTAATTTTTCTCGTAATCATCTTAAATATTCTTGCGGTTGCGGACACTTCGATGGTTTCGTTTAACGTTATTTTAAAATGTATTACAACCGTGATATCGGTCTATATTTTAGTTAAGCTTCTTAACTTTTCATTTGACGAAAACCCGCCCGAACCGCTTACCGAAAGGTTTAAAAATAATTAACTGTGATATAAAAAAACACTCCGTTTTTCTAAAAAGATAACGGAGTGTTTTTAAAGTTTAATTATTATTCTTAGATTTTTTTGTCGATACACATAAAAGAAGCAGTAACGCAATCGGGAATATAGTTGCTGCCAATATTCCCATGCGAAGGTTATTGTCTGAGGATGACGAAACCAATCCCGCAAGCGTAGGTCCTAAGGAGCAACCTAAGTCTCCGGCAAGGGCGAGCATTGCAAAAAGTGCCGTTCCGCCGCCTTTAATAAGGCGAACGGATTTACTGAATGTGCCGGGCCATAAAATGCCGACGGAAAAGCCGCATACCGCACAGCCAATTAAACCAATGACTGCAGACGGAATAAGCGATATGCACAAATACGAGACTATGCAAAGAAGCGTGCTTAGTTTCATAAATTTATCAAGATTTACTTTGTTACCGGATTTTCCGTAAATTAATCTCGATAAACCCATAAAACCGGCAAAAGCCATCGGGCCTAACAGGTCGCCCAACGTTTTATTTACGTGAAGAGATTTTTCCGCGAAAGTCGATGCCCATTGACTGACCGCTTGTTCCGCCGCTCCCGCACAGAACATCATTATTATAAACATCCAAAAAATCTTTTTAGAGAAAAGTTTTTTAAGACTCAAACTGTTTTCGTGTTCTTCATCGAGCGTGTATAGCGGTGCGTTGATAAAAACGATGAGATTGATAATCGGTAACAAAGCCCACAAAAGCGCGAGTATTTTCCAATTGCTTATGCCGAAAATTAAGAAAAACAGAGTAGACAGTAGAACTACGCCGACATGTCCCCAACAATAAAAGGAATGTAAAAGACTCATGGTTTTTTCTTTATGCTCGGTAGGACAGGCTTCGACAACGGGACTTATCAAGACTTCCAAAAGCCCGCCGCCAATAGCGTAAATAGTTACGGCGATTAGTATTCCTATGTAGTGATTGTCAAAAACTTCCGGCAAGATCGTCAAAAAAATCAGCCCGAGTGCCGACAAAACGTGGGCAATGACAAGTGATGCCCTGTATCCGATTTTATCGACGAAACCCGCGGATAAAAGGTCGACAATTAGTTGAATTACGAAGTTAACAGTAATAAGCGCTGTAATTTTTTGAAGCGAAATTTCATACGTGTTTTGAAATGTTACGAATAATAGCGGTACGAAATTATTAACGATTGCTTGGACGATATAGCCGATAAAGCAAGCGAAGATAGTTGTTTTATAGTTTGTTTTCATATTTGTAACGGTTTTTTTAAACTAACATAGATATTTTTTAAAATATAGTTTATATAGTTTTTTTCATTTCAATTAATTTTTATTTGGTATTTACAAAAATCGATTGAGTATGTTTTAAATTTTTAGACGATATCGAGAATTTTTTAATTTCCAAGTAATTCTATTTCGATGCCGAGCGCTTGATAGCGGTTTAGTTTTTCGGCTGAATAGTAATTTTCCATATCTTTAGGAGAGGCTGATGAAACCTCACACGGTAAATAGCCGCATTTGTCTAACGGCAAAGCGGCATACAAGGTTTCGAAATCGTCGAAGATATGGAGTTTTTTAACTAAACAAGATATTGTTTCCGTTAGGTTTTTGCTATTTTGAAAAATTAAAATATCACCGATGGAAATTCGCTGCCTTTTTTCGTCTAAAAGCCTTAATTCGATTGTTTTCGTTTTATCCTTGATTTTTTGAAAAGATTCATCCCAAAGGTTCATTTTATGTACCATACCAACGCCCCGAGCCCTTCAACTTACTTGTGTGTTAATTGTACCACAAAATCTCACATTATTCAATATATTTACAATTGTTACAAAAATTTTTGACAAAACAAAGTTTTTGAAAAAGAAAAAAGTCTGATACTTTTGGTATCAAACCTATCTTTTTTTGCTGGAGATAAGGGGAGGCGGCAGTTTCCCGCAAAGCGTGAGCCTCTGCCGGATTTTCGCTACGCTCAAATGCGAACCAATTTTTCTTCAACGTTATTACATAAATTCAAGTTTACTTGAAAAATTAGGTCCGCTATCCAAGTCTTACCGCACCAAAAAAAGGATACATTGCAGTATCCTTTTTTTGGTGGAGATAAGGGGATTCGCTCTTGTCTTTTGCAAAGCAAAAAAGTAAAAGCAAAGTAATGCTTTGCAAAAGACTTCGGTCAGCCACTAAAAACGCTTCACAGAAGCGTTTTTTTAACGTTCTTGTTCGAATCCCCTTAACAGACTTCCTAAGTACCAGTGAAACTCCACCCGCCAAGCGGGTGGCTTCTCATTTTCGGGCATAGCCCTAT
>CAYNLN010000019.1:0-30178 GCA_964398065.1 uncultured Christensenella sp. | reverse complement strand
GGTAAGTTCAGCAACCTTGTTGTTGTACTCGGTTTTTAAATCCGACAAAGCTTTTGCGTTGTCCGAATCAGCCTTTTCCAACGCTTCAACTTTTGCTTCATAAGTTGCTTTTAACTCCGCAAGGGCATTTGCGTTTGCTTCGTCGGCTACGGTAAGTTCAGCAACCTTGTTGTTGTACTCGGTTTTTAAATCCGACAAAGCTTTTTCGTTGTCTTTGTCTGCCTTTTCTAACGCTTCAACTTTTGCTTTGTAAGTTGCTTTTAACTCCGCAAGGGCATTTGCATTTGCTTCGTCGGCTACGGTAAGTTCAGCAACCTTGTTGTTGTACTCGGTTTTTAAATCCGACAAAGCTTTTGCGTTGTCCGAATCAGCCTTTTCCAACGCTTCAACTTTTGCTTCATAAGTTGCTTTTAACTCCGCAAGGGCATTTGCGTTTGCTTCGTCGGCTACGGTAAGTTCAGCAACCTTGTTGTTGTACTCGGTTTTCAAATCCGCCAATGCTTTTTCGTTGTCCTCGTCTGCCTTTTCTAACGCTTCAACTTTTGCTTTGTACTCGGCTTCTAATTTTGCAAGTGCTTCTGCGTTTGCTTCGTCGGCTGCGGTAAGTTCAGCAACTTTAGCATTATACTCGGTTTTCAAATCCGAAAGTGCTTGTTGGTTTTCGGAATCTGCTTCTTCAAGTAGCGCAACTTCTTCCGTGTATTTAGCGTCTAAAGTGGAAATTGCCTTTTGATTTGCCGTAATAGACGCCAAAAGTTCAGCGTCCTTTTCCTTATAATCCTTTGTAAGCTTTTCGATTTGCTTATCTAATTCGCTTTTGTTTTCGTCGATTTGTTTTTGCAATTCCGCAACAAAAGCGTCGGTTTCGTCGGTCGAATAAGTTCTGTTATTAGAAACTATTCCGACTGTAGCGGTTGACGCTAACGAAATTACAAGCGCACAAACTATCATGATTATTGTTTTCTTCATAATTCCCTCCGTAGAGTTTTTTATATTATTTATAATAAACTTATTTTATTAATTGTCAATAGTTTTGTGACAGAACCTGTCAGTTTGGGAAAAAATAATTATAAAAATTTTTTCGATTGGCTAAAATTTAAGATAGCAATCGTAATTTGTCAATTTATTTAAACAAATATCGCTTTTCGTTGTAAAAAATTGTCAAAAGAAAAAATCTCGGCACTTTATAAAAATGTCGAGATTACTTATTAACTTTTCGAAATAATTTATTTAGGCGCGGGGAATAATTGTTCCACCCCTAAAAAAACCGATTTATACGGAAAAATCACCTGTTGTGGTTATGCCCGTCGTGGCTGTGATTTTTATCGCAGCAATCACAATCGCAATCGGTATTATCGTCTAAATTTTCGTCGGGCGAAGATATGCCGTCGATTTTAATCGCGGCATAATCCATATTAACGGTTTCTAAACACTTGCCGCAGTTATCGCAAATTTTGGTAGGGTCTAAATCGCAAAATTCGCATTCGCCGCAGTTTATGCAATCGCGGTCGTAAAGTACACATTTTTCTTTCATAATAATTACCTAAAATACCTAAATTATAGAACGAATGTTTGACAAAAAATACGCATTATGTTACAATATATACGTGAGGTGAGCTATGAGTTATTTCAAAAATCGTGAAGACGAAGTATTAGATTATATTTCCGAATATATCGAGCGCGAAGGATACCCCCCTACTGTAAGAGAGATTTGCCACGACGTAGGTTTTGCGTCTACGTCGACGGTACAATATTATCTAAAAAAACTCGAATACCGCGGCGATATTTCTTTCGGCGGCGCCAAAAACCGCGCGATAGTGTTAAAAAATCAAAGGCAGCATAACGCAAGATTTATACCTATCGTCGGCACCGTAACGGCGGGTTCCCCCATTTTAGCGGTTGAAAATATCGAAGGATATTATCCTTTGCCGGATGAATTCCACGGTATCGGCGATATGTTTATGCTAAACGTCACGGGAAGCAGTATGATTAACGCCGGTATTTACGACGGCGATAAAATCATCGTCGAAAAGACTTCGACATGCGACCAAGGCGAAATAATAGTTGCCCTTATAGATGATTCGGCAACTTGTAAACGCTTCTTCAAGCGTGACGGCAAGATTATACTTCACCCTGAAAACGACGCGCTGTCCGACATAGTTTTAGACGACGTCGCTATAATCGGAAGGGTTAAAGGCTTAGTCAGAAAATTCTAAAAAATCACGCTTAAAATCAAGTATTTTGAATATTTTTATGATTTTCGTAATTTGCGTTCGCTATGTGTATCGAACGCATTTTTTATAGATTTTTCAAAATCTCTTTTACGGCAATTTTCCCGTGCTCGTACGTAAGCCCGCCCTGAATATAAGCATTATAAGGCGCTCTTATAGGTGCGTCTGCCGAAAGTTCTATTGAGGAGCCTTGAACAAAACATCCTGCCGCCATAATAACTTTATCCTCGTAACCGGGCATATCGCTCGGGATTGCCGTTACAAAGCTGTCAATCGGCGAAACACGCTGAATCGATTGAATAAACTTAACAAGCTTATCCTCGTCGTTAAATCTTACGGAGCGAGTAATATCGAAAGGAATCTCGTACGCGGAAGGAATCGTTTTAAAGCCTGTTTCTTCCATTACGGCGCCTATAAGCATACTGCATTTTAGCGCTTGCCCCACAACGTGCGGAGCCAAAAACAATCCTTGATAATAATATTGATAACCCGCGGGGTTTGCGCCGCATTCGCCCGCAATGGTCGCGCACGTAAGCCTTGCCTCGACTAAATTGATATATTCCTTTTTACCGGCAACATAGCCACCGCAAGGCGCAATGCCTCCGCCGATATTTTTAATCAGCGAACCCGCAACCAAATTTGCACCGACCTCGGTTACTTCTTTGTCTTCTACAAACTCGCCGTAACAGTTATCGACGAAAACGCAACCTTCAAAATCAAATTCTTTTAACATTCGGCAAAGTTTTTCAATCTCGTAAACGGACAGACTTTCCCTGTCGTCATACCCGCGCGAACGTTGAATGTAAATCATTGACGGAGTATTTTTCTTGAAATATTCTTTAATTTTATTATAATCAAACTTTCCACCTTGTAACGGAATCGATTGAAATTCAACGCCGACCGATTTAAGCGAAAACTTATCCCCGAAAATTATTCCGTGCAAGGTATCGTAAGGAAGCCCCGAAACCGATAAAACCTTATCGCCTTTATTTAATACCGATAAAAGCGCCAACGCGATGGCGTGCGTACCGGAAACTATATTTTGCGTAACACAAGCGGCTTCGGTTTTAAAAACATCGGCATATACTCTTTTAAGGACGTCTCTTCCGTCGTCGTCATAGCCATAACCAGTCGTCGGATTAAAATGTCTTAAAGCGATTTTGTTTTTTTGAAAAGCGTTTAAAACTTTTTCTTGATTAGATAAAGCAATATTGTCGATTTTTTTAAATTGCTTATTTAAATTATTTTCGACCTTTTCAATCAACGTCTGTATTTCGTAATTTTCCATAGATATCTTCCTTTACGGTAAATGCGCCGCACTCGGGCTTTAGATAAGTCATATTTTCCAAACGCTTAAACCAAGTAATTTGCCTTTTGGCGTAATGCCTCGTGTTAAGTTTCACGCTTTCTTTCATATCAACTACGGAAGCGTTATTTTTTAAGCCGTCAACGATTTCCTTATATCCGATGCCTTGCATAGACTGCGCGGACGGTGAAACGTAAGTTAGTAAATTTTCGACTTCCGTAACTAAACCAAGGTCAAACATTTTGTCGACCCTTTCGTTTATTCTTGAGTAAAGTTCGTCTCTACGATAATCATAAGAATACGCAAAAAACGGGATAACAGGCGTCTTTTTGTCTGTAATTTCAGATTTTTTAATACCTGTTGTTTCGAATATTTCAAGTGCGCGCACTATCCGCATTTTATCGTTAACGTGTAGCGTTACGTAAGTTTCGGGGTCAACGGATTTTAGCCGTTCGTATAAAAACTCGATTCCTTTTTCTTCGATAACGTCGTCGCATTTTTTTCTGAAGTTTTCGTCCTTTTGGCAATTGCCGTAACTGAAATCGTATAAAAGCGCGTCGATATAATAGCCTGTTCCGCCGCAAATTATAGGGACCTTGCCGCGGCTTAAAATATCAGCCATAATTTTACGGGAATCTTCTTTGTACTGCGCAACCGAGTATTCCGCAGTCGGCTCGGCAACGTCTATCATATGATGTGCGACAAGTTGTCTGTCTTTATCGGTAGGTTTTGCCGTACCTATATCCAAGCCTTTGTATATTGCAATCGAGTCCGCCGAAATTATTTCGCCGCCGATTAAACTTGCAAGTTCTATCGCTAAATTCGATTTACCGCTACCTGTAGGACCGCAGATTACCACCGCAAATTTAGTTAAACTATTCTCTTGAACCATTTATCGATTTCCGTTCTGTTGATTTTAATTGCAACGGGTCTGCCGTGCGGACATTTAAGCCCCCAATTTCGCTTTAAACTTTCCATAAGGGCGTTGATTTCTTCGAGCGAAAGTTTATCCCCTGACTTTATTGCGGATTTACACGCCTTTTGCGCAATCGATTCGCGTATGATAGTGGGAATTTTTTCGTCCTTAAATCTGTCGTCGGTTAAAATATCTCTGAAAAACTCATTAAGATCGATACCGACGAGCTCTAACGGGACACCGTAGACTCTAAAACTGTTGCCCCTTAAAAGTTCCATATCGAAGCCCGACTCCTTAAACAAATCGAGCATTTCGTAAATAATTTCAGCCTCTTGGTCGTTAGTGTTAAAGGTGTAGGGTATCAGTAGCGGTTGAGAGGTAACCTTACGCGTCTTAACGAGGTTATAATAATTATCGAATAAAATTCTTTCGTGGGCGGCGTGCTGGTCGATAATAATCAAATCGTTGCCGCATTCGTGAATGACATACGTGCCGAGTGCTTGACCGATGTATCTGACGGGAAGGTCTTTTTCAAGTTCTTGCTGAACGGAGTTTCTTTCCGCCTCGAGTTTTTCGATATATTTTTTATTGGCTTCGAAAACATCGTCGGGGTCTTCCTTTTTTTCGGGATGCAACACCTTTTCATCGGTAAAATCCGTCATTCTTTCACGTATGACGTCGCAAAACGGAGTCGATTTACCGCGTTTAAGCGGCTTAAATTCGTAATTTCCGCTGTAATTTCCTCCGTTATAGGGTAAATTATCAATGTTGTAAGCGTCCGCGTTACCGAGTTCGAACGGCGGTACTTCGATAGGTTCGCCGCTCGGAACGTATTCGGCTTTGGATTCTTCTTTTATTTCTTCCTTGGTTTTCGAGATAAACGGAGCGCTGTCAACTATGTTAAGCGCTTGCGACGAGCCGTCTAAAACTTTAGACACGACGGAATAAACGCTGCCGTAAATTATCTGGTTGTTGGCAAAACGCACTTCGGCTTTACGAGGATGTACGTTTACGT
Source organism: uncultured Christensenella sp. (assembly GCA_964398065.1). GTDB lineage: Bacteria > Bacillota > Clostridia > Christensenellales > Borkfalkiaceae > UBA4636. The sequence goes on along the minus strand of CAYNLN010000019.1, from coordinate 24,710 downwards.
CGACGACGGAAGGGTCTACCGATATCGACAAAACGTAAAAAGGATATTGCCTTTTCATAAGATAATTCGAATAAGCGTTTTGAATAGCCATCGATATCGTGTTGTCAGTAACATATCTTCCGTTTACGATTATCGTTTGATAGGTGCGGTTACCCTTATAATAGTTTGCGCTTCCGATAAATCCGCGAATAAACAAGCCGTTTTTCTCGGTACTTATTTCATAAGAATTTTCAAGGGCTTCTTTGCCGTAGACGGATAAGACCGCGTCTTTCAACCCGTCGCCGTAAGATTCTCTCATCAAACGCCCTTCGACGTAGTATTTAACCGCTACGTAAGGATTTGACAAAATCAATTTGTCGATAAGCGAGGAAATCTCTCTTTCTTCACCCTTTGCGGTCTTTAAAAACTTTAACCTTGCGGGGGTGTTGTAAAATAGCGAGTTAACCGTTACCGACGTGCCCTCGATACCTACGGATTCGTGCACTTCGCCGATGCTGCCGCCTTCGCACATAATTTGGTAAGCCTCGCCTTCCGCCGTTTTAGATACGATTTTAGAGTAAGAAACCGCACCGATGCTCGCCAAAGCCTCTCCTCTAAAACCAAGCGTTTCGATAAAATCAAGGTCTTTCGCTTGTTTGATTTTACTTGTTGCGTGCGGCAAAAAAGCCTTTTTTAAGTCTTCTTTATCCATCCCGCACCCGTCGTCTTGAATTAATATTTCCTCGGTACCGCCGTTTTCGATCGATACGATTATAGAACGCGCCCCCGAATCGATTGCGTTTTCGAAAAGTTCTTTAACGACGGAGGAGGGTCTTTCGACGACTTCGCCGGCAGATATTCTGTTAAAAACCTCTTTGGGTAAGACATTAATCTTCGACATCTAATTTTTCCTTTAAAAATTGTAAAATTTCAAACGCTTTCAGCGGCGTTATATTATTTAAATCGAGTTGTTTAATATATTTTTCCGTATAGGAATCTTCTTTAATCGTTTCCGGCTCCTCCGCAGGTGTTGCGAAGTTTTTAGTCAAATCGTTTTTCTCGAGAAGTTTAAGTATCTTCTTCGCCCTGTCGGTAACCGTAGCGGGTACGCCTGCAAGCGACGCAACCTCGACACCGAAACTCTTGTTTGCACTGCCTTGCGTAATTTTTCTTAAGAAAATAACCTTTCCGTTAATTTCTTTTACGGTAATTTTAAAATTTTTAACCCCTTCGATTTTGTTTTCGAGTTCGGTAAGTTCGTGGTAATGCGTTGCAAACAAAGTTTTTGCCTTTATAGCCGAAGAAATATACTCGACAACAGCCCATGCGATCGACAAACCGTCGTAAGTACTTGTTCCCCTGCCGATTTCGTCCAAAATCAAAAGGCTTTCTTTTGTCGCATTGCGTATAATGTTGGCAACTTCAGCCATTTCGACCATAAACGTCGATTGATCGAAAATTAAGTTGTCGCTTGCGCCCACCCTCGTAAATATTTTATCGACTAACGGGATTTCCGCTGATTTTGCGGGAACGAACGAGCCCGCGTGCGCCATGAGAACAATAAGGGCGACTTGACGCATATATGTACTTTTACCCGCCATATTGGGTCCGGTAATAATTGCCATCCTCGTCTCATCGGTATCTAAAAGCGTGTCGTTAGGAACAAAAGAGTCCTTACTTGTCGCTTCTACGACGGGGTGTCTGCCGCCGACGATGTTGAGCTTGCCCTCCTTAGGAAGCATAATCGGGCGAACGTAATTGCGCTTTTTTGCGACCGTTGCAAACGAAGTAAGCACGTCAAGCATCGAAATGCATTTTGCGCACCGCAAAAGTTCGGGGATTTTTTGCACAAGAACGGTTTTAAGCTTGTTGAAAATTTCGTTTTCGATCTTGATTATATTTTCCGTGCTGGTTAAAATTTCCTCTTCGAACTTTTTAAGCTCTTCCGTAATATACCTTTCGGCACCGACAAGCGTTTGCTTTCTAACATAGGAATACGGCACCATATTGACGAAAGATTTCGTAACCTCGATATAAAAACCAAATACCTTGTTGTAACCGATTTTTAAATTTTTAATGCCGGTCGACTCTCTTTCGCGCGCTTCGATTTCCTTTAAAATATCTTGACCGTTGTTTTTGACCGAGCGAAAATGATCGAGTTTTTCGTCGAAACCGTCTTTAATAAATCCGCCGTCTTTTGTAAAAGGCGGAATGTCGTTATCGACTATCATGGAATCGATAAGCCCTGTAAGCTCGGTAAAATCACCCATGTTTGCCGATATATCTTTCAGAATTTTAGACGGCATACCGCTTAGCTGAAATTTTATTACGGGTATAAGACTTAAAGAATCGCACAATGCGCGACAATCGCGGGGATTTACGATATTGTTTGAAATCCTTCCGCAAAGCCTTTCGATGTCCTTAATACCTTTTAAAGAATCCCCGAGCGCTTCTCTGCCCATTCCGTCTTTTAAGATATCCTCGACCCCGTCTAAGCGATAATTTTGTTGCTCTATATCATGAAGCGGCGACGTCAATATTTCTTTCAATTTTCGTGCGCCGCCGGCGGTTTTGGTATAATCCAACGCCCATAAAAGGGTCCCGTAAGTTTTGCCGTCGCGCATAGATTTCGTTATTTCGAGATTTCTTTGAGCGGTTGCGTCCAATGAAAGCACTTTGCCGTTATCGAAATACGTTAACGTTTTAATATTTTCAAGGGAATGCATCTGCGTTTCCCTTAAATAAGAAACGAGCGCGCCCGCGGAATAAACGGCGTAAACTTTATCGCTCGACAAAAAACCGTCGAGTGTATGAACGGCAAATTGTTCTAAAAGACTCGATTTAGAGGCGTTCTGCCCGTACGCTTGATTTTTGTACGGCGTAAACTTAGGTATCGACGATTTTACGCCTTCGGAAAACGTCCGATATAATTCATACGCGCCGTCGTTACAAATAATCTCGGACGGGTTAACTCGATAAAGCGCATCGATAAGTTTTTCGTTCGAGGGAACTTCTTGACAAAAAAATTCGCCTGTCGTAATATCCGCCCAGGATAACGATAAGCCGTCCCCCACGAAAACGGAACATATAAAATTATTGCTTTTTTCGTCGACGAGTCCGTCCTCTATAATCGTGCCGCCGGAAACAACCCTAATAACGTCTCTTTCGACAAGTCCCTTTTGCGCACCGGGTTCCGTTAATTGCTCGCAGATGGCGACTTTTTTACCGCACGAGACAAGCTTTGCGATATACGCGTCCGCCGCATGGTAAGGTATTCCGCACATGGGTGCGCGTTCCTCGAGCCCGCAATCCCTTCCGGTAAGCGTTAAATCGAGAAGTTTCGAAACTTCGATCGCGTCATCGAAAAACATTTCGTAAAAATCGCCGAGTCTATAGAATATAACGCAATCGTTATACCGTTCCTTTACGGATAAGTAGTGCGTCATCATTGCCGACATTTTGTTATCTTTAGCCATAATTCACCTATAAATCGTGAAAAAATTATTTAGTCGTTATTTGTCTGTAAGTCACCGTATAAAGAAATACCGTTTACATCGGTGATTTTAATGTCGCAAAACTCGCCGATTACGTTGGTTTCGCTTTTAAAATAACCCATTCTTCCGTATTCGTCTCTACCTAAGTACATATTCTTTTTCTTATCGAAATCTTCGCAAAGAACGGTTACCGTTTTGCCGAGGTAACGTTTCGAATACTCTCTCGTCTTTTCGTTGCATAGATCGACAAGCTTCATTATACGATCTTTTTTGATGTCCTCGGGTACTTGGTTTTCCATTTTATCTGCTATCGTACCCTTTCTTCTCGAATAAACAAAGGTAAACGCCGAGGAAAACCCTACTTCGTTAACAAGATTCATTGTGTCTTGAAAGTCTTCTTCCGTTTCGCCCGGGAAACCTACCATTATATCGGTCGTTATCGCACAGTCGGGCATATAATCCCTAATTAACTTAACTTTATCGAGGTAGTCCTTAGAAGAATAATGACGATTCATCGCCTTTAAAATTCTGTCGCTACCCGCTTGAACGGGAAGATGTATACTGTGACAGCAGTGCGGGTTTTCGGCAACGGCTTTTACCAAATCTTCGTTTAAATCTTTCGGATGGTTGGTCATAAAGCGCAACCTAAAATCGCCCCTGACTTCTTTTAAAAGGTTGATAAGCGAAGCAAAGTTCACACCCTCTCCGAGATCTTTCCCGTAAGAGTTTACGTTTTGCCCTAAAAGAGTAATTTCCTTATAACCTAAAAGTACCATCTTTTGCACTTCGGAAAAAATTGCTTCCATTCTGCGGCTTTTTTCGCGACCTCTTACGTAAGGTACGATACAATAAGTGCAAAAGTTGTTGCAGCCTTGCATAATGTTAACCCAAGCATTGGGATAACTGGTCCTAAAAGGTGTAGTCCCTTCGTAAATTTTACCGTTGTCGTCGACTATTTTTAAAACCTTCTTTTTGGTAGAAAGCCTTTCGTCTAAATAATCGCCGAACAGTTCAAGATTGTGCGTTCCGAAAACTATATCGACAAACGGGTAACTTTCCTTAACCTTTTCCATTACGCCCGGTTGCTGCGTCATACATCCGCCCATAGCGATGATAAGCGAAGGCTTTTTCTTTTTTAAATATTTAAGCGCACCTAAATTGCCGAGTGCGTGCTGCTCGGCATTTTCACGTATACAGCAAGTATTAAAGACGATTACGTCGGCTTGCTCGTTATCCTCGGTCGGAAAATATCCGCGCGCATTAAGTATGCCCGCAAGTTTTTCCGACTCGTGTAAATTCATTTGACATCCGTATGTAATAACTTTAAAAAATTTCATAGTAATTGTTATTATATAATAAAACTAAATATTTAGCAAGCGTTAACACCCTCGTTTATGATTTTATTTTTATTGCAAATATTACTTATATGAAGAAGTTTTTGCGCTTTTTTTTGGTAGCTTTATCAACTTTCATATTAATTTTTTCAATTGCCGTTTTAATAATTTTTTTAACGCCTCCGAAAATAGAATTTAATTCAAAATTGCTGATAACAAGCGGTAATTTTATAAGTTTTTATGACAAACGTAATTCCCTTGTATTATCGGTTAGCGAGAATAATAGGCAAAGCGGGAAAAGCGAATTTCAGGCTACTTTAAAGAACGCGTTTATCTCGGTAGAAGATAAAAATTTTTATATGCACAAAGGCCTCGATTACAAAAGAATGATAAAGGCGGCGCTTGTTAACGTAAAAAATATGTCCTTTAAACAAGGCGGTTCGACGATAAGTCAACAACTTATTAAAAACACTCACCTTTCAAACGAAAAAACATTATCAAGAAAAATTACCGAAATAAAGCTTACAAGGATACTTGAAAAAAAGTTTTCTAAAGATGAAATTATCACGGCTTATCTTAATACGATATACTTCGGCGAAAACACTTTCGGCATAATAGATGCGGCAAAACACTACTTCGGTAAAGAGGTTGAAGAATTGTCGCTTTCGGAAACTGCCGTCTTAGCGGGGATTATTTCGGCGCCTTCGTTATACAATCCAAATGCGGATTTAGCCGCGGCGACAAAACGACGCAATCTTGTAATAAACAAGATGTACGAGCAAGGCTATATCACTTCGAAGGAGCGAATCGACGCCTTAAATGAAAAAATCGAAACGATAAAACCCGAGAACGACTATATAGCTTCTTATATTAACTCGTGTTTTAACGAAATATACGAAAAAACAAACTTATCGCCTTATTCTCTAAATCAATGCAAAGTTTGGACATATTATAATGACGCATTACAAAAAACAATTTCTTCATACGAAAGTACATCCGGTTATCAAGCAATTATTCTCGACAATTCCACTTGCGGGGTGTGCGCATATTACACGAACGTCGGTGAAATCGAAAGAGAAATCGCCTCTTGCGGAAAACCTTTATATGTTTATGCGCCCGCAATCGAAGAGAATATCATTACCGAATACACAAAAATCAACGACTCGCCTATCGATTTCAACGGATATTCGCCGAAAAATTACGGAAATAAATACAATGGCTACGTCTCTGCTAAAGAAGCACTTTCGAAAAGCCTTAACGTTCCGGCTGTAAAGATTCTCGATGCGCTCGGAATAAAAAAAGCCAAAGACTATGCGAAAAAATTAAATATCGACATAACAAACGACGGCTTGAGTATAGCGCTCGGGAATACCGCTAAAGGTATTACACTTAAAAACTTAGCAAGCGCTTATACAACATTTGCAAATTTCGGATATTATAAAACTCCGCGTTTTATACGACAAATTTCAGACAGAACAGGTAAAATTATCTACAAAGAAGAGGAAAACGGAAAACAAGTATATTCCCCCTCTACAGCCTCCGTTATTACCGATATGCTACTTGAAACGGTAAAAAGCGGCACGGCAAAAAAACTTTCCTATCTGCCCTTTGAAGTTGCCTGTAAAACAGGTACGAACGGTGACGAAAAAGGCAATTTCGATTGCTATTCGGTAGGATACTCTGTAAATAATACGGTCGCTTGTTGGATAGGTAATAAAGATTATTCCAGACTATCTCTGTCCGAAACAGGCGCCGGCACGCCGACGTTCCTTCTGGGTAATTTTTTTGAAGAAATTAACAAGGGTAACCCACAAGCGAATTTTGTTTATAAAGACTTACACGAGGTTACGATCGATAAACTATCCTATGAAAATAGCGGCGAACTTTTAATTGCCGACGAAAATACGCCCGATAGATACGCTTTAAAAATATATTTAAAAAACGACTATCCTAAACTTAGTCGCAGCACGCGCTTTACGACTTCGGAAGTATGTGATGTCCAAGCAGATTTCGGTGCAAACGAAGTTAACTTTACATTAAATTTACCTAACTATGTTTCATACAAACTATATCGCGTAAAAGATAAGAACAGCATTTTAATCTACGAAGGTCAAGACGGTTTTGTCGATAAATTGACGACAAAAGGAATATACGACTATTATGCGATTTTTGTAATCGAAGGTAAAAACTTAGTAGAAACAAAACCGATAAAAGTCGTAAGCGTAAATTTTAGGGCTACTTCGGCACCGAACAACGATGACGACGTTACGCCTCCCGATACTTGGTGGTTAGATTAAGTTTTTTCGGTTTTTTAATCAAGTTTGAACGTCGCAATATGCAAAAATCCGCAACATCTTCGTTGCGGATTTTTGCAATAAAACTTTTTCAATCTATATTTTCTATCAATTCTTAAATTTACCGTCGGCTTCCGAGGAAAAATAATTCTTTTCCTTTGGTTTTGCAAGGGTCGAAGCACATGACAAGCAATTACCCGTGCAACCGCTTCCGCAAGATTGCCCTTTAGAGTCAAAAGCATCAATAAATGCCTTTTTGTCGAAATCCATCAATTTAATATTAGGATCGAAAACCGATAAAAACGGCATCTCCTTGCTGTAATTTTTAACGTCGAAAGCATATGAAAGTGCCGAAACTTCGCTTTCGTACGAAACGGTAAGCTCTACGGTTTGTTGCCTTGCCGTCGAAATTATCTTCTTTTCAAGCGTTTTATATTCGGGCTCCTTATCCTTGACTATATTAGACATGGCACCGCGCTTTATCTCGATTTGCTTTCTGATTTCAGCCATCTCGGCAAATATTTTCAAATTACGAGAGGCAATTTCGGATAAAACGTCGTTTAAGACCTTCTTTTTTTCAATTCTAACGGCTTCGTCTTTTGCCTCGACAAACTCGATTTTCGCAGTTTCGAGTTTTTCCTTTAACTCGAGCATACGAGGCTCGTTATCGGCAGACTCTCTGATATTAGCCGCTTGTTTTTTTAACGAAGTGACCTCTGAGGCAAGGTCTTCGTAATCTTTTCCTAAGATGTTTTTCAGCTCGGATAAAAGTTGATTTTTTGCCGTATCGAAAATATCGCAAACTTTTTCAAAATACTTTGCGTTCAACTCGTCTATAAGCTGACCGTAATCGTCGTTCAACAATTTTTTATCGGTTTCCATGTCGTCTCCTAACTCGGCTACGTCGAAACTAAGCGGTTTAACCCTTTTTGCGGACATAAAAAATCCTATATAAAGAATTAAAATAATCGCAAAAGTATACAACAATAGATACGAAATCGGTATTTTTGGTTTCATTATTCCCCTACAAAAGTTATGTACGGGGGAAATTATAAATTCTGCAAATAATAAATTTCTTCCTTGGTAAGTTTTCTTACCTCGCCCCTATCAAGTCCGCGCAATGTTAAATCGCCTATCTTTATACGCTTCAAAAAGTTTACTTCGGCATTTACGCTTTCAAACATACGACGTACTTGACGGTTTTTGCCTTCTGTAATAGTAACATGCAATTTGGTAAAATTTTGAGTTTCCGCAACTACTTTAATATTGGCTTTTTTTGTTTTTACTCCGTCTAAAACAACCCCTGCGCGAAGTTTCGCCAACGCACTTTCGGTTATTTTACCTTCGATTCTGACAAGATAAGTTTTCGGAATTTCGTTCCTCGGATGCGTAAGCCTATTAGATAGTTCGCCGTCGCTCGTTAAAATAAGCAAACCTTCCGTATCGTAATCGAGCCTCCCCACGGGATAAATTCTGCCGACGTTTTCCGGAAGTAAATCCATAACCGTCTTTCTTCCTTTATCGTCTTTAACCGTGGTAACGTAACCCTTAGGCTTGTTCATTATGTAATATTCAAACTTTTTCTTGGGAGAAACTACGGCGCCGTCTACGGTAACTACATCGTCAAGTTCGATTTCTTCGCCTAATTTACAAACCTTGCCGTTCGATTTAACTCTGCCTTCCTCAACTAGTTTATCGCAAGCGCGTCTCGAACCAACGCCCGAATCGGCTAAAAACTTATTAATTCGCATAAATACTCCATCGGGCAAAAACGCCCTTTAACGCATCGAAAAACGTATAATCGTTAACAGTATTAATAGTATACAATTTTGCGGAAAAAATCAAGTCTTTATCGGCATATAATCTCAAAATACCGAGACAATTTCCCTTTCTTAGCGGAAAACACAAATTTTCCTCCGGAATAAAATCATAATTAATGCCGTTTTTCTCGTTAACGCTTAGCGGCAATTTTAGTCCTCCTTCTAAAATTATAGGATAATCTAAAGCCTCCAAAATCGAATTCTTTAGTTTTACGCATCCGATAATTTCATTTTCCGACACTACTTCGGATAAATCATATTTTGAAAAACAGTCGTCCAAAAGTTCAATAGACTTTTCATAAGTTTTACTAAAATTCAAAACGACCGCAACAAGTTGCATTCCGTTTTTAGTAGCGCTCGAAACGAGACAACGCCCGGCGTCTTTAGTGTAGCCTGTTTTTACTCCGTCGGCAAATTCATATTTATCAAGCATTTTATTTTTGTTAATAAACGTTCTGCTTCCGAAAGTAATTTTCTTTGTCGACACTATTTTTTTAAACGTTTCGTTTGAAAGCGCTTTACACGTAATAAGCGCCAAATCTTTTGCCGTAGTATAATGATTTTCGTCGTGTAGCCCGTGCGGATTTGTAAAATTTGAGTTTTCCGCGCCGCAGGAATGCGCAAACTCATTCATCATTTTTGCAAAATTTTCAACACTTTTCCCGACATAAATCGCTAACGCATGTGCGGCGTCGTTACCCGACCTTAACATCAAACCGTAAAGTAAAGCCTCAACGGTAAGCGTTTCACCTTCTTTTAGATAAATACTCGACCCCTCGACGCCGACGCTTAACGAGGAAATCTCAACGACTTTCGATATATCGCAATTTTCCAAGACCGTCATACATGTAACGATTTTCGTAGTACTTGCCATAGGCATTTTTTCTTCCGCGTTATTCGAATAAAGTATTCTTCCGCTGTCTCGTTCCATAACGATTTCGGCATCGACACTTCGCGTTGCGTTTACATCGACTTTATCGATATTTGTAATTACGATTATCATAATAATCGATAAAAACACGCATTTTGTCTTCATTTTTAAACTATTTTCCATTATTACCCTCTAAAATCGATATGGCGGTATCCATAGCCTTATCGACATAATCGGTCGGCGCAGATAAAAAAGTAATCTTCTTACCCTTTTCAACTAAAAAACCAAAAGGTTTTATAGATACGACACCACCGCCCGCATTGCTTTTAGGGTAATTTTTATTACACGAAAACACCTTAACTTTTCCGTACTCGCCCGTACCCGAAACAAGTCCTACAGTGATTTTCGATATCGGAATAACCGTCGTGCCGCTTTCGGTAACAATAGGATCCCCTATTACCGAAACCGAATCGGAAAGTCCGTCGATACTTTTTATGGCATCGTTTAGTATTTCTGAATAAATATTATTTTTCATTTCCCCTCAAAGATTTAATCGATAAATATAAAAGAACTAACAGATTAAAAACAAAAATTGCTTTATAATACATTTTAACGCCTTCATCCTTGCCTATATACGTCATTATTTTAATATCGTTACAGTCGCAACAAAAATACGGCAACAAGCTATTACTTAACTCGGAAAAAATCGCGCCGATAAAAAAACTTTCACCGCAGAAAGGAAGCGAAATCGTTAAATGTAAATTCGGCACAGCCACCGCCTTTAAATCGCTTAATTTAGGTTTGAAGAATTTCATACCGCCCAAATTCAATTTTATATATTTATCGCAAGCATAGCGATAAATTAATTTTTTACCCGATTTTTCGATTCTGCCGCCTATTATTCGAATTTTTCCGTAAACGTAGAACGACAAATAAATACTTTTATTTTTAAACGACGTTACTCCGTATAAAGAAACGGCAATCGGACATGTAAGTATTGCCACAATACAGGTTATAATGTACAAGGTAGACATTTTCTTCCTTCAGTATCGGCATTTTAAACTATTTTATGTAAAAAACTTACACACCGCCTACAAAATACGGTATAAATAATATGCTAAATTATAAGCGATATTTTAGCACGTTCAAAAATTGTTTACGTATGTTGGCAACTTGCGATTGCATATACGATATCACTATTGATTTTAACATAAAAACATACGGCGCCCGAACTAAATCGCGCACCGTATGTTTTTATAACAAATATGAATTTGAAATCGATAAATCGTCGAAAAAAATTATTCTTCGTCATCCTCTTCCGACAAATACTCGTTATCGTCTTCGTCGGCGCTAAGAACGGAATATTCTTCGCCGTCCAAAAAGTCGGGTACGTCCTCGCCGATTTCGGGAAATTCGAACTCGTCGAGTTTTTCGTCGTTTACCTCGCCCCGTGTCTTAATGGTTGATATATCGATATCGGATACCGTATCGGTTTTACCCTCGACATAATCGGGTTTTTTGTAAAGATAACTGTCACCGGAACCCGTAGACATCTTGATACGAGCCATTAATTCCTCGTAATCGGGCAATTCGTCCAAAGACGATATCTGGAAACGTTTTAAAAATTCGTCCGTTGTGCCGAAAAGTACGGGGCGACCGACGGCATCTTTTCTGCCGACGACTTCTATAACCTTCATTTCTAAAAGTTTTTGAATGGCATACTCGCTGTTACCTCTGATTTCTTCGAGATCGAGACGGGTTACAGGCTGTTTATAGGCAATAATCGCAGCGGTTTCGAGCATACTTTTCGAAAGTTCTCTTTCTCTTATAGGGTTAAGTACGAGCGAAACTTGCTCGGCATAGTTCGGATTGGAAGAAAACTGCAATTTATTGTTGAAAATCAAAAGGTTTATACCGCAAGGATCGGAATACTTTTCTTGAAGTTCTTTAGCGGCTTTTAAAATTTCTCTATCGGTATATTCTATTCTGTCGGAAATATCGCTTATTGCAACGGCTTTACCGCTGACAAACAGAATAGACTCAATTATATTCGTCAATTTCTCCAATGTCTTCACTCCTATCAGGGTTTAAAGTAATAGTAATATCATCGTAAACGGCTTTTTGTTCGACCAAAATATATTGGTGTTTTAAAAGTTCGAGCATAGCTTGAAAAGTCGTAATAAGTTCGTTTTTGGTATAATAACGGGTAAAAAGTTCGAAAAAGCTGCAACTTTCGCGTTCGGCAAGGGTTTCTTTGATGAACTGAATCTTATCGCGAACGGTAAATACTTCTTTAGGAATGCTTTTGTCGGAATTTTTATTGACTTCACGGATATCGACCTGTTCCATAAGTTTGGTAAACGCTTTGATAAGCCCTTGAAGCGTAAAGTCTTTATAAACGATTCTAACGTCGAAAGCCGTGTCGTCCGGTTCTTTATAAAATCTGTCGACCGTCTCGATTTCCTTAAGTTTTTCAGCCTTTTCTTTGAAAATTTTATATTCTTCGATCTTGCGAATTAAGGCTTCTTTAGGATCTTCTTCTTGCTCCTCGGCTTCTAACGAAGGCAAAATCGAGCGCGCTTTAATATCGAGTATCGTAGCGGCAATGGCAAGATATTCGCTCGCCTTTTCGATATCGAGTTCGTCAAGCGACTGAATATACTCCAGAAACTGCTCCGTAACCTTCGAAACGAAAATGTCTTTAATTTCGATCTGCGCTTGCTTAATAAGATATAAAAGCAAATCCAAAGGTCCGTCGAAGTTATCGAGTTTTGTATTATAATCGACAACCGACTCAAATTTATCTATATTAACTTTTTTCTTATCGTTAGCCACTTTGCTTCCTCAAAAGTATCATTAATTAAAACTTAAAACAAACCGAAAATCCATTTCCAAAACAGCGCAATGGGTTTTTCCAAAACGCCCGTAAAGAAATTCATTATAAAACCGAAGGCGTCTATATACGCAAGCTGAGGCACGTATTCCGCCAGCCAATTTATAGCTATTAAAGCAAGTAAAATTACCGAGCCGTAATTTCTTAAAAATCTTAAAACTTTATTATTCGGGTTTTTACTGCAAATTACTTCTAAAACTCTAAAGCCGTCGAGCGGGTACACGGGTATCAGGTTAAACACAAACAAGTTTAAACTAATAGATATTACGTAAATCAACGTGTACTGTAAAAGTTCCGCCGAGAGCGCCGCAAAAGTCGAATAAAATTGCGTAACCGCCAACCAATTATAAACTATTACGGCAAGCGGATAAAATAAAAACGCTATTATAAAGTTCATCAAAACGCCCGCTATCGACACGAAAAAGTAATCGCGTTTCAAATGCTTAAAATTATACGGGTTAATGGGTACGGGTCTTGCCCAGCCGAATCTTGCGACGATGAGCATTACAAGACCTACGATATCAAAATGCGCAAACGGATTAAGCGTAAGCCTCCCTTGTACTTTAGCCGTACTATCGCCGCACTTATACGCAACGAAAGCATGCGCAAACTCGTGTGCCGGCATAACTATTAATATTGCAAGAAATATTGCAAGATATGAAATAATCTTTTCAGTCATACAATATATTTTAATCTAAAGTTAAAAAAAAAGCAAGAAAAATTACTTTTCTTGCTATATAAATTGTTAAGATATTGTTAAGATTTGATAAATTATATCGTTTAATCGCTATTTAGATGCTCCTTTTTACGTTTAAACGGATTAATCTGACTTAGGACTACGGCAGTAAGCATAAATAAGCATCCTAAAAATTGTAAGGGCGTCTCGGTAATTTCGGTACCCGTAAACAATCTTTCAACAACGCTAAACAACAGTGCGAAAGCCGATTCCATTGATAAAATTAACGAAACAACCGTCGGATTGGTTCCTTTTTGAGCAATTATTTGTAGAGTATAACCTATGGCGCTCGAACAAATACCGAGATATAAAAGCGGTAAAATCGCACCGCCGAAATTTGAAAAATTCACATCTTCGGTTATAAGCGATATTATCCCCGATACGGTGCCGGCAACTAAGAACTGCGCGCACGAAAGTTTTACCCCGTCGACAAACTGTACGAAATAGTCGACAAATAGAATCTGAACGGCAAAAAAGACGGCTGAAGCCATTAAGTATATATATGATATATTTATCGACGCGTTTTGTACTTGGCAAATAAGTGCAAGCCCGATAACGGATATTAAAACCGCTACCCAAATGTTTACGCCGACTTTTCTTTTAAGAAAAACGCCGAAAAGCGGCACGAGTATCATGTAAAGCGTCGTGATAAAAGCAGCCTCGCCCGCGGTGGTTCCGCCTATACCGATTTGCTGAACGTTTATCGCCCCGCATAAAGATAATCCGCAACATATTCCGCCTAAAAGCAATTTTTTAACGTCTACGGGCTTAACTTGGATTTTTTTAGACTTTTTATACGCTGTAAAGCCTATGTCTACTATTATAAGAGAAACAACCGCGACCATACTGCGCGCGAAATTTATAAAAAAAGGCGGCAACATATCGCTTAAATTGCCTTGTGCTAAAAACGCAGCACCCCAAATGGCTGCCGCCAAAAGCGGTAAAATAATTTGTCTAACGTATTTTTTCAAAAAGACACCTCAAAATCTTACTGTAAAAAAACGTGCTTTTCAACACGTTTCACTAAAAAATTGTCGACCGTAACAATTTATCATAAACCCGATGTTTTTGTCAAGTAATTTAGTTTATAGGCGAAAAACAGATAAAAGCAAGGTAAATTCGACGCATTCGCACAAAGATTTACGAAAAAAGCAAAACTTCCTCACCGATACTAACAGGCCTCTCGTTATAAAAAAATACCGACCCGACATTTGCGCGGATCGGTAAAATGTGGTGGAGATAGTCGGGGTCGAACCGGCGACCTCTTGAATGCCATTCAAGCGCTCTACCAACTGAGCTATACCCCCATGGTAAATTATCTAAAAGCAAGCGCACGACTTACCTATGTTAATTTTACATTAACATATTAAAATAAATTTTAAAGATTGTCAAGCGGAATTTCAACAATTTTTTCACTTTTAAGCGGCAAATAATTTTTTTGCCGCTTAAAAGTGGTTTTTACGAGTTTTTAATCGTTAAATTAAGCGTAAATGCGCTTTTGTCAACTTTTATGTATATACATTCTCGAAGGCGTATCTTCACCGTCGGAAGTTGCTTCACAGAAAAATTCCCAATCGTATTTTTCATAAAAACCGATATGGTCCGTTAATAGGTAAAGCGTATCTATGCCGCGATGTTTCATATCCTTACATACGTAGTCAAGAAGCTTACCCGCAATGCCTTGGTTGCGTTTGTCTTCTTCGACGTAAACGGCGCAAACGTTAGGACTTAAATCCTTTCTGTCGTGAAAATCGTTTTCGATAACGCCCATACCGCCTATTATACGATCGTTTTTATCCATGGCAACGTACCATTCGGGATAAGCGGTTTCCGTTTTTAAAGCCTCCTCCATACTTTCTAGATAGGCGTTTACGGGTATCCCCCACTTTTCGTGAAACCATTTTGCCGCAATTTCTTTTATTTGCGGCTTATTTGTTAACTTAATAACGATATAGTCGGGGCTGTTTAATATTTTTATGCTAAGGTAAACTACCGACACGGCAGCCGCACCGCTTATCAGTGCGCCGAAAAATACCGCTACGGGAATCTTTCCGACTATTGCAAGCATAACGCCCAAAGCCGCTATAAAGCCGCAAATAATCGCTACGATTGCAAATTTTACGACTTTCGGTAATTTAGGATTGTTAATAAAGTCTGCAAATAAAAAATCCATTTTCTTTCACCTCTTATACCTAAAAACTTGAAACTTTTATTTCAAAAGAACTTTGGCTAAATATGATTTGAAATAAATTCCTCGAATGATTTATATTCGTTTTCTTTACGATAAATCGAACAATCTGCGCTTCTATTTAGAAGTCTTTTATTAAAAAGTTCTCGCCTGACGGTTGCGGGGTCTCGAAACGTCGTCCATTCGTTTATTGTATCGTTAGCTTCTTTTTCAGAGTAGTCTTTGCTAAAGGAAAACTTACCCCATATATACCAAAGCGCATACAATTTTTTCTTGTTTTTCGAAGGTAATAAAACAATTCTGCCGTAACAATCCAAAAAAGGCGCAAGCATGCTTTCAAAATCTTCCATTCTACTTCCTACCTCGATATGATAAAAAACTATATTTTTCTTATAGGATACCTTATAACGGTTTTTCGCCTTTCCGGGGCGACTTTTCTTGCGTCTGAAAGATAAATTTCGTGATGAAATCTAAGGTCGGAAATATCGATTTCGTATCCGTTATTTTTAGCGTAATCTTCCATCAATCGAACGGTTGCGGGTTCGTCGTCGTATGCGCCTATATGCATACATTGCACGCAAAGCCCCTCGTCGTAGGTCAAAAACTCGACTTTAGAAAAATCGCACTGTTTCTTTCTCGTTGCCTCCTCTATTGCCCAATTAAAATCTTCCTTTGTAACAAAGTCGGGAAGTCTTATCAAAGATATCCATTGAAAAGTATCTTTACGGGAATAGTCGATTCCACTTCTGCCGTCTTGCCACCAAAAACCTTCGAGCGGAGGCACTACGTAATCGAAATACCCGTCGATACGGCGGTCGCCCAATTTACTCATTTTTATAGTAAATGCTATGCCGTATAAAAGACCTATGGAGGCTTTGTATTCGCCGCCTTCTAAATTAGGGTCGCCCTTTCCCCTTGCGGCAATAAAATTCATTTTCGGAACGTTTACGATGCTCGGTTTGTTTTTCGGCATGTAAAATTCTTTGTATTCTTTTTTATAATCGAATGCCATTTATATTACTCCTAAATATTCGACCTTAGCCAATCGTCCAAAAACGACATTTGCTCTGACGTATGGAACCAATGCTCTCCGCTTGTCATAATCGTCATATGTGCTTCGATGCTTTTTGAAAACGACTAAATCGTATCTAAACTTGTTAAATTATCCTTTTCGCCGTACAAAACGTATGTCGGAATATTCCAAACAATGTTTTTGTTTTTTGCATATTCATAATAATCTTTAGATAAGGTTTCGCCGAAATCCGTCTGAATTATTCCTTGTTTTGTAAGGTCGGACTCGGTAACGCCTGCTATATACATCATATCTTCGATTAGTTTTTTCATATCGACAACTGGCGAAACGAAAAATGCTTTTTCAATCTTTTTAGCGGAAAGCGCACACATCGAAAAGTAGGCACCTATACTGTTTGCTATTAAGATAACGGATGTATAACCGCTCGCCGCTTTATCGAAAAGCGTCGGAAATTCATTTTCCGCGTCCCAAGGAGTTTCGGATTTATAATCGAGCCCTAATACGTCGCAACAACCGAAAATGTTTTTGTAATGCTCCGCTTCTTTTATATTTCCGCCCTTTCCGTGTACGTATATTACCAAAACTTTGTTTTTGGGAATTACGCGAAAAACCACCGTCTTGTTTTTTAAGGAAATTTTATCCACCGTATATCCGTAATTCACGAGTTCTTTTTTATAGGTTAAAAAGGAATGGTCGGGTAAAAAACCCGTAACGGCTTGTATTTCGTCGAAACTCAACGTGAGTGAGGGTTTGCCGATGCTTTGCACGTATGCCCACAGTTTATCGTATTTACTCATTTGTTTATCTACCCCTGTGCTTTTCCTTGCGCTTTTCTTGTTTTAGTTGAAATTTACGTTCTTTTTCGGCTTCGCGCTCCTCTTTTGTAATTATTTTACGTTCGGTTTTAAATTGCTCCCTCATAGCGGCGAGCGCTTGTTGGGATTTTGTGCCGACGCCGATGCTTTTCATTTGTTTTTTCGCTTCTCTGATACGCCTTTTCGGGTTATCGGCTTTAACTTTAACGTCCGTTTTAATCGTTTTGCCGAATTTTAAACGGTTGAAATTTCTAAGCACAAACTCGTAAACGTCGGCATCTTTAGGTTCTGAACCGAACGTAACTTTACAGACGGATAGATTGCCGTCAAAAACACTTTCGAAGACACCCACCCAAAAAGGCTCCTCGAAATACACCGTCAAACTAAGTCCGTTCATTTATATACCGAATCAAAAACGCAATACGTATATTCATAGTTACTGTCCCGCTGCGATTTTCGCATAAACGTCTTCGGGAATCATCGGCGAAGAGATTTGACTTAATAAGTCTTCGCTAACCGTTTTTGTTTTAGCATACTCGTTACCTGCTTTTTTGATAAGTTCGAGTTTAGGCGCGGTAACGGGCAAGGCTTCGGGAACGCTAAACATAGGACTTTCCGGCACGGTAACTATGGTGTGGTTATTCGGAAAGCAAAACTTAAACTGCGAAATAGCCGGTTCGAAATTATTCTTTCCGCTCGGAAACCCGCAACCCGATATCATCAAATAACTTAAATGCGAAAAGTCCGCCTGCCCGATATGTTCGTAACGCTCGCCTACTTTTTTCATCGCCATTGTCGATAGAGGCAAGGTTCTGTCAATAAGAGCCTTTAAGGGTGCGGGCATTCCGTAACAATATAGCGGAAAACTTAAAATCAGCAAGTCGGAATCTAAAATATTTTCCAAAATTTCCTTCATATCGTCGTTATAAACACAATCGCCGCCGTTTTTCATACAAGAAAAACAACCCGAGCAATACTCGATATGTTTATCGATGACATTTATGATTGTAACCCGGTTTTGCGTTACCTCGTTCATCCCGTCTAAAAAGGCACGAGTCATGTGCATAGTATCGCTTTTATCGCCTTTAGGACTGCCGTTTAACACCATTATCTTCATAAATTATCGCCTCTTATACACAACGATTTCGGAATTTACGCAATTTTCGTCGTACTCGCATATAAGAATAAAACTTTCTCGCGCAATGACGCCGTAACAAGTCTTACCGTCTTCGTCGAAAAGATTTTTAACTTGCGCCCCGAGATAAACTTCGTCGTCGTTTAAAAATTTAACCGTTCCGCCGCTTTGAAGCGGATATTCGAGATTTATGTATTTGCCGACAAGCGGATATAAGTCGTTAATCTTTTCCATTCCGTCAACGTTTAATGCGTTAATCTCTTCGATAATCCCTTGTTTAAATGCATGGAAATTTTCTTCGCCACCCAATTGAACGTAATTTGCCACAAAACACTGCTTTCCGAAAGGACAACCTTTTGTTTCTACGCAACCTTTACAATTTTCTTTTGTCGGACATTCGGCACAATTTGCTCCGCAATAAGTCTTTTTATTCATATGACATCCTCCTTAGCGATTTGCGCGCGCATATGTTAAAATACATTTGTAGCGCTACATATGTATTTTACTACCGAGCCCGTGCGGTTGTCAAATGAATTTGCACTTGCAAAATAAAAAAATGTAAAAAGCCGAATGAGGGTAAAGCGACAGTACGTTTTGCCTACCGCTTATTAACCATTCGACTTTCACCTTGTTATTGGATTAACGGCAAATTATGCCTTTACCTCACGCCTTTTTGCATTGCAGAGCAAATTAACCGAAATGCCTAAAATAAGCGCGCACGCAACCGCCGTTATTGTGATTTCGCCGATATTGACGACCAATCCGCCGACGCCCGCTATAAGTATGGTTGACACGACGAAAAGATTTTTATTATCGCCTAAGTCTACCGTTTGAATCATTTTTAAGCCCGAAACCGCAATAAAGCCGTATAGCGCCATGCAAACGCCACCCATTACGCAAGAAGGAATCGTCGCTAAGAATGTTACGAAAGGTGCGACGAAACTTGCTACGATACATAAAATTGCCGTTACGAAAATCGTTACTACCGAGGCATTGCCGGTAATTGCGACGCAAGCGACGCTTTCCCCGTAAGTCGTGTTCGGACAGCCGCCGAAAAACGCACCGGCAATACTGCCGATTCCGTCGCCTAAAAGAGTGCGGCTTAAGCCGGGTTCGGTAAGTAAATCGCTACCTATTATCGACGAAAGATTTTTGTGGTCGGCAATATGTTCGGCAAAAACAACAAATGCAACGGGCACGTATGCAACGGCTATCGTACCTATGTATGCACCTATGTTTGCGTTGCCGTAATCGCCGGAAAAAGCGTTTACAAAGGTAAACGAAGGAACCCATTCCATGTTGGAAAACTTATTGAAATCTATAACTTTAAGCCAATCGGTATCCGTAACGTTTCCGATAACCGTAAATATCGCAGCCAAAGCATACCCTGCAAGTATACCGATGATAAACGGTATAAGTTTTAAACTCTTTCCGCCGTAAACCGAGCATATAACGACAACCGCCAGCGTTACTAAGCCGCATAAAAGAGCGATATACGGAGAAGCAACCGTAACGGATTCGGTCACGGGGACAGCTGTCATTATGCCTGCAACTTCTTTTAATGTCCAAGTAGTCTGTGTTGCAAAAACACTGCCTTTGGTTAAATCACTAACTGCGTTACCCGCAAGCGACAATCCGATTATGGCAACCGTCGGACCGATAACCACCGGAGGCATAATTTTGTTTATCCACTTAACACCGGCAAACTTGACAACTAAAGCAATTACTACGTAAACGATACCGGCAAATACTGCGCCTATAAGCAACCCGAGATACCCTAAAGATGCAGTAGTCGCACCCGCAAAAGCGGCGGACATACTACCTAAAAAGGCAAAACTGCTCCCTAAAAACACGGGACTTTTAAACTTAGTAAATAGTAAGTAAACCAAAGTGCCGACGCCTGCGCCGAAAAGCGCCGCGGATTGACTCATTCCGTTTCCGACAATCGCGGGAACGGCAATCGTCGCCGCTAAAATTGCCAAAAGTTGTTGAAACGCATACACTAAAGTACGAGTAAAGGGGGGCTTGTCTTTTACCTTGTAAGTAAGGCTCATAATCTTTACATCTCCTGTATAAAGTTAATTATTTTACCACGGCTTACGCCGTAAGGTTCGGAAAGCATTAAATATATTCAATTTAATTAGTTTTGTCGAAAAGGCGTGCATCCTCGGCGCCGTCTGTCTTATAAAAGCGCACTTTTACTATCTCGCTTACAGACGTAGGTATGTTTTTACCAACGTAATCGGCACGTATCGGAAGTTCCCTATGTCCCCTGTCTATTAATACGGCAAGTTGTATTTTTTTAGGTCTGCCGATCGCAAGCACGGCTTCGATAGCCGCCCTTGCAGTGCGTCCCGTAAATAATACGTCATCGCACAAAATTACGTTTTTATCGGTAATATCGCACGGAACCACGCACCCGTTTACTATAGGCATAGGCGCTATTTTTTTAACGTCGTCGCGATAAAACGATATATCCACCTTGCCGCACGGAACCAAAGCGCCTTCGATTGATTGTATGTTTTCGGCTATTTTATCGGCAAACGGCACGCCGCGCGTAACGATACCCAATAAAACCAAACCTTCTACGCCTTTGTTTCTTTCCAATATTTCGTGTGAAATTCTTTTTACTGCACGACCTAACGAGGCTTCGTCCAAAAGTACTGTCTTTTCCGTCATATATTTTTCTAAATCCTTTTATAAAAAAATCGTCTTTACAAAAACGCAAGACGAAAAAACGTATAAGGATTTAATTATCCTAAAACACTAATTTAGTTACGCCGTCTTGCGAGCATCTCTGTACCCGTTTAAAGAACGATTTTGATTATTATAGCAAAGTAGCTTTGTTATGTCAATACATTTTAGCCGTCAAAACAGAATTATTTGCCGATAAAAAAATTAATTTACTTTACCGAAAATCTTTAAAAAAACAGGTATAAATCGCTTGCAAAATCCCGTTAAAAATTGTATTATTGAAATAGTTTTTTCTTATGCGCACATATTGCATTGTGTCGATATGCGTTACGGGAGGCTCGCCATGGTTTTACTTTTTCGCAAAACTAAGTTTTTATCTGCGGGTCTTACTGCGTACAACCGCGACTTTTAGCGTGCTTAGGCTATTTGCAGCCTATGAGCACGCTTTTTTGTTTCTCTGTTAAAAAAAGTCGCTACGCTAGACCATATTACGCGCATAAGTAAAATTAACGATGATTTATAATGGTTTGAAAAATAGTTAAGGGCGGTTATTTCTTTATTTAGACAAACGTTTTGATAAAACGTCTGTCATCGTGCTACGGAAACTTTTTTACGATATTACCTTGCGGGAAAAATTTACTAAGGCTGCAAGTTAATATAAATCAATTCATGGAGGACTTTGAACATGAACGAAAAAGTTTTTGCGGAAGAAAAGCATAACGAAAATCCGCAAAAGACAGGTTTCGGCGCTTGGTTAAACAGAAAGTTTAAACTATCCGAAAACGGCACCAACGTAAGAACGGAAATTTTTGCCGGACTTACCACCTTTTTTGCGATGTGTTACATCGTAATTGTCAACCCGAACCAAATAACCGGCTTTAAATCCTTACCCGCGGTTTGGAACGCCGTCTATATAGGCGGACTTCTCGCAACCGTTATAGGTACACTTTTAATGGCTTTCCTCGCAAAAAAGCCGTTTGCGCAATCTGCGGGAATGGGACTTAACAGTTTTTTCTTCACCTCTTTCGTATCTAAAGCTATAACAGAACAAGGTACGTTGGATCCCGAAAACGCAACGCTATATTACGGCGCGGGCTTGGTTGCCATATTGATTTCAGGTCTTATTTTTTTGCTTTTGTCCTTTACCGGATTAAGAAAGCATATTGCCATAGCGCTTCCGGATTGTTTAAAAAAAGCAATTCCGGCGGGAATCGGACTTTTCATTGCTCTATTAGGTTTAAAAAACAGTTATATCGTTCAATCAAACGAATTTACATTCGTCCAACTTGCAGATTGCACTAAATGGATCGTAAAGAACGAGTATGGTGAAATCGCAGGCGGCGCTGCACCTGTTTTGGCTGCTTTTTTAGGATTTATAGCCATTGCTGTATTCGCCAAACAAGATAAAATTAAATTCCTTAAAAAAACGAGCGTTATAATGGGCATATTGGTTTCGTCCGTTCTTTATTATTTGTTTACTTGGACCACTCCTACCTGGAACGGTTTAGACATCGGTCAAACCTTTGCGGACTTCGGTAAATACGGCTTTTCTGCATTTAAAGCCGAAAGTTGGTCAACCCTTTTCGGCGGCACTTTCGGTAACGTTTTCGACGTCATAATGATTATAATAAGCTTCTCGTTAGTCGATATGTTCGACACCTTGGGAACATTATACGGAACTTGCGCACAAGCCAATTTGCTTGACGAGAACGGCAATCCCGAAAGACTTTCCGAATGCTTGATGTGTGACTCTATAGGGACAGTTGCAGGTGCTTGTTTAGGTACTTCGACAATTACTACTTTCGTCGAATCGGCAAGCGGTGTCGCCGAAGGCGGAAGAACGGGCTTGACAAGTTTTGTTACAGCATTGTGCTTCGCTCTTTGTATTTTCTTATCCCCTATAGCGAGTATTATCCCCGGCGTTGCTACCGCTCCCGCTCTTATATACGTAGGCGTACTTATGCTCAAAAGTTTTGCCGGCGTCGATATGAGCGATTTAAGAAGCGCCGTTCCTGCGTTTTTAGCGCTTATTATGATGCCTTTAACCTATTCGATATCAAATGGTATAGGAATAGGAGCAATCGCATACGTGCTTATAACCTTATTAACGGGTAAATACACTAAAAAGGACATCGTTATCACTATAATTGCAGTACTTTTTGCCGCAAGATTTGCTCTTATTACAATGTAAAATTAAAATTAATTTCGGCAATTTTACTTTTATAAACCGAATTTAAATAAGCCCCGCAAGGTTCTATGCCTTGCGGGACTTTTATTACCGAAAAATCTCGGAAAACTTCCTAAATAATCGCTAAAGGAAGTATATTAACTTAGTCGAGTTGGGGACCTGCTTTTACTAAAGCCTTACCTGCTTCGTTGCCTTCGTATTTAGCAAAGTTCTTGATAAATCTGCTTGCTAAATCTTCAGCCTTAACGGTCCAATCTTGAGCGTTTTTGTAGGTATCTCTCGGATCCAAAATGCCGCTGTCTACGCCGGGAAGTTCTGTAGGAACCGTGAAGTTGAAGTAAGGAATGGTCTTGGTGGGCGCTTCGTTAATAGCGCCGGACAAAATAGCGTCGATGATGCCGCGGGTATCTTTAATGGAGATACGTTTACCGGTTCCGTTCCAACCCGTGTTAACGAGGTAGGCTTTAGCGCCGCTCTTTTCCATCTTCTTAACGAGTTCTTGAGCGTATTTAGTGGGGTGAAGCTCCAAGAACGCTTGACCGAAACAAGCCGAGAAAGTCGGGGTGGGTTCGGTGATTCCGCGTTCGGTACCCGCAAGTTTTGCCGTAAAGCCGCTTAAGAAGTAATATTGGGTTTGTTCGGGCGTTAAAACGCTAACGGGAGGCAATACGCCGAAAGCGTCGGCGGATAAGAAGATAACGCTCTTAGCGTCGGGAGCGGCACTTATAGGACGAACGATGTTCTTAATATGGTCGATAGGATAGCTTACACGGGTATTTTCCGTAACAGACTTATCCGCAAAATCGATCTTGCCGTTTTCGTCCAAAGTAACGTTTTCCAAAAGTGCGTTACGCTTAATTGCGTTGTAGATGTCGGGTTCGCTGTCTTTATCTAAGTTGATAACCTTAGCGTAGCAGCCGCCTTCGAAGTTGAATACGCCGTTATCGTCCCAACCGTGTTCGTCGTCGCCGATTAAAAGACGCTTAGGATCGGTGGATAAAGTGGTCTTGCCGGTACCGGACAAACCGAAGAATATAGCGGTATTTTCGCCGTTCATATCAGTGTTAGCCGAGCAGTGCATGGAAGCAATACCCTTCAAAGGTAAGTAGTAGTTCATCATAGAGAACATACCCTTCTTCATTTCGCCGCCGTACCAAGTATTGATGATGACTTGTTCCTTGCTGGTGATGTTGAAAGCAACGCAGGTTTCTGAGTTAAGACCCAATTCTTTATAGT
>CAYNLN010000018.1:0-30243 GCA_964398065.1 uncultured Christensenella sp. | reverse complement strand
CACACCAAAAACGCTTATTTTTACGTTATTAAAGGTGTTTTTCATTGCTCCTAAGGGCTAGTTCGGGGTTCGATTCCCTGTAGGGACGCCAGAAGACCACATTTTTTTGTGGTCTTTTTCTTAATTTTATTACTTTTTTGAAGTAGAAAATGCATGTTTTTGGAAAAATAATACCGATTTTAATACCGACTTTAACCGCAAAAAGCTTTATAAACAGCGACAATTTTGCTTTTAAGTTGAAACTGCCAAACAAAAATAATACCAAATTTAATACCAATCCAAAAAAACACGAAATCCACAAAAACACTATACGACGTTATGCTTTTACAAAGCTGCATTTAGCCGAGGCGAAAATCCGCAATAAATATACCCCGTTAACCTATGATTGTAAAAATATAATATCGATTTAATACCTTTTTAACGATTCGACAAGCTAACTTATAGTTTCTTTGTAATAAATTATAAACTCGAAAAACTTTCTATTTTTTACAAGTTTTTGCACTTATAACCGTAAAAATTATATGAATTCCGGATGCTTTTTACACCTATAAGCATAAAAACTTTTTCATATTCATGCCGATAGTGCGGTTATTCAATTAAAAGCCCCTTTTCGAAACGATATATTTTTACTTCCGTGATATACATGCGATTACTCATTCTTTGAGCGATGTCTTCATGCGCATCATGGTATAGAAGAAGTGCGTATTTGCGTCAGTATACATGACAAGGCCGTAAAATTTTTGTTCTTCAATCCAAGCTTTTTTATTTATTTCCCGTATTTCCAAACGACACGTTTTTACATCACTCGACATTATATGTTCTTTTTTCTGTGTTATAAATACACTTTTAAGAACATAATAGTGTAAAACCGATTGACTTTTGTTTTTTTTATTGGTATAATAAAGTCACTCAAATAGAAAGGAGATTTTTCTTATGGAAAGACTCATAATGAATAACCTTGTAAAATGGAAAGAATCAAACGACCGAAAACCGCTTTTGTTAAAAGGTGCAAGGCAGGTCGGCAAAACCTTCGTACTTTTGGAGTTTGGGAAAAAATATTACGATAACGTGATATATCTTCACTTTGAAGGTAATACGGAAACGTTAAATAAAATATTTGAACCCGATTTGAACCCGAAACGCATTATCGAAGAACTTTCGGCATATTCAAGGCAGTCTATATTTCCTCGCAAAACGCTTGTCATTTTTGACGAAATACAAGCTTGCGAGCAAGCGCTTACTTCGTTAAAATATTTTTGCGAAGAAGCCCCCGAATATCATATTGTTGCGGCGGGCAGTCTTTTAGGATTGGCAATCAATCGTGGAAAGTTTTCTTTCCCTGTCGGAAAAGTAGATATGCTTACTATGTATCCGCTCTCATTCGAAGAATTTTTGCTTGCTACGGGGAACAATGCCCTTATAGGTAAAATAAAAGAAGCATATAACGGCTTTACCCCCCTTGCAGACGTTTATCATAACCTTGCCTTAGAAGTATATCGAAAATATCTTGTAATCGGCGGATACCCCGCAGCGGTAAAAACATATCTCGAAACGGATAATTTTGATGCCGTTCGTTCGATTCAAGCGGATATTTCCGATTCGTATATCGCAGATATGACGAAATATGCAACGCCCAACGAAACAATACGAAGTATTGCTATTTTTAACACGTTGCCTTCACAACTCGCAAAAGAAAACACAAAATTTCAGTATGCCGTAATTAAAAGCAATGCGAGAGCAAACGATTATGAACTTTCTCTTCAATGGTTAAAAGCGGCAAGCGTAGTGTTAGAAAATATCAAAGTCACTGAAGGAAAATTACCGTTATCGGTATATGAGCAACTTGACTCATTCAAAATTTATTATTCCGACGTTGGACTGCTTTGTTTCAAATCAGGCACTTTGCCTCAAGATATTTTAGTTAACAGCATAATGTCCGATAGAGCAAGGGGTTTGCTTGCCGAAAACTACGTGGCAGAACAACTTGTTGCTCAAGGTTATAGATTAAATTATTGGGAATCTAACGGAAAAGCAGAACTTGACTTTATTATTCGCCAAAACGATTCGGTCGTTCCCGTAGAAGTGAAATCCGCAGACAACGTAAGAGCGCGCAGTTTAAAAACTTTTGTGGATAAATATGCCCCTGCATATTCCATTAGACTTTCCGCAAAAAATTTCGGGTTTGAAAACGGTATAAAATCCATTCCTTTATACGCAATATTCTGTTTGTAAATAATGATCGCATAAAAATATAATTGCGTGACGCTGGGTAATCGATATGAAATATTACGTTGGCAGGTTTTCTAAAAGGCTTGCTACAATAGGAAGCAAAAGGAGAATATAATAATATGACATTTAAACAAATGAAAGAATTTGCAAAACAATGCGTTGAACATAATAATTCGTTGAACGATACTCAAAAAGAAATAGTAAAATTGGGAATTGATTTGTGTGAGAATATGGATGAATTGATACAATATGCCTTCAGTTTGCATTTTGTGTTATAATATAATGTCCTTTTACAATTCATATACTCGAACGTGCTATTTGTAAAAAGTCACCGAATTTGGTGACCTTTTTGGTTGCCTTGGTTTTTTGAACGCTATAAAAGTTATTAAACGGCGTAAAAATTACGTAAAATACGGCGAGTAAACGGCGAAATCTAAGAAAAATACGCATTTTAGGCATTTAGCAAACCCTA
Source organism: uncultured Christensenella sp. (assembly GCA_964398065.1). GTDB lineage: Bacteria > Bacillota > Clostridia > Christensenellales > Borkfalkiaceae > UBA4636. Next base: position 27,542 of record CAYNLN010000018.1, on the reverse strand, counting down.
CGTTAGGGTCAGATATATCCTCCTAAATGATAGTTCGGGGGGGTATTTTCTGTAGATACATTACAAGGGGCTGTCGCGATAAGCGACAGCCCCTTATGTTTTATTGTCTTCTTTTTAATATATAATATAACTAAAAATATGCGATAATCGACCTATAGGCAGACTTTTGCGAGTTCAGTACATTGTTTTAACACATAACAAGTAAAATGATTGCAATTTTCGGTAATACAACAAAAAATGCCGATAATCGACCTATAGACAGACTTTTGCGGATTCAGTCCATTGTTTTAACATATAACAAGTAAAATAATGACAATTTTCGGTAATACAACAAAAAATGCCGATAATCGACCTATAGGTGGACTTTTTAATATAAGGATGTGTCTATAAGTAAATTTTTACGTTATAGTTGTCGGTTAAATTCATCTTGAATTTTACGGTTACGACGGAAGAATCCGCGGCGTATTTTTCCGTGTTTATAGGCATTGCCGAAGCGTTACGCCTTGATTTTTTAAACTTAACCTCTTCGCCGTTGACGGTTATTTTTGTAATCTCTTTAATATCTGCGAGGTGGCATTTTAGAATCACTTCGCGCGATTTTATTTTACTACTGCCGCTAAACGAACCTTTCGACGCATAAAAATCCACACTAAAGGCATTTTCTTTTTCTATATAGTCTGCCCTATACTCGCTTTTTCTATATTCCCCGTATTTATACGCAACGGTTTTTGTGTCGTCTTCGTAAAGATAGCCTTCGTCGTTGCCCTCACGCGACGGATAAAAGTCGTACACGAGTTTATTCCATTTAATCGATTTGGTGTTGCCGTCGTTATGGACAAGCGGGATAAGCGAGCCGAGGCGAATAAACAGAGGCATTTGGAAAATCGTCCAATTTCGTTTGACGGTTTTTCCGCCGATATACACTTTACCCGAAAACGCATCAAGCCATCTACCTTCGGGAAGGTAAACGCTTCGCGTATACGGACAGAATTTTTCGGATTCTTCGTAAAGAAGCGATATTGCAGCCTCTCCCCCGCCCTGAAAATGTTCTACCACGACGTTATGCTCTTTGTCTTTTTCCAAAGTGCAAACTTCCACTCGACTAACGCCGTGCAAAGTCAAATCCTCGTGCATTTTTTTACCGTCGACGTAAACGATTACACCGTCGTCGGATTCTACGCAAAGCGTAACGGTTTTATCGAATTTAAGCGTTGTTTCGGAGCGCGTCGAAAAATTAAACATAGGAACGTTTTCGTGAGGCTTTTCGAGATGCCAATATTTATTGAGTGTTTCGTATTCCGTTTGATAAATCGGCTCGCCTTCCCACTTAGTGCCGTCAAAATACTTAATTTTAACGGGCGAAGTATAATACTTGGCGGGGATAAACCTTGCTTCGCGATAATTTGCGATAGGCGCAACCAACAAGTTATCGCCTATCATATATTGGCTTTTACAGTTAGTGGCTTTTTTATCGTTAGGGTAATTGAACGCAAGCGCTCTGCAAATAGGATAGCCGTTAAGATAACTTTCAAATGCTTCCTTATATATAACGGGTAAAAGTCTGTAACGCAATTTAACGTAATCGTTTACGATGCGCAAAGTTTCGTCGTCGTACGCCCAAGGCTCACGCGTTCTTACGACGGTATTGGAACAATGCGGACGAATAACAGGGGCAAAAGAGCCGAACTGCATCCAACGAATATAAGTTTCTTTGTCGGGATTTCCCGTATGACCGCCGCAGTCGGGGTGAACGTAAGGAATACAATTATTGCCGCATCCTAAAATACTGCCGACCTCTTTACCGATCGCATCGTAATCGGAGGAAATATCCCCCGTCCATTGAACCGAATAACGGTGCGAGGCGGTATCCGTGATTTGTCGCTCGCTGTTATTGCAATTACCGTACGCACCGCCGTAAGAGCCGTTATGAATATTGCTAACGTTTGCCATTATGTCGGGGCGCATATAATATTTACCGTCGCGCTTTTGATAAAAGTGTTTTGTAATGTCGGAATAAATATGCATCCCCCAAGTTTCGCGTTTAATGCCTTTTACCGGGGATATTAAGCCCGAGCGCCAGTTTCTGTCATACCACCAAGAATCCAAACCGAGCGATAAAAGCCTTTGAAGATTTTCTTCGCGATACTTAACTTCGTTTGGCGAAAGCGCATTTTCGGCGTCCGAAAAAGGTTCCGGGTGGTCGTTGAAAATAACGTCTACGTTATGTTCGTGCGCAAAGTCAAAGACTTTTTTAATATCGGGAAAAAGTTTTTCGTTGACGTCGTACCCCATACCGTTTTCGGCGTTACGCCAATCGGTATCTATTACAAGATTATCTAACGGAACGTTATGTTCCTCATAATCCGAAATGCGTTTTTTTGCAGAGTTTTCATCGTAAACATAATACCTCGAATCCCACAAGCCGAGCGTCGACAGTCTGACAAGTTCGCTTCTTCCGGTAAGTTCTACAAACGTCTTACGCAAAAGTTTGTGGTCGTTATGGCACAAAATTAAGTATACGTCGTCGACATTTTCGGTCACGGTATACCCGCTATCGGTTATTTCGCCGATATACGTATAGCCGCCTATAGGCACGGTAACGCGCGGATTGTCGTAAACGGCAAAAACCTCCGGCGTGTTTTGAGGAAGAGGAAGTTCCCCTTTATTTATACTTTGCTTGTACTTATAAACGACTTTTCCGAACGAGTTAACGACCTTCAAACCGTTAATGCTTTTATTATAATGCGGCAAATAAAAAGTATAGCCGTCATAAACTAAAGTTTTATTTTTTTCGTCTAAAGTATATGTTAAAACCTCGCCCGCATCCATGTCGCGGGAAGGTATAAACAACGTGTCGTCGTCATAAAACTTGCCGTCCGATTTGTTTTCAAAGCGAATAACGTTCGGAAGCACAAACTGTATTCTTACATTTGACAGTATGATTTCTTTCATGAATAATCTCCGATATATAATTAAAGCCGCAGAAAGGTAAACATAAGCGTTTACTTTGCCTGCGGCTATTAAACTGTTTTACGCAGGTAAATTAGTTATAAATATTCATAATTTACTTAATAATAATTCACCTTGTTGCAAGTTAAAACTTGTCGTGCAATTTTTTCAATTCTTTTAAGGACATTTTTTCTTGTCTGTCCATGGTAAACAGTCCGTTAACTTCCTGATATACGTCGGTAAGCTGCGTCATGCAAAAACCGCAAAATTCCTTGTGATCGTAAATAAAGTTAAGTTGACCTTCGTACTTTTTCAAAAAGTCTTCTTCGCAAGCAACGCCTTTACCGTATCCCCAAGCGCGTTTATCGGTATCTTTCACGAAAGCTATACCTGCAAACTCGGAATACATAACGGCTTGACCTTCGTATCTATAATCACCCGCAAAAAACTTTTTATAGTTTCTTATGCATTCGGTGTTTTCGCCCTCGTACATTTTTTCGAGGTTAGGATCTAAAAATTCGTGCAAATAATCATATGCCTCGGCATAATTGTGGAAGGTTACGACGTCAGAGACGGTGTGTTCCCAGCCGTCGTTGGAGATAACCAGCCTACCGTTTGAAAACGACTTGACAAGATTATACATCTCGACGGTCATTTGACGAATTTCTTCGCTTTCGCGAATTTCGTTTACGCCCCAAGACTCGTTCCATAAAACGTAGGCGATAATCGACGGGTGCGAAAAATGCTCTTTGATAAGCTTCGGGAACTGCTTAACGTACTGTTTTTGCGCCTTATAACTATAGCCGTGCGCCGACGGACATTCCTGCCAAGCGTAATGGCCGAGAAGGTCCATATAATAGAAATTAAGCGGTGACGGAACGTGTTCGTGCATTCTTGCGCCGTTAAAGCCGCACTCTAAAGTAAGTTCGATGTCTTTTACTATTTCGTCCTCCGTAGGAGTCGTTATAGTATCCGAAAAATAACCTTGGTTAAGTACAAACTTAAGGTAAGTTTCCTTGTCGTTTATGTAAACTTTATTTTTTCTAAGTTCAACGGTAGTAAAGCCGCAATAACTTAAAACTTCGTCGGTTTTTTCGCCGCCGCATTCAAGCGACAACGTTACGTTATATAGGTACGGAGATTTATCCGACCAAGGATTGACTTCGTCTAATTTTACTACGTAATCCGCAGTTTCGTTTTGAACGTTAAACACGTTTTTAGCAACGACTCGGTCGCAATTATCGGTAAGCGTTACCGTAAAATTCGTACCTACGGGGCATTCGGCGGCAACCGTAAGCGTTTTAGACAAACAGTCTGCCTTCAGCGTAAAATCGCCGATATGCTTTTTAGAAAGCCTTTCTAAATAAACGTCTTTGACGATACCGCTCGTTTCCGTATAAAAGCAAGTAAAGGAGTCTTTTCTCCAGCGTTGCTTACCGCGGATTTGGTCGATTGCCATAGTGTCCTCGACCCTTAACGTCAGTTTGTTTTCGCCTACTTTTACATAGTCGTTTAAGTTAACCGAAAAACCGTCGTAACCGCCTTCGTGGCACATAACGTATTTTCCGTTTACAAAAACAGTTGTTAAATAGTCGACCGCGCCGAAATGCACTACGTTTTCTTTATCGAGGTCTTCGATATTAATAGTTGTTTGATACCAAATAACGTCGCACTGTTTATCGGGGAGATTGATTCCGCTTTTTTCCGATTGATAGGGATACGGCACGTTGATTTTCAACCCTTTCGGAAAATCAAGTTCGTAACGGGCTAAAAGACCTTCGTCGTTTTCGTCGAAGCAAAAATCCCATTCGCCGTTAAGCATAATATAATCGCTTCTGTATTTTTGAGGATTAGGATGTCCTTTGTGATAAGACTTTACGTGATTCATGATGTGTAGTTTCCTTTCTAAATAACAATTATTCAACGTCTATCGTTTGCGCTAATTCGACGTTTTCCGCATCGAAGCAAACTTGAATTTCAAATTTACCGGGGTCGATTTTCCAACCGTCGGTAGCAACCGAATAATAACTAAAACTGCGCTCGTCCAAAACTATCTCGACGCTGACGCTTTTGTGTGCTTTAACGAAGACTTTTTTGAAGCCTTTTAGCTCTTTAACGGGCCTATAGGTCAACTTATCGAGTTCGCTGACGTATACTTGAGCGACGGTCGCGCCGTCTACGTCTGACTCGTTTTTAACGGAAAATTTAACTTTGAAGTCGTGACCTTTACCGGTAATTCTAAGATTGTTAAAGCTGAATTCCGAGTAACTTAAACCGTATCCGAAGGGGAATAAAACGGGCTCCTCCGCCGTGCAGAAGTATCTATAGCCGACGTCTAAACCTTCGGTGTATCTAACACAAGAAGCGTCTCTATAAGCATGCATCGCGGGTACGTCGAACATATCGAGCGGGAAAGTTTCGGTAAGTTTACCGGAAGGGTTAACTACGCCCGCCAAAACTTTGGCGACTGCGTTATTGACAAATTCCCCGCCGTAACCCGCATAAATAATGGCGTCGACGTCATCGATCCAATCGGTCATATCGATTGCGCTGCCGGCGTACACGACTACTACAGTGTAGTTAGAAGCGCTTGCAACGGCTTTAATCGTATCGATTTCTTCGTTAGAAAGTTTAATATGTAATCTGTCGAAAGATTCGCTTTCGCACTTTTCGCTGTCGCCTACGCCGATTATCGAAACGCCTGCGTTACGCGCGTCTTTAACCGCACCGCGAAGATTTCCTATATCGCTGACATGTCCGCGGTTCCAAGTCGTGGACTGAGAATAGGTAACGTCGTCGAAATATTCTTTAAGCGCCCAATCGAGGTGAGCGTATTCTTTTCTTAAGTTTACCGCCGCCGAGCCGCCGCCGCGGTAATAATTACACGCAGCGCAACCGGTAACCATAATTTTGGTGTCCTTTGAAAGCGGTAAAAGGTCATAATCGTTTTTAAGCAAAACGATGCCCTCTTCTTCGATTTCGAGAGAAACTTTTTCTCTTTCCTCCACTGTCATATCGACTTTGCGAATTTTCTTTGCTTCCTCGCACTTTTTAGCAAGTTCGATAATACGTGCGACGCTTTCCGAAACCTTGTCTAAAGAAAGTCTTCCTTCGTCGTACGCCGTGAAAAGGTCGTTAAATAAATTTTCTTCGTACGGGAAAATCAAGTCTAACCCCGCGTTCAAAGAAGCGACTACGTTTTTAACGGCGCCCCAGTCGGATATGATTGCGCCGTCGAAGCCGAATTCTTCGCGTAAAACCTTATAAAGCTTGGCGTGTTCGGTCATTTTTACGCCGTTAACGAGGTTATAGGAGCACATTACCGTCCAAGGCTTTGCTTCGCAAGCGATTTCGAACTGTCTTAAGTAAAGTTCGCGCAAAGTTCTTTCGTCGACTTCCGAAGAACTCCAATTCCTCGAGTATTCGGCGTTGTTACAGCAATAGTGCTTTAAGGAAGTACCTACGTGTTTTTCCTGAACGCCTTTAATATATTCTCTTGCGAAAAGCCCCGCCAAATACGGGTCTTCGGAAACGTATTCGAAGTTTCTGCCGCAAGTGGGAATACGCTTAATGTTGACGCCCGGGCCGAGAATGATATCTACGTCGTTTTCGATACAGTCGTTAGCGATGGCGTTACCCATTTTGCGTGCCAAATCTAAATTCCAAGTGTGGGAAAGCATTTGCGTAGACGGATACGCAACCGCAGGTAAGACTTCGTCGGTAATAAGGTCGTGGTGTCTAAGCCCTACCGGTCCGTCGGATACGTAAAACGTATTTATTTCACCGCCGAGATCGTAATTAGACCAACGGTCTTTTGCAATAAGAAGTTTTATTTTCTCTTTGATGTCAACATTTTTCATAAAATGACCTCTGTATGTTTTTTATATAGGAATCAACTAACGTTTATCGTTTGTTTAAGCGCAACGGTTTCGACGTCGCGACAAACTTGTATTTCAAATTTTCCACTATTTATGGTCCATCCGTTTAGAGCCGTGGAATAATAAGCAAATGTGGATTTATCCAAAGTTAATTCTACGGTTACTTTTTCGTGTGCTTTTACAAACACTTTTTTGAATGATTTTAATTCTTTGTTGGGTCTATAAACGAATTTATTGAGTTCTCTTACGTAAATTTGTGCCGTTTCGGCGCCGTCTACGTTCGAGGTGTTTTCAATAGTAAATCTTACCATGTATTCATGCCCTTCGCCCTCGACGGATAAATCGGAATATTTGAAATTCGAATAACTTAATCCGTAACCGAACGGGAACAATACGGGTACTTTGTAGGTATCGAAATATCTGTATCCCACGTCTAAACCTTCGGTATATCTTACGCACACGGTGTCTCTGTACGTATGCATTGCGGGTACGTCGAACATATCGAGCGGGAAAGTTTCGGTAAGTTTACCGGAAGGGTTAACTACGCCCGCCAAAACTTTAGCGACGGCTTTATTAACGAATTCCCCGCCGAAGCCTGCGTAGATAACGGCATCGACGTCGTCTATCCAGTCGGTCATATCTACGGCACTGCCGGCATAAACGACAACAACCGTGCGTTTGGATATTTTCGAAATCGCTTTAATAGTATCGACTTCCTCTTTAGGGATTTTTATGTGCATTCTATCGCAACCTTCGCCCTCACAGCGTTCGGTGTTACCGACGCCGATTACCGAAACATCTACGCTACGTGCGTCCTTACAAGCTTGACGAAGGTTCAAAATATCGCATACGTACCCACGATTTACGACCGTCGACTGTGAATACATTACGTTGTCGAAATAATCTTTTAACGCCCAATCGAGGTGGGAATACTCAGCCCTCATTGTTACTTTCGAGGATCCTCCTCCGCGATAACAGTGCCAAGTTGCACAGCCCGTAACCATTATCTTCGCGGTTTTTCTAAGAGGTAAGCAGTTATTGTCGTTCTTTAACAAGACGATACCTTCTTCCTCTATTTGAAGAGAAACTTGCTCTCTTTCCGCCACGGTCATGTCGACTTTGCGTACTTTTTTGGCTTCCTCACACTTTTTGGCAAGTGCAACAATACGCGTTACGCTTTCTTCGAGTTTGTCTAAAGGAAGTTTTCCCTCGTCGTATGCGGTAAATAAGTCGTTAAACAACTTTTCTTCGTACGGGAAGGTTATATCAAGCCCCGCGTTTAAAGACGCAACTATGTTTTTAACTGCGCCCCAATCGGATATTATTACGCCGTCGAAACCGAATTCTTCGCGTAAAACCTTATAAAGCTTGGCGTGTTCCGACATTCTTACGCCGTTTACTAAGTTGTATGAACACATTACCGTCCAAGGCTTTGCTTGGCAAGCGATTTCGAACTGTCTCGTGTAAATCTCGCGCAAAGTTCTTTCATCGATTTCCGAAGAGCTCCAGTCCCTCGAATACTCGGCGTTGTTTCCGCAGTAATGTTTTAAAGAAGTTCCTACGTGTTTTTCTTGAACGCCGTTGATGTACTCTCTTGCCATAACGCCCGCCAAGTAAGGATCTTCGCTGAAATACTCAAAGTTTCTACCGCAAGTAGGAATACGTTTAATGTTTACGCCCGGAGCAAGGATAATGTCCACGTCGTTTTCGATACAGTCGTTTGCCAAAGCGTTACCCATTTTGCGTGCCAAATCTAAATTCCAAGTATGGGAAAGCATTTGCGTAGACGGATACGAAATGGCAGGGACTGTTTCACCCGTTATAGGATCGTCGTGTCTAAGCCCTACGGGGCCGTCGGACACTTTAAACGTGTAGATTTGCCCGCCGAGATCATGGTTTGACCAAGCATTTTTTGCAATAAGAATTTTTATCTTTTCTTTGATATCGACTTGTTTCATTTTATACATCTTTCAAGATTGCAAGTTACCTTTACTAATTACATTAAATCAAAACGGATTGTCTTAATTATAACATTAAGATTAATGTAAGGCAACTTTTTAAGGTTGTTTTTGTGTTTTAAAAATATATTATTGCGGTAAAAACCGCTTTTTTGGCGGAGGGATTTGTATTTTCCCTCACCCGTTTCTTCTCTGGTGAATTTTTGTGGTAATGGTCGTGCGTTTATAGTCTGCTTTGGGATTGTTAAATCTAAACCGAATAGTTTCGTAAATTGCTTTTGCAAACTCTTTATAATCAATCAAAATAGTGGAAATCTGTTTCATTCCGTTAATGTTTTCGCACAGACCGTCAAAACCGACAAGGTGCAAATCGGGAAAAGCTTTTCTGACGTCGACCAAAATCGCGTCGAGTTCGCCTAAGATTCTGTACGCCATTGCGTCGTCGTAGAAAAACAAACTTTTATATCCGTTTGAAATGCATTTTAAAAGCGCGTGCACGTCGTCTTTGTGCACGTCGAAATTAATTACGTCGGTAGCGCCCAAATCGTTAAGCGTCTGCTTAAAATATCTGTATCTTAGGTTAGATAAAAAGCTGTCGAAACCGACATACATAAATTTATCGCCCTTGTGAATACCCCAAAGATACCTTGCGGCTTGTTGGCAACTTGTAAGCTCGTCAACGGTAACGACGTCGGCATTGGTTTTAAGGTTATCGACGCCGACCATCAACACGCGAATGTTGTTAAGCTTGGCAAATTCCATTTCGTCGGCAGATAACAAGGCGTGCGTAATAACCATATCGACACGTTGCAAAACGCATTGCTTTAAGATATCCATATAGTTATTGTTAAAATACAATACTTGTACGTCGTATTCCTTGTTTTTGCCGATTATTTTAATAAACTCGTTGCAAAGGATGGAAAAGTAAAGATTCGTAAAAGAATCTATCAAAATCGCAACGACGGGTCTTTCTTCGTTTTTAAGTTGTTGTGAAACCACGTTGGGCATATAACCGAGTTCGACGGCTTTTGCCCAGATTTTTTGTTTTGTCGCGCGTGAAATATCGGAAAAATCACGCAAAGCGTGGGAAACGGTGTTTATAGAAACACCGCATTCCCGCGCTATGGTTCTCATGTTAACATTCTTTTTACCCATTTTAAATAACGTCGCCCGTTACGGGGTCGAAAATGTAAATGTCGTCAAATGCAAAAGTAACGGCAATTTTATCTTGTAAAGTCACCTTTTCCTTTGCGTCCATTTTGCCTACCATATCCTTACCGCAGTAATCGAAATGGATGTTGTAATCCGCACCTAAAAGTTCGCAAACGGTCGGATAAACGACGACTGCGCTTTCATAAGTCTTTTCGGGATTATACTTTTCGATTTTAATTCTTTCCGGTCTTATGCCGACGATAAGGTTTTTATTGCCGCCGATGTATGCTTCGATGTCTTTAAGCTTTTTTTCGGCGATGCCGCGCGTAAGCGCGAAAGGATCTTGTTCGACTTCCTTTTTGCCTAAAAGATTTTTGGCTTTTTTCAAAAGAGAAGTCTTTTGAGCCTTTTTCCTGTAATCTTTACCCGACTCGGTTGCAGACAAAATCTTTAACACTTTGTCGTTAGCCGTTTTGTCGAAGTTAGTAAGTAACTCATCGAAAAATTTCTTCTTTTCCGCATAGAAAGCGTTGTATCTGTTTTCAAAGTCTTGCGTTGCGGGGATTGTAACCGAATCGTTATACAAAACGTCTTTCTCGGCGTCGTACTTCATCTCGAAACGGTTCATTGTGGGCGAGCCGATGAATTTTGCGACGAAAACGTTGCAAGGATTGTTGTAAATTTCATCGGGAGTGCCGACTTGCTGAACAAATCCCCTCGACATAACGACGATTCTCGTCGCCATGGTCATAGCCTCTGTCTGGTCGTGCGTTACGTAAATAGTCGTCGCGCCGATAGACCTGTGAAGTTTAACGATTTCCGACCTCATCGTAAGCCTTAACTTGGCGTCGAGGTTCGATAAAGGTTCGTCCATCATAAAGACGGGAACGTTTTTAACGATTGCCCTGCCTAACGCGACACGCTGCATTTGACCGCCGGATAATTCCTTAGGAATTTTATCGAGATAGGGTACTAAGTCGAGCGTTTGAGCCGTTTCGAAAACTTTAACCCTTATCTCGAAAGGCGTCATTTTGCGGTAAACTATTTTACGTTTACCGTTTTCGTCGAGTTCGCAAAACTCCTCGTCCAACTTAACTCCGCTTTCGTTAATCTTAGCGATTTCACTGTCCTTTAAAGCATCGAGTTCCGATATAAACGCATCCAATTCGGCTTGAGCGTTACCCACAAAATCGCGTCCCTCTTGAACGGCTTTTTTATAAAAACCGTTTAAAAGCTTACCGGCATATAAAGAAACGCCGAGCGTCGAAGCCAAAATTTCGTCTTGTTTCTTTTTGGCACGGTTAGCCTCTGCAATCGCCTCGGTAACATTAGACGCTGCGTACTCTTTCAATTTCGTTTTAAGACCGTACACAGCCGTTAAAACGTCGTTTCTTACGGGGAAAGGATACTTGTTTATCGTAAGCGGAAAAGCAATGTTGTCATAGACGTTCATTTGCGGATACAAAGCGTAACTTTGGAAAACTATAGCCATGTTTCTGTCTTTCGACGGCTTATAGTTTATAAGTTCGTTTTCCATAACGATATCGCCTGAGGTAACGTCCTCCAACCCCGCTATCATTCTAAGCGTGGTGGACTTACCGCAGCCCGACGGACCGACTATAACTATAAAATCGTTTTTCGCAACGTCCAAATTAAAGTCGTAAACGGCTTTTTCGCCGTTGCCGTAAATTTTTTCGACGTTTTTAAGTTGTAAAAATGCCTTATTTTTTTCCATAATTAACCTTTTACCCCCGTAGTAGCAACGCCGTCTATCATCTTGTTTTGCGTAAACGCAAATATAATGAGGACGGGTATGAGTGCAAATAACGCCGTCGCCATATTATCGCCTAAGGCGCTGAAAGTACCGCCCGTGTGTCCCGAAATGGCAACCGTTATGGTCTTCCAACTTGCAGGTTCGCCCGCAGTCAAAAGTTTAACCCAGTTAAGACCGTTCCAAGACCCCGTAAATACAAATAAAACTATAAGCATTACCGTGGATTTAGCAAGCGGCGCGACGATGCGTCTGAATATCGTTAAGTGACTTGCACCGTCTGCTTGAGCGCTTTCGACGATGTCTTTAGGAATAGCGTTAAAATAGTTCTTTAGAAGGAACATATTGAATATACCGTAACTCGACGGCAAAACTACCCACAAATATATGTATAGATAATTTCCGAGATCGGACTGGATATTCAAAGTGTTTCTTATGCTTTGGAAAAATGCAAACTTAGGCGTCATACCTATAAGTCCGGCGGGAACCGCCATCCAAATTATCAAAAAGCTCGAAATGACTTTTCTGCCTTTAAACTTTAGGAAAGCCAAGGCGTAAGCCATCAAAAGGTCGAGTACGACGTTTAATAAAACCGTTGCAGTCGTCGACCAAAGCGAGTTGAACATCCAAATAGGCATATTGTCGAGTTGTCCGTCACGAATAATAAATCCCGCATAGTGCTTTAACGTCCAATTTTTAAACGAGGACGGGAAAAAACTTTTAGGTCTGGTCATAAGTTCGTAGTCGGTTTTAAACGACGTACCGAACATATAGATGAAAGGTATCATCCAAATAACCGCAACTATGAACAAAATAATAAAGGAAAAAGTCTTTTCGCGACGTCTTTCTATCTGAGATTTAGATAATCTTCTTGTATTAGTCATTATCGTCGCCTCCCATAAATACGCTGTCCGTAGCCGCCGCATGGCAAAGTGCCGCGCGGGAAGTAGCGAACGCTTTACAAGCCTCGGTATTATGCGTTTTAGGTCTTCTTTCGGCACACACTATGCGTTGTACGACACCGAACACGGTAATTATAGCACCGAAAACGAGTGCCGTCGCACAGAAATACCCCGTTTGCGACGAAAAGTCGAGTTTGCCTTCCAAATAGTACTGAATCCACATCATCGGCGTAACGAAAATGCTTTCGTTGTCGATTGTGTTTAACATATAAGGTTGTCCGTATAGGTTGAGGTAACCTATAAGGGTGTTAAAAAGACAAATGTTGATACTTGACCTTATGTTGGGGAAAGTAACGCTTGCTATCTTTCTCCACCTGTTGCCGCCGTCCATTTCGCAAGCCTCGTACAAGGACTTAGGAACGTCCCTTAACGCACCGGAAAAGATAACGAAGTTACCGCCGACGCCCCACCAAACGCTTGCAATAGCCATAACCACCCATCTTAACGTATCGCCTTGCCAAGGCTTACCGCCGAGCCAATCGATTTCCTTACCCAAAAGGGCGTTTATAAGACCGGAGCTGTCGCTTGCAAACATATAACTGAAGATAATACCCATTACGGTAACCGACACGACGGTCGGTAAGTAAATTATCGCACGGAAAAGTTTGTACCCTGGTGGGTGCATATTAACAAGCCAAGCAAGCGCAAGGGGTATTATAATCATAAGCGGGACCATGACGAGGTCAAATAAAAACATCGTCAAAAAGGAATCCCAGAAAGTTTGTGAAATAGTAAGTGCGGGGTTATCGGGACTTGTGCTAAACAAATATTTAAAGTTGGTAAGCCCTATAAAAGTGTTTTCTTGCGGCGTGTACGGGTCGTACTTCATAAAACTGAACAAAATACCCGACACGAACGGTATAAGCGAAAAGCAAATAAAACAGATTAAAAACGGACTCATCATTAGGAGCGCAAGAAGCGCTTCGCGCCTCTTGCGTCCTCTTTGAAGCTTTATTCTTTTTGAAACATCAACTTCCATTTTATCACCGATGGCAAGTCAATTAGAAGAAACTAACTTGTGAGTTGTAAGTTTGCTGTCTCGATTTAATTTTTTCGTAATCCCTTGCTTGGTTATCCGCATAAGCCTTGCCAAGTACGCTCTTTTCAACGGTTTCGCTGTAAAGCGCTTGAAGGGTATCTGTTAAAATCGTAGCGTAAGTCGTCGAACCTATACAAACGAGGTTGTCGGTATCGCCGTAGAAAGAGTTAAGAAGTTTTACGTAAGAGTTGTTTTGGTAACTTTCGGAATTCAAAATAGCGTCGGACAGACTGACGTGACCGCCGTTTGCAGCCCACTCTACGCCCGCTTTGGAGTTAGTGGTCATCCAGTTGATGAACTCTAAAATAGCGGCTTGTTTTCTGATATCCGTACAAGTCTTGGAAAGTGCAAAGTAGTGAGAATCGCCGAAAATATAATTCTTTTGAGCGTTGTCCGACTGAGCAAACCAATTGGATACGCAAGCGCCGCCTACGTATTCTTGTAAAACGAGTTCTTCCGTAGCATCATTGCCGAGTGCCGTAGCGTAGTTTTTAATTACGTCGGAAACCGCCCAAGGATCGTAGAAGAAGAACAAACATTCTTGATCGTAGAATGCATTAAGGTTGGAGGTGTCGGAAGCGCCTGCTTCGGCATAACCATTGTTAACGAAACTACGGACCATTTCGGAAGCCATAGAAATAGCGTTGCGTGTTACTTCGTCGTCGTACCAAGAAGCTTTAAGGCTTGTTTCGTCGTAAAGCGTACCGCCGTTTTGTAAAATGGCTGTTATATACGTATAGTTGAAGAAGTAGTTATCGGTAGTATTCCACTGGATAGGCGTATTGCCGGTCGTTGTCTTATATTGTTCGCAAAGAGCAACGAGTTCATTGTAACTTGTAGGAAGCACTCCGCCTACTTTAGCGAGTTCTTTCTTGTTGTAATATACAACGTGAGACTGATAGTCTAAAGGAACAGCATAAAGTTCCGCACCGCCGTTATACGTGGTGTAAGATACCATCTTGTCCGAATAATTGGTTAAATCAACCTTGATACCGGATGTGTTAATCGCATTGTCGAAAGGTTGAATAAGACCTTTTTTAGCAAAGTTGGTAACCGACTTTTGGTGCATCATCAATAAATCGGGAGCATTGCTAGCACCGTTGCTGATTTCGCTACCGACGGTGGATTCGTAACTATCCCAACCGGTGTTAGTTACGTTAATAGTGATTTTGCCGTCGTATTCGTTGTTGAATTTTGCAATTAAATTATTGAAAGCCGTTTTATCGTCGCCGTTAACAACGGTTTCGAGTCTTACGGTAACGTTTTTGAAAACAACTTTTCCGTTATCGTCAAACGTAAGGCTGCCGGTAGGCTTAACAATAGTGCCGCCGCCCGAACTGTCGCCGCCGCTACCACTGCCCGTTTCGCAAGCAACCATAGGAAGCGCCATACAAAGGCAAAGCAAGACCGCTAAAATTACTTTTACAAATTTATTTTTCATAATCATTTCTCTCCGATTATATATTTTTTATGCTTTTTTGTAAAGACGAATTGCTAAACCGCCTTTTTCTAAAATATTGAAAGTTTCCTTGCTGTCTTTTGTAACCGTGATTGTCGAAACAACAAGACTCCTACCGTTTTGGCTTGCGATTTCGGCGTTTTGCTCATCGGCATAGATTTCGGCAACCCATACGCCGTCATCGTCTAAGAAGCTGAAATCGATTGTGAGTTCTTGTTCGATTATCGAGTTAGCAACGCCTACGTACCAATAATCTCCGCCCTTAACGGCAGCCATGTAATGAGAATCCAATTTGCCGCCCAAATATACGGTTTTGTCCCTAAGTGCGGGGAGCGTAGTAAAGAATTCTTGTACGTTGGTACCTAAGTATGCTTCGGGTAAGTCCGCCATGGAAGGAAGACCGGATTCGAACAATACCGACATAGCAAGTTGATGCGCATACGTTAAGTTGGAACTTAAAGGATTAACGACGGGTGTGAAGTCGGAAGGACCTATAACGCCTCTTAAGAAGAGTAAGTTAATGGTATCGTTTGCGGAAATCTTCTTGTTTTCGTTACCCTTGATAGCCTCACGGTTGATAACGTTGGGATATTTAACTCTTTCGCCGGTGGGCTTGTTGCAGCCGTGGCAGTTAACTACCATTTTACGTTTAGCGCATTCTTGGTAAATGGTTTCGTACCATTGAATGGTTTCGATGTCTTCGCATTGGTGGGTTTGACCGCTTGTACGTTGTCCGTCGAAGAAGTCGATCTTAAGACCGGAAATACCTAAACTTACGCAGTGGTCTAGTTTTGCTTTTAAAATTTCTACGTCGCCGTTGCCGAAGTTGCTTAAGGAGTCGTACCAAACGAGGACTTTAATGCCGAGTGCGTTAGCTTCTTGACAGAATTGTTTGGTAACCAAGTGTTCGCTTGTTTGGTTAACGCCCCAGTTAGCGTCGAGGACTACGTACTTCCAGCCCATTTGAACGGCTAAGTCGAGGTAATCTCTGTGTAAAGCGTAGTTGTATTGAGAGTTTGCGCCGCCGTTAGCGAGCCAGCTCCATGCGCCTAAATCGGCGTCTACCCAGTCGTAATCGTAGATAGCCTGTTCTTCTGCGGATAATTCGTCGTAGTTATCGGGCTTCCAATATAAATCGGTGTAATCTTCTTCGCCGCTATAGTAAACGGTTTCGACAAGTTCGGATTCCTGAACGGTCTTCATGTCGCCGATGATGCCGACTCTCCAAGGAGATTCGAAAGGATAAGCAACTTGGTTATCGTCGATTTTAGCGCCCGCGGGGGTGTGTTCGGTTTTTAAAATATATTCGCCTTCGGATCCGGACGGAGCCTTTAATACCGAGCCGTAGAAGTTACTGCCGACGAGTTCGGATTCGCTTAAAAGCGAATAGTAATCGGTGTTGGGCACGTTGTACATTATAGGATAACCGTAGTAATCCGTAGAAACAAGTGCGTCCGCATTAATCTTGACATAAGCGTTTTCGTAAGAATAAAAGTCAAAACCGTTTTTGCTGCTGCTGTATTCAACTTTTTGAGCCCAAATAGAAGAATCTTCGGGAAGCACATAAGCGGTCTTTTCCGTGTTAACGGTCATGTAGCCTTCGCTGCCGTCGGTTTTACGAACGTTGTATCTTAGCGCATAACCGTCGTCGTAGCAACGAACGACTACGTCTAAAACGAAGTTCCAAGCCTTAAAGGTAACGGTGGTTTGATTGTAGCTGTAATCTACATGCGCCACTTTACCGGAAATGTTGTCGTAGGAACCCGAAGCGGACTCCGTAGCCTTTCTTTGGAAGGTTAAAAAGCCGAAGTCGTCTTCTTCGATATCCAAACCGATTTCGGACGGTCTTAAAACGTAATCGTCGCCTTTTTTAACGCTCAAAGTAATTTCGCCGTAAGCGTCTTGAACGACGGTTGCGTCGATAGTGCCGTCTGGGGAAAGAGTTGTCCATTCACCCATGTTTTTAATCGCGACCTCTTCGTCAGGGGTAACGACGTCTTCACCGCCGCCTAAATCGCAAGCGGTAAGACCTAACATTGTGGCAATTGCGAAAATTGCCGTTAATATAATGACAGATAATTTTCTTTTCATGATAAGCCCTCCGTTAAATCAACTCGCAAATGCTCGAGTAGAGCGACGAAATCTTGCCTGCCGCATCGTCTTTCGACGCTTTGGCATCGGTAAGGTAAGGTACTATCGTGTTTTTAGCCGCGTTGGTCGCAATTATGGTTTTACCCTTATTGCAGCCGTGGAGCGACCAGAAGTTTTCGGGCAAACCTACGGATTTTAATAAGTTTACGGTAGCGTTTGTAGAATTTACGTACGCTTCGTTTTCGTAAGAACTCTTACGCATAGGCATATAGCCGTCTTCGGCTAAAAGATAGTCGTGTTCGGAAATCCAGTTACATACGACTGCCGCAGCGCAAAGTCTTACGGGGTCGTTAGTGATGTTGGTAGCTAAGTTACAGAAACCTATACCGAACGTGTAAACGGGAATACGTTGAGAAGCTTCGTCCGTAGAATCGGTAAACAAACCGCTTAAAGACATTACGCCTACCGTATCGTCGGCAGCGATTGTCGCTTCTTGACCGCGCCAGTTGATTAAGCCCATTAAAGCATTGCCTTTTTTAACTGCCTGATATACGCTTGCGTCGGTATAAGAAGATTTAGTCGAGCCTTTGTTTGCACCGTTAACGCCGAATAAGTCGTAAGTGTTTTCGAGTGCGGTTACGGCACGTTCCATAACGCCGTCTTGGTTCCAACTGCTCTTATTTGCTAAACCGTTGTACGCATAGTAATCTGCGTCGTTTTGAGCAAAAGCAGCCGTCGACGAGTATTCGTTAAAGTAATTGCCGTTAGTGGACATAATGGAATAGAAACTCGAGTTAGTCTTCGATTCGCCTTCGTATGCCTTTTGTAAAAGTGCGGAAAGTTCGGAATAGTTCGTAGGAAGTTGTCCGTTATCCGAGTACTTAGCCAAAAGTGCTTTGTTATATACGACGTAAGGTACGATTGCCGCTATAGGCGTATGAAGCATAACGCCCGCATAAGTGGATTCGCGTACGGCACCGTCTAAAAAGTCTTCGTTGTTAATTTCGAGACCTGCAAGCGAATAAATGTCGCCGATAGGATAGTAGGTAGAGTAAGTAAGCATCATATCGGTCGTTTGTTGGGTACGAAGTAAAACGTTTTCCTGACCCTTGGTAGCACCGATACCGCCCGTACCTATTTCGACTTTAATCTTGCCTTCGTATTCTTTGTTGAAAACGTCGACGACTTTTTGTAAAGTTGCTATAGGAATTACGCCGGTAAGAGAGTCCCAAAGCGTGATTTCGACGTTATTATATATAACGTTTCCGTCTGCGTCCTTAGGAATGTTGATAGTCTGTTCGAACTTAGCGTAAAGCGTGGTATCGCCGTTAACCTTATCGGTTTCGAAATCCCAAGCTTCGGTGCCGGCTTCGTCTTTATACCAACCGATAAAGTCCATACCGTAACGGTCTACAGTGGGTGCATGCATTTGGTTGATCTTTGTGCCGTCTTTAATGGCGACTTCCTTATCCGCAGCGCCCGAATAACCGAATTCAAACCTAACGTTTACCATACCGGGTGCCGTACCCCAACCTGCGTATAGAGTTATATTTGACTCTATAGGAGTGCTGAAATCGTACTCTTCGGTACACGTAGCGTCGGTATACCAACCGGTGATTTGGTAGCCGTCGCGCGGAGCTTCCCAATCGTTGGCGGTAACGCCTGCTTGGTAAGACTGTACACGCTTAGTTGCGCCGACGTAGTTTAAGTCATACGTAACAGTGTAGGTGGATATCGTAATAAGTGCTTCGTCGCAAGCGGTCATGGTACCTAAAGTAGCCGCAACCATTACGAAGCAAAGCAAAAATGCGATAATCCGTTTTTGTGCTTTAATCATGCAAATTCCTCCATATGAGATTTTTTATTGTTTTTAGGCTTATAGCCTTATATAAAATATCAAGCATACGCCTGTTATTTCCGAATTTAGTCAAAACGATTTTTGTCGTTTACGGGCTTATAGCCCCATTTTTTATATAATTTTTACAAATCCTTGTTAGGCTCCTTTGTGTAAAGGGCAAACTCCCTTGATAAGGGAGATGTCAACGCAAGTTGACAGAGGGTGTCGGAGCTGTCAACGAAGTTGACTGAGGGATTGTTTCTATAATTCACCAATTCTCATTTGCCTCCCACTTGGGGAAGGTGGCTTGACGTAGTCAAGACGGAGAGGGTCATTCTATATAATTTTTACAAATCCTCTTAGGCTCCTTTGTGTAAAGGGAGCTTGAGTTATCCCTCGGCTTCCCCTTGAGGGGAAGCTGTCGCGTATGCGACTGATGAGGTGTAGCCGAACATTTTGTTCGGCGTTATTTATATAATATTTGGACGACGGCGTTGCCGTCTACACCTCATCCACCGCAAGCGGTCCCCCTTCCCCTCAAGGGGAAGGCAAGGTGTATATCAATTTTTGCCAATTCCTCATTTGCCCTCTTTGTGTAAAGGAGGGTGGCTTGACGCAGTCAAGACGGGAGGATTGATTCAATTTATGCCAATTCCTTATTTAAAAGAGAACGTTCCTTAACGATTAAATCGATTTGTTCACAAACGCCTCTAAAATTATCAAAAACCATATTGTTTGGAAAACGCAAAACAAGTAAACCGAAGGATTCAAGATATTGCGTTCTTTCTTTGTCGTAATTTTCACCCTTTTCTAAGTAATGTTGCGAACCGTCAAGTTCAACTACCAACTTAGCTCTGGCGCAGTAAAAATCCAAAATGTAGCAACCAAATATTTTTTGTCTTAAAAACTTTGGATTATAACTACGTAAAAAATCATACCAAAGATGTCTTTCTTCTTTAGTCATATTTTTTCTAAGCGTTTTTGCGTTAGATAAAACACTTTTGCTGTACTCGTTATACATATTTTTCTTTCGACTAATGCGGTCGGGCGATTATATAATCAATCCCCCACCGCCTCGTCGGCAAAAGCCGACTTCAGCGGAGCCCCCTTTACACAAAGGGGCCTATTTACAATCTCAAATTTCCCTTGTTTCTTCAAGGGACGCCGAAACGCTGCCCAAACTTTTCTCGCTTAATAAAATATTTTTTGCAAAAATTTCCTTTTCATAGCGGCGAAAAATATCGCCGCTATGATAGGATAAGTTGTTACGCTATTAAGCCGTTTACGGGCTTATAGCCGTATTTTTGTCTGCTTGCATTCCCTTGTCGGGGAGCACTTTAAACCGAGTCTTTTCTTCGGCACCCCTTTTGAGGGGGAATGCCGAAGTTAAGGTTTTAACTTAAGAATATTAAGCGTTTGCGATAATTAAGCGTCTACGCTGTTTTTCCAAGTAATGTTGCTGTAAGTACCGGCAGCATAAGTGTTGTGCCATTGTAAGGTTACGATGTAATTCCACTGACTGTATGCCTTAATTCCGTTATCGGTATCGGCAGAAGCAGCATACTTAAGCGTCTTGGTGTATTCCTTACCGTCGGCAAGGGATTTTGCCGTGTAAGTCCATTCGGCATAAGTTTCGTACATCTTACGGGAAACCGTATATCTAAAGCCCTTAGATGCGTCGATACCTGCTAACTCGTCGTCGCTAAACTTAATGTTGTTGGTACCGAGGTTTTCAAACGCACCTTCTTTTCCGAACCAACCGAACATTTGATTATCGCCGCCGTAAGCTCCGTAACTCTTCCTAGTACGGATTTCCATAAGAGCGCCGTATCTAGACTTTGAAGATTCGGTTGTGCCTAAAGCATCGCCGCCTTCGTTTACGTAATCCCAACTATAAGTGAAGTCGCCTTCGAACCATACGTAGTTAGAAACCATACCGTTGCTGAAGTTTTTCTGTTTATCTTTGAAAGTATAGCTGAGTCCGTTTTCTTCCGTTACTCCGTAAGAATCAAAGAGTTTATTGTCCGTGTTGATGGATGCTTTAGCATCGTCAAACGCAACGTAACTCGTGTTAATGTCCTTACCGTTATCGGTAAGCGTTGCAAGTTTTTTAGCAACTTCGTCTTGACCGTCGAAGTATACGATGTTTTGTACGGTGGTTTCGCAATCTCTTGCTTTATTGTCATTGCCGCCTCTTCTGTTGAAGTTTAATAAGTACAACCCGGGTACGGTATTGTTTTCGCCGCCGTAAGTATCGCTTGCAAGCATGCAAAGATATTCGTCGTTCCAGAAGCAGATAAAGTAATCGCCCATACGTGCGATAGCCATTTTGCTTACCTTGGTAGTACCGCTGTTTTTAGCGTTTTCGCTAATACAACGATATTTAACGATGTCGGAAATGTTCAGCGTGTTATAGGGATCTTCGTTTCTCGAACCGATAAAGTTGTTCCAACTACCGCTTGACGGTTTAGTTTTATAATAGTCGGCAAAGCTATGTTGAATCGTTCCTTGACGATCGTATACAACGGAAGCAAGTACGTTGTCGAAATTATAAGTTACTTCGCCGTTTTCGGCTACCGTGTATTTGTAGTTTGCAAGACCGCCGAAGTAGCTACCCGTGGTAACGTATTCGACTTCTACGTAATAGTATTTAGAACCGAGCGTGTTTGCAAATACCAAAGTTTGCTCGGTATTCGTTTGTTTATCAGCCGCTGCGTTGACACCGGTAGGAATACCGTTATAAAGTACTTGTTTATCGTCTTCGACGTATTTAGCACCGTCAACGTAACTCCAGCTGCCGTCGTTGTACGCTATCATGTTGCGATATACGTTAACGGTAACGTATAGAGTAGCTTTGCGCTCCGTATTAACGGTATCTATGACAACGTATTTTAACGTGTATTCGCCTTTTTCTAAGTTTAAGGTGTAA
Organism: uncultured Christensenella sp.; assembly: GCA_964398065.1. Lineage (GTDB taxonomy): Bacteria > Bacillota > Clostridia > Christensenellales > Borkfalkiaceae > UBA4636. The sequence goes on along the minus strand of CAYNLN010000018.1, from coordinate 5,517 downwards.
CTTGCTAAAGAAGTTTCGTCCTCGCCGCTAACCAAATAAACCTGAACGTTATCGGAAATATCTTCTTCGTTCCATCTGATTGCCTTTGCGGTAGGAACGGTTATTTCTTCGTCAGCCAAGCCGACTAAAACGTAGCCTTCTTCTGTCTCGGTTAAGTTTGTCGATGCATTTAAGGTTAAAGTGGGGTTACCGCCTTTTAACTCGAGCATGGTTTTGCCTTCCGTGTAATCACAGTTATGGCAAGCCTTATGCGCCGTGTAACCTTGTTCGGTTTCGGTAGATTCTTTAGCCTCTACGTCATACATATCGTGGCCGTTTGCCTTATCTGTTTCGACAGTCTTTTCTTGCGCAGCAAAGAGGCTGTTTTCAAACGTTGCCGAATAAGTAGTATATTCGGGCGTCGTGCAAGTTGCTTTAACGACTTTTTCTACCTTGGTAGAAACGGTTTCGGTTACGGTTTCGGTGCAGCCGAGGTATTTGCAAGTTGCCGTTGCCGTGCATTCGCTGTAATCATCGTTATAACTATAGGAAACGTTGTAAACGTGCTCGTCATGAGCAATTTTTACTTCGTTGGTCCAATTGATATCGGTATATTTACCGGCAGCATAAGCGTTATGCCATTGTAAGGTTACGATGTAATTCCACTGACTGTATGCATTAATTCCGTTTTCGGAATCAGCCGAAGCGCCGTACTTAAGCGTCTTGGTGTATATCTTGCCGTCTGCAAGAGATTCTGCCGTGTAAGTCCATTCGGCATAAGTTTCGTACATCTTACGAGAAACCGTATACTTAAAGCCCTTAGACGCATCGATACCTTCTAACTCTTCGTCGCTAAACTTGATATTGCCTTTACCGAGGTTAGAGAATCCGCCGTCTTTTGTGCCGAGCCAACCGAACATATTATCGCCGCCGTAAGCACCGTTACTCTTTCTCGTACGGATTTCCATAACGGCACCGCTTCTGCCTTCGCTGTTGCTCGCTTCGCTTAAATCTGTATTTACGTATTCCCAACTATAAGTGAAGTCGCCTTCGAACCATACGTAGTTAGAAACCATACTTCCGTTAAAGTTTTGACTTGTTGCGGTGTAATCGAAACAGCCTTGATCGTTTGACGTAAACCATCTGTTGTCGGTGTTTCTCGAGTCTTTTATAATTTCGTAATTGCTATCGCCTGCCGCCCAGTTATCGGGAATGTAACTTGTGTTAACGTCTTTACCGTTATCGGTAAGCGTTGCAAGTTTTTTAGCAACTTCGTCTTGACCGTCGAAGTATACGATGTTTTGTACGGTGGTTTCGCAATCTCTTGCTTTATTGTCATTGCCGCCTCTTCTGTTGAAGTTTAATAAGTACAACCCGGGTACGGTATTGTTTTCGCCGCCGTAAGTATCGCTTGCAAGCATGCAAAGATATTCGTCGTTCCAGAAGCAGATAAAGTAATCGCCCATACGTGCGATAGCCATTTTGCTTACCTTGGTAGTACCGCTGTTTTTAGCGTTTTCGCTAATACAACGATATTTAACGATGTCGGAAATGTTCAGCGTGTTATAGGGATCTTCGTTTCTCGAACCGATAAAGTTGTTCCAACTACCGCTTGACGGTTTAGTTTTATAATAGTCGGCAAAGCTATGTTGAATCGTTCCTTGACGATCGTATACAACGGAAGCAAGTACGTTGTCGAAATTATAAGTTACTTCGCCGTTTTCGGCTACCGTGTATTTGTAGTTTGCAAGACCGCCGAAGTAGCTACCCGTGGTAACGTATTCGACTTCTACGTAATAGTATTTAGAACCGAGCGTGTTTGCAAATACCAAAGTTTGTTCTGTATTCGTTTGCTTGCTGGCATCTGCGTTAACACCTGTAGGAATAGCGTTAACAAGTACTTGTTTGTCGTCTTCGACGTATTTAGCGCCGTCTTGATATTCCCAAGAACCGTCGTTATACGCTATCATGTTACGATATACGTTAACGGTAATAACCTTAGTCGTTTCGAGCGTTTCGTTGTCGAGGTCTTTAGCGTAATAAACGATTTCGTAAGAACCTTTGCTTGCGGTTACTACGTTATCCTTTATCGAAGCGCCGCCGTAAGGCGTAATCGTCATCTTGTCGGTAATGTTAACTTTCTTCCAAGTAGTTGCCGTAGCGACGGGGAGGATGATTTCTTCGCCTTCGAGTGCGACCAATACGCCGCCTTCTTCGGTTGCGGTGAAGTTTTCGGTTTCCTCAAACGTAATCTTAGGTGCGGATTCTAACTGCGGGTCTTCTTTATAACCCTCTTTATAGTCGCAGCGCGTACAAGCCTGGTGCTCGTTCCAGCCTGCCGCTTCCGTAGTTGCCGGTTTAGCGGCAACTGTCTGCATATCGTGACCTAACGCTTGAGCCGTTTCAACAGTCTTTTCTTGTTTAGCAAAGAGGCTGTTTTCAAACGTTACCGAATAGGTAGTGTATTCGGGCGTCGTGCAAGTTGCGGAAACAACTTTTTCGACCGTGGAAGTAACCGTTTCGGTTAATGCTTCGTTACAATAAGGATATCTGCAGGTCGCTTTTGCCGTGCAAGTTAAACCGTCTTCAGACCATTCGTACGATACTTTGCTGTTAGCGTCGTATAAGTGGTCGTCATGAGCAATTTTAGCTTCGTTCGTCCAAGTGATGTTGTCGTAAGTACCTGCCGCCCAAGTGTTATGCCATTGGATGGTAACTATATCGTTTTGAGCGGTCTTTGCGTAAGATTTCGTCTTAGTGTAAACCTGACCGTCCGCAAGAGATACCGCCGTGTAAGTGTATTCCCAGTTATTACCGCTAGATTTACGTGTAACGATAAATCTGAAGCCTTTGGAAGCGTCAACGTCTTTTAATTCGGAATCGCTGAACTTAAGCGTGTTACAACCGAAGTTTTCGAATTTACCTTCTCTTCCTAACCAACCGAATAATTGGTTATCGCTGGGAACCGCACTATATCCGTGCGCCGTACGTACTTCGATGGTAGCACCGTCTTGGTATCCGGTATTTGCTTTACCGCCGCTTACTACATATTCCCAACTATAAGTGAAGTCGCCTTCGAACCATACGTAGTTACTGACCATGCCGTTGTTGAAGCCTTTTTGGTTGTCTGTAAACGTATAACCGAGACCGTTTTCGTCGGAAGTGGTAGTGAAGTATCTGTTGTTTGTGTTAATCGAGTTCTGTGCCCAACTGTCGGGAACATAGGATACTGTAAAGCCTTTACCGCCGTCGGTGAGTTCGGCAAGTTTAGCCTTAACTGCTTCTTCGCCGTTAAAGTAATCGATGGCTTTAACCGAAGCGTCGCCCGTTCTGTCGGAATCGCTGCCGCCGTTCTTACGGTTGTAATTTAACAAGAACAAACCGGGTACGGTGTTAACGTCTCCGCCGTAAGTGTCGCTTGCGAGCATAGTGATGTATTGATCGTTCCAGAAGCAAACGTAGTAATCGCCAACGCGCGCAACAGCCATCTTACTTACCTTCGTGGTCGACGTGCATTGTTCGTTTTCTTTGAGAGCGCGGTTTTCCTTAAGAGCTCTCATATAGATAGTGTTATAAGGAGTTTCGTTTCTCGAACCGATAAAGGTTTGTTGACTTCCGCTTGTCGGTTTCGTCGTATAATAGTCCGCAAGGTAGTGCATGTATGCACCGCCGCCGTCGGTTCTGTCGAATACCGCAGAAACGAGCATCTTTGTCATATTATAAGATACTTTACCGTCTTCGCCTACAGTGTAGGTGTAGTTTGCGATACCGCCGTAGTAGCTGCCTTCGGTAACGTATTCGACTTCGATATAATAGTACTTGGAAGTAATATCGTTACTGAATACCATCATTTGTTGCTTCGCGCTCGAAGATTGCTTGTTGATAAGAACTTGGTCTTCGTCGCTAACGTATTGTGCGTTTTCTTGATAACTCCAGGAACCGTCGTTGTAAGCGATAAGGTCTCTTGCGAAAGTAACTTCGATAGTCTCGGTAGTAACGAGGTTATCGTCAACGTTGTCTACTGCCGTGAATTCAACGGTGTAAGTGCCTTTGGCGCCTTTAACGACACCGTTTTCAATCGTAGCGTCGTTGCCTTCTTGTACGAGGGTTACCTTAACCTCTACGGCATCGCCGTAGCAAGTTCTTGCCTTAGCAACGGGAAGAACTGCTTCTTCGCCTTCGTATGTGCCTAATTTGTTAACGCCGTCAATCGTTACGAAGTTTTCTGCTTCTTCGAAAGTGATAACGGGTGCGGACCTTACGATTTCGACTTCGAAAGAAGCGGTTTCGCCTCTTGCCGAAACGGTTACGGTTGCAGTACCTACAGCCTTAGCCGTTAACGTAAGACCGTCAACTTCGATTAAACCTTCGGTTGCCGTTACGGTGTAAGGCGTGTTGTCTAACGTCCAATATTCGTCGGACTGTAGTGCTACGTCGAGCGTACGCGTTACCGTCCAATCGTTCCATTCAGCCGCCAACGCTTCTTCGTTAACGATTGTTATGGATTCGAGTTCGGGGCGAACCGTTAAGGTTATTTCGTCCGTACGTTCGTTACCCGCATGGTCGACTGCCGTTACGGTTAAGGTTGCCGTGCCGATACCCTCTGCCGTTAAGGTAAGGTTGTCTTCACCGACGGAAATAACCGTGTCATCACTCGATACCGTTGTAAAATCGGGTGTATTGGTTTGATAATATTCGGGTTTGAAATTGAGCTCGAGCGTTCTATTAGCCTCGCCGATTACCCAGACTTCGTTTAAGTCGTCGCTGTTCGCTATTTCGACGGCACGAATATACGGGATAACCGCGATTTCAACGCTGTCGGTAAATGCGTTGCCCCTGTCGCTGACTGCCGTTACGGTGATGATAGCGGTACCTTCGCCCGCTGCCGTTAACGTCTTATTGTCGTCGCCGATGGAAACAACTTTACCGTTAGACGTTTCTAACGTGTACGCCCTGTCTGCCGTGTATTCCTCTCCGTCAATGATGAACTTAACTTGGAGTTCACGCGTTTCGGAGCCTTCGACCCATTCTTGCGTAAGCGCTTCTTTGTTGGTAATTTCAACTTTGAAAGCGTCTATGACATCGATCGAAATACACGACGCAAAAAGCAGTGAGGTGATCATCGTAGCCATTAACGCAACGATAACCATCAATGTTTTTCTTTTCATTTTTGCCTCCTGAAAATATTAATTTGTGACTACGTCACTAGCTATAATAATGATAACACGCATATTACATTAATTCAATCATTAATTTAATTTTTTTCTCCATTAATTTTAATGCGGTTTTGTTAGGTTATAATCGTGCGCGCAGGCGCACGCTTAGTAAAAGATGTCGCGAAGCCGTTAATGTAAAATTAATGTAGTTCCCTTTTGGAAATTAATGTTTCCCCCTCCAAAAAAATTTTTGAAAAATTTGTAAATCCGCATTCGGCTCGCCCCTTGGGGAGAGCTCCCGCGTAGCGGGTGAGAGGGGTAAAAAAAGGCTCCTTTGTGTAAAGGAAAAAAGGCTCTCCTTCGATAAGGAGAGCTGTCGCTT
>CAYNLN010000017.1:0-30620 GCA_964398065.1 uncultured Christensenella sp. | reverse complement strand
TAAAGGATATTGGTATTGCAAAAAATTATTTGCAGGAAGATGAACTGAAAGTCCTGAATAACCTTGTATCCGGTTACTTCGATTTGGCTGAAATCAATGCGATTGAACATAAGCCTATGTATATGGAGGATTATGTAAAACAATTGGATATGGTTTTGTCTTCCGGAAACAGAAAACTGCTTGAGGGTTCTGGAACTGTCAGTCATAAGCAGGCAATGGACAAGGCGAAATCCGAGTATCGAAAATATCAGGAAATTACGCTTACACCTGTGGAACAGGCATATTTGGAGAGTATTAAAGAAGTCTCCAAAATGGTTAAAAAGAAGAAGGTTTGAATTTGACGGAGGAATGGAAACGGTAATTGAAACAGACAGACTTATTTTAAGAGAATATGTCATGGAAGATTTTGATGCACTTTTTGAGATAGTTTCTGATATAGAAACTATGCAACATTATCCAACACCTTTTGATGAAGATAAAACAAGGAATTGGATTAGTTGGAATTTAGATAATTATAAAAAGTACGGTTTTGGACTTTGGGCAGTTGTGTTGAAAGAAACAGGAGAGTTTATAGGAGATTGTGGTATTACGATACAGAATATTGACGGAGAAATGCTTCCGGAGATAGGTTATCATATTCATAAAAAGCATTGGAGAAAAGGATTTGCGAAAGAGGCGGCAAAGGCAGTACGGGATTGGGTATTCCTTAATACGCAATACGACACAATCTATTCGTACATGAAATACACTAACATAGGCTCTTATTCTACTGCTTTGGCAAATGGAATGAAAAAAGTTAAAGAATACCCCGATCCGAAAAACGCTGTTTCTTATGCCTATGCAATTACAAGAGAAGAGTGGAAAAAAATAAAAGAGAACTGAGATAAGCACACGAAAATGTCATTTTTATCGACATATTCCATTTAACCTAAAAAACACGAGTAAATTCAGCATATCCGGACGAGTCACGTCGAAACGGTAGTGTGTCTTGCAAGAAAATAAGTTTTAGACTATAAACGCGGTACCTTACAAAGTATGATATTTTCCGCTTTTTAGTTTTTTAAAGGCCGCCTCGTAGGGGCTCAGACAACAAATTCGAAAACGAGTAAATATGATAAAATGCAAAAACAATTTTCCCGAAAGCGATATTAAAGCCGTCTTACATTTATATGGTTTCGACGGTGCTTTCGGCGAGCAAAAAGAGTATATAAACTATCGGGATGAACGCGGGAACATAAAGGTTGTTTTATCCGTTCTTGTTAGCGAAGGAAAACGAGTCGTTATAAAAATTCTAAACGCCAAAGACGGTAATTTGCTTAAAGAGCGTGAAAAAATCGAAAAACAAAGTGAATTTTCCGAGTTTATGCGCGCTAACGGGATTGCCACACCGAAATATTATATGTCAAATGAAAAATATTGCAACGAGTACGTCTATGACAATCTTGTTTGCAACGTAACCGTCGAGGATTGGTGCGGCGAAGAAATAACGGAAATAAATACCGATATTTCTTACAAAATCGGCGAATTAACGGCTCGTATGCATATTTGTTCACTCGAAAACGGTTATAGGATAGGATGCGGCACGCTTTTTTCGGCTATAGATAGGAACGACGTAGACGTGTACGATGATTTTTGCAAGATATGTGAAAACGAATATCTCGATCGCCCTATTGTCGAACCGATAAAACAATGCAGGAATCAAAAATTAGAGGCGATACGGTCTTTGTGGAACAGGCTTCCCGAAGCGGCGGTTCAAGGCGACATTTCTATTAATAATTTAGTTTACGAAAAAGACGGACTCATCGTATTCGACTATAACAATTCGGGTGACGTCGTTTTGGTTTCCGATTTAGTTTTAGAAGGACTTTTGACCGCTTACGAAATGGACCTTCCCGAAGGCGTAGACTCGAATATACGAGAGCAACTTTTTTCGGCTTTCATAAGCGGATATCTGTCACGTAGAAAATTAAGCGAGGAAGAAGCCGAAGCGGCATGGAACATTTATACGCTTTACCATGCGCTTTGGTTTTCAAGAATTATATACAATGAAAATTCCTTGAAAAAATTAGTCGATAAAAAAGATTACGCGGCGGCAAACAGACTGCTGCGCCGAATGCTTGCGGATATAACCGAATGCGATGACGGAAGATTTCGAAAGTTTCGCAAATAATATTTTTGCGTTTTTGTATGAAAGAAAATACAGATACGGTTAGTTTTGTGTAATACGGAAATATAAAATTTGTAAAAACGTGTCGTTTTGTCAAAATAGAAATATAAAAATAAGGGTTATCATTGAAAGGAAGTAAACTCGAGTATGGTTTTTTTAATAGGTCGATAAGTCGTGCGATGTGACGGAAGATTCATAATGATTACATGTCGTTTCAATACAAAAGTTGCGCAAAAAATAAGATTAACCGCAAAATAAGATTACACTATATGCGGTTTTGACAATAAAAAATACTAAAAACGGTCAGATGTCGGCAACTGCGGCGTCTGACCGTTGCTATTTTTAAAAAAATTTTGTATAATAGAGTCGAAAATCGGGCTTTTTTAAAACGCTTACTTAGTTTTAACAATTAAGTTAAGCGGAAGCCTTACGCAAAAAAGGACGAAAAATATGAAACCGTTAATTATTGCCATTGCGGGCGGCTCGGCTTCGGGGAAGTCGACCGTTGTCGAAGAAATAGTTTCAAGTTTAAAATCTGTTGAAATTACCGTTATCTGTCACGACGATTACTATAAAGATCAGTCGCATATGAAGATGGAGGAAAGGTTAAAAACAAACTACGACCACCCGTCGTCGCTCGACAACGAACTTTTTGTAAAACACTTACAATCCCTTATCAAGGGCGAAACGATTCAAAAACCCCAATACGATTTTGTAAACCATACTCGTAAAAGCCAAACCGCCGAGGTTAAACCGACCAAGATAATAATCATCGAGGGCATACTCGTTTTGGAAGAAAAGGCTATAAGGGACCTTTCCGACGTTAAAATTTTCGTTAAGTGCGACGAGGACGTAAGGTTTATTCGTCGTCTTAAGCGCGACATCGAGGAAAGGGGAAGAACTTTGGATAACGTCATTAATCAATATCTTACGACGGTTAAGCCGATGTTTAATAAATACGTCAATCCTTCCTCGAGGCACGCCGATTTGATTATCCCGAACGACCACAAGCACGACGTTGCGGTGGACTTTTTAGTCGCAAAAATCAAAGATATTTTAGCAAAGGACTAATCGCTTATTTTTTATCATACGCTAAAATCGTTTGTATAAAGCTTTTAAAAGTGCTATAATCGTAACGCAACATAGGCAAAAAGTTATATAAAAAAACGAAAGGAAATACTTATGATTACAATAAAAGAGGTTAAAACAAAAAAGGATATAAAGGAATTCGTTGATTTTCCTTTAAGATTATACAAAGGCAATCCCTATTTCGTTCCGCCGCTGTACGCGGACGAAAAAGCGCTTTTCAAAAAGAATACCATATATTCCGAGCAATCGGAATCGGTGTTTTATCTCGCCGAAAGAGACGGAAAAACGGTCGGGCGCATTCAAGGCATTTTGCAACGGGTCGCCAATGAAAAGTGGAATCAAAAAAGGGTAAGGTTTACCCGCTTTGACAGTATAGACGATACCGAAGTTTCCTCTGCGCTTTTTAAAGCCGTCGAAACTTGGGGCAAACAAAGAGGAATGGAGGAAGTCGTAGGTCCTTTAGGTTATTCGGATTTAGACAGAGAAGGTCTTTTAATAGACGGTTTCGATAAAATCGCTACTTTTGAGGAACAGTATAACTACGATTACTATCCGACGCTTGTCGAGGCGGCGGGTTTCGAAAAGGAAATCGACTGGTTAGAAGGCATTATTACCGCACCAAAGGAAAAGGACGAGAAACTCGAAGTAATAAGCGAACATATTATGAAAAAGTATGGCTTAAGGCTCGGGTTTGCAAAAAACACACGCGATTTTATAAATCAATGGGGTGACGGATTTTTCGACGTTTTGGATAAAACTTACGTTGCGATTTATCAATCCGTTCCGTTTACCGAAAAAATGAAGAAAAACCTTATCGATAGTTTTAAACTTATCGTAAACGTTAAGTTCGCAACGGTAATACTCGATAAGGACGATAATATCGTAGGCTTCGGATTGGCGTTTCCCTCTATCGGCAAAGCCGTTCAAAAAAGTCAAGGTAAACTCACGCCGGCTGCAATCGTCAGAATACTTAAGGCAATCAAAAAACCTAAGGTTATAGATTTTGCTCTAATCGGTATTATTCCCGAATACCGCAATACCGGTATCGCTATGTCGATTGTTAGCGAAATGCTTAAAATGTTTGATGTCGGAGGCGTCGAGTACGGCGAAACGAATTTGAATTTGGAAACGAACGACAACATTTTAAATTTATGGAAATCTTTTGACCGCGTCGAACACAAAAGGAGAAGAAGTTACGTTAAAAAAATCGACTAAAGTCGCGCTATAAGCCTGTTATCGGCAGTTTTTAGCGAAAAGTTTTGTATTAATAATTACGTTTTTACATTTCCAAGTATTTTTGAATATTTAAAGCATTATAAACGCTAAAAGTGAGGCTATAAGCCCGTTTTTAGCGTTTTTTCTATTATTTAAAGACAAAACATTTCTTCATCTGTCATAAATTGTGACCACAAAAAGTATAATATCGATATGAAAAAAGCGTTGAGTTTTATCTTAATACCGTTATGGATATTAGCGGTTGCTTTTTCTTACTATCTACTTACAAAAAAGGACGAGCAGGATTTAAAAGACGCCGTTACCGTCATCGAAATATGGCAAATAGATATGGTCGAGGGCGGAAAGGGTTCAAGACGGCAATATCTTCAAGGCGTCGCCGAAAAGTTTGAAAAACAAAACAAAAACGTCATTGTGTCAGTAGCTTCGCAAACTGCGGAGTCTGCCGAAAAGAATTTTTCCAAAGGCGTTTATCCTGATATGATATCGTATTCGACGGGTTTAAGCGGCATTTTGCCGACTCTTGCGGAGTTAAACGTTTCGTCTGCTAAAATGTACGGCGGCACTTTAAACAATAAAAAATATGCTCTTCCGTGGGCGCTTGGCGGGTACGTATATTTGGAACACGAAAACACTGAAATGGTAACCACTGTGTATTTATCGAAAACCGACTACAATTTACCTGCCGTCGCATTGTTTTTGGAAGGTTACGAATATAAAAACGCAACAGAACTTTCGCCCGAAGATGCTTTTTCGGCGTTTTTAAGCGATAAAGCGAGTGCGCTTGTAGGGACTCAGCGTGATTTGTACCGCGCACAATCTAAAAATCTTACATTTAAAGTAACGTATTTTAGCGGATATACCGATATAGTGCAATATATTTCGGTCGTAAAAAAAGACGAATCTCGTCGAAAACTTTGCAATAAATATTTGGAATTTTTAATGGCGGATAAAGAAAATGTTCCTTCTAAAATTGGAATGATGTCGCCCGATAGTAATACGAAATCTGTCGAAAACCGACCTATAGAGGGACTTTTTGGCACAAACTACACTTTTACGTTGCCGATTTATTATACTAAAAACGAAATTGATGAACTAAATAATACCGTAAAGGACGAAAAAATCGAAAGTGATAAAAAAAAGAAATATATAAAAAGCGCGATAATTCGTTTGAAATAATATCGCAAGTGTTTTATAATAGGAGGTAGAAAACTTTTGAATAGTTACGACGGAATAACCAAAGAATTAAAAAACATATGTTTTATAAAAAATTACGATATGGCGCCGCACACGTCGTTTAAAGTCGGCGGCGTTTGCGATTTAGCGGCGTTTCCTAAAAATTCCGAAGAATTAAAACAAATCGTCAATTATTCGAAAGGCAGATACCCCTATTGCGTTATCGGCAGAGGCACCAACGTGCTTGTTTCCGACAGCGGCTTTAAAGGCGTTTGCATTTTTACCGAAAAGTGCGCCAAGATTACTTTGAAGGGTAATATTTTAGAAGCAGAATGCGGCGCTAAAATCAAAGATGTGCTCTCGATTGTAAGCCAAAACAATTTAAGCGGGCTCGAGTTTACCGTGGGTATCCCGGGTAGCGTGGGCGGAATCGTTGCGATGAACGGCGGTTGTTTTAATAAAAGCGTATCCGACGTTGTTTGTTACGTTAAGTCGGAAGACGCGGTATACAATAACGCCATGTGCAACTTTAATTATAGAACAAGTCGTTTTTCCGACGGCGAAATCGTTTTATCGGTCGGTTTCAGACTTAAAGTCAGCGAAGACGACTTAATAAAACAAAAAATCGAAAGATTTTCCGCCGCAAGACGCAAGGCTCAGCCTATAGGAAGAAGTTGTGGCAGCGTCTTTTTAAACCAAGGCTATTTTGCGGGAAAAGTTATAGATAAAGCGGGGCTTAAAGGAAAGCGCATAGGCGGCGCTTACGTTTCCGAAAGGCACGCCAACTTTATAATTTGCGACGGCGATAGGGCAAGCGACGTTTTTCAATTAATAAATCTAATAAAACAGACGGTTTACGACACCCAAGGCATTATGTTAGAGGAAGAAGTCCGTCTGATAGGCGAATTTTAATGTTAACTTTTGATTATCATACGCATACAACGTATAGTCACGGAACGGGTTCCATACTCGACAACGCTTTGGCTGCAAAAAAAGCGGGGCTTAAGGGCATCGCCATAACCGACCACGGCTTTTCGCACCTGCTGTTTTCGATGAAGCGCAAAAACTTAGATCAGATGAAGCGCGAGTGCGAAGAGGCTGAAAAAATCACGGGCGTGAAAGTCTTTTTAGGTATCGAGTCCAACATAGTCGGCGAAGACGGCGTTTGTGACGTAAAGGAAAAGGATTACGATAAAATCGAGGTCTTTTTGGCGGGTATACACCGTGCGGTGTGGTATCCGACAAGTCAGGATCTCGAGAGGGTCCTTATCGAAAACATCGTTACGGATTTTACAAAAATCAAGCCGGCTAAGCAACTTATCGATTACAACACGAAGATTTATTGTAATGCGATTAAAAACAATCCTATAGATATTTTGACACATCCTTTGTACGGCGTATTTGCCGACCCCGTAGTTATTGCCAAGTGCTGCGCTGACTACGGCACCTATTTCGAAATCAACACGAAAAAGGTTCACTTATCCGTAGAACAATGGCAAAAAGTCATCGATACGAAAGTAAATTTCGTAATAAATTCCGACGCTCATTCGCCCGAAAGAGTAGGCGACGTTAAACTGTTTTTAAAGCAAGACGAGTTCGTATCCTTCCCGCGCGACCGCATTTTTAACATCGACGGTAAAACGCCGATTATGCGTTATGCGGAATTGAAAAAGCATTTATAGCCGAATAATTTTGGCGGTATCTAAAGATGAATTTTACTTCAAAAGTCAAAAACGAAATAATAGAAGAGGTAAAAATCAGCCCTTGCTGTAAGCTTGCGGCTCTTTCCGCATATCTGAGAACGGCAGGAACGGTCGAAATCGAAAACGGCACGGTCGGGTTTTCCCTTTTAGGCGAAACAGAAGTAAATACTTATTTTCAACAAATAATCAAAAGTTTATATAATATAGAACCCGTGGTTTTTGCCGAAAAGCAGGGTGAAAGAAGCAAAGCCGTATATATCTGCGACAAATCCGCGCAAATTTTAAGCGAAACCGAAATACTTAAATTTTCCAAAGGCGGCATAGATATAGTCCTCGGCATAACCGAAAAGCTTATAAAAAAATCTTGCTGTAAGCGCGCCTATATAAAGGGGGCGTTTTTGGGCTCCGGAAGCGTAACGGTCCCGAAAATGAAAAGCGAAAAGGCGACAGGTTATCATATGGAATTTGTCTTTTCAAAGTACGTTTCCGCACAGGATTTTTGCAATATTTTAAGCGATAACGGGCTTATAGCCAAACTTATTGAAAGAAAAGACTCTTTTGTGGTATATAGTAAAAGTTCGGAGGAAATTTGCGATTTGTTAGTTACGATAGGCGCAAAAAAAGCCTGTTTGGAACTTCAAGACATCATTATAAAAAAGATGGTCAAAAACAATACGAACCGCATTGTCAACTGCGAAATTTCCAATTTAAACAAGCAAGTGGACGCTTCCTATAAGTCGAGAAACGATATTCGCGCTATCGACGATATAATGGGAATAGAAAATTTGCCTAAACCCCTTTACGACGTCGCTTTTGCAAGGCTTAGTTATCCCGACGATTCTCTAAGCCAACTGTCCGAAAGACTTAATATTACGAAAAGTTGTTTGTCTCATAGGCTGAAACGACTTTCGGAAATCGCGGATTCATTATAGTATTTATTGTCGTATCACCTCGATAATCGACCTATAGGCGGACTTTTACGCGTAAAACAAAACAGAATTCGTTGATTTTTCAACGAAACAAACAGTGCGTTTGCGTATGTAAAAAGTATCATATTTCCTTGATTATTGAACAGATCCTATTGCTATAGTAAGTAATAGTTTGTGTCAACACGTACAAATAGTAAGATATTTAAAGATATATTTTTTGTCTAAACGGATATTGCGCTCGCTTTGCGAGTGCAATATCCATTTAGAGGGGGAGAGTAGTGTAGCGAAAAGTTGTTCAAACATATGGAATAAAGGTGTGGATTTGTATAATTGGTTATTTTATTTACCTTACACGTTCCGCGCGACTGTTTTTTAGTCGCGCGGAACGTGTAAGGGTTTTTTATAAGTTTTAAATATTTAAATCGGCAGCACGCACTCCGCCTAACTCTAGAGAGTGCGTGCTGCTGTTAACAAGGAATACCTTTTTGCAATTTTAAGCATGCGCACGATAACAATTTGACCTATTAAGTTAATTAAACGTTGGCAAGGACTTTGTTTTAAATTAAAAAGTCCGCCTATAGGTCGGTTATTTGCTAATTTTGCATATTAAAAGCGGGATGTTGCATCAAGCAACATCCCGCTTTTAAACTATAACGATATAATCTTTATGCTATAACGTTAATAAGTCTTCCTTTAATGACAATAACTTTTTTAGGAGCGTTGCCGTTTAAGATTTCTTTAACGGGCGCAAAGCTCAACGCTTCGTTTTCGATTTCCTTATCGGTAAGCGATTTTGAAAGTACGAGTTTTCCTTTCATTTTGCTGTTAACCTGAACGGCGTATTCGACTTCTTCTTTAACGAGTTTCGACTCGTCGCACTTGGGGTATGGCTCGGTAAATACGGATACGTTATTGCCTAATTGGTGCCAAAGTTCTTCCGCAAAGTGAGGAACGCAAGGCGCCAAAAGTTTAATAAGGACGGCAACGGAATCTTTTAAAAGTTTTTCGTTTTTTACCTGTAACGCTTCGTATTTCGTTGCGGCGTTTACAAATTCCATAAGTCTTGCGATGGCTGTGTTAAAGGAGAAAACTTTCATATCGCGGTCGACGGATTTTATGGTTTGGTTTAAAATAAAGTCGAGTTCTTTTTCGTCAGCGCCGTAAACTGCTTGGTTTTCGCCCTTTAAGTCTTTAACTTTATTGAACAATCTTTCGACCCTGTCTAAAAACTTGGAAACGGATTTAATGCCGTCGTCGCTCCAAGGACCGCCTTCGGTGTAGTTAAAGCCGAATAACAGATAAAGCCTAAAGATATCCGAACCGTATTCGTTTACGTAAATATCGGGGGCAACGACGTTACCGTGGGACTTACTCATACGGTTTCCGTCGGGACCCAAAATTACGCCTTGGTGGGTGAGCGATAAGAAAGGTTCGTCAAATTTAAGATATCCCATATCCCTTAACGCTTTAGTGATAAATCTTGCGTATAAAAGGTGCATGCAAGCGTGCTCCGCACCGCCGACGTATTTGTCTACGGGAAGCATCTTGTTAATGATTTCGGGATCGAAGGGCATATCGTCGTTGTGTGCGTCCGCATAGCGGAGGTAATACCAACTCGAGCAAACAAAAGTGTCTAATGTGTCGGGGTCTCTGAAAGCGTCCTTTCCGCACTTAGGGCATTTCGTGTGCATAAAGCCTTCGTGTTTGGCAAGCGGCGATTTTCCGTCGGGTTTAAATTCAACGTCGTACGGAAGTCTTACCGGCAAATCTTCGTAAGGAACGGCTACGTCGCCGCAGTCGGGGCAGTGTATGACGGGAATGGGTGCGCCCCAATAGCGCTGACGGGAAACGAGCCAGTCGCGCAATCTGTAATTGACTTTAAAAGTCGCTTTACCGAGTTTTTCGAGCTTATCGACAATGGCTTTTCTCGCGTCGTCGCCGTAAAGTCCGTCGAATTCACCGCTGTTTACCAAAACGCCGTCTTCCGTGTAAGGAAGGGTAACGTCGCCCGATTTTGAAGTAATGACTTGATTTACGGGTTGATTGTATTTTTGTGCGAAACCGAAATCTCTTTCGTCGTGCGCGGGCACGCCCATAACAGCGCCCGTGCCGTAACTATACAGTACGTAGTCCGCCGCAAAAATAGGCACTTTTTTGCCGTTTGCGGGGTTTATCGCGTAGGAGCCCAAAAATACGCCGGTCTTTTCTCTGTCGGAAGAAAGCCTTTCGATTTCGTTTGCTTTAGACGTTTCGTAAACGTACGCCTCGACGTCCTTTTTCCTGTCTTTTGTCGTAAGTTTTGCGACAAGGGGATGTTCGGGTGCCAAAACGACGTAACTAACGCCCATAATAGTGTCGATTCTCGTGGTGAAAACTTTAAATTCTTCTCCGCTTTCCGCCGCAAAAGTAACTTCCGCGCCTAAAGACTTGCCGATCCAGTTTTTCTGCATAAGTTTCGTCTTTTCGGGCCAGTCGAGGTTATCGAGCCCCGTTAACAGTTCTTCCGCATAATCGGTGATTTTAAAGAACCACTGCGTAAGATTTTTCTTAACGACGGTAGACCCGCAACGTTCGCATTCGCCGCCGATAACTTGTTCGTTGGCTAAGACGGTGTTACAGGAAGGACACCAGTTTACGGGCGCTTCCTTTCTATAGGCGAGCCCTTTTTCGTAAAGTTTTAAAAACAGCCATTGCGTCCATTTATAATAATCTGGCATACAGGTTTTAATTTCCTGCGTCCAGTCGAACATTGCGCCAATGCGGCTAAGCTGCGTTTCCATCGTTTCGATGTTTTTGACCGTAGAATCTTCGGGATGTACGCCTGTCTTTATCGCAAAGTTTTCCGCGGGAAGCCCGAATGCGTCGAAGCCCATCGGTTGAAAGACGGAATAGCCTTTCATTCTTTTGTAACGTGCGAAACTGTCGGTTAAGCCGTAATTATACCAATGCCCGATGTGTAGTTTTGCGCCTGACGGATATGAAAACATTTCGAGACAGTAATATTTTTTGTCATAGTTTCCGTCAAACTCGTTAAGTTTTTCGTCAGCCCATATTTTTTGCCACTTCTTTTCGATTTCGAGCATATTCATAAAGTTCACCTCAAAATAAGTAAATACTATATAAGTATATCACCGCAACGAGAAAAAAGCCAACGTTTTTGTAAACTTTTGAATAAAATCTCTTACTTAAATCGACGAATTTTATAATTTCTGTAAAAAAATAAGGCGCCGACAGCCCGAAAATTGCCGCATAAGCCGTTTATTTGATAAAATAATTTATTTTTATTCGAAAATTATACTTTTATCTGTTGAAAAAAATGAAATTTATGGTAAAATATATAATAGGTGCATTAGGCATACATTATTTTGCCGCCAAGAGGTGTAAAAATGACTTTTCTTAAACGCAATCTTAAATTTATCGTACTTTTTTCGGTACTACTGCTTCTTTTGCTTTTCGGAACTTTTTGCGACTTGCAGATTTCGCACGCTATAGTCGATCTCGAGCCGGGCGCTTATTATTCGAAGAACATTCTCGGCGTCATTTTCGAAAGTTTCGGCGAAATGCCCGTGTACATAGTACCCACGATTGCTTTGGGCGTCTTGTTTTTCTACCTTAAAAAGGTAAGCAAAATGCCTAAAGGCGCAAAAATAGCCCTAATGGTTTTCATAATCGTTTTCTCGATAGGGTTTAACTATTACGGTAGCCACAAACTTTTAAAGTATTACGGCATTCACGTAAACGAGCTTAAAGTCGAGGGCATATACAAAACCCTTTGCGAAGGTGCGTTAGGCGTTATATTTACCGCGCTTTGGTTCTTTATCGCGTCGCGCGTAAAGGAAAAACATCTTAAAAGTGCGGCTATATGCGCGTTAATCGTAGTTTTAACGACTGCGCTTTCTCAAGGCGTGGTGCAGCTTATCAAGCCTGTTTTCGGTAGAGCGAGATACAGACTTATGAATATGAGCGGCGATTTTTCCGAGTACACTCCTTGGTACGTGGTAAACGGCGGAAGACAGGCGACCGTCGAACAACTTGCCATGGGTATAAAGGACGGCTATAAATCCTTCCCTTCGGGGCACACGTCGGCGGCTGCGGTGGTGTTTTCCTTAATGAGTATACCCGTTGTGTTCAAACTTGACAGAAAAACCGATTTGCTTATTACGATAGCAACTACGCTTTTGGTTTTTGCCGTTGCCCTTTCTCGTATCATTATGGGCGCGCATTATTTAACCGACGTAACGATGGGTGCCTTATTAACGGTTATAAGCTATGCGGTTTCTCAATTTGCGGTTCTTAAAATAGTAGAAAAGGTTAAGACAAAAGGCGTAAAAACCGCTTAAGCGCTTTTTGCTTCAGAATATCGGCGGTAGTCGGAAAATATATTAATATCGGTATTTTCCGTATCTATGGCTTTCAAAAACGAAATTAATAAATTCATAACTTCGCTTACCGATGTTTTCGACTTAAAATACACCCTTATAGACGGCAAGGGCGTATACTTCGAAAACGTTGTCAAAATATGCGATATATCGACCTATAGGGTAACTTTATGCTATAAAAAGGGCATCTACGTCGTGTGCGGAAACGGTATTTACGTCGGCAAATATTGCGACGGAGATTTAGCGATTTTGGGCGACGTAGAGAGGGTTGAAAAAATAAAATGATTTCAACCGCAAAAGTTATCGTGTACGGAAAAAACTTCGCCGTTTTATGCGAAAAACTTAAAAGGCGAAATATAAAACTTATCGATTCTAAATTGCTTGCGGCAGACGTTTGGCTTATTACGATAAGGCATAAAGACCTTCGAAAAACGCTCGACGCGCTAAAAGGACTGTGGAAAACCAAATTTGTAGGGTTAAGCGGTCCCGTTGCGCTTTTACAAAAAGCAAAAAGGTATTTGTTTTCGCTTGTTTGCGTGCTTTTGTTTATTGTTGCGGCTCTGTTTACAGACGGGCTGATATTAGGCGTCGACGTAAACGGCGTTACGGGCGAAAAGCAAGCAAAGATACGACAAATCGCTACCCGTGAAGGCGCTTTGTTATTTTCCGCGACGGAAAAGGTCGATATTGATTTAATTAAGCAAGAAGTGTTTGCCTCTATTGCGGGTGTCGACTTCGTGACAATCAAAAAGTCGGGCAATAGGCTTGTTATCGACGTAATTTGCAATGAAAACTCAAAAAACGAAAATACGGAAAACAATATAATAACGGCGCCTAAAAGCGGCAAACTTTTACGCATTTCGGTGTACAGCGGTACAAAAACCAAAGAGATCGGCGACTACGTAATATTATCCGAAACTTTGGTCGGCGGCTACTATATCGATAAAAACGGGAACTCTGTTCCCGTTAAACCGATGGCAAGTTTTTTGTTGGAATGTACTTACGTTAAGGAGTATTCTAACGTAAGTTTAGACGAAACCGACTTATACTTAAAGACGCTTTTGGCGGGCGAAATCGACGAAAGCAACGTCATAAACTACAAAGTCAGTCCCGTTTCGGCGGAAAACTCGGCAGTCTACACGGTTGAAATTACTTATTTATATCGAGGGGATTATTCGCTTGGATAAAATCAAAAAAGAAATATTGCTAAATAGCGACAAGGAACTTTTCGAACTTGTCGGAAGCTTTGACGAAAACATAAACGCAGTCGCAAGAGAGACCGATACCGTAATTACGGTCGAAGGCGAAAAACTGGTTATCGTAGGCGAAAAACTCGGAGCCGAGGTTGCCGAAAACACCTTGTTAAAACTTCAAAACATAATCGAATCGGGCGAAAGTATAGATAAATCAAAACTCGTTTATTGCATTGAGCTAGCAAAAGAAGCCAACTTTGACGATATTGCAACGCTTATGTCGGGCGTTGTCGCGATAACGTCGCACGGAAAACCCGTAAAGTGTAAAACGCTCGGTCAAAAAAAATACGTCGACGCGATTAATAAAGACACCGTTGTTTTCGGCGTCGGACCTGCGGGGACGGGTAAAACTTATCTCGCCGTCGCGATTGCCGTAACGGCTTACAAAAATAAGCAAGTCGAAAAAATTATTTTAACACGACCCGCCGTCGAAGCGGGCGAAAGACTCGGCTTTTTACCGGGCGATTTGCAGTCTAAAGTCGATCCGTATCTCAGACCTTTATACGACGCTTTATCGGAAATGTTCGGGCTCGAAACCTACCAAAAACTTATGGAAAAGGGAGTTATCGAAGTCGCACCGCTTGCATATATGCGCGGAAGAACTTTAAGTAACGCGTTTATCATTTTGGACGAAGCGCAAAACTGTACGAAAGAACAAATGAAGATGTTTTTAACACGTATGGGCGACGGTAGTAAAATGGTTATAACGGGTGACGTTACCCAAATCGATTTACCGGACGGCAAGACAAGCGGTCTAAAACACGCCGTAAGCATTTTGCAAGGCATCGAAGGCATATCGATTTGCAATCTTACCTATAAAGACGTCGTAAGGCATCCTTTGGTTATGAAAATCATAAAAGCCTATACGAAGGAAGAGAATAAACAAAAACCGAAAAACATTAGATAACGGTACTATACGGGCACTTTTTTGTCCGAACGACTATATAACACTAAAGTAATGAGGGGTGTAGTTATGTTTTTTCAAAACAAAAAATATAAACCTTGGAAGAGTAAAGATTACGTTCTTTCGATTTTACAGTTTCTAATCCACGTAATCGTAATCATCGGGCTTTTTGCGCTTGCCATACTTATGTATCACGGCGGCGGCAACGGTTTTATCGATTACGTTACGGGTGACGATACGAAACTCAAATGCATTTATGCCGCTATTTTCGTGTTTATCATGGCGGCGGTGACGTATCTCTACTTTTTCTGCGAATTCAGAGATTATCTTGTGCGCGCAAAAAACATTGCGGTTCTGTTTATCATTATGGAACTAACCTTTATAGGTTGCGTCGCTATGGGCAGATACGACAGCATATACGCAAGACCGACCATGATTTGCGCCTTGCTTATTTTGCAACTCGTAAATTCCCGCACTGCGGTATTCACGAATTTCGTTTTTAACATTATGTTACTGATTTCCGACCTTTTGTGCGGCGGTAACTTTACTACGGTGGAAATTCTCGGACAGTTCGTTATATCCGTACTTACCGGTCATCTTGCCGTTTATCTTATCGGAAAAGTCAGTTCGAGAATCAAAGTTTTCGGTATGGGCTTTGTAATTTCCGTACCCATTGCCGCGCTTAACGTTTTGTTTGCGTACAAGCCCGGTATGCCCGCAATCGATGTTTTAAAACTTGTTTTCGACGGGTTTATCGCAGGTATAGGCTCTATAATCGTTATGATGTCGCTTTTACCGATTTTCGAACATATTTTCAATATCTTAACAAACTACAGACTTGCCGAAATAACCGATCATAAATCAAAACTTATAAGCAAACTTATCGAGGAAGCGCCCGGCACGTTCCAGCACTCTCTTGTCGTTTCGACGCTTGCCGAAACTTGCGCTACCGCAATAGGCGAAAACCCCGTATTGGCAAGGGCGGCTGCCTATTATCACGATATGGGTAAGTTAAAACAACCCATCTATTTTACGGAAAATCAGCACGGATACAACCCGCACGACGAACTATCGCCGGAATTATCCACTCAAATTATACGTTCGCATACGACCGACGGGTACGAGCTTATCAAAAAGTACCATATGCCGCTTATACTTGCCGACGTCGCGCGCGAGCATCACGGAACGCTTCCCATTCAATATTTTTACAACAAGGCGCTCAAGTTTACGGAAGGCGACTTAAACATTAAGGACTTTTCTTACGCAGGTCCCAAGCCGTCGACTAAAATTGCCGCAATCATTATGCTTGCCGACGGTTGCGAGGCAGCCGTGCGCGCGCAAAACGACCGTTCGAGAGAGAAAGTCGAAAAGGTTGTTACGGCAATATTCGACGACAGAATGAAACTCGAACAGTTTTCCGACTGCGAAATCACCATGCGCGAACTCGATATTATTAAAAACGAAATAATCGATTCGCTTTCGGGCGTCTATCACGACAGAATCAAATATCCGAAAATGAAAGATAAAAGCATTAACGAATTCGATTCTTCAAACAAAGGTTAAGATATGGGAAAACTTAAAGTTTACGTCGACGGCGATTTCGAAAACGCTCAAACAATTGCCGATTGCTTGTATAAAACGCTCAAACAAAAAACTAATTTATATGTGGAACTCGATATCGTTTCAGCCGACGAAATTAAGGCGCTTAACAGCGATAACAGGCATATAGACGCAGTTACGGATGTTTTATCGTTTCCGATGCTTGACGGGATTCGCGAAAAAGTCGTTTTGAAAAAGGACTTTCCTTTCGATTACGACGAGGATGAAAAAGCAGTGTTTTTAGGTTCTATAGCGATTTGTAGCGACAGGGCGGCGGAACAGGCAGAGGAATACGGGCACAGCGTGCATCGCGAAATGAGTTATCTTTTCGTGCACGGGTTACTTCACCTTTTCGGTTACGACCATATGACGGAAGAAGATAAATTGCAAATGAGAGAAAAGGAAGAGCAAGTTTTGCTCGGTTTAGGTATATCGAGATGAGAAGCGGTACCGTTGCCGTCGTAGGGCGCGCAAATGCAGGTAAATCAACTTTAATCAACGTTTTGGTCGGCGAAAAAGTCGCTATAGTTTCGCCGAAACCGCAAACGACAAGGGACAGAATCCTCGGTATTAAAAACGGGGACGGTTATCAAATAGTTTTCGAGGACACGCCCGGTATTTACAAGGCGTCGTCGCTTCTTAACCAAAGAATGCAAAAAAGTACCGAAGTCGCCGCTAAAGACGTCGATTTGATTTTGTATCTTATAGATATTCACGAAGGCGTTAAAGAAGAGGACGTTATAAGTCTTAAAAAATATGCTGCGATTAAGTTGCCGCTTGTATTGGCGCTTACGAAAACCGACATTATGCCTAAGGAAAACATTCCGCTTGCGGTTTCTTGTTTCGGCGATATCGAAGGTATCGATAAAATCGTTACGATATCTTCGCGTAGGGGCAAAAATATTAAAAAACTTACGGAAGAGTTGGTAAAAAGATTGCCCGAAGGTGATCCTATTTACGGCGACGACGTAATTTCGGATAGATCCGAAAAGTTTATGATTGCCGAAATCATGCGCGAAAAGATTTTGCTTAAGTACGATAAGGAAATCCCGCACGGCGTCGCAATCATTATCAATACTTTCGAAAAGCAAAAAAACGGCGTTTACGATATAAACCTCGATATCGTTTGCGAAAAGCCTAACCACAAAGCCATAATTATCGGTAAACAAGGGGCAGCCTTAAAGAAAACTTCTTCTTTTGCCCGCCAAAGTATGGAAAAGTTTTTAGGCGCAAAAGTTTTTTTAACGGTTTACGTCAAAGTAAAGGAAGACTGGCGCAACAACCCTTCGAGGCTTAAAGAATACGGGTATTCCGACGAAGATTTTTATTGATTTAT
This sequence comes from uncultured Christensenella sp., assembly GCA_964398065.1. Taxonomy (GTDB): domain Bacteria; phylum Bacillota; class Clostridia; order Christensenellales; family Borkfalkiaceae; genus UBA4636. The sequence continues at coordinate 12,852 of CAYNLN010000017.1, read as the reverse complement.
AAAAAGTAACGCCTATATGAAAAAACTTATCCTTTTTTAGACAGTTAAATAAAATCGTAAAAATCCGCGCAAACTAAAAGCGGAGGTGTTTTATGAAAAAAGACCCTGCTTCCGTTGCGTGGAAACTTTTCGAAAAGACAGGAAAGGTTTCATATTATATGCTTTACAAAAAGCTAAAAAAACTCGATTAACGGGCTTATAGCCCTATTTTTAGGAAAAATGGAAGAAAAATACAACGCAATTTGCATACGTTCGGTTTCCTATAAGGATAACGACAAAATGTTAACGCTTTTTTCGCTTGAAGAAGGCATTGTCGAATGCATTTTGCGCGGCGTAAAAAAGCAAGGCGCAAAACTAAAGTTTGCCGCCGAGCTTTTTTGTTTTGCGGAATATGTTTTGGTCGAAAAAAACGGTCGGCGTACGGTGGTAGAGGCTAACCAGCTTGACGATTTTTACGATATTCGTATGTCGGTCGATAAATATTATTCGGCAAGCGCAATAATCGAATTTTTACGTGCCTTTTGCCAAAAGGGCGAAAGTTATTACGACTTGTTTTTAAATACGATTAACGCTTTTCGCGGAATAGAAGACGCCCCGTTTTCACCGAGTCTTTTCTTAGTCAAATATTATATGGAAAGTTTGAAAGTCGCAGGCTACGGCATCACTTTTTCGCACTGCGATAAATGCCGAAAAGCAATAGATAAAAGGGCTTTCTTCGATTTTAACGAGTGTACTTTTAAATGCCTTGATTGTGCCGATTCTTCTTCGACCGAAATGCGTTTTACTACTTACGAGTTCTTGCGCCTTTTATCCGAAACCACATTCGAAAAACTCAGAAGACCCGATTTATCGACCTATAGCCCGACTTTTTTCAATATAGATACTATAAAAAACGCTCTAAAGTTTTTCGATTTTTTCCTTCGCGATAAAATCGGAGTGGAAATCAAAAGCAACGTTGAAATTGTAAGCAGCGATTGTTTATAAAGATTGTTTCGGTTAAATTTTTTAACGCGAACAAGAAAAATCAAACAAAGTTACAATAAGAGTATTCGATTTGAGATAATGCATATGGCAAACAAGTATTATTTGGCAATAGATATAGGAGCATCGAGCGGACGTCATATTGTCGGTTGGACGGATTTCGGAGAGATAAAAACCAAAGAGGTTTATCGCTTTGAAAACCATGTAGACAAAGTGAACGGACATCTTGTATGGAATACAAAACGGTTGTTTAACGAGGTAAAACAAGGGCTTAAAGCGGCGTTTTTGCAATATAAAGAAATTGAAAGTATTGCAATAGACACATGGGGCGTCGACTATGTTTTGCTTAAAGACGGACAAGTGATAGAACCTTGTTATGCCTATAGAGATAGTCGCACTGAGCATATTGTCAAAACATTTCATGATAATATTCCGATAGAGAGCCTTTATTCGAGGACGGGCATACAATTTCAGCCGTTTAACACGATTTATCAACTGCTCGAGGATATGAATAGCGGACGGCTTAACGGTGCGGATACTTTTTTAATGCTACCGGAATATCTCTCTTACCTTTTGACAGGTAACGTTGTCAAGGAATACACAAATGCAACAACTACGGGGCTTGTAAATTGCAAGAGAAAAGAGTTTGACGTAGACCTTATAAACAATATCGGGCTTCCTTTAAAGTTGTTCGGTAAGTTGCAAGCACCGGGAACGGTTGTCGGGAGATTGACTGAAAGCGTATCTAAGGAAGTCGGCGGAAACACTGTTGTGAAACTGTGTCCGTCTCACGATACCGCAAGTGCTTTTTATGCTGTAGAAACACAAGAAAACGATGTTATTATTTCAAGCGGTACTTGGGCACTTGTCGGAACTAAAACCCAACAAGAGAACACATCTCGAGAGGCTATGCGTTGCAATTTTACCAACGAAGGCGGAGTCGGAAACATCAGATTTTTGAAAAACGTTACGGGAATGTGGATTAACGTGTGCTTGCAAAAAGAGCACGGCAGAACTTTTGACGAAATGACGGCAATGGCAAAAGAAAGCCTTTTTGACGGCATTTTCGATGTCAATGACGCAAGGTTTTCGTTGCCCGAAGATATGAGTGCAAAAATCCGAGATTGGTTTGCGGAAAGAAAGGAAGTCTCACCAAAAAACGAGGCAGATTTGTATAGATGTGCCTATCGTTCTATGGCTATGAGCTACAAAAAAGCAATAGACGAAATGGAAACGTGCCTAAACAAGGTATTTGAAAGAATCGTTATCGTGGGTGGCGGGGCAAACAACAAACTTGTAAATAGTTTTACGCAGGAGTTTACCGGAAAGAAAGTAATTGCGTTACCGATAGAGGCAACGGCAATAGGAAATATAAAAAGTCAAACGGAGCTATAGTATGAGTTATATCGAAGCAAAAAACGAATATGGGAAAATAGGTATCGATACGGAATACGCCATTTCAAGGCTTGCCAAAATACCTTTGTCAATTCATTGTTGGCAAGGTGATGACGTAGTTGGACTCGATGGCGGCGGAGCGGCAAGCGGCGGTATTCAAACCACAGGCAATTATCTCGGCAGAGCAAGAAACTTTGAAGAACTAAAAGCGGATATAAGAAAAGCATTTGCATTAATGCCCGGCAAAAAGCGTCTTAATTTGCACGCAAGTTATGCGTTACTCGGCGGTGATAAAGTTGATAGAAATCAATATAAACCTAAGCATTTTTCCGAATGGGTTAAGTTCGCAAAAGAAATAGATCTTGACGGAATAGATTTTAATCCTACAATGTTTTCTCATAGCATGGTTAAGGACGGCTTGACCTTATCTTCACCCGATGAAAATGTTCGTAATTTTTGAATAGAGCATTGCAAAGCTTGTTTACGTATATCCGAATACTTTGCCGATGAATTTAACAAGCCTTGCTTGATGAATATATGGATACCGGACGGCTTTAAGGATGTTCCTGCCGATAGATTAACGCCGAGACTTAGACTCAAAGATAGTTTGGACAAAATCCTTTCTTGCGGATATGATAAGAATAAGGTCATAGTTGCCGTTGAAAGTAAAGTTTTCGGTATAGGTGTAGAAAGTTATACAGTGGGAAGTAACGAATTTTATCAAAACTATGCCGCAAAGAACGATATATGTTGTTTGCTCGATAACGGTCATTATCATCCGCTCGAGTATGTTTCGGATAAGATTCCTTCGCTTTTGGCGTTCTACGATAAAGTAGCATTACACGTAACACGCGGTGTGCGCTGGGATAGCGATCATGTTGTCCTATTCGATGATGAACTTAAGGAAATTGCAAAGGAAATTGTGCGTAACAATGCTATAGATAAGGTTCTTATAGGTTTGGATTATTTCGATGCGAGTATCAACCGTTTAAGTGCTTGGGTTACGGGACAACGCAACGTGCAAAAGGCGTTATTGTATGCGTTGCTTTTACCTAACGAAAAACTCAAGAAATTACAAGACGAAGGCAATTTTACCGAGCTTATGTACGAGCAAGAAAGAATCAAAGAATATCCTTTCGGCGAAGTGTGGAAAGAATACCTATTAAGACAGAATGTGACAGTAGATTATCTTGGCGACATATGCGAATACGAAAAAGGAGTGTTAGCGGAAAGATGAAAAATATACTTACTGCACCTTTTGTAACGGAACTGTGCGCAACCGCATCCAATATGTATCGTCTCGGGTGGGACGAACGTAACGGCGGTAATATTTCCGTTATGATAGATGAGAGCGACGTTTCAAAATATCTTGACACTAACCGTATTTTGAGAAGTATTCCTATCGGCTTCGACGCAACCGAACTTAAAGGAAAATATTTCATCGTAACGGGTACGGGAAAATATTTTAAGAACGTCGAAAAAGATCCCGAAAACAATTTGGGATTGTTCCGTATTTCCGAAGACGGATTAAATGCCGAACTCCTTTGGGGATATACAGGCGGCGGTAAATTTACGAGCGAGCTTCCCGCACACTTAATGAGCCATATCGAAAGGCTTAAAGTCGATTCGGAAAATAGAGTAGTGATGCATACACATCCGACAAACTTGCTTGCAATGACGTATGTTCATGAGCTGGATACAAAAAAGTTTACTCACACCCTTTGGCAAATGAGTACGGAATGCATTGTAGTTTTCCCGGACGGAGTCGAGGTATTACCTTGGATGCTTTGCGGTACAAACGACATAGGTATTGCCACCGCAGAAAAAATGAAGTTTGCAAGGGTTGTTGTATGGGCGCTTCACGGAATATACGGCGCGGGCAAAACATTAGATGAAACCTTTGGTTTAATTGAAACGGTAGAAAAATCCGCACAAATATATATGCTTACCGCACACCTTCCGAGAAAAAATACGATTAAAGATACAGAACTCAAAATATTAGCCGAACATTTTGGCGTGCAATATAGAAAAGATTTTTTAGATTAATGCGGTTGTTTGCCTCGTAAGCGGGGTAACGAGCCATAAAAGTATTAAAAGACAACGGATATATTACTCGTGTCGGTTCGGATAAAACCGGTCATTGGGAGATAAAAAAATAACTTATATAAAACATAAATCAAAGCCGATGAATTGTGGAAAAACCACTTATAGTAAAACATTTATCGAAAAAAAAGTCGTTACTAATGCTCTTTAGTAGCGACTTTTTAATGTGTTCATTTTATATTAAGCAGTACGGTGAACAAGGAAATTGGATACCCAAAATTTCGTGTATTCGTATAAATTGTCTAACGTGATTGTTGAATAGGCTCGACAATATTTCATATATTCGCAAAATAAGCCTTCCAAGAAGACTTCTATTTCCAAGTCTATATAATCATAGTTTTTTATGCGATTATCATTTCGACATAATTCAATCAGTTTTTTAGATGCGATCGCAGTCAACTTTTTAGCGGCAAAAATACCATCGTTAGACTTGCAAAGCAACCGATAATTTTCATCGTTTATACGGATATATTCGAAAATAGAATCAATAAATTCCATTATGCTTTGCGAGGTAACAAGGCGTGTTTTATCAAAAAAAGCGTCGATTAGTTCGTTCTCGTACTCTTCTGCAACGCTATAAATATCATCGTAATGAGAGTAAAACGCACCTCTGCTTAATTCCGCACGACTGCATAATTCGCTGACCGAAATATTCGTTAAATTCTTTTTTTCGGAAAGCATTTCCGCAAAAACCTTTTTTATCAAGCGTTTTGTCTTTTTAGATGAGTTATTTAGATTTTTTGCTTTCATAATTGTTCCTAAAAATAAACATATTTTTCAATGGTGTATATATGTTTTCATTGATTATATTTTTGTGCTTTCCATTTCATTTTAATTGTATTATACTATAACACAGTTCAAATGTCAACACTGTTTACAGGAGGAATCATAAATTGGAAAAGAAAATAATTTCTACGTCTGAAACTAATCACGTAATAGAAACGAAACATTTAACGAAAGATTATGGTTTCGGACGAGGCGTTTTCGACGTGAATATCCACGTCGATCAAGGCGAGGTATTTGGATTCCTGAAGATTACGATATTCTGTCTTTAATTATGCATATTTCTTCGGGCGATATGGAAACCTATCTTTCTTCTTCCGAACGCACCGATTATCGCAATGAAAGATCTATAGATTGTTCTACGATTTTTATTGCCGGCAACATGGTTAAAGCGGAAAACGTCAACGCTATGATAGAGGTGCTTTCGTCTTACGGCATCGACAAAGAAAAATATGATTCGTTCGGTTATACATACGATTATATCAAGCATTTATCGAGCACGGCAATCGTTACTTATCAAGGGCGTTTGGAATATGAATTAAATCTTTTGAAAGATAACTTTGAAGACGGGATGTTTGCGAGTGAAGAAGAATATCAAAATGCCATATTGAAAAAGAAACAAGAGCTTAGCTCAAATGTTTCTTCCAGCTTTTTATCCACATTGCCTGAAGCCGTTTCGGAGGCTTTGGAAGAAATCGGACAAATGGATTTGTATACTTTGGTAGTAGGCTCTATTTTCTATAAACTGGCGGGACTGCTACTCCCGATTATTTACATGATTATGGCGTCGAATAACTTGATTGCAGGACAGGTGGATAGCGGTTCTATGGCGTATGTGCTCTCAACGTCGACGAAACGAATTACCGTTGTCGTTACGCAAGCCGTGTATTTAATTGGTTCATTGTTTTTTATGTTCTGTTTAACAACGGCAACAGGATGCGTTTGTTTGTCTTTGGTTTCGGAAGAAGTCGCTTTGACGTACGGAAATTTAATTTTGCTAAACGTCGGCGCATTTTTAGTATTGTTTGCACTTTCCGGGCTTTGTTTCTTAACTTCTTGTATATTCGATCGAAGCAAACATTCAATGGCAATCGGAGGCGGACTGAGTATTTTTGCTTTGGTTGCCGCAATGCTCGGCTTGTTCGGAAGTTCCGTTATTCCTTCCGTTGTTAGGTTGAACGCGTTGAACTATTTTAATTATGCAACGATAATTTCACTGTTTGACGTCATTTCGATTATGGACGGAACGAGCGTATTTATTTGGAAATTTGCGATTCTTTCAATTGCCGGCATAATTGGTTATATCATCGGTGCTTTAAGATTTACAAAAAAAGATTTACCACTTTAAAAAGTGTTATAATGCGATTTATGTATTACTAAAAAAGTATATTTATAAAATTTTATATCATATTCGAAAGACTTCGACGGACGGATTTGTTTTATTGCAAATCTGTCTGTCGGGGTCTTTTTGCATTTCTCAAAAAAATTTTAGAAAAAGCGAAAATATTTTTTCAAAGTCGCAAGGACGTTACGAGTTTGGCTTGTAGAATGCAGGCAAGAAGTTCGGACAAGGCGGTGAAAAACGGATATGACGGCAGCGGAAAGACGGCAAGCCATACTTGAAGTCTTGTGTATGCGTCGGCACGAAATGCGAGAAAATCTCGCAAACGAGTTCGGCGTCAGTAAGCGGACAATATCGAATATGACGTGTTAGAGCTTTCTCTCGTCAATCCAGTTTACACCACGCAGGGCGGACTTTTGCGGCGTTTTCTTCACAATTGGCATAGAGACCTATATCGGGTTCGCATTATTCTTGTTCGGTGTGCGCCTAAAGACTTGTCGTTTATAAAAAAGGACAATAAAAAAGAGCGTAAAGTATACACAGCCGCTCGTTCGAGTCTTGAAAACCTATCGAAAAACGAATTAAAGGTGTTTTATCCGACTATCCTGTCTTGTTTTGTTGAGTATTATAAAGAAAATCCGAAAGAGAAATATATTTTCGAAGAAAAGGCGGAAATATGACGCGGAAGCATAGTAAAAGCCATTGAAAAATTATGCTTTTTATGTTATATTATAATTGTAATTTTGCGATAGCGAGGTAATACTATGCTTATAAACGACAATCGATACGTAGGCGTAATCGAATCTATAAAAGGTGTGTTTTCGAGGCTTTTATGCGTCGCCTTAGGTGTGATGTGTTTATATCTTACCGGCTGTTCGCTCGGCGGACCGGACGGAAAAGACGGAACTATATGGTATACCGGTATCACAAATATCGAAAACGTTACTTACGGGGTTGACGGAGACTATTACTTTGATACGGACGACTATAAACTCTATCAAAAAGAAAACGGAATTTGGGTTTTAAAAGTTGAAAACTTCGGCAAACCGGGTACTGACGGTAAAGACGGCACGAATGCTACGGCAGATAATATAGAATTGCGCGTAGATAACGACAAAATACTATGGAGATACACAACCGGCGCCGATACCGATTGGAAAAATTTAATCGAGGTATCCGCAATAACCGGATCCGACGGCGCAGACGGAAGAGAAATCGAACTTCGAGTAGGCACCGAGTATATTCAATGGAGATACAAAATAGGCGAAGATACCGATTGGAAGGATTTAACGTCAATTTCTTCGCTAAAAGGCGATGACGGCGCGACTTGGCTTTCCGGATTAACCGTCCCGACTAACGAAGGTAAAAACGGGGATTTTTACCTAAACGAAAGCACTTTCGATATTTACAAAAAGACCGACGGCGTTTGGAATAATATCGGAAATATCAAAGGCGGGGCGGCGGACGAAATTTCTTCCGTAACAAGCGAATATCATAAAGATTTGATTACGAACGAAGAATATTACATATTTACATTCCGCTTCGAATCGGGGGCAGAAAAAACGGTGCGGGTCGAAATCCCCGAGACTATATTTAAAATAGAGTTGGCAGGCGAGGGAGTATATTCGAGACGTCTTAGTAACGATACTATGGCGCAAGTTCAAATTAGGTGTTATCATACAGACGGCACAACCGAAGTAGTCGACGTAACCGAAGATATGTACGTGGTAGACGATACTCATGATAAACCCGACTTTACGGTTGCGGGGGTATATAACGTAAAAATATCTTACCGAAAGTGTACGGCTGAAAGTTTAATAACCGTTATAAACGGCGTCGCGCCCCAAGATGTTTTGTCTAAATATGACGTGCAATTAGGTAAAACTTTGACCGCTAAAGACGGAAACGTTTCGCCAAGCGTAAGTAGATTCAGTATTGTTTCTTATTTAGAAATAGACAAGTTCGAGTCTATAAGCATTAATTCGGCATATACCATGAGTATTCTTGCTTACGATGAAAATTATAATTATATCGGCAACGGAAAAGTCGGATACGGTAATTGGCTTTCGAACGTAACGACATTTGAATTAAACTCGGTATTCGATTGGACGGAAAAGCCTACTTCAAGAGAATATAGTGATACAAAATACATTAGGGTCGTAATCAAAAAGGCAGATCAAACCTTATATGAAGAAGATATGTTAAACTCCGGGATTACGCTTAATTACAAATCGGGAGAGTATTCGTATACCGGACATGCAATGCATATCGGCGCAAACAAATGCACGACGCTTACTTATAACTATACCGATGTCGGAACAATAAATGTTTCTCAAGACGGAACCGTATACGGCAACTATATATTTGCGTTTAACGCAAACGGCGGATGTAATGTATACTCGTTATCGGATTATTCTTCGATTTCGACATTTACGTTAGATAAAAACGATAAGATTTCTCCTCATTGTAATTCGGTATGTTTCGGTAGCGATTACTATCGAGAAGGCGACGAATTCCCGTTGCTATACGCCAATATGTACAATAACGATTCAAGTCTTCCCGGTGTTTGTAACGTATATAGAATTCAAAGAGAGGATGACGCGTTTACAAGTACGCTGGTACAAGTTATAAAGATCGGTTTTACTAAAAACACGGATTATTGGCCTAGTTCGTCCGCCGTTAGACCTTACGGAAATTTTTTGGTCGATGCGGATAGTAAAAACCTTTACGCTTACGTAATGGTAGACGCTTCGAGTGTTACGAGATATTTTAAATTTAATATTCCGAAACTTAGCGAAGGCGTATATGATGCTATTTATGACGCTAAAGTGGTTACTCTGGCTGCCACGGATATATTAGATAAATTCGATACGGAATACAGTCGCTATTTACAAGGCGGTTGCTGTTATGACGGTAAGATATATTCGTTAGAAGGCTTTACCAGCGACGCTTCCAACCCTCCCAAATTAAGGGTAATAGATTTGAATTTAAAAAGACAGGTTACCGTAATCGATTTAAACGGAGCAGGGCTGACAAAAGAACCCGAAATGATTTTTGTTTCCGACGATAAACTTTATATACTCTTTAGCGGCGGAAAAATAATAAAATTCGACTTTATCTAAAGACGATAACAACGACAAAAAAGGAAGGGGATAACCCCTTCTTTTTTATGTGTTTGTCGTAGTATAGAAGAACGCGCTTGTCTATTGTGATATAAAAAGACATAAAAATATTAAATATTCGATAAAAGCACCCCGAAAGGTATTGACTTTATACTTCTGTGGTAGTATAATATAGAAAAAGTAACTCTGCGGAAGTATAGGAGAGCGCTAAAATGGATAAACTTATTTTGTATCACGGCTCGCCCGAAATAATAGAGAACCCCGTGTTCGATAAAGGCAAAGCATATAACGATTACGGAAGAGGTTTCTATTGCACGGAGCATATAGAACTTGCCAAGGAATGGGCTTGTACCGAAGGCGTAGACGGATATGCTAATCGATACGAATTCGATACGACCGATTTAACCGTTCTTAATTTAACCGATGAAAAATACACGATATTAAACTGGTTGGCTCTTTTAATGCTGAACAGAAAAGGTAGGCTTTCCGCACCGATTGAAAAGCGAGGCAGAGAATACCTTATTCAAAATTTTTTGCCTGAATACGAAAATTATGACGTTATACGAGGTTATCGTGCAGACGATTCCTATTTTGCATATGCAAGATCGTTTGTGCAAAATCGTATTTCATTAAGACAGTTAGGCTTAGCAATGAGACTCGGAAAACTCGGAGAGCAAGTCGTATTAAAATCGAAGAAAGCATTTGACATGATTAAATTCTTGGATTATTCTACAGCAGACAATAAGATATACTATTATAAGAGAAAAGCTCGTGACGATGAGGCGAGAGCCGCATTTCAACGCGAACTTGAAAATGAAGATTTAGACGGAATCTTTATGCGAGATATCATGCGGGAGGAAATGAAAAATGACGATCCGCGCTTACGCTGAAGAGTATTTAAGTGACGCAATGAATAATTTGGGCGAAGCATTCGATTATGCAGTGAATGCTTGCCATATTGAAATGCAAACATTTATGGACTTATTCGTTGCAAGCGGTTTTGCGGATGCATTCGGAAACGGTTCGCCTAAAATTGTGGCAGGACTATCGGGGACAGAACTCGTTATGGAAATTTTAACGAAAGCAGGGCTTGAACGAGAATTTCCCGCTCCGCAAGAAAAATATGATTTTAACGCCGAATATTGGTGTGGATGGATACTTGCTTATTATCAATGGCAAACGGGCAGAAGTTTCAAAGATATAAAAGATTTAGTTTCGATGAAAGAAATTTTGAAACTGTATCCCACGTTGCATGAAGCTTCCGAGGCAAAATTCGTAGATACGCTTAATAGCATTATAAAGCGTAAAACGACAATGACAAGGTTGCAGGCAAGAAGAAAGCAATGCGGATTATCGCAGAAAAAATTGTCAATGAAATCAGGGGTAAATTTGAGAACGTTGCAACAATACGAGGTTGGAGCAAAAGATATTAACAAAGCTTCGGTAACAAATTTATTGGCACTTGCAAAAGCATTAAGTTGTAATGTAGAAGACTTGCTTGAGTATAATAACGAAGAAATTGAAGAATAATCTATAGAAAACCGAAATCAATATAAAAATTATTAACTTTAACGCCTAAGTCAAAATCTTACGACGTTTAAATTATAAAAAACTTGTCGGATTTCTATTCAAATTGAAGAAGATCTACATGCGACTCAAAAGAGCATGCAAGAAATACAAAGTAGCAATATAGAAAGTATTGAAAAAAATAACCAAGGCTTAACAGGCGCAATATCGGACATTTTATAACTAAGAGGATTACATGATGGATAAAAAAGATTTAGCCAATATATCAGAAATTGAAAATATTGAAATAAATGAAACAGATCTCCCTGAAGCAATTTCGGCGCAATTCGAAGCAATCATCGAAACGGACAGATTGATACAAGACGCAGAAAAAAATTGTGTATTAGCTAAAGAAGCAGCCGATAAAATGATTCTTGCCAAAGCGTTTAATCAAAAAGATGCAATAAATGCAACGCAAGATGCGGTTCGTTCTTTAACCGACGCACAAACTGCTTTATCCTCTGCTCAAAAGGTTTTATTCGAAAATCAACAAAAGCTTGCAAACGGAATGCGTTATTTACTTATGCTCGGTGCGTCAAGCATCACAATGAATCGAATTGTAATCACAGAGCTTGAGGCAAAACTTAAACAAGCATCAGCTGAACATCTTTCTAAAGCTGCTCGGGAAGAGTTACTTAACGTTGTTAAACTGCTTCGTGAACAAGAAAGTGCATTTTCAACACAAGACAGACTCTCTAATCAAATAAAAACACACAGTAATGAGATTGAAGCAATACATCGCACAGATGCAAGTCAAGACGAAACGGATAAAAAGCACGATGCATTGATAGCCGAAAACGCTTCAAAGAATATTGAACAAGACAACGAAATTGCTCGACAACGAATAGTAGACGAGCAACACAATAAGCAATTAAAAAATGTTAAAATTATTGCTTGGGTTGGCGTTGCTATAGCGACTTGCGCATTGGCTTGTGCCATTATATCCTTATTCTTATAATAACGACATTAAAGAAATCTCTAATCCTCGTTTTAGCAAGATACTTTTTTATTAAGAAGATTTTAATTTGAGATACTGTAAGTAGTTACTAAAAAAAAGTACGAGCGAATCACAAAGGGAAAGTCAATGAAACTATTCATTGATGCTATCAAGGATAAACCTTCTGTCATTGACGAGTGGGATGATGACTTTTGGTTGCTACTGATTAAGCGAGCGATTGTCCATCACAATAAAAGCATAACCTTTGAATTTACGAATACAAAGACTATAACCATAGACGCTGAAATTTAGTAGGCGTCTTTTTTTGTTGGCTTAAAAAAATTATAAGGGTGTCAGAATAATCGTTCTAACACCGTTTTTTACCGAGTAATCGTTCTATCACCCATAGTAATCGTTCTGCTACCTATGGTAATCGTTCTAACACCTACTGCTAAAAAGCACTAGAAAGGCTACAATTTTAATACAAAAGCAAATAAAAAATCCACCAGACCACAAAATCTGATGGAAATTTACTTGCAATATGCTTATTTTAGACTTAAAACCTCTAAAAAAGCATAAAAAAATAGTCTTGACACCTTTTATTCATTGTATCAAGACTAGTC
>CAYNLN010000016.1:0-33635 GCA_964398065.1 uncultured Christensenella sp. | reverse complement strand
AATCGCTTGGGAAAACTGCTTTAAAAACAATAAAAAATGTGCATCAAACAATATATTTGATGTACATTTTTAATCATTATAACAGATTTTATGGAATAAATCAATACATATTAATATCTCCGCCCCTAAAAATTTTGCAAAAACCATTTTTTTGATGTACAAAAAACTCAATTCTGTACACGGATTATATTGTTCGGTGTACATTTTAATTGAAAAATGTGCATAAAAAAGGAGAAAACCAATGAAAAAAACTTTGACGTTAATACTAGTGTTTTTATTAGTAGTAGCAAGCAGTTTGTTCGTTTTTGTCGGTTGTAAAAAAGGCGACGAAGATTCCACTACACCCGAACACGAACATTCTTACGTTTCCACGGTGACGGAACCCACTTGCACCGAACAAGGATATACGACTTATAAATGTTCTTGCGGTGACGAATACACGGATAACGTAACCGCTGCAAAAGGGCACGATTATTCTGCCGAATGGACTGTCGACGTACAACCGACTTGTACGAGCGAAGGTTCTAAGTCCCATCACTGCAAAAACTGTGACGACAAAGCCGACGTTACTACTATCGACAAACTCGAACACGACTATTCAACCGAGTGGACAATCGACACGGCGGCAACGTGTACGAGCGAAGGCTCTAAGTCCCATCACTGCAAAAACTGTGACGACAAAGCCGACGTTACTACTATCGACAAACTCGAGCATAATTACGTCAACAATGTTTGCACGGTTTGCGGAAAAAAGGAAATCGAAGAAGCGACGGGCTTAGAATATACTTTAAGTGATGACGGTAGTTATTATATCGTTACGGGGCTCGGCACAGAAGCTCGTACGAGATTTATAATTCCGTCAACCTATAACGGCAAACCCGTCAAAGAGATCGGCGAAAGCGCTTTTGATCAAACGGAAGTCGAAACCCTAAATGATATAGTCCAAATAAGACAAATTGTTTTACCCGACAGCATCGTTAGTATAGAAGAGTATGCTTTTGCAGGATGTATATACCTTACTCAAATAACCATACCGGACAGCGTTGAAACTATTGGTGAATACGCATTTAATTATTGTTACGGTTTGGCGTCCGTTACAATAGGTTCTAAAGTAAAACAAATTGACGATACTATTTTTGAAGGATGCGTTAAACTTGTCGAAGTTATAAACAGAAGTAAAATCGAGATAACGCCGAAAGAATGGACTGCGGATGCGTTTCTCGGTGAAGTTTATTATCCGTTAACGGTAAAAAGCGGAGGTGAAAGTGCGCTTGTAAAATACAACGATTTCCTATTTTTCACTTACGATAACGTTAATTATTTGCTTGGTTATATCGGTAACGATACCGAATTAGTTTTACCCGATAAATATAACGGACAAAGTTATGAGATATATGATTATGCGTTTATTGATTGTTACGGTCTAACAAGCGTGACAATCGGTAACGGCGTAACTTCGATCGGTGATTATGCCTTTGCTTTTGATTGTAGCAGTCTAACGAGTATAACAATCCCCGACAGCGTTACTTCGATTGGTTCTTCTGCGTTCTATAATTGTAGCGGACTAACAAGTGTAGCAATCGGTAACGGTGTTACATCGATTGGTGAGTACGCGTTTGAGGATTGTTATAGACTTGTAGAAGTAATAAATAAGAGCAGTCTTAATATAACTAAAGGTAGTGAAGATAACGGTTACGTAGCATATTATGCTTTAAACGTAAAAACAGAAGGCACAAGCGATATAGTAAAGGTTAACGATTATTTGTTCTACACTTGCGATAACGTTAATTATCTTATAGGCTATGTCGGTACCGACACCGTGTTAGTGCTACCCGATAAATACAATGGTCAAAATTATGAGATATATGATCATGCGTTCTGTGATTGTTACAATTTAACAAGCATAACAATCCCCGACGGAGTTACTTCGATTAGGGACTATACGTTCATTGAATGCAACAGTCTAACAAGTATAACTATCCCCGGCAGCGTTACGTCGATTGATAGTATGGCGTTCGCTCATTCCGGTAGGCTTCAAAACGTCTATATAACCGACATAGCGGCTTGGTGTAAAATTGAAGGATTATATTATTTAATGGAGTATGGTTCAAACAAAAAGCTATACTTAAACAATGTACTTTTAACTAATTTAGTTATTCCTGAAGGAGTTACTTCGATTGGTGATTATGCGTTCTATAGTTGTAGCAGTCTAACGAGTATAACAATCCCAGACAGCGTTACTTCGATCGGCGAATATGCGTTTAGTTGGTGTAGCAGTCTAACAAACATAACAATCCCCGATAGCGTTACCTCGATTGATGAGTGGGCGTTCGAGGGTTGTTATAAACTTGTAGAAGTAATAAACAAAAGCAGCCTAAATATAACTAAAGGTAGTGAAGATAACGGTTACGTAGCATGTTATGCTTTAAACGTAAAAACCGAAGGTACAAGCGATATAGTAAAAATTAACGATTATTTGTTCTATACTTATGATAACGTTAATTATCTTTTAGGATATGTCGGTAACGATACCGAATTAGTTTTACCCGATAAATACAATGGTCAAAATTATGAGATATATGATCATGCGTTCTGTGATTGTTACAATTTAACAAGCATAACAATTCCCGACAGCGTTACTTCGATCGGCGAATATGCGTTTAGTTGGTGTAGCAGTCTAACAAGCGTAACGATCCCAGACAGCGTTACTTCGATCGGCGAATATGCGTTTAGTTGGTGTAGCAGTCTAACAAGCATAACAATTCCCGACAGCGTTACTTCGATTGGAGAGGATGCGTTCTATAGGTGTAGCAGTCTAACAAGCATAACAATTCCCGACAGCGTTACTTCGATTGGAGAGGATGCGTTCTATAGGTGTAGCAGTCTAACAAGCGTAACAATCGGTAACGGTGTCACTTCGATTGGTGTTAATGCGTTCTATGACTGTAGTAGTCTAACAAGCGTAACGATCCCAGACAGCGTTACTTCGATTGGTACTTGGGCGTTCGCTTATTGTAGAAAACTAACAAGCGTAACAATCGGTAACGGTGTTACTTCGATTGGTTCTTCTGCGTTCAAGGGTTGTTATAGACTTGTAGAAGTAATAAACAAAAGCAGTCTTAATATAACTAAAGGTAGCAGCGATAACGGTTACGTCGCATACTATGCTTTAAACGTAAAAACTGAAGGCACAAGCGATATAGTAAACGTTAACGATTATTTGTTTATTACAGATGATGATAACGTAAACTATCTTTTTGATTATGTCGGCAACAATACCGAGTTAGTATTGCTTGATAATTATAACGATCAAAACTACGTTATAAATCAATATGCGTTCAATAATTGTAGCAGTTTAACAAGTGTAACAATCCCCGACAGTGTTACTTCGATAGGTAATTCTGCGTTCGCTTATTGTAGCAGTCTAACAAGTATAACAATCCCAAACAGCGTTACTTCGATTGGCGATAGTGCGTTCAGTGGTTGTATGAGTTTAACGAGTATTAATTATGGCGGAACAAAAGAACAATGGAACAATATAAGCAAAAGTTCTTCTTGGAAATACTTCACCGGTTCGTTTACGGTTTATTGTACGGACGGCGAAATTAGTAAAAGCGACGCGTAGGGCGTGGTAAAAATTAATGCTGTGCGCAAGTGCGCATGAAAAAAGCGGGGTCGCAAATTTAATTTGCGACTCCGCCACTTTTTTAAAATGTTCGTTAACGGGCTTATAGGCGGGTTTTTTGCAATAATATGAAAACCTTAAAACTGATTAAAGGTAGAAAGGAACTCTTTGATTAAAAAGGCACAAAAGTGGGGAAAGGTGCAAATATTGGATTTAAATCCGATATTTCCTTTTGCGATTTTGATTCCGAATTTAATTTCCTTATAGTCGTCGCTTTTGATTAAGGTGGAAAGGGATTTTGAATTATTGTTACCGGCTTTTACTTCGATAGGCACGAGGCAATCTTTGCGACGAACGAAAAAGTCTTCCTGCAAGGTTGAGTTTTCCTTTTTGTAATACCTAAGTTCATATCCGGATTTAACTAAAGCCTCTCCGATAATGCTCTCAAACAAACCGCCTTTATAGACGTCGAGGTTTTTGTTTTGACGAAAATCCATTTGCGCTTCGTTGTCGAGCTGAGATAAAAGCAAGCCGTTGTCTGCGTAGTAAAGAACGCAACAATCTTCGATAACGTTTCCTTTAAGCGGCAGATTGGGCGTTTGCAGTGCGCGACTGATATTTACGATGCCCGCATCTTCGAGCCACTCGAGAGATCCTCTGTAATCTCCGAACTTTGCGCCTTTACGAACTTTTGAAATTTGAAACTTTTTATTTTCTTTACCGAGCTGAAAGGGGACTGAACGATACACGTTTGCTATGCGGGCTTTATCGAGCCCTAAAGCATATTTGCGTATATCCGCTTCGTAGCCGATGACGATTTGGCGCTGAAGTTCGAGCGTGTTTTCAAAAGTCTTGTTTTCGACGAAATCTTTTACTACGTTCGGCATGCCGCCGACAATGCAATAGTCCAAAAACAAATCGTTGTAAATTTGCAGAACGGTAGGCGAAAAGGGTGTAAAAGATTGCATATGGGACAGGATGTCTTCTTTTACGGAATCGTCGTAGCCCATCGCCCATAAAAATTCTTCAAAATCAAGCGAGCGCATCTCGATTTCGGTTTTATAACCGACGCTGATATTCGAGATTTCTTTATAATGAATCCCAAGCAGCGAACCGCTACAAATAACGTCGTATCTTCCGTCTAACGAAAAGAATTTCAAAGAGGTCGCAACGTCAGGGAATTCCTGTATTTCGTCAAAGAAAATAAGCGTTTTATTTTCGATGAATTTTACGTCGGGATTTATACGTGAAATATTTTTTACGACGGCTTCCGCCGAGTAGCCGTTTTCTACGATCTGCTTATAAATCGGGTCTTCAACAAAGTTGATTTCAACTATGCTGTCGTAATTTTGCTTTGCAAAAGTTTTTATTGATTTGGTTTTCCCTACTTGACGAGCACCTTTGATAATAAGCGGCTTGCGTTCGGGGTTTGCTCTCCAATCGGAAAGATAAAGGTCGATTTTGCGTTTCAAATATTTAGTCATATTTTTCACCTCGGATTGTTGTTATTATATCATAACAAATAACGAAAAGCAAGCGCTTTGTGCAAAAAATGAGGGAGTTTTTTGGGAATTCCGCTAAAAAATGAGGGAGTTTCGCCGTGTTGTTTACTAAAAAATGAGGGAGTTTTTTGAAATTTTCACTAAAAAATGAGGCAGTTGAAGTTATTGCGGGCGTTTTTACGGTTTTAGCGTGACCTATTTATGATTTTCAATTAACGTTTAAGAAACAAAAAGTGAACCGTAATGTGGTTTTACACGCCAAGTTTAAAGCAATAAAAAAACGAGACGTGGTTTCCGAGGCTTCTCGTTTTCTATTTTTTAAAAATGTTCGTTAACGGGCTTATAGGCGGGTTTTTAATAAATTTCGGCAGACGCAACACCGTTGCGTTTGGTCGGCTTACGGAATTTTAAAGAAAAGTTAAAAACGAAGAAAGAAAAAAGAAGAGTAACAAACATAAAAATCCGCACCAAGTTATGGTTCGGATTTGTTTTGTTTTGTTTTGCCGTGTTAATTGAAGCGATAAGAAGTGCTTTAATTTCATTACAATCACTCAACAATTTATCGATGTTATCAATTTTATAATAAATGTTGTGGTTTAGAATCACCAATTTTCTTGGAGAAGGAAGTCTGCTATATGGACAAGTTTAACTCCGTTTTCATTGCCCGTTGCCAATCTATCCATACAAACCACATACTTCGGATAGTGGTCTTTGATTTCCAAAAGGTTGTCTATCTCTCGATCTGATTCTGTTGGTAATTCTCGGCAAACTTGGAGATACACCTTTTCATCTCTGCGTATGGCAACGAAGTCAATTTCTTTATCAACGTCTTTTCCGACATACACCTTGTAACCACGGCGACGGAGTTCAAGATACACTATATTTTCAAGTGCGGCTGCTATACCGTTGGTGCTGTACCCAAACTGTGAATACTTAAAAGAAATATCCGAAAGATAAAACTTTTCTTGCGTTTTCAATACGGATTTGCCTTGAATATCATATCGATTGCAACGATAGATAACAAATGCCTCTTCAAGCCAATTTAAATAGTTATAAATGGTTTCCACCGAAATTGACCTATGCTCACTTTTTAGAAACTTCACTATGGAGTTTGCAGAGAAGGTTTTACTCATATTTTCCATGATAAAGCGGACAACCCTATCAAACAATTCTTTGTTGAGTATCTTGTGCCTTCTAGCAACATCGTTACTTATTACGGTTGCGTAAATGCCTTCCGCAATCTGATAGGCATCGTGAGTGTCATTATCCAATGTCGCAATCAAAGGAAACCCGCCATAAAGCAAATATTTTTTAAACAATTCATCATTAGATAATTTGCGATTATCGCGGAATTCTCTATATTCGGCAAGTGAAAGCGTGAAAATGTCAATTTGAATAAATCGACCCGAAAGATACGTCGATATTTCACCCGAGAGCAATTTAGAGTTGGAACCCGTAATATAGATATCAACGTCATAGCTTTCAAACAAGCTATTGACCACCTTTTCCCAACCATCGATTTCTTGCACTTCATCAAGAAGTAAAAAGCAGTGACCCTTTCCGTCAATTACCGCTTTGATATCTCTATACATATCATCGGCATTATAATTTTCAGGCAGCTCCTTAGTCGTGTATTTCTTTTGGAATATATTATCCGTTGAAATTTCGAACTCTTTTACAAGAATGTCCTTATACATATCCAACACTGTAGACTTTCCACACCGTCTGATGCCTGCAAGTATCTTTATTATGTTGGCATCTTTGAATTTTAACAGTCGATTGATATAATCCGGTCTTTGTACCATAGTGACCACCTCCTTGTGCCTGCATTATACCACAAAACTTTTGAAATTGCAATAGTTTTTCGAAAAAGTCAGTAAAAACTTTTTTAATTATAATACTTTTTCTACATAAAAACTCATTTTTCGCTCTAACTGAGCAATATTTTAGCGTTTAAATGAGCAATTTATATTGAAAATTCTCGTAAAGCGAGCAAAATACCCCCATTTGAGCAATAAAAAACATAATATCGATATTTTTCGTATCAATATTATGGTTTCTTTTTGGTGGAGACGGATGGGCTCGCTCCGCTCGGCATTAAGGGCTAACTCAAATCGTGAATGTGCTTTGACGTTTGGTCAAAGGCAAATACAACTTGAACTAAGTTTTGTTGCCTCGCTATCACGGCTGTGCGGCAAACGCAACACTGTTGCGTTTGGTCGACTTACTTTTGAGGCAAATCAGACAAATCGTTGTAAGTCGACTGCCCGCCCGTTCGAGCCCACCAATTATCTTACAAAACAAAAAAAGGAAACCCATAAAAAGGATTTCCTTTTTTCGTGGTGGAGACGGATGGGCTCGAACCATTGACCTCCACGATGTCAACGTGGCGCTCTAGCCAACTGGGCTACGCCTCCAAATAAGACGCGATAAAACGTCTTTAATAAATTTAAAAATATGCGGAAAGAAAGAAATCGCGAAAAGTTTGCGACGCAATTAACGACAAAACGTTAAAACTACCAATCCTCTCTATCGCTTATTTTTACGTCATCGTAAAATTGACGGTAGGCTTTTTTAAATTCTTCCGTTTTCTTGGCGCCTTTCGATGTAGAGGGCTTTTTCGAAGCCTTCTTTTTTGGGGCGGAAGGGGAGGAAAAATTATTTATCGCCGTGTCTTTTTTTACGTAATCGTCCATAAATAATTACTTTTCTTCGCTATTAACAACTTTAACCTGAACGCCGTCGTAGTAACCGCATTTAGGGCATACTTGGTGGGAAGCCTTAAGTTCGTGGCACTGAGGGCATTCAACCAGGTTAGCAGAATGAGCCTTATAATTGGAAGCGAATCTCTTGTTTCCTCTTTGCTTGGAAATTTTGCCTTTTGGTGTTGCCATTATATGTTACCTCTCAATCGTTATTCTATGTTATGACCGCAATCGGTTTCGTTCAAATTTTGACCGCACTCGGGACAAAGCCCTTTGCAATCGTCCTTACACAAAACGGTATACGGCATATCCGTCAAAATAAGTTCGTTCATAAACTGTGTCAAATCTATTTTATCGCGTTTGTATATAAGCGCTTCGTCTTCTTCCTCGTCACGCCTATTTTCGGGCAAAAACCTTTCGTCGAAGTTTACTGTGCGCTCCATGGTAACGTTTTGCAAGCATCTCGAACAAGGCGCCGTAAGCGTGTAAGTCATCACGCCCGATAAGTATACTTCGTCCGGGTAAACCTCGGCAAGGACGTTTATTCTACAAGGGGCTGAGAAAACCGCGCCCGGAATAGTCAAAAGCGCCTCGTCGGGCATATATGAAAGGTCGAAAGTTTCCTCGTCCTTACCCTTTGTACGTAACTTAAAAACGTCGATAATCATAAATTAGCGTTGATATTATATAATATTTTATTTTCCTTGTCAAACGATTTTAACGGATATAAAGTCGTATATGCGTATTTTTTTAAAAAGGGAAGGGGTATCGGAGGATAAAAATTTATTTTTTATACTTTGCCTTAAACCGCAAGGCTGTTTTTGTCGTAAATTTTATTTGAGTGCGGAAACGATTTTTTCCGTGTCGCGGGCGATAACGAGTTCTTCGTTCGTGGGAATAACCAAAACGCGTACGTTACTGCCGTCCGCCGTAATATCGTTAATGCCGTCGGGGTTAGAAGCGTTCTTTTCAAGGTCGATTTTTACGCCCATAAATTCAAGCCCCGTAGCAACGCATTTTCTTACGTAGGCGTCGTGCTCGCCGATGCCCGCCGTAAATACGATGCAATCGACGCCGCCCATTGCCGCCGCGTATGCGCCGACGTATTTTTTACAAGAATAGGTGAAAACGTCTAACGCAAGTTGCGCGCGGTGGTTGCCGGCGTTTGCTGCTTCGCTTAAATCTCTAAAGTCGCTCGATACGCCCGATAAACCCGATACGCCAGACTTTTTGTTGAGATAGTTTAAGCATTCGGAAACGTCAAAACCGTGTTTTTTGCACAAAAATTCAACGATGGCAGGGTCTAAATCGCCCGATCTCGTTCCCATAGGAACGCCGCCTAACGGGGTAAAGCTCATACTCGTGTCAACGGATTTGCCTCCGTCGATTGCCGAAATCGAAGAACCGTTACCCAAGTGGCAAGTGACGATTTTCAACTCTTTAGCGTCTTTGCCGAGGTATTTCGCCGCTTCTTCCGACACGAATTTATGACTCGATCCGTGGAAGCCGTAACGGCGGATTTTATAATTTTTATAGTCTTCGTAAGGCATACCGTAAATGTATGCTTTTTCGGGCATGGTCGAGTGGAACGCCGTGTCGAAAACGCCTACCATAGGCGTACCCTCGGGCATAACGTTTTTGCAAGCGTAAATACCCGTTAAGTTTGCCGGTTGATGTAAGGGCGCGAGTTCCGTATTGTTTTTGCAGATTTCTAAAACGTCGTCCGTCAAAAGTACGGATTTGTCGAAATCTTCGCCGCTGTGGACTATTCTGTGACCGACCGCGTCGATTTCCTTCATGTCGGAAATAACGCCGTATTCTTTGTTGACGAGTGCATCGAGCACGAGTTTTATTGCCGCTTCGTGATTGGGCATAGGGGACTCGATTTTAACTTTTTGTTTGCCTGTGTGTGTCAACAAAGAGCCGTCAAGACCGATTCTTTCGCAACCGCCTTTAGCGATTGCCTTTTCGGTTTCCATATCGATAAGTTGGTATTTTAAAGAGGAACTACCTGCGTTAATAACTAAAATTTTCACAACAAAACCATCCTTTATTTATTCAAAAAGTCTTCGTATAAGCCCGTTTTCGTTAGATTTGCGTCTGAAGCGCCGTTATTGCCACCGCAACGACGATATCTTCCTTGTGGCACCCGCGGGATAAATCGTTAATGGGTTTGGCAAAACCTTGACACAAAGGACCAACCGCCTGGAAACCGCCTAATCTTTCGGTGTTTTTGTAGTTGCTGTTACCTGCATCGAGGTCGGGGAAGATCATAACGTTGGCGTGACCCGCAACGGGGGAACCGGGTGCCTTGGTCATCGCGACTTCCGGAACTATTGCCGCATCGAATTGCAGTTCGCCGTCGGCTTTATATTCGGGTGCGATTTCCTTAAATAGTTTGACCGCTTCGGTAACCTTGTCTACGTCGGCGTGCCTTGCCGAACCTTTCGAAGAGTGAGAAATAAATGCGATTCTCGGTTCGATACCGGCAATTGCCTTTGCCGATTTAGCAGAGGAAAGCGCGATGTAAGCAAGTTCTTCCGACGTGGGATTTTGATTTAAGCCGCTGTCGGCGTAAATATAGCAGCCGTCTTCGCAATACTTGTTTCCTTGCGGAGGCGCTATCATTAAAAAGTACGCCGAAACGATTTTTTCGCCCGGGGCGGTTTTTATAACCTGAAGACCGGGACGCAACGTGTTTGCCGTAGAGTGGCAAGCGCCCGACACCATACCGTCTACGTCGCCGTTTTTAAGCATTAAGGCACCGTACATCGTATAGTCTTTAAGTATAGCCGCTTTAGCGTCTTCTACGGTCGCAAATTCGGGATTACCCGTTTTCTTATTAATTTTACCTTTTCTTGCTTCGAACAATAAGTTGGCGTATAGGTCGGTTTTCTCGTAGTTTTCGGGGTCGACGACGGTTATGCCGTCAAAGCATACGTCTGGATTATCGTTCTGCATTTTTTCTTTGTTTCCGAGTACGGTAACGTCGGCAAACCCTTGCTTTACGATGTCTGCCGCGGCTTCGACGACGCGCTTGTCTTCACCTTCGGGCAAAACGACGTTTTTATGGAGTTTTGCCGCTCTTTCGATAATGCTTTCAACAACTTTAGTCATAAAATTCTCCTTACGGGTGTAATAACCTTGAGTTTTTTTTAAAAATAGTTTACACTTAAAGCACGGCAAAATCCATGCCGTTTATAAAATTATACTATATCGTTTAAATAAAGTAAAGAAAAATTAAGAATATTACTTAATTTTCGGTGAAAGAAAAATGAAGCCGCTAAATTTATCCGTTGCCGTTTGCGAGTACAACCCTTTCCATAACGGTCATAAACTGCATATAGATAGAATGAGGGAAAACGCCGATGCCGTCGTAGTTATTATGAGCGGTAACTTTTGTCAGCGCGGCGAGGCTGCCTGCCTCGATAAGTACACGAGGGCTCGTCACGCAATATTAAACGGCGCCGATATGGTTTTCGAACTCCCCGTTGTTTTTTCGGTTGCGCCCGCGGAAATTTTTGCAAGCGGAGCAATTAAACTTTTGGATTCGCTACCCGGGAAAAAGACTTTATTTTTCGGTACGGAAAGCGGAAATAAAGAAGATTTTTTTGCACTTGCCGAAAAAAGTCTTTACGAAACCAAAGAATTTAAAGAAACTTTAAAGGAACTTTTAAAAAGCGGAATTCCGCATGCGGCGGCAAGGGAAGAAGCGTTTAAAAACACCTACCCGAGATTGGACACTTCGCTTCTTAAAAACCCGAATTCCGTTTTGGGCGTCGAATACACGAAAGCAATTTTAAAACATAGGTCGGATATGGAAATTTGCCCGATAGAAAGAGAGGGCGGATATAACGACCTTTCTTTAAGCGGTAATTACGCGTCGGCGGCGGCGTTAAGGTACGCGATTTACGACGGCAAAAAGAATAAAACTAAAAAATATCTTCCCGCTTGCGTGTTCGACGATTTGCCAAAAACGCTTCCCGACTTTGGCGATATCGCACTTTTCAGAGCGCTCGAATCTTCCAAAAACGACTTAAAAAACGTCGTCGATTGCACCGAAGGGCTTGAAAATCGCATAAAAGCCATTGCTCCTAACTCGAAGACGCTGGAGGAATTTATAGACAAGTTGGAAACTCGGCGTTACACAAGGGCGCGCTTAAGAAGAATAGTTACCGCAAATGCGCTGAACGTTACAAAAGAGTTAACCGAAAAATGTTTAAAAAGCAACCTTTATTTAAAAGTTCTTGCCGTCGCAAGCGACAAAACCTATCTTTTGTCGGAATTTTCGGGCGGGAAAAACAAACTTATTACCCGTAAGTCCGACGTCGATAAGTTACAAGGAACGCAAAAAATTTGCTTTTTAAAAGACGTGTATGCTAACGACGTATACAATCTTATAACTAAATCGCACACTAACGAGTTCGAAACAAAAATAGTCAAGCGTTAACGCGCTTGTATGTAAAAGTCGGGCTATAAGCCCGTTATCGACGATTTTTTGACAGAATTTATTATAAAGAGGTTATTATGAAAGGATTTAAAAACGTATATGCGTACGTTGAGGAAAAGGGTCTTGTTAAAACCGACGTAACGTTTTCGGACGGAATTATTAACGGCATCGGCAATCTAAACGGTTTCGATGAAATTAAAATTCCCGAAAACGCAATAGTCGTTCCGTCGTTTATCGACGAACATATACACGGCGCGGTGGGTGCCGATACTATGGACGGAAGTTTACAAGCGCTTTCGAACATGGCCGATGCGCTCGTAAAAGAAGGTACGACCGCATTTTTGGCAACTACTATGACGCAAAGTAAGGCAAACATCGAAAAAGCGCTTGCCGCCGTAAAGGAATATAAAGATTTACACAGGAAAGACGGCGCCGATTTGTTAGGCGTACATTTGGAGGGACCGTATATATCGTCGTCCTTTGCGGGGGCTCAACCTATAGAATATGTCGTAAAACCCGATATAGAAGAGTTTGACGAATATAACAAAATAAGCGGCGGCTCGATAAAAATAGTTACGGTAGCACCCGAAGTCGAGGGGGCTCCCGAATTTATAAAACATTTGAAAAGTTGCGGCGTTATAGCGTCTATAGGACACACTGCTGCAAAGTGCGAGGATATAGTGCGCGCCATAGAGTGCGGGGCATCTAACGTTACCCATACCTATAACGCGCAATCGCCGCTTCATCACAGAGATATCGGAACGGTAGGCTCGGCGCTTTCTTACGACGCGTTAAATTGCGAAATTATTTGTGACACCGTTCACGTTTCCGTGCCGGCGATAAAATTACTTATAAAATCCAAACCGCACGACAAAGTTACTTTAATAACGGACGCTATGCGCGCAAAACAAATGCCGGACGGAATGTCCGAACTCGGCGGACAGAAAGTCATGGTTAAAGACGGCGAAGCAAGGCTTTTAAGCGGCGCTTTGGCGGGAAGCGTTTTAAAAATGAACGTTGCCGTCAAAAACCTGGTTTTAAACGGCGTGTCTTTTTGCGACGCGATAGATTTTGCGACTATAAACCCTGCGAAAAATCTCGGTATAGCGGACGACAGGGGTTCTATTGCGGTCGGTAAGCGTGCGGATTTTACCGTTTTGGACGAGTGTTTCGAAGTGCTTTTGACAATAAAAGAAGGCAAAATCGTTTACGAAAAAAATTAGCGGCTCATTTTGAAAAAACGTTCAAAATAAGTTGCTAAAAAAACAAGTTTGATTTATTATATTAGTTGTTTGATTTCGGCAAAATAACACTACCGACTAAGTATAACGCTATGGACACTAAAAAGAAAAGATTTACCGTTTTATTAGAGATTTTAACAGTGCTTTTTTCCGCCGTTATTTCGGCGTTCGGATTACATATTTTCGTGTATTCGGCAAATTTCGCGCCGAGCGGCGTCGACGGAATCGCAACGATGTTGCAAAAGCTTACCGGGGTAAACGCGGGCGTATACACGATTGCCATGAACTTACCCCTTCTTATTTGGGCGTTTTTAAAACTTAACAAAAAATACACCGTATATACGGTAATTTTCACGGCGGTATCGTCGGTGCTTATATACGTTTTGCAAGCGGTCGATTTTTATCAATATCCTTCCACGGAAACTAACGGTATTTTATCGTCCGTGTTTGCGGGCGTTATACTCGGCGTAAGAACGGGCTTTATGATAAAAATCGGAAGTTCGACCGGCGGCATCGATATAATCGCCTGTATGATTCAGTCGAAAAGACCGCATGTCAATATCGAAAAATTCATTTCGATTTTGTGTTACGTGATAATAGGCGTGTCGTTTTTTGTTTATAAGGAAGTTACGTCGATACTTCTGTCGGTCATTCAGATATTTTTCCTTGAAAAAGCAATCGAGTTTGTGTTAAGGGATAATCGAAACGCAATCGAGGTAAAAATAGTTACCCGTAAACCTGAAGTTTTAAAAGAAAAAATCCTGTTCGATTTAAAACACGGCGCTACAGTTGTCGAGTGTACCGGTATGTATACGGGAGAAGGAAGATTTATGGTTATAACCATAATAAACATCCGTCAGTTAGGCGAACTTACGGACATTATTAAAGAAATCCCGGATACCTTTATTTATTACAGCGACGTAACGGGAATAAAGGGAAACTTTAGGTGGAAAAAGTCCGACGTGCCGCATTAAAAAACGCCGATAACGGGCTTATAGGCTTAGTTTTTAATAAAAATGTATAATATTTATAAATATATTTTAAGCGAGGACGAAGATAAAATATCTTCGTCCTCGCTTTTTGCGTAAAGTCCGAGGCTTTAAAAAACGATTTATTTTTCCGAATATAAGACGAAGATTCTTTAGACTTTAAAACGCAAGTTTTAAATAAAGAACAAAACCTTTTGCACTCGGACTATTTCTGTAAAAAGCCCGCCTATAAGCCCGTTATCTGGCATTTTTCGTCGAAAAACCTTAAAGTTTCCAATCTATCGGGGTAATTCCGTTTTTTTTAAGGAAGTCGTTTGTTTTTGAAAAATGCTTGCACCCGAAAAAACCGTTGTAGGCTGATAGGGGGGAGGGATGCGCACTTTCTAAAACGAGGTGCTTTTTCGTATCTATAAGCGTTTTTTTGTTTCGCGCGTTTCTTCCCCACAATATAAACACGACGGGGGCGGGATGCCTGTTTACGATTTTAATTACTTCGTCTGTAAACTCCGTCCAACCGCAGTTTTGGTGAGAGTTCGCTTGTCCTCTTCTGACGGTAAGCGTCGTGTTTAAAAGAAAAACGCCTTGCTTTGCCCAAGATGTAAGGTCGGTTTTTAATCCGTTGTCGATATTTAGGTCGGTTTTCAATTCTTTATAGATATTTTGGAGGGACGGCGGCATTTTCGTTCCTTGCGTTACGGAAAAACAAAGCCCGTGGGCTTCACCGGGTTCGTGATAAGGGTCTTGCCCTAAAATTACGCACTTGATGTCTTTATAGGCGGTAAGTTTAAAGGCGTTAAAAATTTCGTCCATAGGCGGGTAAATTTCTCGCGTGAAGTATTCGGTTTTTAAAAACTCTCGTATTTTTTTATAATTGTCGCCGTTTACAAGTTCTTTTAAAAGATCGTTCCAATCGTTGCCGAAGTCTAACATAGTCGGTCTCCTTGCTTTTGAGTAAAAAGGTTTTGCTCTAAATATATTATAACCAAAAAGCCGCCTTTTGTCAAAATAATAAGTTGTTTCTTATAAAAGGTTATGTAAATTCCTTATTTTGACGTATAATATTTACTTTATATCCGCTAAAACGTTAAAAAACCGATATTCGATTGCAAAAACGCGGAATTTGTGATACAATTAAATTTATGGAACTGAAAGAATTGCTTAAAAAGGCAGAAAAACCTGCAAGATATATCGGCGGAGAGTATAATTCCGGCGAAAAAGAGTTTAAAAAATATAACTATTGCTTATGCTTTCCCGACGTTTACGAAGTCGCAATGTCCAACCTCGGTATAAGAATCGTCGAAAAAGTTATGGCGGACGTCGACGGCGTTTTTGTCGATCGCTGTTTCGCCCCGTGGGACGATTTCGGTAAACTTTTAAAGGAAAACGGCGTGCCTTTATACGGACTTAATTCAAAAAGACCGCTCAAAGATTTTGACGCAATAGGGTTTTCCATGGGGTTCGAACTTTGTTATACCACCGTTTTGTATATGCTCGATTTGGCGGGAATCCCCCTTTGCAGAAAAGATAGGGGTGAAGACTACCCCGTTATAGAGGCGGGCGGCCCCTGTACTTGTAACCCCGAACCCATGTCGGATTTTATAGACTTGTTTATATTGGGCGACGGCGAGGCGATTAACGGAAAACTTGCCGAGTTAAGAATGCAATGTCCGTCAAAAAGCGAGTATTTAGAAAGAGCAAGCGAGCTTCAAGGCGTTTACGTTCCGTCGCTTATGGAAGTAAAATATAACGATAACGGGCTTATAGAGGGGTTTTCGGGTAAAACGCACGTAAAAAAAGCCGTTATTAAAGACCTTGATAAAGCGGCGTTTCCGTCTTCGCAACCCGTTGGTAATATCGAAGTTGTTTTCGACCGCGCGATTGTCGAAGTAATGCGCGGCTGCCCGCGCGGGTGTAGATTTTGCCAGGCGGGATATATCTACAGACCTTTAAGAATGCGTACGCCCGAAACCATTATAAGCCAAGCGAAAAGCATTGTCGATTCAACCGGGTTTGACGAACTTAGTTTAAACAGTTTGTCGACGGGGGATTACCCTTGTTTAAAACCTCTGCTTGCGGGGCTTAAGGAAACTTTACCGGGGACGAAAGTTGCGTTGCCGTCTTTAAGAATCGACAGTTTCGACAGCGAATTCGTTTCGGAATCCAAGAAAAACAGCTTGACCTTTGCGCCCGAGGCGGGAACGCAAAGACTGAGGGACGTTATTAATAAAGACGTTCAAGAAGATCAAATCGAACGTTGCGTTTTAGCCGCGTTTTCGCAAGGATACACTTCGATAAAATTGTATTTTATGATGGGGCTTCCTACGGAAACGGACGAAGATTTAAAAGGAATCAGCGATATCGTATATAAAATACGCGATATATATTCCAAAAACAAAAAAGCGTCGAGGGAACTGCGCGTAAGCGTAAGCGTTTCGACGTTTATACCGAAACCATTCACGCCTTTCCAGTGGGAAAGACAGATAAGCGAAGAAGAATTCAACAAAAAAGTTAATTTGCTTAAGGAAAAACTGTTTGTTAAAGGCGTGTCGCTCAGTTGGAACGATTTTGCCGTTTCAAAACTCGAAGCCGTTCTTGCGCGCGGCGACAGAAAACTTTCGAAAGTTATTTTGTCCGCATATAAAAAAGGTGCGCACTTAGATAGTTGGTCAGAGTTTTTCAATAAAGAAATTTGGGACGAGGCTTTTAAGGAAAACAACGTAAATCCCGACCTATATACCCGTAAACACGAGTTTACGGAAATTCTTCCTTGGGATTTTATCGATGTTTTCGTAAACAAAAGTTACTTACAAAAAGAAGCGAATAAAGCTTATGAAGAAAAAGTTACCGGCAACTGCTTCCAAGGTTGCAAAGGTTGCGGCGTTCAAAAGGAATACAAGTGTCAACTATGTTAGTTTTTAGATATTCGAAATCCGACGGGGCGGAGTTTATTTCCCATTTAGATACCCTTCGGCATATTCAAAAAATACTTATAAGGGCGAAAATACCCGTAGAATATTCAAAAGGTTACAACCCGCATATGCTTGTATATTTGTCTGCGCCGCTCGGCGTCGGCATAACAAGCCTTGCCGAATACTGCGCCGTGGAAACGGACTTTCCCGAGGAAGATTTTATCTGCCGTTTTAACGATAACGCTCCTTTCGGCTTTAGATGTCTTGCTGCGCTTAATACTCAAAAAAAAGTTAATTTGCAAGCAATGATGAACAGCGCCGAGTATCTTATTAAGGGCGTTAATAAATTCGACGTAAACTCGGTTTTAGATAAAAAAGAATTTTTTGCCACCGATAAACGCGGCGACGTAAAAGACGTGCGAGATAGGATTATCGATTTAAAATGGTGTGATAACGGGCTTATATCCCTACTTTCATTCGGAAACA
The DNA here is from genome assembly GCA_964398065.1 of uncultured Christensenella sp. GTDB lineage: Bacteria > Bacillota > Clostridia > Christensenellales > Borkfalkiaceae > UBA4636. Next base: position 15,728 of record CAYNLN010000016.1, on the reverse strand, counting down.
GTACCTTAAGACCCGATGTTTTAGGCGAAAAGTTAATCGAGGTTTACGGCGGACAAAACCTGGACGTTCAAAAACTTAACGCGTTTATAGACGGCGTAAAAACGGAGGATTTTTTCAGATGAAAAGAATCTTTATCGACAGTTACGCCGGCAATATTATAGCGGCGCTTGCGGACGGGCAAAAGCTGCTCGAATACCAGACCGAAAAAATTAGCGGAAAAGTCATCGTCGGCAGCGTTTTTAAAGGTCGAGTCGAAAACGTTTTACCCGGTATGCAAGGCGCGTTTGTCAATATCGGGCTTGAAAAAAACGGTTACCTTTTTATAGGGGAATCGCTCGTCAGTAAAGCACAGCTCGAAGAAGCCGTTTCGCTTCCGACAAGCCTTGACGTAAAAGAGGGTGACGAGGTAATAGTTCAGGTCGTGAAAGACGCGACGGGTACTAAAGGCGCAAGGCTTACCACGCACGTTTCGTACGCAAGCAGAAATTTAGTTTATATGCCCGAATACGATTTCGTCGTTGCTTCCCGCAGAATCGAAGACGAGCATCTTCGAGACGAACTTTTGAAAGTCGGCGAAAGCATTAAGCCCAAAAAAGGCGGGCTTATTATGCGTACGGTGGCGAAACTCGAAGACAAAGATTACTTCGAGGAAGAAAAAAAGTTTCTTGAAAACATCCACGAGGACATCGTGAAAAAAAGTTGGGATCTAACCGCCCCTGCGCTTTTATACGAAGACGGCAACTTGGCAAAAAGGATGCTTCGGGACGTTTACACGCCCGATGTGGAAGAAATCGTCGTTTCCGACTATTCGCTATATTTAGACGTTATGGACGTTGCCGTAAAACGTGGCGGAAAAATTATCGACAAAGTAAAGTATTACGATAAAAAAAGAGACCTTTTTACCGATTACGGTTTAAACGTAGAGGTCGACGCAATGCTTCGAAACAAGGTTAATTTGGAAAGCGGCGCATATCTTATAATAGATAAGACCGAGGCTTTGACGATTATAGACGTAAACACCGGTAAATACATAGGCGAAGACAGTCTCGAAAAGACGGTTTTTGAAACAAATTTGACGGCGTGCGACGAGATTGCACGTCAGTTAAGGCTTCGTAACATTGCGGGTATCGTTATTATCGACTTTATCGACATGGAAGAAGAAGCCCACCGCGACGCCGTCGTCGAGAGGCTTAAAAACAACTTAAAAAGCGACCGTTCCCGCTGTAACGTTATCGGTATGACGGGGCTCGGGCTTGTCGAACTTACAAGAAAGAAAACAAGACGTGAAAGCGTTTCTTCGCTCGTCAAAAAGTGCCCGTATTGCAAGGGCGACGGCATAATTTTTAGCAACGATTATATCGTTACCAAAATACGTTGTGCGCTTTTAGACGTGTTCTCCGAAGACTATTCTTGCGCGATAATCGACTTAAACGGCGACATTTGCGACTACATCTTTAAAGTCGGCGCGCTTACAAAGGACGTGCAAAAAATTTGGCGAGACAAAAGGATTTACCTCGTTCCGCACAGAACTTATCATCAGGAATACTTTAGCGTAAAAGGCGAAAACAAAAAGGTTTTGGACCTTCCCGATAAAGCAAGACTTTTATATTGAGGAAACTATACGCGACTATAATGTGCGCGACAAATCCTCGTTTAAATAACGTTGCGTATGCGACATCAATGATTTTTTAAAGGAGTTAATATGAAAGTAATCATTACGGAAAACTATGCAGAAATGAGCAAAAAAGCGGCGGAAGTCGTTATAGCGCTTTTAAAAGAAAAGCCGGCGTGCGTTTTGGGGCTTGCCACGGGCTCGACTCCGATAGGCTTATACGAAAACCTCGTTAAGGCTTACGAAAACGGCGAAGTTTCTTTTAAAAACGTTACGTCGGCAAACCTCGACGAATACGTCGGGCTTAGTAAGGACCACGACCAAAGTTATGCTTATTTTATGCGCCACAATCTTTTCGAACACGTGGATATTAAAAGCGAAAACTTGAATATTCCCGACGGCGCTAAAGAAGATCTCGATAAAGAATGCGCAAGGTACTCGGCGTTTTTAGAAAATCACCCGCAAGACTTGCAGGTTTTGGGTATCGGCAGTAACGGACACATCGGTTTTAACGAACCCGGTACGCCGTTTGACAGCAAAACGCATGTCGTAAATCTTACCCAAAGCACTATAAAAGACAATTCGAGGCTTTTTAGTTCCGTCGAAGAAGTCCCCGTAAAAGCAGTTACGATGGGAATTGCCGAAATAATGAAATCCAAAAAAATACTTATTATGGCAAGCGGAAGTAATAAAGCCGATGCGGTTTATCGTACGGTAAACGGCGACGTAACGGAATCTTGTCCTGCAAGTATACTTAAAAATCATCCCGATTGTATATTGATTGTCGATAAAGAAGCGGCAAAATTACTTTAATCGAAAAGCACTTTTTAATTAACAAAAAGCACCAAAAACCCGCCTATAGGTCGGTTATCGGTGCTTTTTACTTTTTTTGAGACGGTAAACCGTCGATAATTTGACTCTAAAATAACAGGCTTTCGGCAAATCCGTAATGCGTTTTTTGCACATAATTGTGAAATTTAGAAAAAATTTTTCAATCGGGTATTGACAAATTAATATATATATTGTATAATATTAATGTATTGCATCGCATTTGAGGAAAACCGCGTTATTTGCGGCCAAAAGAGTGCGGCAAAGGAGAATATTTTTTATGGCAACTGTAACACTCAAACACGTTTACAAGGTGTACCAAAACGCATCCAAGAAAAACGAAAACGTAAAGCCTGCCGTATCCGATTTCTGCATGGAAATCGCCGATAAGGAATTTATAGTTTTCGTCGGACCTTCCGGCTGCGGTAAGTCGACAACGCTCAGAATGATAGCGGGCCTCGAAGAAATCACCGACGGTGAAATCTTTATTGACGACAAACTTGTCAACAACGTTGAACCCAAAGATAGGGACATCGCAATGGTTTTCCAAAACTACGCGCTCTATCCGCACATGACCGTTTACGATAATATGGCTTTCGGGCTTAAACTTCGTCGTATCGACGACGTTAAAAGAGATAAAGACGGTAACCCCGTACTCGACGAAAACGGCAACCAAGTTATGGTAAAACGTAAATACACAAAGGCGGAAATCGACGAAAAGGTTCAAGAAGCAGCTAAAATTTTGGCTATCGAAGAATATCTCGATCGTAAGCCTAAAGCGCTTTCCGGCGGTCAGCGCCAACGTGTCGCATTAGGCAGAACCATCGTAAGAAAGCCTAAAGTCTTCTTACTTGACGAACCTTTATCCAACCTCGACGCCAAACTTCGTGCGACGATGAGGTCGGAAATCATTAAGCTTCACGACAAATTGGGCGCAACGTTTATTTACGTAACGCACGACCAAGTCGAGGCTATGACAATGGGTACGAGAATCGTTGTTATGAAAGACGGTTTCGTTCAACAAATCGGTGCCCCGCAACATCTTTACGACGACCCGGCAAACGTTTTCGTCGCAGGCTTTATAGGTACGCCGCAAATGAACTTCTTCGACGGCAGAGTAATGCCCGACGGCAAAGTTATTTTTGCAAACAATCAACAAATAACGCTTCCCGCTGAGATTTTCGCTAAGTTCGACGCCCAAAAGATAGGCGCGGGATTAGATATCGTCCTCGGCATTCGTCCCGGCGACATAAAACTTACGGATACCTACACTGCTGGCGCAAGCGTTGCTTGTAAGGTCGAAGTTATCGAGGCTTTGGGTAACGAAACAATCGTCTACGCCGACCTTGACGAAAACGCAGACTCCACTATGGAACATTCGCCGACGGCAATCACCGCAAGCTTAAAACTTAAACAGAATCCTTCGAGAGGCGACAAAGTTTATTTCGATTTCGACCTCGACAAAATTCATCTTTTCGATAAAGAAACCGAAAAGACTATCAAACGTCAATAATCTAAACGTAAAAAAAGGGGGCTTATTTAAGCCCCTTTTTCATATAAAAAATATCCGATAACCGACCTATAGGCGGGTTTTTTGGATGTGTTTTTTACGACAGATAACGGAGTCTGCTTTTATTTTATCGGAAAACGGAAGGACGGACGGTTTTACAAGATAAACTATTGACAAAACACGGTTTTTTTAAATGAATATTTTTTTATTTAAACGCTTGACTTTTTGTAAAAATTCGACTAAAATAAGATTGCGTCGTATTTTGGTCGAAAAAAGAATATTGATTTTTCATGGTGGTAATTATGAACTATATTAAAAGAGATATGGAAAAAGTCATTGAGGAACTCAGCAAAGAATATTCGTGTATTTTGATTACGGGTCCGAGGCAAGTCGGCAAAAGCACGATGCTCGAGCATATCGATAAATCAAGGGACAAAGTTACCCTTGACGACTTGCAAGAGCGAAATCTTGCAAAAACCGACCCGGAACTGTTTTTGAAAATACACAAGGCGCCCGTCTTGATTGACGAAGTCCAGTACGCCCCCGAATTGTTTAGTTATATAAAAATAGCGATAGACAACGGTGCAAAGCCCGGTAGTTATTGGCTTACGGGCTCGCAAAATTACAGACTTATGGACCTTGCTAAAGAAAGTTTGGCGGGAAGGATCGCTTTACTTAACTTAACGACTTTATCTCAGCACGAATTATTTTCAAGCGAGGCGCTTGTTCCTTTTAAAGTCGAACTCGACAGTTTACAAAAAAGGTCGCGAAGTTACTTTGCCGCAGATATCGAAGAGGTTTTCCGAAGGATATGGAAGGGCGGTTTGCCGGGGCTCGCAAGCGGTAAATATACTAATCGCGATATTTATTATTCGAGTTATTTACAAACCTATGTTTCGCGTGATATAAAGGAAGAAACATTTGTAAAAGAAGATATAAAATTCGTTGATTTTATCAGAGCGGTCGCATGCAGAATCGGGCAAGAGTTCAACATACACGCGATTGCAACCGACGTGGATATAAGCGATGATACCGCTAAAAGGTGGTTAGGGTTACTTGAAAAATCCGAAGTCGTTTTCTTCTTGCGTTCGTACTCGAACAATTTGTTAAAAAGGGTGGTAAAAACGCCTAAAGTATACTTTTTCGATACGGGGCTTGTTTGCTATTTGACAAGGCATTCAACTGCAGAAATTTTGCAAAACGGTGCTATAAACGGCGCAATATTAGAAAATTATGTGGTTGCGGAAATAAGAAAGTCGTATTTGAATTCGGGCAAGGAGCCTTTAATGTATTATTACAGAGATAAAGAACAGCGTGAAATCGATTTGATTCTCGAGTATGGCGGGGAAATTCACCCGATTGAAATAAAAAAATCCGCTAACCCGAATATTTTAATGACAAAAAATTTTGATGTTTTGAAAAAATCCAACGCAAAAGTAGGGCAAGGAGCCGTTATTTGCATGAAAGAAACTTTGTCTGCACTCAACAAAGATACTTTGATTATCCCCGTTTGGTGCATTTAAGATTGATATAAATCAAGCCGTTGCCTGAAAAGGGAAAATCTTTAATAACCGACCTATAGGCGGGTTTTTGAACTTTTTTTAAAAAATAAAAGCGTTGTTAGGTTTTTCTAACAGCGCTTTTGATGTGTATATTAAGTTTTTTATTTCCCGATGATCGGTTCTGTTCGAGCCGACACGAGGGATGCAACCGTTATCTTTCAAAACTTTCAGCGCACGCTCTACTGTTTCGCAAAAAACGCCTATCGCTATTTCTATATTTTTATCAACAAAATCCGAGATAAAGTATTCCGGTAGTCCTTTGCTGTAAACAATCTTTTCATCCAGCTTTTCAAAGTGTTCAAAAGTTTGTATATTTTTTCTTATTTGTTTCGATGTTTGTTTTTTGTTACAAAACAACTTGACATTTTTCATTTTTTATGATAAATTAAAATCAACTTTGAAATATCATAGATTTTAGAGGGAGAGTAAACATGTATATTCATAGACATTTAGAGTCTAAATTTCTTAAAATGAGCGGCTTTTTTAAGGTCGTTTTGGTAACGGGTGCAAGACAAGTCGGCAAGACTACCATGCTTAAACATTTATCTCAAAACCGTACTTATGTAAGCCTTGACGATGCCGATACAAAGGCTCTTGCAAAATCCGACCCGAAACTGTTTTTTATGCGCTATAAGCCACCAATGATAATTGACGAGGTTCAAAAGGCGCCTGAACTTTTTCCGTATATCAAAATTCTTTGTGACGAATCCGATGAAACGGGCTTGTTTTGGCTTACAGGTTCCGAACAATTCAAGATGATGAAAAACGTCACCGAATCGCTTGCAGGTAGAATCGGAATAATGACATTATATCCGTTATCGCTTAGCGAAATCAATAGCGTTTCTTTTGACAAGCCTATAGATTTTTCATTAGATGCACTCGTCGAAAGAGAATTACAATCAAAGCCGTTTGATTTGAATTCCATATTCACACAGATATGGAAAGGCGGGATGCCGCAAGTTCAAAAAGCAGATAGCGAACAACGCACAATGTACTTTGCCTCATACATAGACACATATCTAATGCGAGATGTTCTAAATGACGGTGGAGTAACCGATGAACTTCGGTTTAGAAAGTTTTTAACAGCTTGTGCGGCAAATGTCGCTCAACAACTCAACTTAAACAATCTAGCCATGCTTGCAGAAATCTCTCAACCCACGGCAAAGTCTTGGCTTGCGTTACTTGAAAGATTGCATATAGTATATTTGCTTTCTCCATATTCCAATAACAAATTGAAACGTCTTGCAAAAGCCCCGAAGCTGTATTTCTGGGACACGGGGCTTTGTAGTCATCTTACAAAGTGGTTATCCGTAGATACGCTCCTTAACGGTAATGCGGCAGGTTACTATTTCGAAAACTACGTGGTTACAGAACTCATTAAAGATCTCGAATATCACTCTGTGAATTATGACATTTCCTATTTTAGGAATAGCAACAGCAAAGAAATAGATATTTTTCTCGAATATGCAGAGACAATCCACCCGTTAGAAATTAAACTGTCATCAAGTCCGGATCGTCGCGAAGTAAAAAAATATTCTGTTTTGGATTCAAACAGTATTCCGAGAGGAAAAGGCGGTATAGTTTGTATGAGTCCGAGTGTCTTGCCGATTGACGAAGACAATTACTATATTCCAATAAATATACTCTAGATATAGAACCACTTTAAGTAATTGTTGCCTTCGTACAAGGGTAAGTGATAAAATCCTTAATAACCGACCTATAGGCGGGTTTTTTGTTGAAAAAATTTAGTAAAGATACACCCCCGTGCGAGCGGAACGCTCGCACGGGGGTGGTTAAGGGTTGTTTTAAATGTATCGATTAGCCGAGTGGAGGGGCGTGGTTTTAAGTGCGGCGGCGCGAATGGCGCCGCCGCGTTGCAGTTTTATTTATGAAATCGGATTTTTTGGTAAAACCGAATTATAAAGGGTAAATATTATTTTCGCATAGACGGCTATAAAAGATAAAAAAGTGGTGGGTGGGCTAAGTTATTACATCAAAAAAGTCGTACTTAAATTGTACGACTTTTTTGATGTTTCATATTTTAGTTATTCTTATTAGTTTTATTAACGAGTTTTATCACTTTATCGAAATCGCTTTCATACAAAGCCATTTCTCTTTTTCGATACAATTCAAATTCTTTTTCGGCTTTTGCCATTGCGTCCTTGTGAGATACTTTGCCGCTACCTTGTAATAATTTTCTGCGGTTTGCAAGAATTTGTCTGTCTAAAGCATCCACCCAGTCTTTCATTGTCATCGCAGATTGTTCCATTGCTTGAAACTCGGCAAAATCCAAAAATTGAGACACTAAAAGGTTTAAACGTTGTAATTCTACTTCCGTTAAATAATTTTTGGCGATTTTCACGTCGTCTTTCGTAACGTACGCGCCCTTGAAATTCGTCATACCGACAAGAGGTTTTTCGTTATCTACTCGTTCGTAAATCACTTCCGCCGCGGTATGTTCGTGCACCGCAAAATGCAATTTATTTTGCACGGTTGCAAAAAAAGTTTTTGTCAAATCCGAACGCGGGTCGTAATCGATTGCGGTTGCATATATATCCGTTACTTGCTGGTAAAAATTTCTTTCTGACGAGCGAATATCGCGAATGCGTTGTAATAATTCTCTAAAATAGCGCGAGCCGCCTTGTTTTAGTCTGTCGTCGTCCATTGCAAAGCCTTTCTGGATATATTCGTGCAATCTATCCGTTGCCCATCTTCTAAACCTTGTCGCGACTTGCGATTGCACCCTGTAACCGAGTGCAATTATAATATCGAGATTATAATGGTCTATATTCCTTTTTACTTGGCGCGAACCTTCTTCGCGAACTAACAAGAATTTCTTGTTAGTTGAAGTTTTATCCAACTCGCCGTCAGAATAAATACCTTCGATATGCTGACTTATGTTTTGTTGCGTCGTATCGTAAATTTCCGCAAGTTGATTTTGGTTTAGCCACAAATCCTCGTCTGCGAACCGAACGGAAACTTTTGTTATTCCGTTATCGTCTTGATATATGATTATTTTATTATCGTTTGCATCCATTGTAAAAACTCCGATTTGTTTTAGGATATTTCAATTATAACAAAAACAAGGTAAAAATTCAACACTTACCCGATAATAAATAGTAATAATTTTTTGCTGTTTTATAGTTTTTTCCGTGGGGTAAAGGTTTTTTGTTAAATAGTTTAGAAAAATGCACACCCCCGTGCGAGCGGAACGCTCGCACGGGGGTGTGTGTTGTTTTGTTGATCGGTTTATGCTTTGTTTCGTTGTTATGTTGCAATTTTTGTTTTGCGCAGACGGGCGGAAAGCCCGTCTGTGCGGGTGTGTGGTTTTAGGTGTAGTGGTAAATGTTGTTGTTTAGTTGCTGTTATTGACTTTTACTTTGTCCGAGAACTTTGCACTCGCACGGGGGTGGGTCACTTTTTTCGTGCGGGCTATAAAATATAAAAAGGGGATGGGGTGGGGCGAGCGCAAAGCGCTCGCCCACACACCACTTTTACAGCACCACCGCAAGAGTAGTGACGATAAATGAATTTTTCTACCAAAACAGCGTCAACGGCCGGTGAACTTTTCTACCAAAACGGCATCAACGGCTGGCAAACTTTTTCTACCAAAACAGCGTTAACGGCTGGCAAACTTTTTCTACCAAAACAGCGTCAACGGTTGGTGAACTCTTCCACCAAACAGCGTCAACGGCTGGCAAACTTTTCCACAAAAACAGCGTTAACGATTGGCAAACTTTTCCACAAAACAGCGTTAACGGTTAGCGAATTCTTTCACCAAAATAGCGTCAGCGGTTAGCAAACTTTTTCTACCAAAACAGCGTTGGTGATAAATGAATTCTTTATTTTTTTTGCACAAAACAAACCTGCGGGTTAATTGCGACTAAAGAGTTCTCGTCCAAGGCGACTGAAACATGTTGATTTAGCGACAGCAGCCTATCGACTTTAAGCATAACGTCTTCGCAAACGTTTGAACGCGAAGTTGTTTTTAATGCGTCGTCGTACAAAACGTTAAAAGTAGCAAACAACTTATCGCAATCTATTATCGTAACGTTTTTAAAAGGATTTCTTTGGATATCGGGATACTCTTCCACAAAATTTTGCAAAACGCCGCCACCCACCATATAGGGTTTTTTAGTTTGGCATTTGACAAAGGAATAATTGTTCCCGATACAATTTTGGCAAATATACATATGAGCCTTAACCGCCAAGCCCGACGAAATACTCGGAAACGGTATTTTTAAAGTTAAAACGTCTCTTTTGTTAATCAATTTCAAGTATTCCTTTGTTAATCTTTACCATCACGGGGTTCATTAGGTCTGAGATTTTAGATAAATCCTCGAGAACATCGATATGTTCGGCGGTTAATTGTTTTGCGTCGCCTTTTGAAAAGATGAAAAATTTATTATTGACCGGCACTACGAAGGAGTCAAGAATAAATTCCTTAGAATACAAGTCTTCTAATTCTTTGAAAAAGTTTGTATCGTTCTGGCTAAAATTCTTTTCCGAAAGAGTTACGTTTTTCTTGCCGGAAAAAATTTCCTTTTGTTTGGATTTCCATAGATCCAATTTGTGTGTTAAGTCCGAAAGTTCGGTTTCCGACATAATTTTTACTAAGAAATCTGCTTTTAAAGCGCGCTCATTGTTGATAAACGAACCATTGGTCTCGTATTCCAAAGTCGCTGCTTGATCGAAAGCGTATTTATCCTTGGTGTAGTCGCCCCACACGTTGCTAAACACGGGTCCGCGTTTATATCCGCGTAGGCGAGAAAAGTCATAGTCATCGTTATCGATTTTTGAAAAGGCTTCGTAAAACAATAAAAACTTTTGCAGTTTTAAAGAATGTTCATAACAAGGACTGTCGTTATGCTTCATCCATCCGCAAAGCGCTTGTTTTCGTTTATTCGAATATAGCATATGGTTTATATAGCCTCCTAAAAGTAATCAAAAAGGGATAAATCGATAAAATCGATACGAGTAACTTATTATATGAATATTATATCCTATTATTTTATAATTTGTCAATAGTTTATGATAATTTTTTATAAAATTGGATTACAAACCAGCAAACATCGTTTGTTCAACTCAGACGGGCTTTTTTGCCCGTCTGTGCGGTGGTGCAAAATGAGAATAGTGGATGGTGAGCGTAAATGTGTCATCGCTTGGTTTCCACGTAATGCTTTGTTGTCGTTTATCCTTGATTTCTGTGCTTGTGTCCGTGTTATACCACTTTACGCTAGTGTGGCTGTACCTTGCGGTATAGATATACACACTAACCGTTGAATTTGCCTATGCGACAAACTTCGATAGTGAGCGTAAATGTGTCGCTATTAGGTTTTGTGTAATCTCCGTTGATTGATTTATCGTTGATTGGTGTGTTTGTATCGGTGTTATACCACTTTATCTTTGTAGATCTTGTTACCCATTTTCTACAATACATATACACACTAACCGTTGAATTTGCCAATGTGGCAAACTTCAACGGCGAGCGTAAATGTTTTTTTGCTTGAGCCAAAAGCATTATAACATCGTACGACGTCGTTGTCAATTGATGTGTTCGTATCGGTGTTATACCACTTTACTTTTGTGTGGGATAATCCCTTTGTGTACATATACACACTAACTTGAAGAACCGTTGTCGACAATGGTGATAGCTTGATCAACGGTGAGCGTAAATGTGTTATCGCTTGGTTTCCACGTAATGCTTTGTTGTCGTTTATCCTTGATTTCTGTGCTTGTGTCCGTGTTATACCACTTTACGCTAGTGTGGCTGTACCTTGCGGTATAGATATACACACTAACCGTTGAACCTTTCGTGTACCAGCCCGAGCCTTTAGCGTCAACGTCTTGGCTTTCACCGCTCGCGAGAGTAATAGTAATGTAGTGCGAACTATTCTCGGAAGAACTATACATAGTATTTGTTAACTTGAACCAATGCCTTGTCGTTGCGGTAACGGTTATATCATCTGCCGTATTACAACTACTTAAATCGAGCGTATTGTTACTTAGCGTAACGGTTGTAGGCGTTACTGCCGAATATGTGAGTGTATATTGCTCATTCTGCGTAATAGATATAGTGCTTTGAAGTGCGTATTGCGTTGCTTTGTAGGTAATCCAAGTAACGTTTTTACCGCAGTTACTAAAGTCATCGTCTTGAGATTTAATAGTTAGTTTATAGTCGCGTACGCAAATAGCGATGATGTTTGTCGTGCTGTTTGCGTTAAGCGTTATTGAACCATCTGTGGCGGTGCCTTCACACTTGCTACCGTACTCGGTATCGAAATAGTAATGCTCCGGAAGCGTACAACTAGTTATCAAAGATTCGACCGCGGCTTTTTCTATCGTTTGTGGCTTATAGTAGTACGTAGATGGGTTTAATCCTGAAATATCTTTGTTATTCGTATCTTTAAACGAGAGTACAAGACTTGCTTTTAGTAGCCACTTCGCGGTGAAGGTTACGTCGCTTGTGCCGATAGTATACTTTTCGTCCGCATATATCGTTGTTCCGCCGTCTAGCGACCAGCCTGCAAAGTAGTACTGCTTGGTTATGTCGGCAGTCCAACTGCCGGTGTCGAATGTAACGTCGTTGTGGTTGCCAACTGTAATCTCTGTATTATAATTATAGGATTTTGTGCTATCAAGCGTGAGATTCGATGTGGACTTAAACGTTACGTTGTAACTATTAATAGTCCAATGCGCATGCAGCGTCGTGGGTATATTGTATGGTATTTCCTTATTATAATAATTGGTACCGCCACCGTTTGCTTCACTAAACCAGCCTACAAATGTATAACCGGTTACGTTCGTGTTTTCGTTGAACGTAAGGATTTCGCCTTGTTTGAGCGTTTTTGAACCATTAACAACTGTGGTGCCGTCGGGCAAGGTTCCGTACACAAACGTTACATCAATCGATTCTGGTGTTTGCCATACAGCGTAATAGACGGTAGGTGCGTTGATTGTATCGGTGCCTTTTAGCGCAGAGTCTATCATGCTGTCGGCAGTCGTTTTGTAGACGGTGTAGTCGTTGTTCTTAATATCGGTCGACACGTTACCGAACCACCCGACGAAGATAAGACCGTTACTATTTGATGCCGTCGGCAATTTATCGCCAAGTGCCGTGCCTTTCTCGATAGTGACAGAAGTTGAACCGTTAATAGTACCTGTCGTGGTGTTAAACGTTATCGTAATATTCCAGTGCGCGTAAAGCGTGGTGTTGCTTGCGGTCGACCAATCGTTAAGCATTGTGCCGTTCGCATCGGTGATTTGCGTGCCACCGCTTTGCGCCGTGTACCAGCCGGTAAAGGTGTAACCGCTATCATCGAGTGTGGGCTTTGCGAGCGTGGTCTTTTGTCCGTAAGTAACTTGAGCGGTGGTTTCGTTTAACGTCACCGTTACTTCGTTTGTGTCGTAAGTTACCGTGTACGTGTTCGCTTGCCATACGGCTGTAAGCGTGATGTCCACGTAAGGCGTTAGATCGGTGTTAAATACACCGTTCTTGTCTGTAACCGTTTTGCCGTTATACTGCCAACCTTGGAAGGTATAGCCCGTTCTTGTCGGCGTCGTGCCAGCGGCTTGCGTACCGTTTAAGTTTATACCGGAAGTTTTGGTTGTTTGACTAATTGCGCTACCGTCGTTTGTGTCGTAAGTTACCGTGTAAGTTTTACGGTACCAATGCGAGCCGTCAGAAAGATAGGTGGAATTTGCGGCAAATTGACTGTTTTCCGTCGGCGCAGCATTCGAGGTGTAAATTAAGCCTATAGCGTTTAATGTATTGGTTTGAGTTGTTATGGTAGAGTCAAAATCAAGCCCACTTACTTCTTGGACCTTACTCGGTGTTGTAATAGTGACAGTATTGCCGGCAACGTCAAGTTGTGCTGCGGTACTGCCCGCTATAATTTTCCCTGACACATTACCCTTGATAGTTGCATTGCCTTTAACGATTAGTTTTGCGTCATAGGTGCCAGTAGCTGGGCTATCCGATCTATCGATGCACAACGTCGGTCCTTTTCCATTCTTTTCCGTATACGTTTGATAGAACGAGTGTTTTGGACCAACGTTTTCGCTTGAGGTGTTCACAATATCATATTTTTCAACCGTAGCACATTGCTCTTCGGTATAGAATACTAAACGTACGTCGCTATCGACTGTTAGACTTGCTCCTTCCTCGACGGTTAAACTTGTACCGGGCATAAACTTGTATGAAGCATTGCTCAGCGTTAAGTTGCCTGTATTGCCGTCGTTGTCATTTCCGACAACTATATTCATGTACGAAACAGGTAGTGGTTTTTCTTTGCTGGTTTTGAGATCTATATCAAGAAGTATTTTTACAGTAATAGTAATCGTACCGTCTACTGCAGTACCATACAGTTTAAGTAATTCTTTTTGTCCAACTATTTGATTGCTTCCTGTTATTGTTTGTAAGGCTTTTGTATTCTTATGATTGGTGTCCCAAACCGCTGCACCCATTGCTTCTTTTATTGCATAACCGTCTGTAAGTGTGAAAAGCGAGTTGCTTGTACCGCTTTTAGATACAAGTGGTACATAACCTGTCATAAATTTGCCCCATTTCTTATCCCCCAAAATAATACCATCTGTTTGATAAGACGGTACATATATAGCATAATACGCGCTGTAAGTTGCACCTGCGGTTATTTTTGTAGTGCAAGATATGTTGTGTATCGAATAAGCGTTAACCGGAAAGTAGTCAGCATTATATAATCCGTTTGCGTTACGTCCGCCGGGGTAATCGTGAGTACGGAAAACGTCTATAGCCGTTGTTTCGTTTTCGAGGTTAACGGTGCCTGTACCCTTTAAGTAGCCGTATGAAGACAAAGTGCCGTTGTTAACGTTTAAAGTGCCTTGGTTCATAAGTACGGCGTGGGTTTTTACGATCCCGGTATTTAATAGATTAGTGTCGGATATAATAGCGGTAATTTCGATGTCTGCCGATGTAGTTAAGGTAATACCTGTTTGAATCGTTAATACCGACCCGATATTCGTATTAGCGTTCTCTAGATAATTGTTGTATGTGCCGTCTATATTACCATCATCATCACGGTGGTTTATTCCGGCGGATAATTGGTTTTCCAGAGAAGACGTTGTAACGCCGTTAGTATACGGCAAGATTATTTTATTTGAGGTAGAGTAGATGTAATCACTATGATAATTACCGAAATAGTAATTGTTGGTACTATCGGTCGCTGAACCATTAATCTTGGTTTCCTTGCTCAATTTCAACTTAGAAAAAGCAGTCATTATATAAATGTTGTCAGAATCGGCAATTTTCTCTTCTGAAGAATATGCCACGCCGGCGGCGATGACAATATTTCCGCTTTCTTTCAGTGCGTCCTCAATAGTATACCAAGTGCTGTCGACCTTCGCGGTTTTGTATTTAAGGTAGGGGTAGAGTGAAGCATTGCCGTCTTCGTTTTTATAGTTATCATCGGTAATTTCGACCTGTATTTTGTAGGTGCTACCATATCTAACGATGGAACCGCTTGTAAAGTAGAGTTCGCCCATATCGGCGTTCAAGGTTTTGCAGTCCTGACCGTCTTTTATGGTATTAGTAGCGTAATTAACTTGGATAACGTCGGAGATTTCATCTGAAGAAGCCAAGCCTGAAATTACGTTTTTAACGAGGTCGGTATTAAGGGTAACGGTATCGCCGTAACTCTTTTCAATGATACCGGAAACGTAAAGCGTAGCCTTATTCATTACGACGTTATTAAAGTACTTTGTAGTAAATGAATAGTTACCGCTCGTATCGGATAAGGAGATAGTGGCGGTATAGGTGCCTGCGTTTTTGAATGTTGTGTCTTGACCGCTAAACGTTACGGATATAATACTAAGGTCTATAGTATTAGAGTCTTTATCGTAACCGGATAACTGATTTAGGAAAGCCTCTTTTTGGTCGGTTCCGTTGTATGTGTAGCCGCCTGTCGGTGTGCTGTAGGATATATCTACGGTTTTTGGCGAAATAGTAAAACTGCAAGTTGTGTTGGTTGCCGTGTAGTTATTATCGGTTACGGTAGCGGTTGCGGTATAAGACCCTGCGTCAATGCCGTTGCCACTTGTTAAAGTAACGGTTGCGTTTTGGGTGTTGCCTTTGACGTCTTGGTAAGTAGCGGTCGGTGTCTGATTCAAGCCGTTGTATACCAAGTTCGAAGTATCCGACCAAGCAATCGTGACAAAGCTCGGGTTAATGGTAGTTTCACAA
>CAYNLN010000015.1:0-34570 GCA_964398065.1 uncultured Christensenella sp. | reverse complement strand
ACAATAATTTAAACCACAAAAAAATCGCGGAGTCGCAACTAAATTGCGGCTCCGCATTTTTCATCTTTTCCATGCGCAAAACCATGCGCACTAACTTTTTTACTACGCACTAAGCGTCGCTCTTGCTAATATTGCCGTCCGTACAATAAACTGTAAAATCACCTGCATTGTTTTTCCAATAAGAACCTTTACTTATAGCATTCCATTGCGCTTTAGTTCCCTTAAAATCGATACTTGTTAGACTGCTACAATTATAGAACGCACCGCTACCAATCGAAGTAACGCTATCGGAGATGGTTATACTTGTTAGACTGCTACAATCATAGAACGCATCTTCACTAATCGAAGTCACGCCGTTACCGATTGTTATACTTGTTAGGCTGTAACAATAATAGAACGCCTCGTAACCAATCGAAGTCACGCCGTCGGGAATAGTTATGCTTGTTAGACTGCTACAACCAAAGAACGCAGAATAACCAATCGAAGTAACGCTTCCGTCCTCGGGTATTACGCTATTCTTACAACCTAAAATCAAGGTTTTTGATTTGATCTCGATAAGACAATTATTGATGCTTTTATATGTTTTGTTCGCATTTGAAACTATTATACTTTCAAGACCACTACAACGACCGAACGCATCTTCACTAATCGAAGTCACGCCGTTACCGATTGTTATGCTTGTTAGGCTTCTACAATTATAGAACGCCTCGTAACCAATCGAAGTAACGCTGTCGGGGATTGTTATGCTTGTTAGATCGTTACAACCCCAGAACGCATAATTACCAATCGAAGTAACACCATCACCGATTGTAATGTTTGCAAGACTGCTGCAATTCATGAACGCCCCATAAAGTATATTTCCGCCCGTTATGGTTACGGATTTTAAACTCGACGGGATATAGTAATAAGTTGACCATATTGAATTTGTGCTATAATATTGTTCAGTTTTAGTACCGCCGGTATAACTATCTATTCCGAAGATATATCCAAATGGATATTGATAGGTATTCGACGAAGTTACATCGGCTTTAGCCCCAACGAAAGGTAAGGTTATACTTTGAAGGGAAGAACAACCGCTGAACGCAGAATCACCAATCGAAGTCACACTATTAGGGATTGTTACGCTTGTTAGACTGCTACAACCCTTGAACGCATAATCATAAATAAACTTTGTCTTATCGTTAATTGCACAGGAAGTAATAGAGGTGTTTTTTGCTTTAACTAATACCACATAAGGATTGCTATTGTTTCCTAAATAATAAGCGTTATCGTATTCGTTGTATTTTAGACTGCTACAACCACTGAACGCATAATTACCAATCGAAGTAACGCTGTCGGGGATTGTTATACTTGTTAGACTGCTACAATATCTGAACGCATAAAAACCGATCGAAGTCAAGCTATCGGGGATTGTTATACTTGTTAGTCTGTAACAATAATAGAACGCTTCATAACCAATCGAAGTAACACTATCGGGGATTGTTATACTTGTTAGTCTGCTACAATTAAAGAACGCTTGATAAGGAATCGAAGTAACGCTGTTACCGATTGTTACGCTTGTTAGACTGCTACAATAAGCGAACGCAGAACGACCAATCGAAGTAACACTGTCTGGGATCGTTACGCTTGTTAGACTGCTACACCTATAGAACGCATCCTCTCCAATCGAAGTCACGCTGTCGGGGATTGTTATGTTTGTTAGACTGCTACACCAACTAAACGCATAATCATATATCTCATAATTTTGTCCGTTATATTTATCGGGTAAAACTAATATGGTATCGTTACCGACATATCCTAAAAGATAATTAACGTTATCGTAAGTATAGAACAAATAATCGTTAACCTTTACTATATCGCTTGTGCCTTCGGTTTTTACGTTTAAAGCATAATATGCTACGTAACCGTTATTTATACTACCTTTAGTTATATTAAGACTGCTTTTGTTTATTACTTCCACAAGTTTAGTACAATCATAGAACGCAGAACTACCAATCGAAGTAACGCTGTTACCGATCGTTACGCTTGTTAGACTGCTACACTTATAGAACGCATATTGATTTATAACGTAGTTTTGATCGTTATAATTATCAAGCAATACTAACTCGGTATTGTTGCCGACATAATCAAAAAGATAGTTTACGTTATCATCATCTGTAATAAACAAATAATCGTTAACGTTTACTATATCGCTTGTGCCTTCAGTTTTTACGTTTAAAGCATAGTATGCGACGTAACCGTTATCGCTGCTACCTTTAGTTATATTAAGACTGCTTTTGTTTATTACTTCTACAAGTTTATAACAATCCTTGAACGCATAATTACCAATCGAAGTAACACCGTTACCGATTGTTACGCTTGTTAGACTACTACAATCTTCGAACGCACCGCTACCAATCGAATCACCGCTTGTTATGGCTATCGATTTCAATTTGCTTTCAGGTATATATGAAATTGCAATCGTGGGTATCGTTGCTTCTTCTATAGGACAATTTGTGAATGCACCATAACCAATCGAAGTAACGCTGTCGGGGATTGTTATGCTTGTTAGACTACTACAATCTTCGAACGCACCGCTACCAATCGAAGTAACGCTATTGCCGAAGGTTACGATTGTTAGACTGCTACAATTATAGAATGCAGCACCACCGATCGAAGTGACTCCGTTTCCGATTGTTACGCTTGTTAGACTACTACAATCTTCGAACGCACCGCTACCAATCGAATCACCGCTTGTTATTGCTACTTTCTTTAAATTTGTTTTAGGGATATATGAAATAGCAATTGTAGGTATCGTTGCGTCTTCTATAGGACAATCTCTGAACGCAGCATAACCAATCGAAGTAACACTATCGGGGATTGTTATGCTTGTTAGACTGCTACAACCATCGAACGCAGAATCAATAATGACTTTTGTTTTTTGATTAATGTTGCAAGAAGCAATAGACTTATCTTTTGTTTTAACTAATACTACATAAGGATTGCTATTGTTACCTAAATAATAGGCGTTATCGTACTCGTTATATCTTAGACTGCTACAACCATCGAACGCATAAGGACTAATTGAAGTAACGCTATCGGGGATTGTTATACTTGTTAGGCTGCTACAACCATCGAACGCATAAGGACTAATTGAAGTAACGCTATCGGGGATTGTTACGCTTGTTAGACCGCTACAACCATCGAACGCATAATTACCAATCGAAGTAACGCTGTTACCGATTGTTACGCTTGTTAGACCGCTACAACCAAAGAACGCAGAATAACCAATCGAAGTCACGCTGTCCGGGATTGTTACGCTTGTTAGACCGCTACAACCATCGAACGCATAATTACCAATCGAAGTAACGCTGTTACCGATTGTTACGCTTGTTAGACCGCTACAACCAAAGAACGCAGAATAACCAATCGAAGTCACGCTGTCCGGGATTGTTACGCTTGTTAGGCTGCTACAATTATAGAACGCACCGCTACCAATCGAAGTAACGCTATCGGAGATGGTTATACTTGTTAGACTGATACAGTTACGGAACGCATAATTTCCAATCGAAGTAACACTGTCCGGGATAACTAAGTTAATTAAAAGTTCATTGTTCAAGTATAACTTTTTATTGTTTGAACCAAAAAACATTAATTGATTTAATCCTTCGATGCTACACCAAGCCGCTATATCGGTTATATACACGCTTGTTAGACTACTACAATCTTCGAACGCACTACTACCAATCGAAGTAACACTGTCTGGGATCGTTACGCTTGTTAGACTGCTACACTTATAGAACGCAGCATAACCAATCGAAGTAACACTGTCCGGGATTGTTACGCTTGTTAGACTGCTACAACCAAAGAACGCATAATTTCCAATCGAAGTAACACTGTCCGGGATTGTTACGCTTGTTAGACTGCTACAACCAAAGAACGCATAATTTCCAATCGAAGTAACGCTATCGGGAATTGTTATACTTTCTAAACTGTCACAATCAGCGAAAGCAGCACCGCCAATTGAAGTTACTCCGTTACCGATTGTTACGCTTTCAAGACTGCTACAATTATAAAAAGCATGGTAAGGGATATTACCGCCCGTTATAGTAACAGACGTTAGAGTTGAGGGGATATAGTAGTGGTAACAAGTGTTGGACTTACTGTATTGATAAGTAGCCCCGTCTATTGCATCACTACTATTCGAAGTCATATAACCGAATATATAACCGAATACCGATTTATAGTCGGTAGCATCTTTACTTTCCCCCACAAATGGTAATACTATGCTTTGAAGACTGCTGCAATCACGGAACGTCTGATTAGCAATCGAAGTAACACCGTTACCGATTATTATATTTTGAAGACCGCTGCAACCCTC
Organism: uncultured Christensenella sp.; assembly: GCA_964398065.1. GTDB lineage: Bacteria > Bacillota > Clostridia > Christensenellales > Borkfalkiaceae > UBA4636. The sequence goes on along the minus strand of CAYNLN010000015.1, from coordinate 30,210 downwards.
GAATGCCCTATCTCCAATCGAAGTAACACTGTCGGGGATTGTTATGCTTGTTAGTTTGCTACAATAATAGAACGCACCGCTACCAATCGAAGTAACGCTATCGGAGATGGTTATACTTGTTAGACTGATACAGTTACGGAACGCATGATTTCCAATCGAAGTAACACTGTCCGGGATTGTTACGCTTGTTAGACTGCTACAACCAAAGAACGCAGAATAACCAATCGAAGTCACGCTGTCCGGGATTGTTACGCTTGTTAGACTACTACAATTATAGAACGCACCGCTACCAATCGAAGTAACGCTATCGGAGATGGTTATACTTGTTAGACTGATACAGTTACCGAACGCATAATTTCCAATCGAAGTTACGCTATCGGGGATTGTTATACTTGTTAGGCTGTTGCAACCACTGAACGCCTCGTAACCAATCGAAGTAACGCTATCGGGGATTACTATACTTGTTAGGCTACTGCAACCATAGAACGCAGAATCACCGATCGAAGTAACGCTGTCGGGAATTGTTATGCTTGTTAGGCTGCTACAATTATAGAACGCACCGCTACCAATCGAAGTAACGCTGTCGGGGATTGTTATACTTTGAAGACTGCTGCAACCCTCGAATGCATATTGATTTATAACGTAATTTTGTCCGTTATATTTATCGGGTAAAACTAATACGGTGCCGTTACCGACATAACTTATAAGATAATTTACGTTATCACATGTATAGAATAAATAATCGTTAACGTTTTTAATTTCGCTTGTACCTTCGGTTTTTACGTTTAAAGCATAGCATGCTACGTAACCGTTATCTTTACTACCTTTAGTTATATTAAGACTGCTTTTGTTTATTACTTCTACAAGTTTGATGGAATAAGAGAAAGCACGATAACCAATCTCTGTAACGTTGTTACCGATTGTTACGCTTGTTAAATTGTAACAACCACTGAACGCCTCGTAACCAATCGAAGTAACGCTATCGGGGATTACTATACTTGTTAGGCTACTGCAACCATAGAACGCACCATCACCAATCTCTGTAACACCTTTTCCAATTGTTACGCTTGTTAAACTGTAACAATTACAGAACGCAGAAGAACCAATCGAAGTAACACTGTCGGGGATTGTTATACTTGTTAGGCTGCTACAATTATAGAACGCACACTCACCAATCGAAGTAACGCTGTCGGGGATGGTTATGCTTTGAAGATCGGTGCAACCGTAGAACGCCCACTCACCAATCGAAGTAACGCTGTCGGGGATGGTTATGCTTTGAAGATCGGTGCAACCGTAGAACGCCCACTCACCAATCGAAGTTACACTGTTTGGGATGGTCACGCTTGTTAAATTGTAACAACCATAGAACGCATATCCGTATATTTCGTAATTTTGCCCGTTGTACTTATCGGGTAAAACTAATACGGTATCGTTACCGACGTAACCTACAAGATAATTGACATTATCTTGTGTGTAGAACAAATAATCGTTAACGTTTACTACATCGGTTGTACCTTCGGTTTTTACGTTTAAGGCAAAACGCGCAATACCGCTGCCTTTGGTTATGTCGAGATTGCTTTTGTTTATTACTTCTACAAGCTTATAACAATACTCGAACGCAGAATAACCAATCGAAGTCACACCAGCGGGGATTGTTATGCTTGTTAGACTGTAACAATTACGAAACGCACCACTGCCAATCTCGGTAATACTATCGGGAATCGTTATGCTTTGAAGACTTATACAATAAGCGAATGCGGAATTACCAATCGAAGTAACACTACCGTCTTTAGGTATTACACTGTTTTTACAACCTAAAATTAATGTTTTAGATTCGATTTCGATAAGACAATTATTTGTACTGATATATTTTTCATTTCCTTTAACTACAGCTATACTTGTTAATTTGCTACACCCATAGAACGCACCATCACCAATCTCTGTAACACCTTTTCCAATTGTTACGCTTGTTAAACTGTAACAATTACAGAACGCAGAAGAACCAATCGAAGTTACACTGTCGGGGATTGTTATACTTGTTAGACTACTACAATAATAAAACGCAGAATCACCAATCGAAGTTACACTGTCGGGGATTGTTATACTTGTTAGGCTGCTACAATCCCAGAATGCCCTGTCACCGATCGAAGTAACGCCGTTGCCGATTGTTACGCTTGTTAGTTTGCTACAACCATAGAACGCATTCTTTCCTATTTCTTTTACAGGCTTGCCGTTATAGGTTGACGGAATTATGAATTTCGTGCGAGTTTCGTCGCCGATTTCTGAAACGATATAATAGGTTTCGTCTTCACTTAAAGTGTATTTTAAGCCTGTTGCTTCCTCTATTACTTCGTTTTTTCCGCAAACCGTGCAAATGCCGTTGACGTAATCGTGTTCGATTTTGTCAATAGTGGTAACGTCGGCTTTATCGTCACAGTTTTTGCAGTGATGGGACTTAGAGCCTTCGCGCGTACACGTTGCTTCAGTATCGATAGTCCACTCGGCGGAATAATCGTGCCCGAGTTTGTCGATTGTAGTCACGTCCGCTTTATCGTCACAGTTTTTGCAGTGGTGCGATTTAGAGCCCTCGCTCGTACAAGTCGCCGCAACGTCGATTGTCCACTCGGTAGAATACTCGTGCACGTGCTTATCCGTATCGTCGGGGTCTTTTTTCTTACAAGCGGTTACGCCGAGCAAACACAGCGAGGCAACCAAAAGAAGTAAAATTACCGACAAAAGTTTCTTTTTCATCTTAGTTTCTCCTTATGATAAAAAATTTGTGCCGACCGCCATTCGCTTTAGCGGCGAAAGGCGTTAAAAAAGGGGATAGGGCGGGGTTTTGCGTTTTCGCACAAAAAACGCGCCGCCCGCAAAAAGCGGACGACGCGTACAAAAATGCTTCATTTCCGCTTCGCTGCAACGCAAAATAACCAATACCAAAAAGAAAAGATATGTAATGCGAAAATTAGTACACTTCTGCCGAAGTATACTTTTCTTGTTCGGTATTAAATTGCGTTGCGATTATATTTTACCACTATAGAAAATTTCTGTCAACGATATTTTTTCAACTCAATCTGCATTTTTATAAATTTAACGATTTTTTAGTTTTTCGCATAGGCTCGCCTTTGTGTAAAGGTCATTAGGCTCCTTTGTGTAAAGGGAGCTGGCAACGAAGTTGACTGAGGGATTGACAAAAGGCTCCCACTTTGGGGGAGCTGGCGCGTAGCGCCTGAGAGGGTGGCTCCTTTGATTGCAAGGGAGCTGTCGGCTACGCCGACTGAGGGATTGAAAAAAGGCTCTCCTTCGATAAGGAGAGCTCCCGCGTAGCGGGTGAGAGGTCGTAAATTTTTATATAATCAATCCCCCACCGCCTCGTGTGCGAACGCACACTCGTCAGAGCTCCCTTTACACAAAGGAGGCAAATAAGGATTCGCAAAAATTGAAACAATCCCTCCGACTTGACTACGTCAATCCACCTCCCTTTACACAAAGGAGGCTAAGAGGATTTGCAAAAATTGAAACAATCCCTCCGTCTTGACTACGTCAATCCACCTCCCTTTACACAAAGGAGGCTAAGAGGATTTGCAAAAATTGAAACAATCCCTCCGTCTTGACTACGTCAATCCACCTCCCTTTACACAAAGGAGCCGAAGAGGATTTGAAAACACGAAAAAAACGACTTCGGTAGAAAAAACCGAAGTCGTTAAATTCATTTTGCCGTGCATTCCTTTTTGACTACCCGTACCGAAGCGGAAACCGAACAGGTAACTCCTTTAAAGCTACCTTATGGCACACGATACGAATTGTTTAGTGCTGCTATATCCCTATCCTGACACGGTTCGCAACCGACCGTTGCACAAGACCTTAATATCAACGCCCCTTATTCGGCGCAGCCAACCATACGAATAGCCGGGAAGGACCTTCAGCCCTGCTGTAGCGGATTGCAGGAAGAGGGCACCGCTAGCTCCCCGCCTAGCACGGTAACGATATTTTAAACTAAATCACAAAAAAAATCAACTGTTTTAACGCAATTTACTTTACAATAATCGGTTTATTTGGTAAAATTAATTCGTATTTCGGTAATTCGGCAACCAAGTTTGTCGTTTTTTCCAAGATATATTTATCAATATATAAATATTGCAATAATCGGAAACACGTCTTTTTACACTGCGCTTTACAGCGAGCGGTTACGGTGAAAGTCCGCAAGGTCGGCAGGTTTAAGGGTATCCTTCCGTAGCAAACTGCCTAAGGCGTGGCATAAAATGCGGGCGAAATAAGCAGTCGTTTTCAGGTTTTCGTTAAACCTTTTCAAGCGTGCGGCGTTTTTCGCCGTAAAAAAGAGTGGTACCGCGGATTTTACGTTCGTCTCTTTATCTAAAGAGGCGGATTTTTTATTTATAAAAAAATCTTTAAGGAGATTAAGATGTATAAAAAAGTTGACACGAAACTCGACTTCCTCGCAAGAGAGAAGGAAGTTGCCGAGTTTTGGAGTGAAAATCAAATTTTCGAAAAATCAATCGAACAAACGGAAGGCGGCAGGGAATTTTGTTTTTACGACGGACCTCCTACCGCTAACGGCAAGCCCCATATAGGTCACGTTTTAACGCGCGTCATGAAGGATATAATACCCCGCTACAAAACGATGAAGGGAATGCACGTTCTTCGTAAAGCGGGCTGGGATACCCACGGGCTTCCCGTAGAACTCGAAATCGAAAAAAAGTTAGGGCTCGACGGCAAGCAAGATATCGAAAAATACGGCATCGAACCTTTCATAGGCGAATGCAAGCAGTCCGTTTGGAAGTATTCCAACGAGTGGAAGCAGATGAGCGAGCGTTTAGGTTACTGGGTCGATATGGAAACCCCTTACGTAACCTATCACGACGATTATATCGAATCGGTTTGGTGGTCTTTAAAGGAAATCCACAAAAAGGGCTTATTATATAAAGGTCATAAGATAGTGCCTTACTGCCCCCGTTGCGGCACGGCGCTTGCCTCGCACGAAGTCGCGCAAGGTTATAAAGACATTAAGGAAAAATCCGTTTACGCCAAATTCAAAGTTAAGGGCTTGGATAATACTTACTTTTTGGCTTGGACGACGACGCCTTGGACGCTTCCTTCTAACGTCGCCCTTTGCATGAACGCAAAAGAAGATTACGTCGAAATAAAAATTCCCGACGGCACCCGCTATATTTTGGCAAAAGCGCTCGTCGGTAAACTTTTCGACGAATATGAAATTTTATCCGAGAAAAAGGGCAGCGATTACGAAAGGGTAGAGTACGAACCTTTATTCGACTGCGCCAAGGGCACGTTTAAACAAAAAGCCTATTACGTAACGAACGACGATTACGTAACGCTTACCGACGGCACGGGAATCGTTCACATCGCGCCCGCATTCGGCGTCGACGACGGCAGGGTCGGTCAAAACTACAATCTTCCTTTCGTGCAAATGGTCGACGACCGCGGCAATATGAAGGAAGAAGTTACCGTCGTTAAAGGAATGTTCTGCAAAGACGCCGATAAAGTCATTATAAAAGACTTGAAAGAAAGGGGATTGTTGTTTAAGGAAGAAATGTTCGAACACTCCTATCCTTTCTGCTGGCGTTGTAACACTCCGTTGCTTTATTACGCCCGTTCGAGCTGGTTTGTTAAAACCACTGCCGTCAAAGACAGACTTTTAAAATCCAACGAATCGGTAAACTGGATGCCCGAAACCATTAAATCGGGAAGAATGGGCAACTTCCTCGAAAACGTAGTCGACTGGGGCTTGTCTCGCGAAAGGTATTGGGGTACGCCGCTTCCCGTTTGGGAATGCGAAGAGTGCGACCATTTCGAGGTAATCGGCTCGAGAGAGGAACTCCGCGAAAAGGGCGGTTTGGATAAGGATATAGAACTTCATCGTCCGTACGTTGACAAAGTTACGATGACTTGCCCCAAGTGCGGCAAAAAAATGCACAGGGTTAAGGAAGTTATAGACTGTTGGTACGACTCCGGCTCCATGCCGTTCGCACAATTCCACTATCCGTTCGAAAACAAAGAACTTTTCGAAAAGCACTTCCCCGCGGACTTTATCAGCGAGGCAATCGACCAAACACGCGGTTGGTTCTACGTGCTTCTTGCTATATCGACGATACTTTTCGACAAAGCCCCGTTCAAAAATTGTATAGTTTTAGGCCACGTCAACGACGAAAAAGGCTTAAAGATGAGTAAGCACTTAGGTAACGTCGTCGACCCGTGGACGGTATTAAACAAACAAGGCGCGGACGCCGTAAGATGGTATTTTTATACTTCGTCGGCACCTTGGCTTCCTTCACGTTTCTACGAAAAAGCCGTAAGCGAAGGGCAGGCAAAATATATGGGTACTTTGTGGAACGCTTACGCATTCTTCGTTTTGTACGCCGATATAGACAAATACGATCCGTCAAAATATAATTTGGACGATTGCAAACTTCAAATCATAGATAAATGGATTTTGTCCAAGCTTAATACTTTGGTCAAAGCCGTCGACGAAAACCTCGACGAATACAAGACTTTCGAAAGCGCGAGGATGATGCAATCCTTTGTCGACGAACTTTCCAACTGGTATATAAGAAGATGCCGCGAAAGATTCTGGGGCGAGGGTATGACCGACGACAAAGCCGCCGCTTACACGACGCTTTACACTGTTTTGACGACTTTCGCAAAATTAACGGCGCCTTTTACGCCTTTTATGGCGGAAAGCATTTATCGTAACTTGGTTCCCGACTTTTATAAAGACGCGCCTATATCCGTTCACCTTTGTTCTTTCCCGACCGTTAACGAAAAATACGTTGACGAAAAACTTGAAAACGATATGGCAACGGTGGAAGACATGGTCGTGCTCGGAAGGGCTGCAAGAAACTTATCCGGTATCAAAAACCGTCAACCTTTGCAAAAACTTTACTTCTCGATGGGCGGAAGCGTCGAACTTTCCGAAAAGATGTTCGAAATCGCTCGCGACGAATTAAACGTTAAGGATTTCGAAGTCTTAACCGATTCGGGTAAATTCATCAATTACAAACTAAAGCCTCAATTAAAGACTTTGGGACCTAAATACGGCTCAAAACTCGGCTTAATAAGAGGATTTTTGGATACTTGCGACGCAAACGCCGTCGTTAAAACCGTTCGCGAAAACGGCGAATACACCGTAAATCTCGGCGGTGAAGACGTAACGTTTACCGAATCGGATTTACTGATTTCGACCGAAAGCCGCGAAGGTTTCGTGTCGGCAAGCGAAAACGGACATACCGTCGTTTTGGACGTCAACTTAACGCCCGAACTTGTTGCGGAAGGCGTCGTAAGGGAAGTTATTTCGAAAGTTCAGACAATGCGTAAAGAGGCAGGTTTTAACGTAACCGACCGCATTAACTTCGGTTACAAAGCGGATGAGGAGATTGCTAAAGTCTTAGAGGATTACAAAGACCGCATTTCCAAAGTCGTTTTAGCCGAAACCTTTACCGCAAATGACCTTTCGGGTTATTGTAAAGAATGGGAAATCAACGGCTCCTTAGTAACCTTATCCGTTCAAAAAATCTAACTTTAATCTTAAAGGATCGCTTTCTAAAGGTCGGGAAAAATTCCGACGAAGTCGGCAAAAGGGGCAAGCGTAAAATAAAAACCCCTCCCGAATAAAAAAACAAAAACAATAAAAGGACTATATGTTACTTGCAAATAATTGGAAAGATTACTCGGTAATTGCAACGGGCGACGGGTACAAACTCGAAAGATGGAAGGACGTAACCTTGCTTCGTCCCGACCCGCAGGTTATCTGGAAATCTCAAAAAAACTTAACCGACTATGACGTCGACGCACGCTACCTTCGTAGCGAAAAGGGCGGCGGCAAGTGGGAATACTTTAAAAAAATCCCCGACGAGTGGGTTATCGGCTACAAGGATTTACGTTTTAAAGTCAAACCTATGGGCTTTAAGCATACGGGGCTTTTTCCCGAGCAAGCCGCAAATTGGGACAAGATGACGGACCTTGTAAAAGCCGCTAACCGACCTATATCGGCACTTAATCTGTTTGCCTACACTGGCGGCGCGACGTGTGCACTTTTGTCGGCGGGGGCTTCGTGTTGCCACGTCGACGCAAGCAAAGGAATGGTTGAGCGTGCCGGCGAAAACGTAAGGCTCAGTAATCTTCAAGATAAGCCCGTCAGATTTATCGTCGACGATTGCGTCAAATTCGTCAAAAGGGAAATTCGCCGCGGCAGAAAATACGACGCTATTATTATGGACCCGCCGAGTTACGGCAGAGGCCCCAACGGCGAAATGTGGAAGATAGAAGACCAACTTTACGACCTTGTACAACTTTGCAAAGAAGTCTTATCCGACAACCCTTTATTCTTTTTGATAAACAGTTACACGACGGGTTTGCAGCCGCAAGTTTTAAATAACATTTTAACGCTCACGGTAAAACAAGGCGTCGGCAGGGTAGAGGCTTACGAAGTCGGCATTCCCACGGAAGAAGGCATTGCGCTTCCTTGCGGGGCAGGAGGTATGTTCATAAATGAATAACGAAGAATTAACAGTTTTATACGAAGATAATCACGTCATAGTCGTGTTAAAGCCGCAAAACGCGCCCTGTTGCGAAGACGTAACGGGCGATAGAGACATGCTGACTATGATAAAAGATTACGTCAAAGTTAAGGAAAACAAACAAGGCAACGTTTACGTCGGGCTTGTTCACCGCCTTGACAGGGTAACGGGCGGCGTAATGGTTTACGCAAAAAGTTCCAAGGCAGCCTCGAGGCTCTCCGAGCAAATGAGAAACGGCGATTTCGAGAAAAAATACCTCACCGTCGTTTGCGGAAGCCCTAAAGAAGACAGGGCTGTTTTGACCGATTACATGAAGAAAAACACCGTAAACAATATGGTTTACGTTTGTCCTCCGACGGTAGAGGGGGCTAAAAAAGCCGAACTCGAATACGTCAAAGTGGGCGAAAGTAACGGGCTTAGTTTGCTTATGGTAACGCTTCACACGGGCAGGACCCATCAAATAAGGGTACAAATGGCGCACAACGGCACGCCCGTTTACGGCGATATGCGTTACGGCGGCGAAAACGCCGTAAAAGGCAAAATAGCGTTATGGGCGACTTCGCTCGGATTTTTTCACCCCGTTTCCAAGGAAAGAATGGTTTTTAAAATCGAGCCGCCTAAGGAAAACAAACCGTGGAGTCTTTTCGACATTAACGACGACGTTTTGATTTACGACTGAAGTTTTAGGTAAAATATCGTCAAAATTAATTATTTATTATATAAAAAAGCGAATAACAGTCAATATTAATTTGACAAAACCCGCTTTCGAGTGTAAAATAGAATAGATTTATTAAAATGTGAATCGGCGCATGCACCCGTTTTTAGTCGCATTCGCCGTTTTATGGGAGTTATATTTCAAATGAAACGTAATTTATTACTTGTAACGGCAATCACGTTCTTACTATCGATTTTTATGTCGGTATTCGCTTTCGCGCCCGTCGCCGCTTATGCAGACGAAGGGACTGCTGTAACCATTAAGAAGGTAAGCGGATACGATTCTTACGAACTTTCTTACCTCGTTAAAGACGCAGGTTACGAATACCACAGCGATATGTCCTTCACCATCGGCGGCGTTAAGGTCGAAAAGCCCTCTACCGAAGAAGGCGGCACGACTGAAGCAAGCCAAACCGAACAAGGTTTCAGAACCACCGACGGCACGAAGATAGAGTTTTTATCTAAAAAAGTTTACGAACTCGTCGTTCTTCACGACGAAGACACGTTTACCATTAAAGTAGACACGACCGCTAAGCCCCAAGACGGCAGCTTAAAATACGTCCTCGACGACGATAAGTTGGCGGAATACAAAGAAAACGTTAAAAAATCGACAAAAGTTTCCGATGACGGCGACGCCGACAGAGATATTCGCGTCGACGACGATTTTGTCGTACCTTCGGTTGCCGGTTTAGTTGCGGACGAATATTTCGACGTTGACAACTTAACGGGTACTCTTTATTATTCCGCGCCTCAATCGAGCGGTTATTCCACGAAATCCATATCCGACCTCGATTCCGTAAAATTCGAAGTTTCCGAAGTCGGTACTTATAGTTTCTACGTACTTTTAAAGAACAACTTCGTTTCGATGTCCACGACCGATCTCGTCGAAGGCAACGGCGGTTTTTATGCGCAAGATAGCGACGGTAACCCGACAGGCGACGTCGTTATCCCCGTGTTTACCTTTAGCGTAGGCGCTTCCTCCAGCCCCAAGGTAACTGTCAGTTCGTCCGAAAAGGCTTACCAAGGTCTCGAATACACCGTAAACAGCTTCAACATCGTTGCTTCCGACTATAACGAAGAGTATACTTTATACTATAGAGAAAAGAAGATCGAAGACAGCGCTATCACTGCTTACGACAAGGACAGCCTCGAAAACTTAGGCATGGTCGAAGTAACCGAAGAAAACGGCTTTTCCGAAGCAAATCTTTTAAGTTCTAAGGCATTTACGCCTGAAAAGAAGGGCTATTACTACGTTGTATTACACGTTGTCGACTTTGCCAACGAACACGCAACGGTTATATCCCGCGCTATCGACGCTACAAGCGAATTAAAGCAAGTTAAGTACGAATCTCAGTTCTTAAAATACAACTGGCCGTCGATTGCACTTTTAACGGTTGCAGTGCTTTGCTTGGTTGCAATTATCGTTTTGTTGTGCGTTAAACCTAAACAACAAGATACTCTTTCTACTAAAAAGAATAAATAATTTTACCCGAAAACGGGTTCGAATAATATCGAACCCGTTTCTTTTATAGGGGATTTTAGCACGTTATTAAGTACTTTTTCGCTTAATAAAAGCGAATTTCTTCACTAAATTAAATCGCGCAAGGTGAATTATGTTAATTAAAAACTCTTTAAGGCTGCTTATAAACAACTTAAACGTTGTGTTTAAAGCCATAGTATACAGTCTTTTTATCGTACTTTTAAGCTATTTGCTTTTCACTGTCTTTTTTCCGGAACTTGTAGGAAAAGTCGCCAACAGTGACGAATTTCAAACTATCTTGGATTCCGTTAAAGAGGTTTGGCATTCCTTTTTGCAAGGAAATATTCGCCCCGACGTTGACTTTGTAGCGGGCTTTAGCGCCTTTATGCAGGCGGTCGAGCGCAATATCGCAAACTACATTTGGCCTCTTATAGGTCTTACGGTCGGTTTTTATATTATATCCGTACTCAATAACGTTTGCGCGTATACCTTGACTTCTATGATGAACGCAAGGATGTCGACTTACGAAAAAAAGAGTTTTTTAGCATCGCTCATAAGCGGGTTTACGAAAGCGCTTCCGTTCGAACTTTGGCATTCGCTTATAAACCTTTTAGGTTTTAGCGTGAGCGCTGTTTTAGGGCTTTTGTTTATAGTGTATACATTTTCCGAACTTTACATAACGTCGATAATCATCGGCATTTGGATATTTACGCTACTTTATTCCCTATATTCGACGTACACCGCGCTTTTAAGACCGCTTTCCGTCAACGAGGCACCTTTTAAAAATCTTTTCAAAAACAGATATACCCATAGGGATTTTTGGCAAGTATTGGCAACGTACGCCTTCTCGCTACTTCTGTTTGCCTCGATAAACGTAGCGATGTTTATAACCACGCTCGGCGCGGGGCTTATAATTTCCATGCCGCTTACCCAACTTTTCTTCGTCTTATTGCAACTTGTTTTGCTGTATTCGCTCGAAGGTAAAAAATACTACGTCGATTACGAAACCATCGTCGTCCCCAACAAACTTAACAAGGACGCTAAAAACGCCGACTTTTTAAGCGACGTCGAAATGTAATTAACTACAAAGGAAAACATTATATAACGGAGTGTGAATTTTACTTTTCTACACTCCGCTTTTGTTATTTTGCTCGAAATGTTTGCATAAAATTCACATAAATTTTTGTAAACCCGCTTGACTTGGGTACGTGGTTGTACTATAATTTTATTACAAATAGGTTTTTTGTATGTAAAAAACGAAAGGAGAACAAAAGCATGAAAACACGGAAAGTATTGGGACATATCTTTTTTTGGCTTACGCTTGGTTTTTCGCTGATTTCCTTTACGATAGCTTCGGCAATAGGTGAGCCGAACGTATTTGGCGTTGCCGGCATTATACGCTATATGTGGGTAATATGGCTTTTTATACCGATAGGGGTTATCTCGATAATAATAGGTGTAAAACTAAAAAAGAACGGTCAAAAGTATAAAAAGAACTTCATTATTGCTTTTATCTGTATACCGCTTTTATTACTATTCGGTTCGTTTAGATTTATTTATGCCGATATGGTTTCATATGACGTTAACAGGGTATCCGTTATCGAAGAAAAAACAAGCATAGTGTTCCCGAATAATATAAAAGTTGCGATGCAAATGTTCGATTCCTATGATGAAATTTACGTCAAAATCCTTGACGACGAAAGTAAATATAACTTCGAAACCGAAATCGAAAATAATCCCCTTTGGCAAGACACGTTACAAACGTCGTTAAAAAGTTTATTGCCGGTTATCGTACAATCCAAGACAGACACTGTTTTTGATTATTTTGTATTTTATAACGTAACTTGTAACGAATATAATAAATTCCCGCCAACGGGTGAATACGAGTGCGTATTTATCGCATACGAAATCGATTTATCAAGAATAGTCATTTTAGATATGCACGCTGTAACAGTCAATTAAAACGTAGATAAATGCCTAAATAATATTTTTACAAATCTAAAACGTGCGGAAGGGTAAAACCTTTCGCACGTTTTTAAACATAAAAAACGCCGATAACGGGCTTATGCGCGGTTTATCGGTGTTTTTTACTAAGTTGTATTCTATGTTTTCTTAATCAAAAAATACGGCGATTAGTTACTGCTGTAATTCTTCGTCGGGGGATTCGAGCCTATGTTTATACTCCATCAAAGCCGTGGCAAGTTGGTCGGGACAAGACGTGTTGCCTTTACATTTAATGCCTTTAAGCGTTGCGATAACGTCGTCGATATCTCTGCCTTCGACAAGTTTGGAAATCCCTTGAAGGTTTCCTAAGCATCCGCCGATGAATTTTACGCCGTGGACTTTGTTGTCCTCGACCTCGAAAATAATTTGTCTGGAACAAGTTCCTCTTGTAGAATAAGTAAGCATAATTAAATTGCTCCTTTGTAGTTTTATTAAAATTTACGCTGGCTAAAATAAAACTCAGTCAACGAGGTTTTCGTATATGGAAGAAAATAAAAGTTCTGCCTTATCGGGCCATTTTTTATAAATATTTTTTGCGATTTGTTTTGTAGGCACTATAATTTTAAGTTCGAGTTGCGGTCCCGTTAGTTCCAAAATCTTTAAAAATACCGTAAAGGTGCCGTCTTTGTTCATATAATAGTCGGCAATATATTCTTGCTTTCTGCGATACTTTAGCCGATTTGCCCGTACGAACTGAACTATGTTTTCCCTAAGCGATTTGGGAATATTTATGTAAAAATCGGCAAGGCAAACTCTGCCGTTGGGAGTAATGCTGTAAAAAGGTTGCGTGCCGCCCGAGGATATTTCGTAAATAAACTGGTCGTCCAAAAGGTGCGGCAATGTAAGTTTACAGTCCATAAAACTAATCCAATCGTTTTCTTGGCAACAAACTTCCTCGATGGTAGCCGCCGACAAAGGTATTTCCATTTTATCGAAAACGAACAATAATATTAATTTGTTAATAAAGTTATTGCCCTTGACCGGCATGACGCACCCCGAAAACTTATGTAAACTAAATTAAACTCAAAAAAATAACTGCTTAAATTGCAAATTGCGATAATTCTTCGATTAAATCGTCGCAAGCGTTCGACTTTATTTCGACGTCTAACGGCCTCGATAAATTAAGGCTAAACAGACCGAGAATGGATTTAGCGTCGACCGAATAAGATTCGGAGCGCAAAATAATATCGAAGGGATACTTTTGAACGATATGTTCAAAAACTTTAACGTCCGTAGGGGACGACAAGCGTATTCTTAACGCTTTCATAGATTACACCGCCAAAAATTACGAATATGATAGTCTTATACGGGGATAAGTTTACCCGTGCGCATATATTATACATAAAATAAATAAAAAAATCAACAGAATTGCAAAATAATTTGTAAACAACGCAAAATTGTGCTACAATATTTACGTAATAACGTCGAAACGGCGATTTTTCGCTCGAACCGAGGCGTTATTTATCGAAAACACTCGCTTTTAGGAGAGTAAAATGTTAACAAGACAAAAATCAATCGACAATTTTAAAATGTATATGGACGATTTAATTAATTCGGGATTTATTTTAGTGGATTCCAAATTGACCAATCTTATGCGTTCGATTTCGACGTCAAGTATGTTTTACTCGCTTTTCGAATACTGTACGGAAGATTTCGATTACGAAAGCGCTTTTTCGCTCGCCTTTAGAAAGGGAGAGGGCTACGGCAACGGTCGTTTTATACTTCCGCCCGAGGCAAAAAATCAAATCGCGCTTATTTTTTCCTTGCTCTATCAAATCAACACGAAAGAACTTAACTTTTTAAATCTTTTGGAGCATTTCTTTTTCGTAAACGATTACGCCGACAGTTACCGCAATTTTGCAGCACAAGTATTGATACCTTTCCGTACCGAGGTTTTACGCGCCGTCGAGGCTATGAGCGACACGGGCGCTTCGATACAAGAACCGCAAAAAGCCCCGCTCCATAGTACTGCAGCCGAGATAAAAACCGTTAACGAAGACGACGCAAAAACCATAATCGACCTTTTGGACGAATCGCGTTCCATAATATTGCAATACAAAATTGACGCCGCGTTAAAAGGCGAAATCGTCGATTTGTACCAAAATTTTAAAGATTCCATTTACGACGGCGACTGCAAGACGATTCGTATCGCGTACTTAGGGTACAAGTACGCTACGCTTTACCACAGAAAACTCGACGGCACGATGCTCAAAATCGAAAAACTTTTAAAAAAGAACGGCGTACTGTAATTAATATTTTTTGGCAAATTTTGAAAAACGCTTAAAATCGTTCTTTCCCCGAAAAACAAAAAGTTGTTAACGTAAAGTTGCCAAAGTATAAAGATGTTTATAACGGCAATCACGGGTAAAAACACCATAAGTATTATGTTGTCCAAACCGTACTTATATACGAACATTCCGACGTATGCGCCGATCGCGCCGCCCAATAGCGAAGCAATTATTATTTTACCGTAGCCGCCGCTTTTTTCACCGCTACTAAGGTCGTCGCTTTTAAGTTTTACCAAAATAAAGCCGTAAGCGTTTACAGCCAGAATATATACGAAAAACAAGATTCTTATAAAGACAAGCATATTTTTATTATGCCCCATAATCGTTTAAAATACCTTTTACGGACAAAAAAGCGCCTAAATAAGCCTGTTAAAGCAACATTTTGACTTAAAACGGTTGCTAAAACGCGCATTATGTGATAAAATAAACCAAGGTAGGTATTTATGAAGTGTTTATACTGCGGATGCAAAGAAAGTAAGGTTATAGATTCCCGCACTTCCGAAGAAGGCGACAGCATCAGAAGAAGAAGGGAATGCATAAGTTGCGGTAGGCGTTTTACCACGTACGAAACTATCGAAACCACGCCCATACTTGTCATTAAAGCAAACGGCACTCGTCAAGCGTTCGATATAAATAAAATTAAAGGCGGCATAATAAAAGCGTGCGAAAAACGCCCCGTCCAAATGTATCAAATCGACCAACTTGTCGACGACGTTAAAAAACAGGTCTACAATTCCATGGAACAGGAAATCTCGACCAAGGCAATCGGCGAAATGGTAATGGCACGGCTTATGCAACTCGACGAGGTCGCTTACGTGCGTTTCGCATCTGTATATCGTTCGTTTAAAGATATATCTACGTTCCTAAAAGAAATTGAAAAATTAACCAAATCGAATAACGGTAATAACGGAGGTCAACAATGAAAAAGTTATTCTCGATAATACTTGCTGCTTTTTGCTTTTGCACGATGCTTTGCACGGTGGCTTGCAGCGACAACAAATATTCTTCCTATTGGCAAGTCAATAAAATAATCGCGTCGGACGACGAAGACGACGTTATGACACAATATGTCGAAGTTACCTTAGGCGACAACGATATGAAGGAATTTTGGATGAACATTTCCTATATGTCGGTTACCGAAACGACTATCGGCTACGTTTTCGGGTCCTCGTCGACTTTAAACAAAGTGACGGTTCAAAGGAGTTTTATTTTAGACAGCGACGGTTGGTATAAGTTCGAAGCGTCGGGCTCCAGTAAAACCTTTAAAATCACCGTTACCGACCAAATGCGCATAAACGAAATAGTCTTTATCAGCGAAGACGACGAAGTTATGGAATTTGAATTTTCCAAATACGTCATTCGTCCGAGTTTCACTTCCAGTCAACACCAAACCTTTACTAAAGAGGATTTAGAAGAAAAAGGCGAAAAGAATAACGCACTTTGCGCTTTTGACGAGCAAGATAAATTCGATCTCGAAGAAGCCAACGCAGCGCTCAAAAAAGCCGAGGAAGCCCATAAAGACGACAGTACGGACAGTACCGAAAGTTCAAGTAACTGATTTGACGAAAATTTAATAACCGATTCATAAAAAAATCGAATGACCTTGCTATTTGTCGAAAGACTAAATCGCAAGGTCATTTTTAATACTTAGCGCTAATATATTTAATTAAACACGAAAAAGGAGCGCTAAATGAACTTTTACGATTGCCCCATAAAAGACGTTTACGACAAACTATCCGTAAACCCGAAAATAGGTTTAACAAATGAAAAAGTTTTAATTAGTAAAAGCGTTTACGGCACGAACAAACTTGCCGAAGTAAAACCGAAATCATTCGTTAAACGGCTTATAGAGGCACTTTTGGAACCTATGATGCTAATTTTGCTTGTTGCTTTTGCAATAACTTTAGGCATAAACATAGGCAAGTTATTCCGCGGAGGCGACGCCGAGTTTTACGAGTGTTTAGGCATTTTTATAGCGATTGCCGTGTCGACCGTGTTAACCGTGGTGATGGAAAGTAAAAGCGAAAAGGCTTTTAAAATGCTCGATAAAATGAGCGGGGAATCTTTAATAAAGGTCTTGCGAGGCGGCGAAACGCTTTTAGTCAAAAGGGAGGATTTAGTCGTCGGCGATATTGTTTATTTGGAGGCGGGTAACAAAATCCCCGCGGACGGCAGAATAATAAGCGCCGAAAGTTTTTCCGTTGACGAGTCTACTTTGACGGGCGAAAGCGCGCTAGTCAAAAAAGAGGCTAAAATAAAGGTCGCGAAAAACGCACCGCTTGCGGAAAGATTCAATTTTGTCTATTCGGGTACTTTTTGCGAAAGCGGCAACTTAACATACGTGGTTACCGCCGTCGGAAACCATTGCGAAATCGGTAAAATCGCACGCGATATTTCTTCCGATAAATGCGTTTCGGCACCTTTAAAGGAAAAATTAAAAAGACTCGGCAACTTAGTAACGGCATTCGGCGTCTTTTCCTCGATTTTCGTATTCGTGCTTTCCTTTATTAAACTCTATTTAACAAACGGATTGACTTTTTCAAATATACAAGATATCTTTATTCAGTCAATAGTTTTAATCGTCGCGGCAGTCCCGGAAGGTTTGCCGACCACTGTTGCGATATCTTTAACTTTAAACGTTTTACGGCTTGCAAAATCCAATGCCCTTATAAGAAAACTCGTCGCAACGGAAACTATAGGTTCGGTAAGCGTAATATGTTCGGATAAAACGGGTACGCTTACCAAAAACGAAATGACGGTTTCTTTACTCTTATCCTATAGAAACGGGGTTTTTGGAAAAAAGTCTAGCTATAAGCCTGTTATCGACAATTTGTGTGTTAATTCGACGGCGGAATTATTTGCGGATAACGGGGTGAAAAACAAGATAGGTTCACAAACGGAAACAGCGCTTCTTGCTTTTGCGGAAAAAAACGGTTACGACTACAAAAAAATACGAAAAAGCGGGTCTATAAGCCTGTTATCGGCATTTTCTTCTAAAACTAAGTATATGGAAACCAAATTTACGAAGGCGGGCAAGACAACGTCGTATATAAAGGGCGCGCCTGAAGTTGTGTTGCAAAAATGTCTGCTTTCGACAAGCGAAACGCAAAAAGTACTTGCCGAAATTTCCTACTATCAACGAAGCGGCGAAAGAGTTATAGCGTTTGCTTCTTCTACCTCGGGTTCATACAATTTCGACGGTTTTGCAGTTTTATCTGACGGGCTTAGGGACGACGTAAAAAATGCCGTCGAAAGTTGCCTTAAAGCGGGCGTGGAAGTAAAAATGCTTACGGGCGACAATATCGACACCGCTCGCAAAATCGCAATAGACGCGGGAATACTGAATTCAAACAAATCCGTAGTAAGCGCAGACTATATCGACGGACTTTCCGACGAAGAATTAAAACGCCGAATTAAAGATATATCCGTAATAGCCCGCTCTACGCCCAGGACTAAACTAAGGGTTGTAACCATACTTCAAAGCATAGGCGAAGTCGTTGCGGTAACGGGCGACGGCGTAAACGACGCCCCCGCGATAAAACATGCGGACATAGGCATTGCGATGGGGGACGGTTCGGAAATCACGAAGCAAGCAAGCGACGTCGTCTTGCTCGACAATTCCTTTTCCACGATATTAAAAGCAATCTCTTTCGGCAGAAACGTTTACGGCAATTTTCAACGTTTCATATCCTTTCAGCTTACCGTAAACTTAGCGTCGATGTGCATAATTCTCGCAAGTTTAATAAGCGGATTCGAAAGCCCCTTTTCGAGTACGGTTTTATTGTGGCTTAACATAATAATGGACGGACCGTTAGCGCTTTCTTTGGGGCTCGAAATGCGTTCCGATAATACGCTTGGCAAAAGACCCGTTAAACGTAGCGAAGACATTTTAAGCGGAAAACTTTTATTAAGGATAGGGCTTCATTCGGCGTATATATGTCTTGTCGTCGTTTTGCAACGTTATTTAAATTTCTTAGGCGCCGAAATGTCCGAACAAAACGCCGTCGTAATAACGATGTTCGTGTTTTTCCAAGTCGCAAACGCCGTTAATTCGAGGGAGGTTACTTCTCGTTCGGCGCTAAAGGGGATTTTTACAAACAAACTACTTATAATAATGATAGCGGCGACCTATTTATTGCACGTTTTAATAATAACCGCTTTCCCCGAGTTTTTCGGAACGCAAAAATTAAGTATGGGTATGATTTTAAAAATTACCGCAACGTGCTGTTCGGTAATAGTCTTTTCCGAAGGTTACAAATTTTTATATCGCGCGGCGTTAAAATTGAAAGGTCGAATAAGCGCAAAAAAACGCAAACCTAAATTTACCATAAATGAAAAACGGTTGGTTACGTAAAATATGAATGAAATGAATTTTATTATCTCCGACGAGGAGTCCAAACAAAATAATTTAAAATATATCTCGGACACTACGCTCGACTGTATAAAAAAACTAAGCGGTAAAGTAAAAATCGAAAAATCGGGCGGAAGGGCGTTTTTAAAAATCTCCGTTCCGAACGAATACGCAGAAATCTACTCGCATATTTTAGTCGACAAAATAGCCGACGTAATCGCGGTAAACTACAAATACGTTTTCTTTAAAAAATATATCAGAACGGGAGGTATTTCCGAAGTCGAGTACGAAATGCTTTTAGCGGCGCTTATTGCCGCCGACTTAGACGAGGATAAGCGTTACGTAATAAATTTCAAGCCGACGTTTACGGATTTTACCGTCGACGGATACTTTAACTTCAGATTGCGCCCGCTTACCGAAAAGTGGGCTGAAATCGTAACCTATATTCCTACGTATTTTTCGAGCGAAAAATTAAGAGAATTTATCTCCTATATAATTTGCGAAAAGAAACATCGCCGCGCCGTCATATACGGCGGTAAGGTTTACGACGAAAGATACAACAGAATGCTTAAAGGCAGTTTAGTCGACAAAATAGAAGAAGGCAGCTTAACGCGTGAAATTATTTTGTCGGGGTTTTCCGAGGTGGAACTAAGCGGAAGACTGCCCGAGATGGAAGAAAAATACCTTGCGGCGTTTTACGGCGACAAAATATTTTTTAAAAAGGAAAAAATCACCTGAAAATCCGTTGACAAAATTTAATAATAGTTTATAATTGAAATAACAAATGAATCCGCATATCGGAAGACAAGTAGCCTCGGGAAGACTTTTAGAGAATGGCGTCATCGGCTGTAAGCGCCTAAGGGATACCGACAAGCGAAACCACTTTCGTGCGGGGGCGGCGGAACTATTTCCGCATTCAAACAAGGCAAAACGTATTATGTTGCGTTTTGTGAAGTAAGGTGGAACCACGACATTTAATCGTCCTTACGCAGAAACTCTGCGTTAAGGGCGTTTTTTTATCCGCCTAAAGCAAAATAACTTAAAAGATTAATATTTTTACTTTAATTTAGGAGAGTTTTTATGAAAATCACCTTAAAAAACGGAAACTTAGTTGAGTTTTCTCAACCGACAAGCCTTATCGATATAGCAAAATCGATTTCGGAAGGTTTGGCACGCGAAGCCGTCGTTGCTTCTGTCAACGGCGAACTTACCGATATGTCTTGCGTCTTAGACAGCGACGCAACCGTTAACTTTTACACCCTTAAGGATAAAGAGGGTTTAGACGTATATCGCCACACTTGTTCACACGTTTTGGCGCAAGCCGTAAAGACAATTTATCCTACCGCTCAGCTTGCGATAGGTCCTACTATCGAAAACGGTTTTTATTACGATTTTGATTTTAAAACACCCATAACGCAAGACGATCTTGCAAAAATCGAAGATGAAATGAGAAAAATCATTAAAGCCAATTTGCCGATTTCTCGTTTCGAACTTCCTCGTCTCGAAGCAATTAACCTTATGAAGAGCTACAGCGAAACTTATAAGGTTCAACTTATCGAAGACCTTCCCGAAGACGCACACATTTCTTTCTACAAACAAGGTGCCTTCACCGATCTTTGCAAAGGTCCCCATATGACTTCGACGGGAAGAATCAAAGCCTTCAAACTTATGTCGATTACGGGCGCGTATTGGCGCGGTAACGAAAAGAATAAGATGTTGACGCGTATTTACGCAACGGCTTTCGAGAAAAAGAGCGAGCTCGAAGAATACGTAAAACTTCAAGAGGAAATCAAGTCCCGCGACCATAATAAACTCGGCAGGGATTTAGGCTTCTTTATGACGAGCGACGTAATAGGTCAAGGCCTGCCCATAATAATGCCTAAAGGCGCAAAAATCATGCAAACGATGATTCGTTTCGTCGAAGACGAAGAAGAACGTCGCGGTTTTATGCCTACCCGCACGCCTATTATGGCGAAAAGCGACCTTTATAAGATTTCCGGTCACTGGTATCACTACAGGGATAAGATGTTCGTAATCGGCGACCCCGATGCCGAGGGCGAGGTTATAGCGCTCCGTCCCATGACTTGTCCTTTCCAATATCAGATATTTAAAAACGGACTAAAATCTTACCGTGATTTGCCCGTAAGATTTTCAGAAACGGCAACGGAACTAAGAAACGAAGCGTCGGGCGAAATGCACGGGCTTATAAGGGTACGTCAGTTTACGCTTTCCGACGGTCATATCATTTGCGCGCCAGACCAAATCGAAGGCGAGTTCAAAAAATGTCTCGACTTAAGTTTGTATTTCTTAAAGTGTCTCGGTATGGAAAACGACATTACCTATCGTTTCTCCAAACGCGGCAAAAACAACGATAAATACATCGATAACGACAAGGCTTGGAACGAAACCGAAGCCCTCATGAAGAAGATTTTGGATCACTTGGGGCTTGACTACGTCGAAGCCGAAGACGAAGCGGCTTTCTACGGACCCAAGCTTGACTTTCAGGCAAAGAACGTTTACGGCAAAGAAGACACGCTTATCACCATTCAACTCGATTTCGCCGCCGGCGCGAGTTTCGATATGAGTTATATCGACCAAGAAGGCAACAAACAAACGCCTTTCGTCATTCACAGAAGTTCCATCGGCTGCTATGAAAGGGTTTTTGCAATGCTTATCGAAAAGTACGCAGGGGCGTTCCCCACTTGGCTTGCACCCGTACAGGTTAAGATTTTACCCGTAACGGACAGAGCGCTCGATTACGCAAACGGGATTGCGGATTCTCTTCGCTATAAAGGTTTACGTGCCGAAGTCGATACAAGGTCTGAAAAAATCGGAAGGAAGATTCGCGACGCCCAACTTGAAAAAGTTCCTTATATGCTCATCATCGGCGATAAGGAAGTCGAAGACGGTACCATAGTTTCCGCAAGAAGCAGACGCGAAGGCGAGTTAGGTACGTTAAAAACAGAGGACTTTATCGAGAAAGTTTACGTCGAAGACCGTGACAAAGTAGTTTACAAAGATTAATTTTAATTTTTCTTAATACTTTTCAAAATCGAAAATTTTTACAAAAAAAAGGCTTAAATACGCTTGACATTTGAGTGAAAGGGTGGTACTATATTAACGCTTGAAGCAGAAGTTAACCCTTCTCACCGTCGGATTAGGTCTTACGGTACATAATGACAAACGGCTTGTCGCTGACCGAATATGGTCTAATTATGTTTATTTATCGGGTTTTCTTATGCGGAAAGCCCGATTTTATTTTGCCGGGAGGGGCTTACTATTAAAGTTTCTAACAATATCAACGAAATGATAAGACACGCCGAGGTTAGGGTTATCGGCGCGGACGGAACGCAGCTCGGGATAATGAGTTCTCGCCAAGCATTGCAACTTGCCGAGGACGCAAACCTCGATTTAGTGGAAATATCTCCGCAAGCGAATCCGCCTGTATGCAAAATCATGGACTACGGCAAATTCCGCTTTGAATTCGTCAAAAAGCAGAAAGAAGCCAAAAAGAATCAGAAGGTTATCGAACTTAAAGAAATCTGGTTATCCATGACTATCGACGTAGGTGATTTAAACGTTAAAGCTAAGCAAACCGTTAAGTTTTTGCAACAAGGCAACAAAGTAAAAGTTTCGATAAGAATGCGCGGCAGACAAAACGCACACGCAAACATGGGCGTCGACGTTATGAACAGGTTCTTTGACATCGTTAAAGATTACGCCGTTATGGAAAAAAAGCCTTTGCTCGAAGGTAGAAACATTTTAATGATTTTAGCACCGCAGAAAGCGTAAATCCCGTTTCAAGGTAAAATCATGCCCGCATTTATCACGGGCAATAAAATTCGATAAAAAATTTAGTATATACGGAGGGCTTAAATTATGCCGAAAATGAAATCCCACAGCGGTTCCAAGAAGCGTTTCAGACTCACCGCCAACGGTGAAATCAAAAGAAGCGGTGTAGGACACCGTCACAAACTTTCAAACAAGAACATGAAGAGAAAGAGAAGACTGAGAGCCGGTACTTACGTATCCGAAACACAGGCTAAGACAATAAGGAACATGATTCCTTACAAGGGCTAATAGGAGGACTTAGAGAATATGCGTATTAAAAGAGCAGTTAACGGCGTTAAGAAACGCAGAAAAATATTAAAACTTGCCAAAGGTTATTTTGGTTCCAAGAGTAAACTTTATCGCGTTGCCCGTCAAGCGGTAATGAAATCTTTAACTTACTCTTACGTATCAAGAAGAACCCGTAAGCGTGATTTCCGTAAACTTTGGATTGCACGTATAAACGCAGGTTGCCGTCAAAACGGTCTTAACTACAGCACGTTTATCCACGGTTTAAACGTTTTAGGCATCAATCTTAACAGAAAGGTCCTTTCCGATATGGCTATCAACGACGCACAAGGCTTTACGGCACTTTGCGATCAGGTAAAGGCAAAATTAGCATAATTTGTTAAGTTAGGACCGCTTTTAAAATAAAGCGGTCCGTTTAATTTTATGGAAATTTCGTCACGCAAAAATCAAGAGGTGCAAGAAATCGTCCGCCTTCGCGATAAAAAGTATCGGGATAAGACGTGCTTGTATCTTATAGAGGGTGAAAAATCGGTTAGAGAAGCAATAAGCGCAAACGTCGATATCGTTAAAATCGTCGGGACGGAAGAACTTTTGTCATCTTACGCAGATTGCAAAATACCGCTCGTTTTCGTTACGGCGGAGATTGCCGATTATATGTGCGACGCGGTAACGCCACAAGGCATCGTCGCTGTTGCAAAAAAGCCCGATAACAGGCTTATAGCCCCACTTTGTAACTCGATTTTGCTCGATAACGTTCAAGATCCCGGCAACGTAGGCACTATTATTCGTACAGCGGTTGCGTTAGGGATTAAGGATATTTATCTAATATCGTCAGCCGATCCGTATTCGCCGAAGACTGTTCGCGCGAGCATGAGCGGTATATTTAACGTAGAAATCCACACCGGTAGTTATCAAGAGGTTTTGGAATGTTTAAACGGCGTGCCGATATTGTCGGGCGATATGCACGGAGAGGATGTTTTTTACTATAAACCTCCTAAAAAGTTTTGCTTAGCGATAGGTAGCGAAGGAAAAGGTCTTTCGGACGTCGTTAGAAAAGCGTCTTCCGTCGCGGTTAAAATTCCTATGAGCGACAAAATGGAAAGTCTTAATGCGGGCGTATCCGCTTCGATATTACTTTATCAACTTACTTTTAATCAAAAAGGAGACCAATAATGTCAGGACACAGCAAGTGGCATAACATACAAGCAAAAAAGGGTAAAGCCGACGCCGCAAGGGGTAGGATTTTTACCAAAATTGGTAGGGAAATCGCAGTTGCCGCAAAACAGGGCGCCGATCCCAACTTAAACAGCAAACTTGCCGACGTAATCGCAAAGGCTAAAGCGGCAAATATGCCTAACGATAATATTAAAAGAAGTATCGCAAAAGCAACGGGCGAACTCGGTAGCGTAAACTACGAAACCTTGATTTACGAAGGCTACGGCGTAGGCGGTAGTGCCGTTATCGTCAACACTTTGACCGACAATAAAAACAGAACGGTCGGCGAAGTCAGACATATTTTCGATAAGTTTGGCGGAAGCATGGGTACCAGCGGAAGCGTAGGTTTCATGTTTACCAATCAAGGTGTAATCGTCGTCGAAAGAACACCCGACCTTGACGAAGACACCATGATGGAATATGCTTTGGACGCGGGCGCCGAAGACTGTATCGTTCAAGACGACGTTTTCGAATTCAGAACTACTCCCTCCGCTTTTTCCGAGGTTCGTAAATATCTCGAGGAAAAGAACCTTGCGTTTTTAGAAGCCGAAGTTATGATGGTTCCGAACGACAAGATTACTTTAAACGAGAGTCAAATAGTAACGTTTAACAAAATGCTCGACGCGTTTGAAGATTTAGACGACGTTCAAGAAGTTTACCACAACGTTGATCTTCCCGAAGAAGAGGAAGAGGAATAATAATCTAACAGCGTTTACGCTTAACGGTGTAAACGTCGTATAAAAAAGGCATTGCGTAAGTTTTTGCAACTTACACAATGCCTTTTTTTGTTTAATAACGGGCTTATAGCGTGGTTTTTGCCTTTTCAATAATTAATTTAAAAAAGTCCGCGCAATCGCTAAGCCACTGCGAATTCTTTTTTAAAAACGGTTTAAACGCATTAATTTCCGTACTGCAAGACGAGGTCCCGTGATGTCCCTCGGGGTAAACGTGTAGTTCGAAGTCAACCTTGTTATTACTCAGCGCCGTCGCGAAAATCAGCGAATTTACCGCAGGTACGTAATCGTCTTTCGCGGTTGTCCAAATAAAACACGGCGGGGTAGAAGGCGTTACTAATTTCTCTAAACTAAGGTGCTTTATAAGTTCTTGTTTTTCTTCTTCGCCGTAAATATTCAGTAAATTATTAAAGGTATCGACGTGTCCGCAACTAGCCGAAATTACGGGGTAACTTAAACATACGCCGGCGGGCTTTGAGTCTATTCCTAATTCCTTATCTGCTTTTTGGTATTCGACGGCAAGGTTAGCGGTCAAGTGTCCGCCCGCAGATGAGCCTACGCAAAAAACTTTATTCGGATCGACGCGGAATTTTTCCGCGTTTTTCTTTACATAGTCGACTGCCGACGCCAATTCGTAAAGTTGTTCCGGGTAGCCTATATTGTCTCTTGCGCACAAATAATTCAAAATAAACACTTGAAAGCCTGCGTACATAAAATAATTACCGATGGGTTCGGCTTCGCGTACGCTGACCATCCAATAAGCACCCCCCGGTACGATGATTACCGCAGGGCGAATGAAGGGTGTGGATTTGTTGTCCCAAGGGTTATCCATATACGTTGCGGATAAAGTTCCGCCCTTTAAGTCGTAAAAATCATTTAAATTAATAGTAGCAGTGTTCATAAGATACCATCCTTAAGTTTATTTTAGCACACGAATATTCAAAATGCAAACGAAACGCCGTTAAAAAAAGGGTTAGAGGTTACACATTTGGTAAATTTTAAAAAAAATTTTCAAAAGAACAAAAAAGTATGAAAATATTTTTCATTTCTATTGAAATTTGGCGATAAAGATGTTACAATATAATCAAGATATCGTGTTTGTGAAATTTTTTTTCACAACCGATTAAAAAAATCAAAATAGGATAAAGGTGAAATCATGAAAAAACACAAACTTTTTACGACGGTTTTATTATCTTTGGTTTTAGCGCTCGTTCTTTGTTTTACGGCATGTGAAGTAACTTTGCCCGACGCGGGTTCAACAGGTTCTTCTACCGGTGGTCAAAGTACGACTTCGAAGCCTAACGGCTCTACGGACACGGGTAGTCAAGGCGAGGAGCCGGACGAGCCGGTTACTATTACGATAAACTACAATAATAACTATAATCCGACAAAATTCGACAAGTCGAGCGTTTCCTACGAAGCAAAACGCATAACCGACGGTTTTATACTCGTTGCAAATACGTTAAAACTTACAAACGGAAACGAATGCGTGGTTTATACGCTCGAAGTAGACTTGTCTAAAGTTTCTATCGTGGCAGGTACGAAAGATAACGTAACGAATCTTGCATCTTTACAAAAAGAAGTACCTCAAAAACAAGCCGAAGCTTACGAGAACGCAACGGGTAAAACCGTTTACGCAAGTTTGAATGCAGACTTTTTCGGCGCGTACCCGGTAAACGCATTCGTCAAAGACGGAATCATCGTAAAAGATTCTCATAACGACAACGAAAATTACGATTATAAAAACAGTACTTCAGACGTTCCTGCGTCCGCACCGATGCTTTTCGGCGTTAACGGCGAAACCGCTCAAGTAGCGCCTATGATTAACTACACCGGCGACATAACGACCTCTCAAATCAAAAAGACCGTCGTGCAGTCGAAACTAACGTACAAGATTGCTACCGAAGACGGAACGAAAACTTATTCCGCACTGCGCGACCAAGATTCCGCAACCGATTCCGTAGTGTTTAACACTGAAAAAGTTGCGAGAACGTGTAAAGCGGGTAATTACGCTTTAAAGGTAAGTTTAGGTGGCGGTTATAATCGTATGCGCGTAATTCAAAAAATCGATTGTGACAAAGACACCGTGTTTACGCCCGACGATAGTTACGGCTATGTATTCGTAGGAAAATCGAGTTCCGCTTACGACGGATTTAATTCGATGGAAAGAAAATACGTTAAATTTTACGTTTCTTCTCCCGACGGACTTTGGGACGGATACACCACGATACTCGGATGCCGTCAATCTCTTGTCGAAAACGGTCAGGTTCCCGCAACGGTCGCTCTCGAAAACACCAACGGAGCGCAAAGAAGCGATATTCCGAGAAGCGCGGTAGGCGTTAAGGAAGACGGCACCGTGGTTATTTTTGCGGTAGAATCTATGTATTACTATAGTAAAAATCAAAACGGCGATACGCACGGCATGAACCTTCCCGAACTTGCCGACTTTATGACGTATTACGGCATTAAAAACGGCGCTAACTTCGACGGTGGCGGTTCTACGCAACTTATCGTAAACGAAAACGGTACAAGAACGGTAAAAGTACGTTCGGCGGATACGGCTTCGACAAAACTTACCGAAACGAGGAAAGTTATCAATACTATACTCGTTGTTTCTAAATAATAAATTACCATACGGTTTTCATCTCGGCGGATTTGTTGCGTTATGTTTTTCACAAAATGAATTGTAAAGGAAAAACAGTGAAATTCCCGTTATTTTTTATTAATAATCTCAAAATATCTAAAAATAAGTTGACAAGTTAAAGGATAATTGTAAAAATAATATCAAATGAAAAGCGTATACGATTTTGACAAAAATATGGCGGCGGATAATTCCGCCGCCCCGAATTTAAAATATTACGACGCAAAAGATTCGCGTAAGTTTTCGCTTTACGGTTCCTTTGCCTTAAAAGAAGACGGCTATTGCCGTTTTACGAAAGCGCAAAGGGAATTTATCGAACCTATAAGCGACGGGGTCGCTTGGTTTTCCCGTCATTCGTGCGGTATTCAGGTAAAATTCCGCACGAACGCAACGGATATTTACGTAAAAGTAAAACTAAGCGGTAAGTTCGATATGACGAATATGACGCAAATCGGACAATGCGGTACGGATTTATACGTGTACGACGAAGAATTGAAAAGTTTTATTTTCCATTCGGTCGCTCACGGAAAATTCGATAGCGATTTCTACGACGAACGAATAGGTGACTTTACTAAACTCGAAGTAAGGGAAAGACGTTTCGTCATCAATTTACCTCTTTATATCGGTGTTACCGAATTGCAAATCGGCGTTAACGATTGGGCAAGGGTTGTACCCGACTATTTTTCAAACACGCAAAAAATCGTCGTATACGGGACAAGCATAACGCACGGCTGTTCTGCGTCGCACCCCGGTATGGCGTATACGAATATATTATCTCGAAAACTCGATTCCGAGGTTATAAACTACGGGTTCTCGGGCGTTGCGATGAACGAAAAACAAATCGCAACAATAATTTCTCAAGGTCCTTGCGACATGCTTATCGTAGATTCCGAACCTAACGCAGGCGTATCCGATAATTTACGTAAAAACCTAAGACCTTTTATCGACGAATTTTATTCAAAAAATCCGAACGTTCCCGTAATATTGTTATCGAGGATAAAATTCGCACTTGATTTTTACGCCCCCGACAGAGTTCGCCTTAACGATTTCTACGCAAAGTTTATGAAAAACGTTGCTAAAAATTACACTAAACAAGGTAGAAAAATTTATTATTACAATCAAGCAAACGTTTTCGGCGATAATTTTTCGGAATACACGACCGACGGCGTTCATCCTACCGACCTCGGAATGGTAAGGATTGCAGATTTTTACGAAAAAGCAGTCGACAAAGTAAATAAACTTAACAAGGTGAATAAATGAAAACCATATTGATGCTTCCGCTTGACGAAAGACCTTGTAACTATAATTATCCTCAAATGATGCCGAAGGCAGACCATAATCTTATTCTTCCGCCTAAAAGCATTATGGGGGACAAGAAGATACCTGGCGACACTTTTAAAATCAAACAGTGGCTTATCGAAAACGTAAAAAACGTCGACGCATGTATTTTGTCGCTCGATACGCTAATCTACGGGGGAATCGTTCCGTCACGATTACATCACGACTCGGTCGAGACTTTAATCGAAAGGTCTAAAACCGTCGAAGAATTAAGAAAACTCAATCCTTCGATGAAACTATATTTGTTTCAATTAATAATGCGTTGTCCGGGCTATTCTCTTTCCGACGAAGAACCTTTTTATTACGACGAATGCGGTGCGGAAATTCATTTGTACGGAAGATATTCCCACATGCAATCGCTTGGCATAATGAGCGATGAGGACGAAAAGGATTTCGAAAGAGTTAAGGCGTTTATCAAACCGGAATATCTCAAAGATTTTATAGAGCGTCGTGAAAAAAACATCGAGGTTTTAATGCATAACCTCGAATACGTAAAAAACGGCGTGTGCGACTTTTTTATCGTCCCGCAAGACGATGCGGCGGAATACGGGTTTACCTCGCTTGACCAACTTAAAGTGCGCGAATATATTAAGTCAAACGTTTTGCATTTAAAAACGGCAATGTATCCGTCGGCGGACGACACGGGATTAATACTTCTCGGTCGCGCGGTCGCAAGCCTACAAGACGTAACGCCAAAAATTTACGTTCATTACGCTTCGTGTAAGGCAACTACGGTTATACCTTGGTTCGAAGATAGGGCGCTTGACGAAACGGTTAAATTTCACATTTTGTCGGTCGGCGGAATACGCGTATATT
>CAYNLN010000014.1:0-34653 GCA_964398065.1 uncultured Christensenella sp. | reverse complement strand
AACCCCTGGCCTATGCGTTGCGAACGCATCGCTCTACCAACTGAGCCATACCCCCGAACAAATTATTTAAAATCAACGCTAATATAATAAAACTTTTTTGTTTTATTGTCAACGTATTTTTTATTGCTATCTAAAATTTTATTACAAATAATTTAAAAAATGCTTTTAAAAAGTTGAAAAACAACATAAAAGGTGATAACATATATATCTATGAAAGAAAAGTACAAATATAATTATACAAATATCATTGACGATAGCGAGCGCAGTTTATACGGTATTTATGACGCCGTGGTCGAAAATTGTCGTTTCGAAGGACCGATTGACGGTGAATCTTGTTTAAAAGAAACGTCTGACCTTTATATTAAAAACTGCTATTTCGGGCTTAGGTACCCGCTATGGCATAATTCGAAAAGCGTTATAGTTAATTGCGTTATGCCCGAAACTTGCCGCGCTGCGCTTTGGTACGACAAAGATATCGTGATAGACACACTAAAATGCGACGGTATAAAGGCAATAAGGGAATGCAGCGGCGTAAAAGTTATAGATAGTTATTTTAACTCGCCCGAATTTTGCTGGCTTTCCGACAATTTGACTTTTGAAAACGTAAACGTCGTTTCGGAATATCCTTTCTTCACGATAAAAAACGCAACGTTTAAAAATCTTAACATGAAAGGCAAATATTCTTTTCAATATGCCGAAAACGTTGTAATAGAAGACAGCGTTTTAGATACTAAAGACGCGTTTTGGCATTCAAAGAATATTACTGTCAAAAACTCGGTTGTAAAAGGCGAATACCTTGCTTGGTACAGCGATAATTTAACCTTGATAAACTGCAAAATTATAGGCACGCAACCGCTTTGTTACGCTAAAAACCTAAAAATTATCGACTGCCATACCGAAGGTTGCGACTTAAGTTTTGAAAATTCGGTGGTAGACGTTAACGTAAAAGGTCGTATCGAAAGCGTAAAAAATCCGATAGGTAAAATCATTGCCGATGAAATAGGCGAAGTTATCGTCGACGAATTTTCAAGAGGGGAATGTAGTATTACAGACTTATCTAATCAATAGAATAAATATAAAGCGCAACTTCGAAGTTTTGTGGTTGCGCTTTTATATATATTTGTTAAACGTTCTAAATTAATCAACCTGCAAAACGAAGAATTTCAAATAACTCGATTCGTCCTCGGTAAGAAGGGACGGGTGATCGATACCTTGGATTTTTTCTTCCAAAACTTTAACTTTTCGATTTGCGTTGCGTGAAGATTCGGCAAGCATTTTTTTAAATAAATCACGATTAATAAAATGCGTGCAAGACGATGAAACCAAAATTCCTCCGTGATTAAGAAGTTTCATTGCCAAGATATTTATATCTTTGTAACCGTTATACGCACTTTTGATTTCGCTTGCGCTTTTACAAAAAGCGGGTGGATCTAAAACGATTAAATCAAAGGTTTTACCTTGATTTTTGTATTCTCTTAATTTCTCAAAGACATCGCATTCAACTGTTTCGATATTATTTAAATTGTTTAGTTTTGCGTTATTTTCGACATCGTTTAACGCTTGACGGGAAACGTCTAAAGCAAAAACTTTTTTCGCGCCCGCAGACGCCAAATTCAGTGCGAAACCGCCTGCGTTGCAGAAACAATCTAAACAAGTTTTGTCCTTAGCGTATCGTCTTACGGCATAGCGGTTGAACTTTTGATCTAAAAAGTAACCTGTTTTTTGCCCGTCTAATAAACTTACCTCGATGTTTAAACCGTTTTCTACAATTCGGCAAGTTTGTAGCGTTTCGCCGTAAATTACGCCTTTGTACGGTTCCAATCCTTCTTTTCTTCTTACTTCCGAATCGCTTCTTTCCACAATAGTGAGCGGATTGAATATTTCGACAAGACAATCTATAATTACGTTCTTTTTTGCCGCCATTCCGAGCGTTAAAAACTGTACGGAAAGTACGTTGTCATACCTATCTACGATAAGACCGGGAAGATAATCGTTTTCTGAAAAAACTACGCGATACGAATTTTCGGTAATATACTTTCTGCGCATATTATCGGCAAATTTGATTCTATTAAAAAATAATGCTTTATCGTCGGGTTCATCGTTGAAAATAAAAAGTCTAACCAAAATTTTGGATAAATGATTGATGTAACCTCTGCCTATAAACTTGCCTTCGAACGACCGTACCGTCGCAAGGGAGCCGTTTTTGTCTTTTCCGTCGATTTTATATACTTCGTTTGCATAAATCCAAGTTTTGCCGTTTATAATATCTTTTTCTTCGTTTTTCTTCAAATAGACAGTGTAACTCATATTTACAATCCCGTTTATATTTTTTATCTTAAAAATCATACCACAATTTTTGTCAGAATCAAAGCATAAATGGCAATTCGGTATTTTTTTGGTGAAAATATTTTAAAATATTTAAAAATTAGCACTCTTCGCTTGACATTGCCAATTTTTAGGTCTATGATATTCACGTAAATAAAGAAACACCGATTTTTCATCGGAAAGGAGATAGATTATCTATGAAAAAATTTAAGACAGAATCAAAAAGGATGCTTGATCTTGTCATCAATTCGATTTATACCAACAGAGAAATCTTTTTAAGAGAACTTTTATCAAACGCAAGCGATGCAATCGATAAACTGTACTTTAAAGGGCTTACCGAAGGGTTGAGCGGGCTTACGCGCGACGATTTTTCAATCGATATTTCAATCGACAAAGACGCGAGAACTCTTAAAATTACCGATAACGGTATCGGTATGACGGATGAAGAACTCGAAAACAACCTCGGTACAATTGCAAAAAGCGGTTCTTTCGATTTTAAAAATGCTAACGCTTCCGATAATCCCGAAGTTGATATAATAGGGCAGTTCGGCGTAGGTTTCTATTCTGCGTTTATGGTCGCAAAACGTGTAGAAGTTTTATCTAAAGCGTACGGATGCGAAGAGGCTTATCTTTGGTCGTCGGAGGGCGCCGACGGTTATGAGATAAAAAAAGCCGAAAAAGAAGTTTGTGGCACTGAAATTACTTTATATCTAAAAGATAACGCAGGCGAAGACAGTTACAACGAATTTTTAGAAGAGTATAAAATTAAAGAACTCGTTAAAAAGTATTCCGATTACATTAGATACCCCATTAAGATGCTTGTAACGACTTATGAATACGATAATGACGAAGAATGCGATTGCCATGACGAGGAATGCGAGCGCGAGCACAACCACAGCGAACCTAAAGAAGTCAAGAAAATTCAGGTTTTGAATTCGATGACTCCGGTATGGCGCAAAACAAAGTCTGAACTTAAAGAGAACGAATACGAAGAATTTTATAAAGAGGAATTTTACGACGCGAAAAATCCGCTTAGATCGATTTATACTTCAGCCGAAGGCGCAATAGATTACAAAGCACTTTTGTTTATTCCCGAGACCATACCGTACAATTATTATTCCAAGAATTACGAAAAAGGTCTTAAACTGTACACTTCCGGCGTTATGATTACCGACAAATGCGCGGATCTTCTTCCCGACTATTTCAATTTCGTCAAAGGTGTGGTCGATAGCGAGGTAACGCTCAATATTTCGAGAGAAACCGTTCAGCAAAACAGACAACTTAACGCTATCAAAAACAATCTCGAAAAGAAAATCAAAGCAGAACTTTTGACGATGCTTAAAAACGATAGGGAAAAATACGAAACGTTCTTCGATAATTTCGGTTTGAATTTAAAATACGGCATTTATTCTTCGTTCGGGATGACGAGCGAAGCGTTAACGGACCTTCTTATGTTTAAGTCCGCAAAGAGCGGTAAATACCTTACGCTTCAAGAATACGTCGATAATGCTGTCGACGGGCAAAAGTCGATTTACTACGCAACAGGTAAAACCGTAGACGCTTGTAAGGCTTTACCTAAACTTGCGGCGGTACTCGATAAAGGATACGACGTTCTTTGTCTTACCGAAGACGTAGACGAATTCTGCGTAAAAATGCTCGGCAAGTTCAAAGATTTAGACTTCAAATCCTATGAATCGGAAGAAGTCGATACGGGTGAATCCGTTGAAATCGATAAGGACGTGGAATCTGCCGTGTTAGAAGTATTAAAAGATAAAATCGTTAAGGTGAAATTGAGTAAAAACTTAAAGGAGCACCCCGTGAGTTTGACGAGCGAAGGCGAACTTTCCATCGAAATGGAAAAGGTTTTTGCTAAAATGCCTTCCGGGGCAAGCGGAAACATTAAGGCACAAAAAGTTTTGGAAATTAATGCCGATCATCCCGTTTACGAAAAACTTATCGAAACGGTAAGCGCCGATAGAGAAAGATTCGACGATTTGGTTACGGTTTTGTTTGACCAAGCCTGTTTGATTGCCGGGCTCGAGGTTGACGACGTAACGAATCTTACCGACAAAATATTTAAACTTATCGTTTAATAGGTATAATAAAAACGGCGGTTGTTACCGTCGTTTTTATTAGTTAGTTGTTCGAGTTGGAATAATTATTCTGACAAATACAAGTAGTCGTAGTCAATAGTGCGAGCAGTAAAAATAACTGCGTCGAAGTTATGTTTCCGTTTGTAGTTAGCAAAAAAAGCAAGGCAATCAGCGCGAGATTTGCGTTTGACATAAAATCCTCCGATATTTATTCGATAAATTTCGACTTAATTATAATTTATGTTACAAAATCGTCATATATGAACGAATTGACAAATGTATCAAATGATAATATAATTAATGTATAAAACTAAATTAGGTGATTGTATGGACGAACTTCTATTGCTTGACAAAAGAACAAAATCTTTAATAGACGATTACGTTCCTACCAATGAAATGCTTGTTGAACTTGTAAATTTCTTTTCAATATTTTCCGATGTCACAAGGCTAAAGATCATATCGGCATTAGCGATAACCGAAATGTGCGTTACCGATATATCGAGAACGTTGTTTATTAACCAGACAACCGTTAGCCATCAACTTAGATTGTTGAAAAATTACGGCGCCGTTACAACGAGGCGTGACGGAAAAATAATTTTTTACTCACTAAGACACGAACTTTTAAACGATGTCTTGCTAAAAGGCGTCGAATTTTTAGGATACTAAAATCTTTGTAATTCAACGTTAATGTCGGTATTGCAAATTTAGCAATACCGACATATCTTAAGTGAATTAATTAGGTTTATATGTATTTGTCGTATGAAGGGAATTATTTATATTCGCAAAATCTTTGTGAAACTTATCGTTTTGATGTAACTATTATTTGCAGCCGCAGCCGCCGAAGCAGTTAGTACCGCCGGGGATAGGCGGCTTTTTTCCTTGGCAATGGCAAAGAAGCAATACCATAAGTATAGGAAGCAAACATTCCGAACCGCAGATTTTATCGAGTATACATTTTAAGGTGCCGCCTTGGCAGCATAAAAGCAATATTATGAGTATGTAAAGATAGCAGCAATTATTGTTGAAACAGTTTAACATAATTTTCTCCTATAAAGTTTATTCAGCGTTTGCTGACACTATATATTACGGGTATCTCGGTTAAAATGTTACAAACTACGTTTTTTCGGTTGCAAAAATATGTGAAATATACTACAATATAAAAGTAATCTCACCGCTTATCGGGAGATATCGAACCATCTATTTATTTTTTGCAACAGATATTCGCTTGAGCGTAATCTGATTGGAGGTTTTTATGAATAATAAAGGCGAACCACGCCTAAGTTTTAAGGAGCGTTACTTAACCGCAAAAAACATTACTTATTTTGCGATTTTGTTAGCGCTCGTTATAGTTTTGCAACTATTCGGCTCTTCTTTTAAAATAGGGGCGACGCAACTGAATTTCGTGCTTGTTCCTATAGTTTTATGCGGAATGATATTAGGCGCTTTTCCCGCAGGTATTTTAGGACTTATGGCGGGATTAATCATTTACTTTCAAGGTCTTTTCGGCGCCGACGTGTTTACTTCGATATTAATAGGCGACCATCCGCTTATAACGCTACTTGTTTGTACGATAAAAGGCTTCTTTAGCGGCTATTTATCGGGAATGGTTTACCGTGTATTAAAGTCAAAAAATAAAAACATTGCGTCGTTTATTGCAGGGGCTACGTGCCCTATAGTTAATACTTCGTTATTTATTTTCGGTGCGCTTTTTATGAGCGATACTATAGGCAATAATTTCACGAAAAACAACGAAACGGTTATTTATTATCTTATTATCGGTTGCGCGGGTGTGAATTTTCTTATAGAATTAGCCATAAATCTTTGCCTTGCGCCCGCAATACTTAAAATAACCGAAATAATCGAAAAAAGCATTAGAGGTTAATACTATGATTTTCTGTATAGATATAGGCAATACAAACGTTAAGTACGGAGTATACGATAACGATAAGCTTGTAGCAAGTTTTCGCGTTGCTTCCAACAAAAACCAAACCGCAGACGAGTACGGTATAGTCGTGAAGGACCTTTTGGAAAGCGCTAATTTGGAAAAATCCGACATCGAGGGCGTAATTTTATCTTCGGTTATACCTCAACTCAATTATACGATGGTTCATATGTGCGAATATTTTTTAGGGCACACTCCGATATTTGTCGGACCGGGTATAAAAACGGGTCTAAATATAAAAGTCGACAATGCAAGGGAAGTCGGTGCGGACAGAATAGTAAACAGCGTATCGGCATATAAAAAATACGGCAACGGTACGCCGATTATTTGCATCGATTTCGGTACGGCGACAACGTTTAACGTTATATCGGCAAAAGGGGAACTTATCGGCGGTGTCATCGCACCAGGGATTAAAGGCTCTCTCGATTCTTTAGTAAACGGAACGGCTCAGCTTCCGCATATCGAACTCGAACTTCCGAAAAAAGTAATTTGCAAGTCTACCGTAACGAATATGCAAGCGGGACTTTTATACGGCTTTTCCGGGCTTGTCGAAAAGATAGTTTACAAAATGAAAAAAGAATTAAAGCGTGACGATACGATAGTTGTCGCAACGGGCGGATTGAGCGAAACGATTGCTTCCGAAACACCATGCATTAACGTTATCGACAGAAGACTTACTTTAGAAGGACTTAGGCTTTTATACGAAATGAACAAGGTGCAAAATGACTAAACAAGTTAAAGTTGGAAATGTCGTTTTGGGTGGAAACTCATCTGTTAAAATCCAAACTATGTGTGACGTAAAAACTTCTAAAATCGCTGAAGTTATCAAAGAAATTGAAGAAGTTTACGAACTCGGATGCGACATTATACGTGTGTCTGTTAAAGATGAGGAAGACGCTAATGCGTTAAAGGAAATTAAAAAAAATTCTCCGATTCCTTTGGTCGCCGATATTCATTTCGATTATCGACTTTGTTTAAAATCGATAGACAGCGGCGTGGACAAAATAAGAATCAACCCCGGCAATATCGGCGGGGAGGATAAATTAAAAATAATCGCCGAAGCAATAAAATCCAACGGCACTGCAGTAAGGGTCGGTTCGAACAGCGGAAGTATAGAAAAAAGTTTTTACGAAAAATACGGTAGATCTTACGTTGCTTTAGCGGAAAGTGCACTTTTTAACGTACGTGCTTTAGAAAAGTACGGTGTCGATAATATTGTAATTTCGGCAAAAGCCTCCGATGTAAAAACGACGGTAGAAGCGTATAGATATTTGCATCAAAAAACCGATTATCCGTTACATCTCGGCGTAACCGAATCGGGCACGTTAAATATGGGTGCAATAAAAAGCAGTATCGGTATCGGTTCATTGCTTTTAGACGGAATCGGCGACACTATACGCGTTTCGCTTACCGCGCCTATAAAGGAAGAAGTATTGTACGCTAAAAAAATCTTAAGAAGCGTAGGTATAGATAAAAACTACGTCGAAGTGATTTCTTGCCCGACGTGCGGAAGAACCGCTTACGATATGAAGAAACTGCTTTCAAAAGTCGAAACCGCCGTCGCAAATGTGAACACACCTTTGAAGGTTGCCGTAATGGGGTGCGTAGTCAACGGTCCCGGCGAGGCAAAAGAATGCGATTTGGGTATTGCAGGCGGCGACGGCAGATGTGTTATATTTAAAAAAGGTCAAGTATATATGTCCGTTTCCGAAGAAGACGCGGCAGACGTATTTTTGTCTGAGATTAATAGTTTAATTGCGGGTAAACAATGAGTAAAATTATTGATAAAATTAATAATACGATTTTTCAAGACGGTAAAATAATATTAAAAAACGGTGAAATTTCATTGTCTGAAAAATCGTTAAAATTACAGTTTCTGTCCGATTTTAATATTGACGACGCAACCGAAAGTCGAATTAAATCGATGATTATAGAAAGTATTCCGACTTCTGTTTCGGATATTTCTTTATCATTTGAAAAGATTTTGACGGAAAAGGACTTTGTTTTTAAAGAAATTAAAGAATACTTTAGCGTAGCGCACAAGGCAGTAGCGGATTTTGTGACTCTTGACGGTGCCGAGTTTATCAAAAACGGTTATGACGTTACTATAAAATTACCTATTGCGGAGACCGCATACGACTATATCAATTCAAACAATATCGTTTGCGAACTCGAAAATTATCTAAACGGTTGTTTCGTTGCCGATTTTACCGTAATAACTTCTAAGTCGGCAGAGGACGGTTCGCTTGACGAGGACTTTTCCGATAAATCGTTATCTTCGGAACCGTACAGAAGGGAAAAGCGTACGTTTAAGGTAGATGAAGTAACAAGGCTTTTCGATAACGACCCTGAAAGGACGTGTACGTATATTTGCGATACCAAAAATTATCTCGGAGAGGTCTATGTCGGCGGTATTATCAACAGGATAGAGGAACGCGAAACAAAAACGGGAAAACCTTTTTATCTTATTGAAATCACTGACAGAACGGGTACGCTTACGGGTACGTTGTTTCCGACAAAAGCAAATTTACCGAAAGTCAAAAAGTTAGAGCAATCGTCGGAAATAATCGCGAGAGGCGAGTTTCAAAAACGCGGTGATTACATAAACTTTACATATAAAAGCATAAATCTCTGCGTTTTTCCTAAAAATTTCGTACCCAAGGAAAGAGAACACAGACCCGTTCCCGAAAATTACACGCTGGTATTTCCTCAGAAACTCGAAGTAGAAACACAAGATAACTTTTTGGAAACGAAAACCGTTCCGGAATGTTTTATAGGCAGAACTTTCGTCGTATTCGACCTCGAAACGACAGGTACGGACTTTGACGATACGATAACTGAAATAGGCGCCGTTAAAATGATAGACGGCGTCGCCACCGAGTATTTTTCAACTTTGGTTAACCCGGAAAAACGCATTCCTCAAGAGGTAGTGGATATAACGGGCATTACCGACGAAATGGTTGAAAACGCCCCTAAATTTAGCGAGGTCTGCGGCGATTTTTATAAGTTTTGCGAGGGCGCGACGCTCGTTGCGCACAACATCGATTTCGATTCGCGCTTTATCAAAAAGCAAGGCGAAGCGATCGACTATTACTTTGATAATCCGCTTATGGACACTTTATCTCTCGCAAGAGAGAATATTTTCGGTGTGTCCAATTACAAACTAAATACGCTTTGCGATAAATTCGGTATTGTTTTTCGCCACCATAGGGCATATTCCGACGCTTTGGCGACAAGCGAATTATTCGTTGAAATAATACGTATAAGAAAATCATTGCCTTTTTAGTTGAATAATTACGTTTTAAAGACTAAAAATGCTTGCGTTTTACTTTTATTTATGTTAATATATAGATGCTCAATAGTAATTTACTTAATGAGAGTGGCTTGCCACTCTCAAAATTTTTTGTAAGGAATATTTTTATGAAAGTCAAATCCAATCAAGAGATTTATGATTTTTTAAAACCTTTTGCCGATAGCGAAAATCTTGAACTTGTCGAAGTCGAAACAAAGCTCGGTAAAAGCCCGTCGATAACCGTTTACGTCGACACCGAAGACGGAATCGACCTTAATACTCTTGAAAAATTTCACAATTTAATCAACGATCCGCTCGATACGTTAGATCCCACTTACGGCGAAGGGTATACCTTAAACGTTTCGAGTCCGGGGCTTGACAGACCGTTTAAAACAATGCGCGATTATGAGCGGCACCAAGGCGAACGGGTCGAAGTTAAATTGTTTGCGCCCTTGAAAGGAAAGAAATTTTTTGAAGGTACTATGACGGATTTCGATGAAAATACGGTTACGCTGCTTATTGACGGAACCGAAGAAAAATTTGAAAAATCACGCATTGCAAAAATCAACGTTGCTATTGAATTTAATTAAATTTACTGCGATTACGTTTTTAATAATAATCACAAAAATCACTTATAAAATCAACTATTTTTAAAATTATTATGTCACGATGGTGACACGGAGGATAAGATGGAAAAGGATTTCTTTCTTGCTATAGAAGATTTGGAAAGGGAAAAAGGCATAAGCCCCGAAGTTTTGATTTCCGCGCTCGAAACAGCGCTGCTTTCGGCTTATAAAAAACATACCGGCGACAGTGCCGAGAATATTCATATTAAGCTTAATCCCGAAAAAGGCGTTGCAAAGTTTTACGCGACAAAAAGGATTGTCGAAGAAGTCGTCGATCCCGATAAAGAAATTTCTCTTGCGGCGGCTAAACTTCATAAAAAGTCCTATAAACTCGGCGACACTTTCGAAACCGAGTTTGTTCCTAAAAAATTCGGCAGAATCGCAGCGCAAACCGCAAAGCAGGTAATAACGCAAAAATTCAGAGAATTCGAACGCGATCACACGATTGCCGAATATGAAGACAAGGAAGAAGAAATTCAAAATTGCATTATTCGTCGTATCGAAAACGGCACTGTTTACGTGGAAATAGGCGGTGGTCAAATCGAAGGCGTAATGCTTCCTCAAGATCAAATCCCCGGCGAAAAATATGCGGTCAACGATAAAATCACCGTTTACGTTAAAAAGGTGAGAACAAACGGCAAAAACGCACAAGTTATGGTTTCGAGGACATCGCCCGGGCTTGTTCGTAGATTGTTCGAAAACGAAGTTCCCGAAATTAAGCAAGGTTTTGTCCAAATCAAATCGGTTGCGCGCGAAGCCGGTCAACGTACTAAAATCGCTATCTATAGCGAAGATAAAAACATCGACGCTGTCGGCGCGTGCGTCGGTATGCGCGGCGCAAGGGTAAATGCAATCGTACAAGCGCTCGGCGGCGAGAAAATCGATATTATTTTGTGGAGCGAAGATCCTTTGGAATATATTTCGAAAGCGCTTTCTCCCGCTACAGTACTGAAAGTTACGGCACTTGAGGGCGAAAAGATAGCAAGGGTTATAGTTCCCGACGACAAATTGTCTTTGGCTATCGGCAGAGACGGTCAAAACGCAAGACTTGCGGCAAGGCTTACGGGTTGGAAGATAGACGTAAAAAGTTTAACTAAAGCGACCGAAGAGGGCTTGGCTTCGCAAAGCGAAAATCTCGGTGAAGTCGAAGAATAATTTTTGATAGTTACCGAAATGAAACACGTTCCCGAAAGGACTTGTATTTGCTGCAGAAAAAAGTTTCCCAAAAACGAACTTTTAAGAATTGTTCGTAACGATGGCGCTTTTTCGGTTGACGAAACTTCGAAGTCGGACGGCAGAGGCGCATATTTTTGCGGCAGCGAAGAATGTAAAAATAAACTTATCAAGTCACGTGCGCTTAACCGCGCTTTCAAGCAAGAGGTAAATAGCGACGTGTACGACGACGTTCTGAATTTTTTCGACAAAAATTCGAACGTATAAACAAACCGTTTTCCGCTTTGCGTTACGGTAATAATCGACACGGGGTAGGACAACAAATGAAAGATAAAGTTTTTACCTATATTGGTTTTTCTGTTAAAGCGGGAAAAGTTCGATTAGGCGTTAATGCCATATCGACATTAAAAGGAAAGATACCCTTATTGCTTTTATGCGATACGGCATCAAATAACACTAAGAACGATGCTTTGAAACTTGCAAAAAAGTACGGTTCGCGTATTGTATTGTCTAAGACATACAAACTCGAAGAAGTGTTTTACAAAGATAACTGTAAACTCGCGGCGATTTTAGACGAGTCGCTTTCAAAAGCAATATTGGATAATTTAAACGAAAATTTCGTAGAATTCGGAGGCTAATAAGTCATAATGGAAAAGAAAGAAGCTACTGTAAGTCATATTAAAAGTGTCGCCGTTGCCATAAACGGTTCGCTTGCCGACCTTCTTGCAAGAACCAAAAGCGGTCGTAAGGAAGTTAATGAACTTACAAAAATGCTTGGCGACAGAGAGAGCGCGGCTAAAAAAGCAAAACTTAATAAGGAAGCGCAAGCTCTTCGCGAAATCGAAATGAAGGCTTTAGAGGATGCGAAACGCATCGAAGAAGAACGCCGTAAAGAGGAAGAATCCGCGGCGAAAGCCAAACTTAACGAGGCTGAAGAATTAGCGAAAGCCGAAGCTTTGCGCGCAAAAGAGGAAGCAGACGCCAAACTTGCTGCCGAAAAAGCAAAAATCGAGGCGCAAGAAAAGGCGAAGCAAGCTGAAAAAGAGAGGCTTGAAAGGCTTAAAAGAGAATCGGATGCAAGGGTTGCCGCCGAAAAAGCAAAAATCGAGGCGCAAAAACAACCCTCGGTTCGTTCTTATACGCCTAAGCAACCTCAACAGAGAAAGGAATACATTCCTTCGGATAAACGTACTCCTCGTCCTCAAGGCGACAGACCCGTCCGTCAACAAGGCGACAGGTCTCAAACTCTTAAAAAGACGGGCGAACAACCGATGCGTCCTTCCGTGCTCGGAGCGAAGCCTTCGTTTGGCAAAACGCCGAAAGAAATGGTTTTCACACCCAAGGACAATAATAAATCTTTCTCCAAAAAGAAATCCGACGGTAAAAGTTACGACGATAAGAGGGTTGTTAACAAAAAATCCATCGCACGCGGCGTAGTGAACGTCAGCGACTTTGACGAGGACAGAAGCGGATACAGAAAAGTTCGTACCAAAAAGAACAAATCTGACGTCGTTGAAAGCCGTATAAAAGTAGACAAGGCGGTTATTACCAAGGAAATTATTCCCTTAAAAGAACTTAGTGAAAAACTCGGTGTTTCCGCGGTTGAAATCACTAAACTTCTCTTTAAGGAAGGCATTATAAAAACTATAAACGATTCAATCGATTTCGATACGGCAGGCTTTGTTGCCGCAGGGCTCGGAATCGAACTCGAACTTAAACTCGAAAAGACCGCCGAGGAAGTTTTAAACGAAAACTTCTCCGACGACGTCGATAAGGAAGAAGACCTTATTACTCGTCCTCCCGTTGTTACCGTCATGGGTCACGTTGACCACGGTAAAACTTCGTTGTTAGATTATATTAGGTCAACGCACGTCACCGACGGCGAAGCGGGCGGTATTACGCAGCACATCGGTGCTTATCAAGTAACTACGCATGGTAGTTTGATTACTTTCCTCGATACACCGGGACACGCAGCGTTTACTTCGATGCGTGCAAGGGGTGCTCAAGTTACCGATATCGCAGTAATAGTCGTTGCCGCGGACGACGGAATCATGCCTCAAACCGTGGAGGCTATTAACCATGCTAAATCCGCAGGCGTAACTATTATTATTGCTGCAAACAAAATCGATAAACCGCACGCAAACCTCGACAGACTTCGTCAGCAACTTTCCGACAGAGAACTTCTCGTTGAAGATTGGGGCGGCGATATCATAATGGTTCCCGTTTCCGCTAAAACAGGTGAAGGCGTCGATAAACTTCTCGATATGATTTTACTCGAGGCAGAGATGCAAGAACTTAAAGCCAACCCCAAACGTCTTGCGAAGGGTGCCGTTATAGAAGCACGCCTCGACAAAGGCAAGGGCCCCGTTGCTTCCATACTCGTTCAAACCGGTACGCTCCGCACGGGCGATTACATTGTTGCGGGTACCTCTACGGGTAAAGTTAGGGCGATGTTCGACGACAAAGGCAAAATGGTTAAAGAAGCCACGCCTTCCATGCCAGTTTCCGTTTTGGGGCTCGAGGAAGTGCCTAACGCCGGCGATTTGATTTTTGCCGTTGCTGAAGATAAGTTAATGAAGTTAGTTGCCGAAGAAAGAAAAAACAAAGAACGCGAAGAAATGATAAGGCGTTCCGAAAAAGTTACGCTTGACGAACTTTTCTCGAAAATCAGCGACGGTCAACTTAAAAACCTCAATATTATTATCAAAGCGGACGTTCAAGGCTCTGTCGAAGCAGTTAAACAGTCGCTTTTAGAACTCAGTAACGATGAAGTAAAAGTAAACGTCAT
Organism: uncultured Christensenella sp.; assembly: GCA_964398065.1. Classification (GTDB taxonomy): domain Bacteria; phylum Bacillota; class Clostridia; order Christensenellales; family Borkfalkiaceae; genus UBA4636. The sequence goes on along the minus strand of CAYNLN010000014.1, from coordinate 20,414 downwards.
ACACGCAGGCGTCGGCGCAATCAACGAAACCGACGTAATGCTTGCGGATTCGACGAACTCTATCATCATCGGTTTTAACGTCCGTCCCGACACTAAGGCTAAAGCACTTGCCGAGCGTCAAAAGGTCGACGTTAAGTTGTACAGAGTAATTTACGACGCAATCGAAGAAATCAAAGCCGCAATGAAAGGTATGTCGGCACCTAAATATAACGATATTTATATGGGTAAAGCCGAAGTTAGAGAGACCTTTAAAATTACGGGCGTCGGCATGGTTGCGGGTTCTTACGTTACGGACGGTAAAATCTTACGTAATGCCAAACTTAGGATTTACCGCGACGACGTAATGATTTGCGAAGGCAACGTATTACAACTTAAACGCTTCAAAGACGACGTTAAAGAAGTCGCACAAGGTTATGAGTGCGGTATTTCAATCGAAAACTTCAACGATATTAAAGTCGGCGACTTTATCGAATGTTACGTCGTTGAGCAAATAAAGGATTAAAATGAAAGAAAAACGTGAAAAAAGACTCGAAAAGGAATTCGCTAAATTAATTTACGAATTCCTTTCGACAGGAGTCAAAAACCCGAATATAACCGAGATGTTTTCCGTTTCGGGCGTTAGAGTAACCAGCGATTTGGAGGAGGCTTTCGTTTACGTTAGCGTATTTTCGACTAATCCGCAACTTAAAGAAAAAACTTTTGACGCGATTAAGGAGTCCGCTCCTTTAGTCAGACGTTTTTTGGCTAAAGAAATGAGAATCAGAACGGTTCCCAAGATTAATTTTATCTCTGACACCTCTTTTGAATACGGTGAAAAAATCGACCGCATTATAAGCGGGTTTACTTACGGTGACGATGATGACGGTAAGTGATTTTTCTAAAGAATTAATAAAAATGAAAAGCGCTGTGATTTTTTGTCATGCCCGTCCCGACGGAGACACTTTATCATGCGCTTTTGCTTTATATTACGCTTTTTTAAAACTCGGTAAACAAGTTAAAATCGCTTGTTCTACAAAAGTTTCAGCTGCAAACGTAAAGATGATACCATTTTTACCCGAAACCGAAGTTGACCTCGGTTGCGATGCTTTTATTTCGGTAGATACGCCCACCGTTGAACAGTTGGGTTCGCTCGGATATGTTTTTCAAAAGCACAAAAATACGTTTGCAATCGATCATCATATTTCCAATACTCGGTATGCTAAATACAACTATGTAAAAAATCTACCGTCTTGTACCTTAGTAATTTTTGAAATACTCAAACAAATCGGTGTTGATATAGATAAGCGTATTGCGAACTTTTTGTTAACCGGTGTAATTACGGATACAAATAACTTTTCGTTAGCCGGAATCACGCCCGACGTGTTTAAAGCAACTTATGAACTCACCGAACTCGGTGCCGATTTTTCCGAAGTTTTTCAAAAGGCAATATGCAATCTTACGAAAAATCAAGCGATGCTTTTCGGTCACGTTCTGTCTAAAGTGAAGTATTATCACGATGACAGACTTGCGATTATGACTATTTCTAAGAAAGATTTAGACGAATTTTCAGTTGACGAAGATTTAACCGTAGGATTAGTCGACTATTTGAGTAAAATTTCTTCCGTGGAAGTCGGCGTCAGCATCTTGGAAAGTAAGGCGAATTTTTACAGAATTAGTTTTAGATCCCGCAAAGTCAATGTTTCCGATATTGCCTCTGTTTTCGGTGGCGGAGGACATAAAAACGCAAGCGGTGCGGCGATTTCGGGATATTACGAAGATATAATAGATAAACTTGTTTTTACGGTAGGTAATTATCTGTAATGATTGGATTTTTGTGCGTTAATAAAAAGGCGGGGGATACGTCCTGCTATTGCGTTAACAAAATTAAAAAGAAAATAAAGCTTAAATGCGGGCATTTGGGTACGCTTGACCCGCTTGCGTCAGGGGTGCTTCCGATAGGCATAGGACAAGCGACAAGGCTTTTCGATACCCTTTTAGATAAAGTTAAAGTTTACCGCGCGGTATTCGATTTTGCTTTCACGACACCTTCGCTCGATCTCGAGACCGAGCCGAATAATTATTCAAATTTAATTCCGTCTCTTAGCGATATCGAAAAGGTTTTACCGAGCCTTGTCGGCGATATTGCGCAAGTCCCGCCTGATTTTTCCGCTAAATTTATAGACGGAAAACGGAGTTACAAACTTGCAAGGCAAGGGATAGAAGTATCCCTGCCCCCGAAAAACGTAAAAATATATTCGATTAAAATCTTATCGAAATTAAGCGAAACCTCGTATGAGTTTGAAATAAAGTGCGGGGGCGGAACTTATATTCGTTCTATTGTAAGAGATATGGCGACACAATTAAATTGTTACGGTGTTATGACAAAACTTACAAGAATCCGTTCCGGTATTTTTAGTATTGATAATTCCGTTACTATAGATGAAATCTTAGCGGCGGACAGCGTTGAAAAGTTTTTGATTAAGCCCGAGGACGTTATCGACTACCCGAAAATCGTGTTAGACAAAACTAAAGCAAAAAGATTGCTTGACGGTCTTAAAGATAGTTGCGAATACCCAAACGGTCTATACAAGGTTTTTAATGAAGATGAATTTTGGGGCATCGGCGAAGTAAACTTTGGCATATTGAAAATGAAGGTTTATGTAAGAGATTTATAGAAATATGAAATTGTTAGATTATTTTAAGCCAAGTGAAGATAAAAACATTGTTTGTCTCGGTCGTTTCGACGGGCTGCACCTTGGCCATAAAACATTGATTTACAAGGGTGCCGAGTTAAGAAACAACCTTAACGACGGAACTAAACTTGCAGTCTTTCTATTTCAAAGAAGTGAGGATATACGTCGGTTAAACGCTATTTTTACTTTTCGCGAGACAATCGATAAACTAAAAAACGAACCTGTCGATAACGTAATAGTTGCACCCGAAACAAAAAGTTTTTACCAAATAGACAGAAAAGATTTTTTAGATACGATTAAAAATAATTTTAATCCCAAGGCTATAGTTTGCGGCGAAGATTACACTTTCGGAAACAAAAGAGCTGGTGATAGAAATTATCTGAAAGCTTACTGTGAAGAGAACGGAATAGATTTATACGTTATGCCTATTTTCAATATGCGTGGCGCAAAAGTATCGTCAAGTAGGATACGTAAACTTTTATCCGAAGGAAAAGTAAGACTTGCGGCAGAGCTATTGGGTGAGGATTATTTTATCGACGGTGTAGTAATTAAGGGTAGGGGTGACGGAAAAAAACTCGGATTTCCTACTATCAATATTAAAGTCCCGCCCGAAAAAGTTATGCTAAAAAAAGGTGTTTACGCAACGCTTACTTGTTATGACGATATGGTTCGCTCCTCTATATCGAACTTTGGCGAAGCGCCGACTTTCGATTTCGACGAAATATTGCTTGAAACGCATATAACCGACGGTGAGTGTGATATTTACGGAAAAGAAGTTAGAATTATGTTCGAACATTTTATTCGCGAGGATATTAAATTCGATTCAAAAAAAGCATTACGAGATCAAATTCAAAAGGATATTGAAAACTTATGATTAAATTCGGACCGAGCGGTACAGGCGAAAGGTTTCACCGTGAAGGCTATGTAAGTACATGTCAAGCAAGCACTTGGCTCAAAAATCAAAACCTCGACCTATTTGAATATTCATTCGGAAGAGGTGTAAATTTAAAAGAAGATACCGCCGCTTTAATCGGTGATGGTTTTAAAAATTGCGGCATTGAATTAAGTATCCATGCGCCATATTTCATAAACTTTGCTACACCCGATGAAGAAAAGGCTAAAAATTCCTATAACTATGTCATAGATTCTGCTAAAATGGCAAAAATTATGGGTGCCGATAGAATAGTGTTTCATCCTGCAAGCCAAGGTAAAGAATCTCGCGAAGTAACGGTTGAAAGAACTAAAGTTAGATTAAAACTTTTAGCGGATATGATTTTCGATCTTAAGCTAAACGATATTAAGTTTTGTCCTGAAACAATGGGTAAAATCGTTCAAATCGGGACGATAGAAGAAGTGGTTGACTTTTGTAAGATTTCGGATATTTATATTCCGACCGTCGATTTCGGGCATGTCAACGCGCGTGAACAAGGCAGTTTAAAAACAAAAAACGATTTTCTTTCGCGAATTAAATTTATGATAGACGAACTCGGCTTTGACAGAATTAAGCATTTCCACGTTCATTTTTCGAAAATTCAATATTCTACGAAAGGCGAGATTAGACATTTAAACTTTGACGATAACGTTTTCGGTCCGGAATTCGAGCCGTTTATCGACGCTTGCTTAGAACTCGGGGTAGAACCTCACGTTATTTGTGAATCGGCAGGGAACCAAACGGACGATTCTATTTCGATGAAGAATTACTATTTAAGTAAAAAATCAAAAAAATAACCGAATATAATTAAAAATCAACTATTGACGGAGACTAAATATATGAAGACTAAAAAGATTTTGGCATTATTTTTGGCGGTTTGTTTGTCGCTTTCTACGCTCGTTATGTACGGGTGCACGGGCGCTAAAGACGTTATGGGGCTCGAAATCGACGACAATTGTTACGTAAACAGAAAATTAACCGTCGGATATACTCAAAGTACCTATGAAAGTACTATGGAGAACATCGAAGAACTAATCGAACTTGTTACTTTGGACGAAGCGTCCGAACTTTCTTGTCAAATACTTTGCCTGATGGTTTCTACGAAACTTTATAAACTTATCGATGCCGTAAACGTTGCGAACCTTTATTATTACAGTAACACCGAAAACGAAGCGAACAAACAAGGCTATACGGACCTTTACGAAAAGTATTCTCTTGCAATGAACGAGTTCAAAAAGTTGTATCCGCTTTTTGCCGAGTCTAAAACTTATAAAACGATTTTTTACGGTGAAGATACTACGGATGAGGAAATCGCAGAACTTGTCAGTAAGGCAGTTTCTTCCGATGAACTCGTTACGCTTGAAAATAAAGTCGTTGAACTCAAAAACGAATACGAGACTTATACTAACGAGCAAATCTTCGGTACGGATTTTAATAATCTATATTCGCAGTTTGTTACTACAAACAACGCAATTGCGGCGGAATACGATTATTCCGATTATCTCGAGTATTCTTATGAAAACGTTTACGAAAGAGAGTTTACGCCGTCCGACACTTTAACGTATTGCTATAATTTATCCGACAATTTGGTAAATGCTGCCGAATCCGCGTATTACAACTATACAAATGCTTCCGAGACTATCGGCGAAACGCGTGTAGATGAACTCGACGACGTTTTAAACTCTTATTTTTTAACCGACTCGAGTTTAACGATATTAGACGGTTTCTACAAATCCTTAGGTGATGAAATTTATTCTATATATAAGTATGCAATACAAAAAGGGTATTATTTTATCGCAAACAGTTCGACCGCATATCAAGGCGCATACACAAATTATTTTGTTACGCTTGGCGAACCTTACATGTATTTTTCATCGTCCTATGCAACTTTAGAAACTTTCGTTCACGAATTCGGTCATTATTTAAGATTCTATTTAACGGGAAGAGATTTAGAAGGTTCTTACGAGCTTATGGAAACACATTCTCAAGGTGCAGAGTGGTTGTTTATGAGTTATCTTTCAAATCTTTTAGACGATGACGAACTAAATTATGTGGTCTGCGAAAAATTTGTTTCCGATGCTTATATGGTTTTACTTTCGGCAAACGTCGGCGCGGCGGAAGTTGAAATTTATAGAGCGTCTAATATATCTGAAGTTGATTTTGATGTAGCGGTTCAAATTTGGTCCGATAGAATTTTCGGCGAAGAAATTCCTTCGATGTATTCAAAATATTATCAGCCGACGCAATACTTTAGGCTGGTTTCGGTTAATTCGCCGGGGTACTATATCAGTTACTCCGTATCGATGATTTCTTCCCTCGAGTTATACGTTTTAAGCCTTAATTCTTACGACGAAGCGGTTGATGCATACAGCGCTTTATTAAAGTCCGAAGCTTACGTTGACGCTCTAATTGAAAACGGTTTGAGTTCGCCGTTTGACAAGCAATCTATTCTCGATATTTGTAAAGTCTTTATAAACGATACAGAGCCTAATTTGTAATTAAAACTCAATACATTTGATTAAAATCCTCCGTGTTTTTTATTTCGGAGGATTTTTGCTTAAACTTTTAAGTTGTATTTTATTTGCTTTTAGAATAACTTATTATATAGGTATCTGACTTTAGTGAAATTAGCAGACTTAAAAGTGCCGTGTAAAATTAAAATCGTAAGACTATCGGTAGGCGCAAGCGAAAAAAAGAGACTTGAAAAATATGGCATATCCATAGGTTCGATTGTTTACGCAGAGTTTGTTTCACGGGGTATTATTTTAAGCCGTAACGGTAGGCTTATCGCAATCGGAAACGATCTTTTAAACGATATCGAGGTAAATATTGAAAATAGTAATAACAGGTAATTCAAACTCCGGGAAAACAACGCTGTTTAATAAGTTATCGAATAGTAGAGAGTCTGTAGGCAATTGGCACGGTGTTACCGTCAACATAAAAAGTAAAAAATGTAAAATCTGTAACAATGAAGTAGAACTTATCGATTTACCCGGATTGCAATCGTTTCAGGTATATACTTTGGAAGAAAAGGCTTCGGTTGATTTTTTAAAAAAGGGCGAGTATGATTTAATAATAAATGTTATCGAAGCATTGAGGTTCGACAGTGCGATTTTGCTTACCGAAGAACTTTCATATCTCGATAAACCGATGATATGCATAGTAAATATGAACGACGATTTGACCAAAAAAGGAGGGTATATAGACTATAAAACTTTATCGCTGCTGTGTAATAATTTTTACAATATAGATATTACTAAAAGTAAAGATATAAAGTATCTGAAAAGTTTAATTTTTGATACCGACAAAAATGTAAATACTTTAAAAAACGTTGATTATATGCGGGTTTTTAATTGTTATTACGAACCGCGTAAAATTTTTTCGGTATCGGATAAAATGTTGGTAAGCAAATGGTTTTGCATTCCTGTATTTACTTTAATTATAGTTTTATCCTTCTATTTGGCTTTCGGAGATTACGGATTGGGTAAGGCGATAGGAACGCTATTATCAAACGCAACGGAGGTATTTAGTAATTTTATAACGAATAAACTTATATCTTTAAATGCCTCAAGTTTTACCGTAAGATTTATAGGGGACGGGATTATAAAAGGCATAACATCGCTTTTATGTATTTTACCGTCTTTTATTATTCTAAGTTTTGTTTTGCGTTATCTCGAACACTCCGGACTTATCGCTCGTTTTTCATTTGTATTCGACAACTTTTTTGGTAAATTCGGGTTAAACGGTAGGGCACTGTTTTCACTAATTATGGGCTTCGGTTGTACTGCGGTTTCCGTAAATACTACTAACGGGCTTGAAAATGTAGGTATGAAAAAAAGACTTATCTTTGCTTTGCCGTGCGTAAGTTGCTCTGCTAAAACGCCGGTTTATTTTTATTTGCTGCAAACAATTTTTCCTAATTTTAGTTTTATTGTAGTTTATTTTATATATTTGACAGGGGTGCTTCTTTCTCTTTTCGTTTCTATGCTGATAAAAAAGTTCGAAGGAGATAAAGCAGTAGCTTTAATTATCGAATTACCCGTTTTAAGATTAAATTGTTTAAAAAACATATTAAAACCCTTGATTAATTCCGTAAAACAATTTATAATCAAAATATCGACTGTGATTGTTGCGGTTTCCGTAATTGTTTTTTTATTGAGCACGCTTAGCACAAATTTCGAATATTTACCAAGTGGTGACGTAGACGCGAGCATTCTCGCTTTTTTGGGTAAGAAAGTTACTTGCATTTTTAAACCGATCGGAATCGACGATTATAAGATAGGTACCGCGGTGTTTACAGGTCTATTTGCAAAAGAGGCGATAATATCCACTTTAGAGGTTTTTTCGTTTTCGCTTGACTTTTCTGCGAAAAGTTTGATTGCGCTTACGGTGTTTATTGCGTTTTATCCGCCGTGTTTTACGGCTATGTTTGCAATAAAAAGCCAAATCGGTATGTTAGATTCGATATATTTATTTGTTTTTCAAACGGTTTTAAGCTTGATTTTGTCCTACATAATATATTTCCTATTATCATTTCCGATATCGATATTTCCGCTAATAATCATTCCGCTTACATTTTGCATTTTACACAATACGAAGGCACGTCATGAAATCTTTTCACGTAAACGAAAAAACTAAATTATCGAAATTTCTCCTTAGCGAATATAACGGCGGGTTATCTTTTGCTACGTTTAATAAATTGTTGAGGAAAAAAGATATTAAAGTTAACGGCAAAAGGGTTTCTTGTGACGTTATTCTTTATCCTGAAGACAATATAGACGTATACTATGACGGTTTGAGCGTCGAAACAAAGATAGATATCGTTTATGAGGACGATAACGTTTTGGTAGTAATAAAACCTAAGGGGATAACCTCGGAAGATTTTTATAATAAACTAAGTCACCTTAAAAACTTGTATTTTTGTCATAGGCTTGACCGAAATACCGACGGCGTTATGATTTTCGCGAAAAATCAATCGTCTTATGCCGAAATAGTCGACGGTTTTAAATACAGGACCTTCGACAAGTATTATCGCGCGAAAGTTTACGGTGTTCCCAAACAAAAAGAGGAAACAATAAGTGCATATCTTTTTAAAGACAGCAAAAATTCCGTAGTAAAGATTACCGATAAATTTACAAAGGGCAGTTATAAGATAGAAACTTACTACAAATTAGTCGATACCGACGGCGTTACTTCGGATCTCGAAGTTAAATTGATTACGGGCAAAACTCATCAAATACGCGCTCATCTTGCGCACATTGGTCATTTTATACTCGGCGATAACAAATACGGCGACGTAAAAATCAGCAAAAGTTTAGGCGTAAAAGATTTGTCTTTATCCGCCGTAAAACTTGTTTTACACTTTCCCGTCGGTAATTTTTTATATTATCTTGACGGAAAAACCTTTGTTTACCGTTGATTTTTTCAGATAAAATTTAGATTGTAAAATATCTTTGAAAATTTTTTAAGATTTTTTTAAAAACAGAGAAAAAACAGTTGCCTTTTCATAAATAATTTGTTATATTATATGAGCATTCGAAATTCAAATGTCGTTTGGGAGCATAGCTCAGTTGGGAGAGCATCTGCCTTACAAGCAGGGGGTCACAGGTTCGAGCCCTGTTGTTCCCACCAGACAATTTTTTATCGATGGATATGCGGGAATGGCTCAGTGGTAGAGCGTTGCCTTGCCAAGGCAAATGTCGCGAGTTCGAATCTCGTTTCCCGCTCCATTTTTTTTTACAATTTATATACGGTACCATAGCCAAGCGGTAAGGCCAAGGTCTGCAAAACCTTTACGCCCCGGTTCAAATCCGGGTGGTACCTCCAGAAAAATTCGTATCTTAGCGATACGTTTTTTTTATGGCTCTATGTCAAATGTTGGGGTGGGTATTGTAAGCAAAAGAGAAAAATAGGCTCTATGTCAAATGTTGGGGTGGGGTTTGTAAGCAAAAGAGGAAAATAGTTCTAATAAATTTAAATTTTAATAAATAACAATCAAACAAACGGTTTTAAGTAAAGCATAAAAAGATACGTTTTCTAAACGTGTGGAAATTTCTAAAACCGTAAGCGATTCGTTTTCGAACTGAAAAAAGACCTTGTTTTTCTAAAAAAATCGCGACAATACCGTTGCGTAAACTTAAAAAATTTGATACAATATAAACATCGAGCACAGCAAGTAGCCTGATTTTGTTTTAGGCGAACCGTAAATAGTATAATTGACGTTTGCTCGATTTTTTTTATAGTTTTTTCTAACGCCTCTAAATTAATCGTATAACCGATAAAAATAACTTTTATAAAGGAGAATTATGGCTGAAATTTTAAAAGAAGGTCTTACGTTCGACGACGTATTACTCATTCCGCAGGCGAGCGAAGTTCTTCCTTCGAACGTAAATTTACAAACCGCTCTTACTAAAGGCATAAACCTTAATATTCCGATCATTTCGGCAGCGATGGATACCGTTACCGAATCGAAAATGGCTATTGCCATGGCGCGCGAAGGCGGGCTCGGAATCATTCACAAAAATATGTCGATCGAAGAACAAGCGCGCGAAGTAGATAAAGTAAAACGCAGCGAGCACGGCGTTATAACCGATCCGTTCTTTTTGGAACCCGAAAACAAGGTGAAAGACGCCGACGCGTTAATGGCTAAATATAAAATAAGCGGCGTTCCCATTACCAAAAACGGTAAATTGGTCGGCATTTTGACCAATCGCGATTTACGTTTCGAAACGGATTTCGAACAGCCTATCGGCAATATAATGACCAAGGAAAATCTCGTTACCGCACCCGTCGGTACAAGTCTTGCCGAAGCGCAAAAAATTCTCGGCAAACACAGAATAGAAAAACTTCCCATCGTCGACGAAAACTACAATCTTAAAGGTTTGATAACGATTAAGGATATAGAAAAATCCATTCAATACCCGAATTCCGCGAAAGACGTCAACGGGAGGCTTTTGGTCGGCGCCGCCGTCGGTACCGCCGCTAATACTTTCGAACGCGTCGACGAACTCGTGAAAGCAAGGGTAGACATTATTGCAGTCGATACCGCGCACGGACATTCCAAAGGCGTTATCGAAAGCGTTCGAAAAATCAAAGCAAAATACCCGAACCTTCCGATTATTGCGGGCAACGTTGCCACGGAGGAAGCCGTCAAGGCGCTTGCGGACGTCGGCGCGGACGTCGTTAAAGTCGGTATCGGTCCCGGTTCTATATGTACTACTCGTATAGTTGCCGGCATAGGGGTTCCGCAACTTTCAGCAGTTATGGATTGCGGTGAAGCAGCCGAAAAACTCGGTATTACGATTATTGCCGACGGCGGTATCAAATACTCGGGCGATATTACTAAGGCGCTTGCTGCAGGCGGACATGCCGTTATGCTCGGCAGTTTGCTTGCGGGAACTTTAGAAAGCCCCGGCGATATCGAACTTTATCAAGGCAGAAGTTTTAAAGTTTATCGCGGAATGGGTTCGCTTGCCGCCATGGCTTGCGGTTCTAAAGACAGATATTTCCAAGAAGGTGCGAAAAAACTCGTTCCCGAAGGCGTCGAAGGTCGCGTGCCTTACCGCGGAACGGTTTCAGATATAGTATTCCAACTTTTAGGCGGTATTCGTTCCGGTATGGGATATTGCGGTGCGAAGGACCTTGCCACGCTTAGGGCGACGGCGCAGTTTGTGAAAATTACCAACGCGGCATTGAAAGAAAGCCATCCGCACGATATCAGCATTACCAAGGAAGCACCTAATTACACGACTAATAACTGATATCGGATGGTTTTCCGTGCAGAATATAATAAGGAGAGATGTTTATGGTTTCGAATTTAAGACCTGAAACGATGGCTCGTATTCAAACAAAAGAGCAAGCAGATAAATTTATCGCGGAACAAGTCGATGCGATTCGTGCGCAAGTAGGCGATAAAAAGGTGCTTCTCGCACTTTCGGGCGGAGTTGACAGTTCGGTTGTCGCCGCGCTTTTGATTAAGGCTATCGGCAGTAATTTAGTGTGCGTGCACGTTAATCACGGTTTAATGCGCAAAGGCGAAAGCGAAAAAGTTATCGAAGTTTTTAAAAACGGATTAAACGCCAATCTTGTCTATATCGACGCAACCGACAGATTTTTAGATAAACTTGCCAACGTTACCGATCCCGAACAAAAGCGTAAAATCATCGGAAGCGAATTTATAGTTGTTTTTAACGAAGAAGCGAGAAAACTTAAGGGTATCGAATTCCTTGCACAAGGTACGATATATCCCGATATTTTGGAAAGCGACGGCGTTAAAGCACATCATAACGTAGGTGGACTTCCCGAAGATATGAAATTTCAACTTGTCGAACCTATTCGACTTTTGTATAAAGACGAAGTTCGCGTTGTCGGTAGGGCATTGGGGCTTCCTTCGGAAATGGTTGATCGCCAGCCCTTCCCGGGACCGGGACTCGGCGTTCGTTGTACGGGCGCGATTACTCGCGACAGACTTAACGCATTGCGCGAAAGCGACGCTATTTTGCGCGACGAGTTCGATAAAGCGGGTTTGACGCAGAAAATTTGGCAGTTTTTCACGGTTGTTCCGGATATGCGGTCTACCGGTATCAGAAACGGCAAACGCGTGTGGGATTGGCCCGTAATTATTCGCGCCGTAAACACCGTCGACGCGATGAGTGCGACCGTTCCCGACATCGATTGGACGATTTTGAAAAAAATTACCGATAGAATTTTATCGGAAGTCCCCGGCGTATGCCGTGTTCTTTACGACCTTAGCCCCAAAGCGCCGGCAACTATCGAATGGGAATGATTTTATTAATAACTTTTAACGAACGCGGCTCGATATGAAAGTTTCGAGCCGATTTTTTTTTAAGTTTCTGTTTTACGCTCGAATTCATTGAAAAAAAGCAAGGTTTTGTAGTATAATAAGACAAATATACAAATCGAGAAAGGTATTGACTTTATGAAATTATTTATTAGTTTTTCGGCAAGGAAAAACGGAAACTGCGATAACGTCGCCGACTTTTTATCGAGCGAACAAGACAAAATTGTTTATTTTCGCGATATAAAATATCATATGTGCGAAAATTGCGATTACGAGTGCTTTTTTGGCTCTTGCAAATATCGCAGTGACGACGTGTACGCGTTATTCGAAGATATGTTAAAGTACCGAAAAGTAATATTTATCGTACCGATGTATTGCGGTAATCCGTCGTCGTTGTATTTTGCGTTTAACGAAAGAAGTCAAGACTTTTTCACTGATAACGAGCAAAAGTACAAAGATTTAATCAAAAAACTGTTTATCGTCGGCATTTACGGCGATAAAACTAAAAACCCCGACTTTATTCCGTGCTTGGAAAAATGGTTCGACGGAACAAAATATACGAATCACGTTTTTGGCGTCGAAAGACATAAATTTAACCTGAAATTAAAAGATAACGTTTTAGACGTACCCGAAATAAAGTCGGCGATAAGCGAGTTTGTGAATCCGACCGTCGCTACGGAGGAATTAAGCGCGATGGCGATAGTTTTAAACGGCGAAAAAATCCTTGCCACAAACGAATCGATTTACGGAAAAGAAACGTTATCGCTTCCTAAAGGACATAAGGAGGCCGGGGAAACTTTGGTCGAAACGGCGATTAGGGAATGTTTCGAGGAAACGAATATCGTTATTTCGAAGGAAAACCTTTGTAAGGAATTGCCGTCGTTTTCATATGAGTTTTTAACGCCCGCCAATAAACTTATCCGAAAAACCGTAGTTCCTTATCTTTTCGTGACGGAAAACAAAGGAAATCCTTTGCCTAAAGAAGAAAGAATGATATCCGTCGTGTGGATGAATAAGAAAGATTTTTTAGAAAAATGCACGCACGAAAACGTAAGAAAGGTAGTTAAAAGCATTTGGTGATATTTTTAATGCGGTCGAGCGATTTTTTAGCGAAATACCGGAAATTTGACAACTTTTTAAAAAAGTAAGGCATAATAATAAATTAAACTTCGACTTTTCAATTACTTTGAGTTTACAAAGACAAAGAAAAGTGATATAATTCATTAAGAGTAATAGTGAAATAGGAGGCTTTATGGCTATTTTAGTTACAGGCGGTGCCGGTTATATAGGCTCGCATACTTGCGTCGAACTCTTGAATAAGGGCTTTGACGTCGTTGTTGTGGACAATTTTTCCAATTCTTCGGAAGAAAGTCTTAAACGCGTTCAAAAGATTACGGGTAAATCATTGAAGTTTTACGAAGCGGACGTTCGCGACCGCGCGGCGCTCGACAAGGTTTTTTGTGAAAATAAAATAGAAGCGGCAATTCATTTTGCCGGGTTGAAAGCGGTAGGGGAAAGTTGCGCAAAGCCTATCGAATACTATGACAACAACTTATACAGCACTCTCGTTTTGGTCGAAACGATGAAAAAGCACGGCTGCAAAAACATAGTGTTTTCTTCTTCCGCGACCGTTTACGGCGATCCCGAAGTTTTACCTTTAACCGAGGATTGCAAAGTCGGCGGAACGACTAATCCTTACGGAACGAGTAAACTTATGCAAGAAAGAATTCTATCCGACTTATACCTTTCCGATAACGAATGGAACGTTACCCTTTTAAGATATTTCAATCCTATCGGTGCTCACGAAAGCGGACTTATAGGTGAAGATCCTCAAGGAATTCCGAATAACCTTGCGCCGTTTATTGCAAAAGTTGCAGTCGGTATTTATCCCGAAGTCGGTGTTTTCGGTAACGATTACGACACTCCCGACGGAACGGGAGTAAGGGATTATATCCACGTTGTCGATTTGGCGAAAGGACACGTAGCTGCGATTGTTAAGACGACTCAACCGGGCGTTCACGTATATAATTTGGGTACGGGTAACGGGTATTCGGTACTCGAAGTTATAAAAGCGTTTTCCAAAGCGTGCGGTAGGGATCTTCCTTATTCCATTAAGCCGCGTAGACCGGGCGACATCGCCGCGTCGTACGCAAATTGCGACAAAGCCTTTAAAGAACTCGGTTGGAAGGCTGAACTCGATATCGACGATATGTGCCAAACAATGTGGAAATGGCAAAGCGGTAATCCTAACGGATATAAAAAATAAAGATAAATAATAAAAATCTTTAAAATCACGCTTAAATTCAACGATTTTTAAAATTTTTACGAATGGTGTAATTATGATTGATGCTTCAAAATATCAGTATGTTGTAAGTGCTTCGGGCAGAATTAACATTATCGGCGAACACGTCGATTATTGCGGCGGTAAAGTTTTTCCCGCTGCGTTGTCGCTAAAAAATACCGTCTACGTTCGCCCTAACGGAACAAATAAAATTAATCTTTCTTGGACGACGCTTAGCGATAAAGTTACCCTCGATATCGACAAGTTAAACGACTATCGCGACTTAAAATACGGTAACTACCAAGCGGGTTCCGCGTATGTTTTACAACAAACGGGATACAAAATCGTCGGATGCGATATGGTACAGGATTGTAACGTACCGTTCGGTAGCGGCTTATCCTCGTCCGCCGCGATTGAGGTTTCTACGATTGCCGCGTTTTTAGCCTTATCGGGTGAATCTTTATCCAATCCCGAAATAGCGTTGCTTGCACAAAAAGCGGAGCGCGAATACGCCGGCGTAAACTGCGGAATCATGGATCAATATGCTTCTGCGTGCGGCAAAAAGGGTAGTGCAATGATTCTCGATTGCAAAACACTTGAATGCGAGTACGTTCCTATCGATTTAAAAGATTACGCGCTCGTGATAGCAAATTGCAATAAGCCGCATAACCTTGTCGAAAGCAAGTATAACGAAAGGCGTGCCGAAACCGAAAAGGCTTTAGAACTTTTAAAGCAAAAATACGACGTTTCTTGCCTTGCCGATTTATCTGTCGAAGATTACGAAAACGGCAAATGTCTTTTGCCCGAAGTCGTTTCCGACAGAGCTAAACACGTCGTTTATGAGTGCGCGAGGGTAAATTTAGCGAAAAAGGCGATGATTTTAGGCGATTTGAAGGAACTAGGGCGTCTTTTAAATCAATCTCATCAATCGTTACGTGACTTATATGAGGTAACCGGTAAGGAATTAGACGCGCTTCAAAGCGCCGAAGTCGAAAATCCGTATTGCCTCGGCGCGCGTATGATAGGCGCGGGTTTCGGCGGATGTACGATTGCTATCGTTTTAAATACGAAAGTCGACGAATTCAAGACTGAAGTTACCGAAAAATACGAAAAGGCAATCGGTTATAAGCCGACTTTCTACGATGCCGCGATAGACGACGGTATTACTGTGAAAAAAATTTAACGAAAAATTTACGGAAGGTAAAAACAATGATTTTAAAAGAGAATTTTGGCAAATACAACGGTAAGAACGTTACTTTGTATGTTCTTAAAAACGAATACTTGGAAGTTGGCATTACCGATTTCGGCGGTATTTTGCAACGTTTTTTGGTAAACACCCCTAATGGTAAAAAGGATATAGTTTGTTGTAATAAAAATTGTGAAGACTACGTAAAAGTAAACGCTCATATGGGCGGTACGATAGGTCGTGTTGCAAACAGAATCGCTAACGCTCGCTTTACGTTGAACGGTAAGGAATATTTGCTTGATAAAAATACTTCGACCGCTACTTTACACGGTGGTTTTAATCCTTATGACCACAGATTTTTCGATGCGAAAATCATCGGCGAAAAGTTAAAACTTTCCTTGTTAAGCCCCGACGGCGATCAAGGTTTTCCGGGCGAATTACAATTCGATGTCGAGTTTAGCCTCGATAAAAACAAACTTAAAATCGAGTTTTTCGGATTATCTAAAGAAGACACGCTTTTCAACCCGACCAATCACGCCTACTTTAACTTAAACGGCGAGGGTTCCGGGGATATTTACGACACGCTCGTATATATAAACGCCGACCGCTTTACGCCCGCAGACGACGACCTTGTAGTCGTAGGCGATATTGTCGACGTAAAGGGAACTCCTTTCGATTTTACAACGCCTAAAACTATTGCCCCCGATATTTTTTCGCAAGATAAAAACGTTACGTCGGCGGGTGGGTTTGACCACAACTTTATATTGAATTCCAACCACGTCGCTACGTGTACGGGGAATAAAACGGGTATTACGCTCGATATGTACACCGATTTGCCGGGCGTGCAGTTTTATTGCGGCAATATGATGAACGAAATCCCCGGTAAAAGTTTGTACCACAAACAGAACGCTTTCTGTTTGGAACCTCAATATTTTCCCAATGCGATTAACGTCGATAGTTTCGAAAAGCCTATTTTAAAAGCAAATACACCGACTAAACATTATATCGAATACGTTATTTCTTGTAAGTAATCATGTTGCTTTACGATTTGCATTGTCATTCTTCGGGAATAAGCCGCTGTGCGAGAATCCCGTTTAACGTTGTCGTCGATTCCGTTAAGGAAACGGGTTTTGACGGCATGGTCCTTACAAATCATTACAACGATTACGATTTGACCGAGTTCGGAACCGAATGTTTCGTCGAAAAGTTCATAAACGAATACCTTAAAACGCGCGAATACGGCGAAAAAGTCGGCGTAAACGTTCTTTTCGGCGTTGAAGTAACCGTTGCGTACAATCCAAAAGTGCATCTTTTGATTTACGGTGCGACGCCCGAGTTTTTGCGTGAAAATCCCGATCTTCCCAATCTTACGCAAAAGGAAATTTACGAGGCTTGTCATAAATACGGGTGCTTGCTTGTGAACGCCCATCCTTATAGATACGGTCAAACCGTTCAAGACATACGTTATCTCGACGGCGTCGAAGTGAACTGCCATTTCAAGTACGACGGTTGTTACGTTAACGAACTTGCCGTTGTCGCTAAAGAAAACGGTTTTGCGTTAACTTGCGGTTGCGATTTTCACGGCGATTGCGAAAGACCTTGCGGCGGCGTGTATCTTCCCGACGACGTTACGACTAACGAAGAATTAGTCGAGTATTTGAAAAACTCGTCTGTATTTTCACTAAAAGTCAACGATCCCGTAACGCACGACGTTTTCGATTTTACCGTCGACGTCGGTAAAAGGAAAATTGACTAAATTATTGTACTTAGTTATGTTAAATAAGATTACATTTGATACAGGAAAGGGGATAACCTCTTTCCTTTTTCAATGAGAATTATTATGTTCGTAAAATTCGATTTTTCCTTCGCAATTCAGACCATAACTGCCATAAAAAATCGAGTTCGGCCGAAAAGTGATAAAATTTAATCTTTTTTTGACTTTTGGTTTGTAAATATTTGAATTAACCGTCGCACTGTGCTATAATCAAGCACGATACAAAATATTTTAACGATTTATGCTGTTTTTACGATAGGAAGATATTGTATTTTGTAAATTCGACATACGACCGAAAAGGAAATTATGAAAATCACAAACGTTATTTTAACAAAGTCATACTCGGGATTTTATTATGACGACCAAAACGCTATCAAACAAGGTGCAAAACACGACGGATTTTTCTACCTCGGCGAACCCGTAACCGACGGTTTCAGAACAATCCGCGAGCCGGGTGAAGTTATTTCGATTCAACTTGTATTGGAAGACGGTACTATCGGTATGGGCGATTGCGTCGCCGTTCAATATTCCGGTTGCGGCGGAAGGGATCATGTCTTTTTGATAGACGAAAATATGCCTTTGTTGCAAGAAAAAGTCGTTCCTATGCTTATCGGTGAAGACGTTTCTAAATTTAGACCTTTAGCGGAAAAGTACGACAGAATGGTAATTGACGGCAAGCGTTTGCACACAGCCGTTCGTTACGGTCTTACTCAAGCGCTTTTGAACGCCACCGCGGTTTCTCGTCGTTTAACGGTTGCCGAAGTCGTTCGTGAAGAATACAACGTCGCCGATACCGAATATAAGCCTATTCCCGTATTTACTCAAACGGGCGACGACAGATACATGTCTGCCGACAAAATGATTATTAAAGAAGTAGACGTTTTACCGCACGCCCTTATCAATAACGTCGAAACGAAACTCGGTAAAAACGGTGAAATTTTGCTTTCTTACATCGAATGGTTAAGGGAACGTATTTTAACTAAACGTCTTAATCCCGAATATAACCCTATTTTACATTTCGACGTTTACGGAACAATCGGTCTTGCCTTTAATTACGACGTCGATAAAATGTTTGAATATCTTTTAAAGTGCGAAAAAGCGGGCGCTCCTTTCCATGTAAGAATCGAAGGTCCCGTCGATACGGGCGATAGGGAAGGCACTTTAAAACTTGAAAAGATTTTAACGCAAAAATTAATCGAATCGGGTAGCGAACTCGAAATCGTTGCAGATGAATGGTGTAATACTTTAGAAGACATAAAACTTTTTGCCGACGAACGCGCAGGACACATTTTGCAAATAAAAACTCCCGACCTCGGCGGCGTTAACAACGTTTGCGAAGCAATTATTTATTGTAACGAACACGGCGTCGGAAGTTATTGCGGCGGAAGTTGCAACGAAACGGATATTTCCACCCGTACGACGACTAACATCGGTATTGCGTGCAACGCCATTCAATTCCTCGGAAAACCCGGTATGGGCGTCGACGAGGGTTATATGATTATCAAAAACGAAATGAACCGCGTCGTTGCTCTTGCAAACGCAAGGAGAAATAAAAAATTATAATTAAATATAGAATTTGCGGTTTAGCGGTGCTTTTCGACTTTTAACTTCATATATTATATATATAATGAAAAGCAAAATTAGCAAAAAACCGATTATCGGCGTTTTCGATTCGGGTATCGGCGGAATAACCGTTCTAAAAAGTTTAATTGCGGCTTTGCCCGATTGCGATTACGTTTATGTCGCAGATGAAAAATATTGTCCCTACGGTATCCGCGGGGACGATTTTATTATCCAAAGAGTTGAAAAGATTAGCGCTTTTTTAAATAATTTCAATCCTACGCTCGTAATTGTTGCGTGCAATACGGCTTCGAGGTTTGTCGAGACGGCGCAAAGCGAACTTAGATGCAGAGTTATCGACGCTATATTTCCGACGGTAAGTTATCTAAAGAACGTTTTAAAATCAAAAAAAGTTTTGCTGTTAGCGACAGAAAGTACCGTTTCGGGCGGTTTGTATCAAAAATTGTTAGGATCGTGCGGTATCGAATGTTTTCCTATAGCGTGTAACGAGTTTGTCGGCTTTGTCGAAAACGGACTTGTTTATGAAAAATCCTTTCGCGACGTCGTGAGTAAAAAACTTCGGTCGGTGGAATATAAGTCGTGCGATACGCTTCTATACGGTTGCACGCATTTCGGATTTGCCGACAAAGTTTTTAAAAGCCTTTTTAGCGGAATAAAAAATTTTGTCGAGTGCGGTCCGCCGATTGCTGACGAAGCGACAAAAATTTTAAAAGTTAAAATTAATAGCGAAAAAACGGCTTTCTTTAAACCGTCGGTAAAAATTCACACAAACGGGGATAAAAAAGAACTTTTTGAAAAGTTAAAGTTTTATAACGTTGACTTTTGTAAGCCGATTTTTGCCGATTTGGAATAATTGGGGCGTTTTTGTTTGATTTTTCCGAAAATATATAGTATAATAAAAAAGCAAAGTTAGCGGATTACGAATTTTTGAGTGATTCTTTGCAATAAAATCTTGTAATTTTGCCTTATAAGAGGCGCGGAAAATTTTTTTTTTAAATTTTTTTAAAAAATGTCGAAAACTTTGGAAAATCACTTGACTTAAAAGTTATATAGTGGTATTATATGTAGGCTTGCGAAACGTGAGCAACATAATTAAGCGGTTTGCTTAATATCGAAGATTGACAACTGCATAGTAAAGAAAGACGAGATAACGAGAAATTGTTATCAAGAACAAAGTACAGAAAGGCAA